>CAZGUH010000033.1:39000-43976 GCA_964529005.1 uncultured Ilumatobacteraceae bacterium | reverse complement strand
GCCGCCCGCGACCGCGCCTGCCGAGACAGCCCCGCCCGAAACCGCGCCGCCCGAGACGATGCCGCCTGCCGCGCCGCAGAGCCGGCCAGCCGGGGGATGCCAGAACCTCGGCGTCGGGCCGTTCAACGAGTGGCGCGCCGCCCTCGGCATCGCGCCGCTGTCGGCGAGCTCGTCGCTGTACGCCGGGGCGTGCGACTGGGCGAGCCAGATGGCGGCGACGAAGAACTTCGCCCACGCCGGCGGCGTGTGGGAGGTCATCGCGATGAACCAGTCGAGCTGCGGCACGGCGTTCGGGCAGTGGCGCAACAGCGCCAGCCACTACGAGATCGCCGTCAACGCCGAGCTCACCGTCGCCGCGGTCGCCTGCGTCTTCGACGGCAGCGCGTACTGGGTGGTCGGCCGCTTCGACTGGTGACGCCTGCGCCCGTCACGTCGCGGCGGGCGAGAACGCGTCGTCGCCCACGGTGACCGCGTACCGGCCGCGCGCCATGCCGTCGGACACGACCCCGGAGTGCACCGCACGGATCAGCTCGATGGGGTCGACCGCGATCTCGATCCGGGCAGCGCGGCCGCTGCGCACGCTGTCGAGGGCGGCGAGGTCGAGCGCCAGGGCCGCCTCGACGAGCGGGTCGCCTGCGTGGAGCGTCGCCGCCCAGGCGGCGAACGAGCGGCCCTCCTGCGAGCCCCACAGCGCGGGAGACGTCATCGCCGCGTGCTCGGCGAGCATGTCCTCCACCGCGGCGAGCCCGTGCTGGGCGATGAGCAGGCCGATGGTGAGCGGCAGGCTCGAGCCGATCCGTCCCGAGCGGCCGGCGCCGACGAGTTCGCGCAGCAGATCGACGCCCGGATCGCCGGCCAGATCGCCGGCGAGAGCCGCGGCGTCGTCGACCGCGCGGCCGATCGCCAGCGCGGCGAGCGTGTCCTCCCACACGGTCGGCGACGGGCCCTTGCCGCCCGCTGCCACGGCCGGCGAGGCTGCGCCGCCGCTCGCTCCGCTGCTCGGGTGCGCGGCCTGCGCGCGCCGGCGCGCGACGACGGCACGCCGCGCCGCGTCGGCCACGCGATGCACGGTCTCGAGGTCGCGGCGCAGCACGTCCTGGCCGCCCTGCTCGACGAACTCGGGCAGGATCTCGTAGACGATCGCCCGCACGTGTGGAAGGGCCGGCAGCACATCGGCGGCGAGCGCCAGCAGGTCGGGATGCAGGCCGCCGCTGTGGGCGTCGAGCCAGAAGCCGCGCCGGTCGAACCCGCCGGCGAGGTGGATCTCCCACACCCGATCGGCGGGGAGCTGAGCGACGTACTCGCGGGCGCTCTGGCGGCCGTTGCGCTCGTTGGCCCAGATGTTGTGCAGGTCGAGCAGGATGCCACAGCCGGCGCGCCGGGCGACCTCGGCGACGAACGCGCCGTCGGACATCTCGTCGCGGCGTGGCCGCAGGTAGCTCACCGGCGTCTCGACGAGGAACGGCACGGACAGGTTGGCGGAGACCGCCTCGATCGCCGCGCACGCGGTCTCGACGCCCGCCATGGTCTGGCGCGGCGGAAGGAAGAACGCGGAGCCGAACCGGCCGTGGGGTCCGTTGGCGGTGTTGAACGACAGATGCTCGCTCGCCATCCGCGCGCCGAGCAGCGCGACCGTGTCGGCGAACAGGTCGACCACGGCCGACTCGGGGATCTGCGACCCGCCGACCGGAGCGCTGACGCCGTGCGCGAGCAGCGCTCCGAATCGGTTGCGGATTTCCACGACCTCGTCGTCGACGAGGCGGAAGGGCTGGACCGGATCGCCGGTCTCGAGCCAGAACGTCTGCGGTTCCACCTCGAGGCAGTCGACGAGGTGGGACACGCGGTCGAGCCGCTCGACGAGCCCGGGCATGAGCGCCAGGCCGACTCCGAGGTCGAGGTGCGTCATCGCGCGATTTCGTTGAGCGCTGTGACCTCCAGCGCGGGGTTGACGACGAAGTCGCGAGCGCCGCGCCAGCGGATGTCGAAGCCCGAGGTGCAGGCGAGGCAGCCCAGCTTGCCCAGGATGTCCTTCTTCACCTTCGTCAGGCGGTCGAAGTCCCACAGGAGCTCGAGGGGGACGTGCACGTTGACGACCTCCGGCCGGGTGGCGCGGGCGATCTTCTCGGCATCGAGCCGGTGGTTGGTTGCGGTGGCCATGGAGTGCTCCGTTCTGTTCGTGAGCGTGCGAGCGAGTGCGTCGCACGCCGACACAGACGAGCCCCCCACAGGGTGGATACGAACCGAGGTGTGCAGGATCGGTCTGATCTGCCACGCTCGGAGGCGATGTTCGTGCGCTTCGACGACGTGCGCCTCGGCGTGGCGACGGAACTGCGCGACCCCGTCGACGTGTGGACGGCGACCGACGTCGCCGACGTGCGTGCGGTGGTCCGCGCCGCCGACGCCGCGGCCCGCGGGGGACGCTGGGTCGCCGGCTTCCTCACGTACGAGGCGGGCGCGGCGTTCGACGGGTCGTTCCCCGCGCGCCCGTGCGCCGGCACGCTGCCGCTGGCGTGGTTCGCCGCGTTCGAACGATGCGCGCCCGCCGCGCCGATCGAGACCCTGCCGCTGCGCGCCGCCGCGGTGCGCAACCTGCGCCGCGATCCGGGCAGTGAGTGGTTCCGCGCCGCGGTCGAGCGGGTGCGTGAGGAGATCGCCGAGGGCAACGTCTATCAGGTCAACATCTCCGATCACTTCGTCGGCGAGCTCGACGGCGGTCCGTTCGATCTCTACGTGGCGATGGCGAGCGCGCAGCGGGGCGCGTTCCACGCCTTCGTCGACCTCGGCGACGCGGCGATCGTGTCGGCGTCGCCGGAGCAGTTCCTCGTGTGGGACGGCGACCTGCTCGCCTGCAAGCCGATGAAGGGCACGGCTCGCCGCGCCGTGCGACCCGAGCACGACGAGTGCGCCGGGCGCGACCTCGCGGCGTCGGAGAAGGACCGCGCCGAGAACGTGATGATCGTCGACCTCGTGCGCAACGACCTCGGCCGCATCGCGGCCAACGGCGGTGTCCGCGTGCCCGCGCTGTTCGACGTCGAGCGCTACGAGACCGTCTGGCAGATGACCTCCACCGTGACCGCGGTGGCGCGCCCCGGCCTCGATCTCGACGCGGTTCTGAGCGCGACGTTTCCCTGCGGATCGGTGACCGGCGCGCCGAAGACCGCCGCGATGCGGCTGATCGACACGCTCGAGCCGCGCCCGCGCGGCATCCACACCGGCACGATCGGGCTGCTCGCCCCGCCGGGACAGGGGCCGCGGGCGCGCTTGAGCGTCGCCATCCGCACGGCCGTCGTCGACCGCGCCAGCGGGACCGTCGACTACGGCGCCGGCGCGGGCATCACGTGGTCGTCGCATCCGGCAGCGGAGGATCGCGAGGTCGACGCCAAGGTGGAGGTGCTTCGTGCCGGCTGGCCGCGTTTCTGCCTGCTGGAGACGATGCTGCTCGACCGGGAGGGACCGCGGCATCTCGACCGCCATCTCGCCCGGCTGGCGAGCTCCGCGGGGTGGTTCGGCTTTCCGTTCGATCGCGAGGGGATCGCGCGGCGCATCGCGGACCTGGGCAAGCCCGCCGAGCCGCACCGGCTGCGGGTCGTGCTCGCCTGCGACGGGGTCGCCGAGCTGCAGGCCGTCCCGCTCGACGTGGCGCCGGCGGTCGTGCAGTTGGCCGTCGCTGATCGGGCGGTGAGGTCCGACGACGTGTTCTGCGCTCACAAGACGACGCACCGCGTCGTCTACGACACCGCCAGGGCCGCCCATCCCGGCGCCGACGACGTCGTGCTGGTCAACGAGCGTGGCGAGGCTGTCGAGACCACCGTGGCCAACCTGCTGTTCCGTGAGGGCGGCCAGTGGTGGACACCGCCCCTGTCGAGCGGCGGCCTGGCGGGCGTCGGCCGCGCGGCCCTGCTCGCCGAGGGCCGCGTGCGCGAGCGGGTGATCCTCGCCGCCGACCTCGCCGCGTGCGACGAGCTGGCGGTCGTCAGCTCGATGCGCGGTGTCCGGCCGGCGACGCTGGTGACCGGCTGCTGACAGCCGGTCGGTCCGCTCAGACCGGGCTGCGCACCGGCTTGTCGGCCCAGATGCCGAGGTCCGCGGCGACGGCCGGCACGATCCTGTCGCAGACCTTGCCGCCCGTGCTGGGGCGGTTGCCGGCGACGATCGCGACGACCACGGTGCGGCCGGCCTCCATGACCCATGCGCACGCCTTGGCGCCGTCGACCGTGCCCGTGTGGCCCCAGCCGTACTGGTCGACGATCACGCCGGGCCACGACAGCACCGGCTGATCGGCGGGCGTCACGCCGGCGAGCATCGCCGCGATGTCGTCCGACGACGCCATCCACGTCCCGGCAGCGCCGAGCCGTTCGAGGCGGGCGATCCCGGGCGCGTACGGGCCGTCGGACGGGCCCGCGCCGACCGTCGTCAGGTGCGGCCCGGTGATCCCGAGCGGGTCGAACACGAGCTCGCGGGCCGCGTCGGCGAACGTGGCTCCGGTGCGCGCCTCGATCATCAGGCCGAGGGCGCAGTAGTTGCCGTTCGAGTACACCCAGGCGCCCCGCGCCGGCGTCGGCGGGGTCGCCAACGCCTCCTGGAGCGGGATCGCGCACGACCCGGGATCGTCGAACCAGGACCTGCGGGCGACCGGCATCCCGCTCGTGTGGGTGAGCAATTCGCCGACGACCACGCCGTCCCAGGCCGGATCGTGGGCGAGACCCATCTCCGTCCACGGGACCGCATCGGGGAGCGCCATCTCGCCGGCCTCGATCAACCGCGCGACCGTGAGCGCCGTCACCAGCTTGCTGACGCTGGCGAGCACCATCGGGGTGTCGGTGGTGAGCGCCTCGCCGGAGTTCTGGGTCCCGGTGGCGTGCCCGTACACGGGCCGGCCGTCGCGCAGCACGGACACCGACACGGCCAGGTTTCCCTCGGCCAGCGATGCGGCCGCGGCGTCGACGGCGGTCGGCACGAACTCGGTGTCCGCGACG
>CAZGUH010000033.1:0-38900 GCA_964529005.1 uncultured Ilumatobacteraceae bacterium | reverse complement strand
CACATCGTCGGCGGCCGCGTCGACGGTGCACGCGGCGAGCGACACCGCCGCGATCACGCACGCGAGCGCGCGCTGCGCCCTCAACCCGGGACGACCCCTCCTCACTCGTGCGCACCGTACCGTCCGTGCCGGCGAACGTCGTGGCAGGAACATGGACAGGACATGGCCATGTTCGTGGGCATGATGAGCGCATGCGAGCCGACCGCCTCGTCGCCACACTGCTGTTCCTCCAGGCTCGCGGGCGGGTGACCGCCGCCGAGGTGGCGGCCGAGCTGGAGGTGTCGGTCCGCACCGCTCGCCGCGATCTCGAAGCGCTGTCCATCGCAGGCATCCCCGTCTACTCGCAGCCTGGACGCAACGGCGGTTGGTCGCTGGTGGGCGGCGCCCGCACCGACCTCAGCGGTCTCACAGCGGCCGAGGCGCGGACGCTGTTCCTCGTCGCCGGGCCGGCGTCGGCGGTCACCCCGGAGGCCAAGGCTGCGCTGCGCAAGCTCGTGCAGGCGCTGCCCGAGACGTTCCGTGAGGAAGCGGAGAAGGCGGCCTCGGCGATCGTGCTCGATCCTGCGCGCTGGGGCGCCGAAGCGCCGCCGCCTCCTCCGTTCCTCGGGGTGCTCCAGCAGGCGGTCGTCCAGGGAGTGCAGGTGCGGCTCGGCTACGTCGATCGTCGGAACGCGCAGACCGACCGCATCGTCCATCCACTGGGACTGGTCGCCAAGGGATCGGCGTGGTACCTCGTCGCCGACACCGATGCCGGGCTGCGGCGCACGTTCCGGGTGTGGCGTGTGCGCTCGGCCGAGCTCACGGCTGAGCCCGCCCGCCGGCCGCCCGGCTTCGACCTTGCCGACGCGTGGAAGCAGGTGGTCGCCGAGATGGACGAGTTGCGATCTGCGGTGTGCGTCGAAGCGCTGGCGGACGAGCACGTCGTGCGCTGGCTCCGTGCGAGCTTCGGCAACCGGCTCACCGTCGGCGCGAGCGAGCCCGACGGCCGCGTGCGCGTCGAGATCGGATTCCCCGCGGACTGGCAGGCGGCGGCCCAACTCGCCGGGTACCCCGGCCTGGATGTGATCGGGCCGGCGGAGGTGCGCGCCGAGCTGGCCGCGATCGGGGCCCGGCTCACCGAGCGCTACGGCGACGCTCGGTGATCGGACGACCGTCGACGGCTCAGAGCGCGTGCACCGTCAGCCAGTTGGGGCGGCGGCGTTCGTAGGCCGTGATCTCCTCGGCGTGCGACAGCGTGATGCCGATGTCGTCGAGACCATTGAGGAAGCGATGCTGCGTCGACGGGTCCATCGGGAAGCTCTCGCGGAACGACGCAGCCGGCGCCTCGACGACGAGCTGTTCCATGTCGACGGTGATCTCGGTGCGGGGATCGGCCTCGATCAGCGCCCAGAGACGTTCGACGGCGCTCTCCGGCAACACCACCGGCACGAGGCCGTTCTTCGTGCAGTTGTTGCGGAAGATGTCGCTGAAGCTGGGGGCGATGACGGCGTCGAAGCCGTACTGCTGGATCGCCCACACGGCGTGCTCGCGGCTGCTGCCGACGCCGAACGCCGGCCCGGCGACCAGGATCGACGCCTGCGCGAAACGCTCGTCGTTGAGGACGAAGTCGCGGTCGTCGCGCCACGTCGAGAACAGGCCGGCCTCGTATCCGGTGCGCTCGACGCGCTTCAGCCAGTCGGCCGGGATGATCTGGTCGGTGTCGACGTCGCTGCGCTTCAGCGGCACGCCGGTGCCCGAGATGATGCGGACGGCCTTCATCAGAGATCCTCCGGGGTGGAGAAGCGGCCGGCGACCGCGGTGGCCGCGGCGACGGCGGGGGAGACGAGGTGGGTGCGGCCGCCACGTCCTTGACGGCCTTCGAAGTTGCGGTTGCTGGTGCTCGCGGCGCGCTCGCCGGGCGCGAGCTTGTCGGGGTTCATCGCCAGGCACATGCTGCACCCCGGCTCCCGCCAGTCGGCCCCGGCGGCGCGGAAGATCTTGTCGAGGCCCTCCGCTTCCGCCTGCTTCTTCACCGCGTGGCTGCCCGGCACGATCATCGTGCGGGCGATGCTGACCTTGCGCCCGTCGAGCACCGCGGCGGCGGCGCGCAGGTCCTCGATGCGGCCGTTGGTGCAGCTGCCGATGAACACGGTGTCGACGGGGATGTCGCGGATCTTCGTGCCGGCGGTGAGGCCCATGTACTCGAGAGCCCGGGCCACGGTCTCGCGGGTGGTCGCGTCGTCGAAGCTGCCGGGCTCGGGGACCGCGCCGTCGATCGGCGAGACCTGGCCGGGGTTCGTGCCCCAGCTGACGTGGGGCCGCAGGGCCGAAGCGTCGATGGTGACCTCCTTGTCCCACGCGGCGCCCTCGTCGGTGCGCAGCGTGCGCCAGTCGGCGACCGCTTCGTCCCACGCGGCGCCCGAGGGCGCGTGCGGGCGGCCCTTCAGGTAGGCGAACGTCGTCTCGTCGGGGGCGATCAGCCCGGCCTTGGCGCCGGCTTCGATGCTCATGTTGCAGACCGTCATCCGGCCTTCCATCGACAGCGCCCGGATCGCCGAGCCGCGGTACTCGATGACATGACCGATGCCGCCGCCGGTGCCGATGTGCCCGATGATCGCCAGGATGATGTCCTTGGCGGTCACGCCCGCGGGGACGTCGCCGTCGACGGTGACGCTCATCCACTTCGGACGCACCTGGGGCAGCGTCTGCGTCGCCAGGACGTGCTCGACCTCGCTGGTGCCGATGCCGAACGCGAGCGCGCCGAACGCGCCATGCGTCGCGGTGTGGCTGTCGCCGCAGACGATCGTCATGCCCGGCAGGGTGCGGCCCTGCTCGGGCCCGATGATGTGCACGATGCCCTGGTTGGGATCGCCCATCGGGTACTCGGTGATGCCGAACTCCGCGGCGTTCTGCCGCAGCACCTCGACCTGGCGCGCCGAGATCGGATCGGCGATCGGCTTGTCGATCGCTTCCGTCGGCACGTTGTGGTCCTCGGTGGCGATCGTCAGGTCGGGCCGGCGCACGGTGCGGCCGCTGAGCCGCAGGCCGTCGAACGCCTGCGGGCTGGTGACCTCGTGCACGAGGTGGAGGTCGATGTAGAGCAGGTCGGCTTCGCCTGGGGCGCGGTGCACGACGTGCCGCTCCCAGAGCTTCTCCGGCAAGGTCATCGGTGAGGCCATCGGCGATCTCACTTTCCCGTCTCTCGTCATCCCACTATGTGAGATACGATTCTCGTTCGTGACGAGTGTAGGTGGCGTCGGCGTCGTGGACAAGGCGATGTCGATCCTGCGCGCCCTGGAGGGCGGATCGGCCTCGCTCCAGGACCTCCAGGAGCTCACCGGGATCCCTCGGGCGACGGCCCACCGGCTGCTGCTGTCGCTCGAGGCGCACGGGATGGTGCGCCGCGATCCGATCGGCCGCTTCTGCTTGGGCTTCGAGTTGCTGGCTCTCGGGCGCGCCGCGGCGGAGGGCTTCCCGATGGCGGAGATCGCGCGTCCGGCGCTCGCCCAGTTGCGCGATCGCACCGGTGAGAGCGTCCAGCTGTTCGTGCGTGAGGGAGATGCCCGTCGCTGCGTCGTCTCGCTCCAGTCACCTCACGGGCTGCGCTGGATCGTCCCCGAGGGCGCGCTCCTTCCGTTGCGGGCCGGATCGGCCGGAACCGCCTTGCTCGGCGGCGCCGGGGCGCGCGGATGGGTCGAGAGCATCGAGGAGCGCGAGGCCGGGGTGGCCTCGGTGAGCGCCGCGGTGCGCTCCCGATCCGGCGACACGGTCGCAGCGATCAGCGTCAGCGGACCGGTCGAGCGGCTGTCGCGGTCGCCGGGCGCGCTGTTCGGCGCCCACCTGGTGGCGACCGTCGAGGCGCTCGAAGCCGATCTCCGTGCGGCCCACCTCTGACAAAGGCCCCGTCGGCGGGACCGGTTCCGGCGGGCCGCGGGCGTCGCACTCATTGAGGCCATGGATCTACCGACGTTGGTTCGCCTCGCCCAATGGTTCGAACGGCGCATCGATGCGACCGTCGACGGCTTCGACCTGGCTGCGTCCCGGCTCTACGGGCTGGTGCTCGTCGACCCCGCCCGTCTCGACGCAACGCCCGACGACGGTGGGGCCGCCCGCGCCACGTTCGTCGGCGAGGACGTCGACATCGACCGGTTGATCGAGGGGCCGGCCGGCGTCGTCGCCCGCAGTTTCGACGCTGCCGCCGTCGTCAGCACCGGATGGGGCGCGCCCGAGGCCGTGGACGGCATGCGACCGAGCGAGCACCCCGACCGCAGGCGGGTGCGCGTCGTCGCGGTGGTCAGCGATCCTGGGGTGCGCAGCGTCACGCGGTTCGCCGACGCCCCCGAGGCGCCGATCGTGATGGCCGAGCGGGGCATGGGCCGGGTGATCGACGGGCTCGAGGCGCTGTGGTTCGGCGATCCGTTCGCCCTCGTCTCCCGCCGGTCGCCGCCCGCTGCCATCTCGCGGGCGTGCCGTCGACGCCCGTAGCCTGGTCCCGTGACGACGAGTGAGGTGCAGCAGTTCGACGCCGTGGCGTTCGCCGCCGAGGTGCGAGAGCTGGCGAAGGCGCGCGACGCCGTGATCCTGGCGCACAACTACCAGGTCCCCGAGATCCAGGACGTCGCCGACCACGTCGGCGACTCGCTCTCCCTCAGCCGCTACGCGGCATCGGCGTCGGCGTCGACGATCGTGTTCTGCGGCGTGCACTTCATGGCCGAGACGGCGAAGATCCTCGCCTACGACAAGACGGTGCTGATCCCCGATGCCGCGGCCGGGTGCTCGCTCGCAGAGACGATCACCGCCGATCAACTCCGCGCCTGGAAGGCCGAGCACCCCGGCGCGGTCGTCGTCAGCTACGTCAACACCACGGCCGCGGTGAAGGCCGAGACCGACATCTGCTGCACGTCGTCGAACGCGATCGACGTCGTCGCCTCGATCCCCGAGGACACCGAGGTGCTGTTCTGCCCCGACCAGTTCCTCGGCGCCCATGTCCAGCGGGCGCTCGGGCGCGAGAACATGCACATCTGGCTCGGTGAGTGCCATGTGCACGCTGGCATCAACGGCGCCGATCTGAAGGAGCGGGTGCTCGCCGACCCGGACGCCGAGCTGTTCATCCACCCCGAGTGCGGCTGCGCGACGAGCGCGCTCTACCTCGCCGGCGCGGGCGTGGTGCCCGCCGAGCGCACGAAGGTGTTGTCGACGAGCGGCATGGTGAGCGCGGCCGAGCGCAGCACCGCGAAGAAGGTCCTCGTCGCCACGGAGACCGGCATGCTGCACCAGCTGCGCAAGGCCAACCCGTTGGTCATCTTCGAGCCGGTCAACCGCGCCGCGGTGTGCAAGTACATGAAGATGATCACACCCGCGAAGCTGCTGCGCAGCCTGCGTGAGGGCGTCGACGAGGTCGACGTGCCGCGCGATGTCGCCGAGCGGGCACGCGCCAGCGTCGAGCGGATGATCGCGATCGGCACGCCGTCGAAGACCGCCGAGTGACGCCCGGCTCGATGCAGGCGACACGGCTTCCGCTGGCGCTCGGCGCGCCTGCTCCCACGTGGTCGCTCGACGTCGACGTCGTGGTGCTCGGCTCGGGCGCCGCCGGCCTCGCCGCGGCGCTCGCCGCGCGTCCTGTCCGCAGCGTGCTGATCGTGACCAAGGATCGGCTCGACGCGGGCAGCACCGCATGGGCGCAGGGCGGTCTGGCGGGTGTGCTCGACCCGCGCGACTCGCTCGAGAACCACGTGCGCGACACGATCGAGGCTGGCGCCGGCTTGTGCGACGAGGCCGCGGTGCGCGCGCTGGTCGAGGAGGCGCCGCGGGCGATCCGCTATCTGATGCGCCTGGGCGCTGCGTTCGATCCGGCCGAGGCGGGGGGAGGACCGGCGCTCACCCGTGAGGGCGGGCACAGCCACAACCGCATCGTGCACGCCGGCGGCGACCAGAGCGGAGCCGAGGTGCAGCGGACGCTGGACGAGAGCGCGATCGCCGCCGGCGCCGAGGTGATGGACCACGCGTTCGCGCTCGATCTGGTGATGGGCATCAACGCCGACGGCGCCCGCCAGGCGGCCGGTGTGCGCATCGCCCGCATCGACGACGATGGCGCGCTGCTGTCGGTCGGACTGGTCACCGCGCGGGCGATCGTGCTTGCCACCGGGGGCTACGGGCAGGTGTTCCAGAGCACGTCGAACCCGCCCGCGGTCACCGGAGACGGCCTCGCGCTGGCTCTGCGCGCGGGGCTGGCCGCCCGCGACCTCGAGTTCGTGCAGTTCCACCCGACGGTCCTGTGGCGAGGCCCCGACGCCATCGGGCAGCAGGCGCTGATCAGCGAAGCCGTGCGCGGCGAGGGCGCCGTGCTCTACGACGCCGCCGGCCATCGCGTGATGGACGGCGTGCACCCACTCGCCGATCTCGCGCCGCGCGACGTCGTCGCGGCCGCGATCACGCGGCGCATCGCCGAGGCTCCCGCCGGCGTCGACGATCACGTGTTCCTCGACGCCACGCACATGGGCGAGCGCTTTCACGAACGCTTCCCGTCGATCACCGCGGCGTGCCGCGCGGCCGGCATCGATCCCGCCCGCGAGCGGATTCCGGTGGCGCCCGCGTCGCACTACGTGTGCGGCGGCGTGCGCGCCCGGCTCGACGGGCGCACCGAGCTGCCCGGGCTGTTCGCTGTCGGCGAGGTGGCGTGCACGGGCGTCCACGGCGCCAACCGGCTGGCCAGCAACTCGCTGACCGAAGGCATCGTCGCCGGGACGCGCGTCGGGCGCGACCTCGCCTGGGAGCTGCCCGAGCGGGTCGAGCCGATCGACGAGCCGGGCCCCGCCGCCGGGCTCGTCGACCCGTCGCTACGCCCGCAGGTGCGCGGCGCGATGTCGCGCCACGTCGGTGTGCTGCGGCGGCCCGAGGGTCTCGCCGCCGCCGCCGATGTGCTGGCGACGACCGCCGCGCAGGCCGCGCCGTCGGTCGTCCCGAGCCGCCGGGCGTGGGAGGCCACGAACCTCCTCACCGTCGCCACCGCGGTGGTGGCGGCGGCGTCGGCGCGCACGGAGAGCCGCGGCTGCCATCGCCGCACCGACGTCACCGAGTCACGCGACGTGTGGCGCACGAACATCGATGTGCGCCTCCACGACGGCGAGCCGCGTCTGAGCGGCATCCCGGAAGGAGCCTGAGGTTCGATGTTCCATCCCCTGTCGGACGACACGCGCGACCGCCTCGCTGGCGGTGGCGTCGACCCCGATGCGGTGGCGGCGCTGGTGCGCGCCGCGATCGACGAGGACCTCGCCGGCGGCATCGACGTCACGTCGGCGGCCACCGTTCCGCAGGGCCAGCGCAGCGTCGCGACGCTCGGCGCCCGCGGCGCCGGTGTCGTCGCCGGCCTTCCGGTCGCCGCGGCGGTCATCGACACGGTGTGCGGCGCAGAGGCCAGCGAGGTGCAGTACCTGGCCGACGACGGCGCCCGTGTGGACGCCGGGACGGTCGTCGCCCGCGTGACGGGGCAGACGCAGCTCCTGCTCACGGCCGAGCGCACGGCGCTCAACCTGCTCTGCCACCTGAGCGGCGTCGCCACCGCCACGCGACGGTGGGCCGATGCGCTCGCCGGCACGCCGGCGCGCGTGCGCGACACGCGCAAGACCATGCCGGGTCTGCGGATGTTGCAGAAGTACGCCGTGCGCTGCGGCGGCGGCGTCAACCACCGCATGGCGCTCAGCGACGCCGCGCTGGTGAAGGACAACCACGTCGCGGCCGCCGGGGGGGTGGCCGCCGCGTTCCGCGCCGTGCGGGCGCTGGCGCGCGACCTGCCTGTCGAGATCGAGGTCGACTCGCTCGACGGCTTGCGCGAAGCGATCGGCGCAGGGGCCGATCTGATCATGCTCGACAACTTCTCGCTCGACGACATGCGCGCCGCCGTGGCGCTACGGGCCGAGATGGGCTGCGCGGTGGTGTTGGAAGCGAGCGGCGGGCTGACGCTCGACGTGGCCCGCCAAGTGGGCGAGACCGGGGTCGACTACGTCGCCGTCGGCGAGTTGACCCACTCGGCGCGCGTGCTCGACATCGGCCTCGACCTCCAGACCGTCCTCTGAGCCAGCTCAGTACGCGGCGAGCGCGTCGACGACGAAGATCAGGTCGATGTCGGTCGGCAGACCGTTGCTCTCCATCGCCTGGGCGCCGAGGCCGAGCTCGGGCGGCACGACGACCGAGCGCCTGCCGCCGACCTTCATGCCCGGCAGGGCGTCGACGAGCGCCTGAATCGTCTGGCCGTCGATGAGCGGCAGCGCGGGAACGGCGCCGCGCTCCCACGTGTTGTCGACGGTCTCGCCGGTATCGCCGCGCACCACGACCGCTTGGAACAGGATCGTGTCGCCCTCCGCGACGACCGCGCCGTCACCCTCGACGAGATCCTCGACGACCAGCTCGGTGGCGTCGGACGAGCGCATCTGGTCGACCTGCGGTTGGTCCTCGGCGACGGGGGGCGCGACGACGGCCAGCACGTCGACGACGAACGTCAGCGCGTCGCCCGGCTTGATCACGCCCTTGTCCTCGTCGCGGTAGGCGAGCTCGTTGGGGATGTCGAGCTGGATGCGGCTGCCCGTCTGGGCGCCGACGAGGCCCTGGTCCCAACCGGCGATGACCGACCCGGTCCCGAGTTGCACGGTCAGCGGATCGCCCCTGTCGTAGCTGTTGTCGAACTCCTCGCCGTTGACGCTGCGCACGCCGACGTAGTGGACCACGACGGTGTCGCCCACCTCCGCCGCCCGGCCGCCGCCGGGGGTGATGACCGTGATGCCGAGCTCGGTGGGGCTCACGGCGGGAATCTGCACCTCGGGCTTGTCGAGCCCATCGGCCGGCCCGCTCTCCGTGTCGCCGGCCGTGTCCTCGGGCGCGCCTGCGGGGTCGGACCCGCCAGGAGACGTGATGCGGGTGCCAGAGGACGTGCTGTCGTCGTCGCCGCACGCGGTGGCGAGCAAGCTCAAGGACGCGACGGCGCAGAGGACGGTGCGGCGCATGCGGGCGACCGTACACGGTGATCGCCCCGACACCCCCGCGGGCGACGTCAGCGGCGAGGACGCGCGGCGAGCCAGCGGGCCTCGGCCTCGCCCATCGGCGTCGACGGCGCGCCGTTGGCGAACGGCCACAGCTCCTCGGCGATGCGGCGGTAGTTGCCGCGAGCGCGCAACTCGCCCAGGAGCGCGTACAGGCCCATGTTGATGCGCTGGATGAAGACGAATGCGCGCGGCACCGTGGCGTACTGCGCGATCGGGCTGGATCGGTCGAACGTGTGGCGCACGATGCTCGACGCGTATTCCGGGGTCCAGGTCATCTCGGCGTCCGCCCGGACGGGTTCGTAGAAGTGGCTGAAGTACTCCCCGACGGCATCGGTGGCGACGGGCGCGCCGGGTCGCAGCATTCCGGCTCGTTCGAGCGTGCCGCGAAACCGCGCCGCGTCGCCGTCGAGCGCTGCCGCGCGCACCATCGCCCCGAACACCGCGAGCTCGTCGTCGGTGAAGTGCTTGACCAGACCGAAGTCGAGGAAGGTGACCTTGCCGTCGCCGTGGAATAAGTAGTTGCCCGGGTGCGGATCGCCGTTGAACGCCTGCATGCGGTACAGGCTGCGGAACACGAAGCGGAAGATGCACTCCGCCGCGAGGTCACGTTCACGCTGGTCCCACGTCAGCAGCTCGGCCCAGGTGTCCCCGGGGCTCAACTCGGTGGTGAGCACCCGGCCGGTCGACAGCTCGGGCACGACCGCCGGCACGTGGATGAACGGATGCCCGGCGTAGTACTCCGCGAACAGCTGCTGGTTCGCGGCTTCGATGCGATAGTCGAGCTCCTCGGTCAGCCGGTCCTTGATCTCGGCGACCATCTCCGACGGGTCGAGGCCGCCGAAGCCCTGTTGCAGGAGCACGCCGAGGAGGTCGGCGTTCGCCAGATCGCTGGCGATCGCCGCGTCGACGCCGGGGTATTGCACCTTCACCGCGACGGCGAGCTCGCTGCCGTCGGCTCGCCGCGTCACCGCGCGGTGCACTTGACCGATCGACGCGGCCGCGATCGGCAGCGGGTCCCATTCGACGAAGAGCGTTGTCGGGTCGGCGCCCAGCTCGTCGCGGACGACCTGCGCGGCGAGCTCCGACGACATCGGCGGCGCGTTCGCCTGGAGCTCGGCCAACGCGCGGCGCAACGGTTCGGGCAAACCCTCGTCGAGGTAGCTCGCCATCTGCCCGAGCTTCATCAGCGCGCCCTTCATCTGCCCGAGGCGCGCCGCCACCTGCTCCGCCGTGCGGATCTCGCGCTCGTGGTCGAGCGCGACGCGCCGCGGCGCCGACGCGAACACCTTGCGCGCCGCCGTCGACGCGTACACGGTCCCGACACCGGCGCCGAGACGTGCCAGCTGAGCGTTGCGCGCCAGGCGCGAGGGGCGCATCAGCCCATGGCGTCGGCCGGCCGCCGGCCATCGGCGCGCCGCCAGCACCGCGCCGCCCGCCGCGACGGCGGCGAGCGCGGCCGCGCCAGCCGCTCGCGCGGTCCTCCTCATGCGCTGCGTTCGACCGCGCTGCGTTCGACCGCGCTGTGACACGCCCGCAGCAGCGTCGGCACGAAGCGATCGTGTGAGGTGACGCAGGCGTCGTGATCCCCGTCGACGCGGAACGCCTCCGCGCCGGCGATGGCCTCGAACACGCGCACCTGCCGGCGGACCGGAACGATCCGGTCGCGCATCGTGATGACCACCGACGTCGGCACGTCGACCTCCGGCAGCCAACCGCGCGAGCTGAACGCGCCGATCGCTCTGCCCGCTTCGAGCACCATGCGCCACTCGTGCGTCGACGCCTCCTGCAGCGCCCACGGCTCCCAGGTGCTGGCCTTGCGCTGGAGGTAGAGCTGGTGCGTCAACCACTGCCGAGCCTGCGCCGGTGTCAGCCGCGCCAGGGCAGCGAGGCCGGACAGACCGAGGAACGAGAGCCGCTCCTCACGCGAGGACGCGAACGACCCGGCCGTCGAGCACAGGACGAGCGCGCGCACTCGATCGGGGTGGCGGCGCCAGATCAGCTGCGCGAGCGTGCCGCCCATCGAATAGCCGACCGGGACGACCTGATCGATCCCGAGCACGTCGGCGAGGGCGATGGCATCGTCGGCGCAGTCCTCGAGGCGGAACGTCCGCCGGGTCCGGATGCCGCGGCCGTGGCCGCGGTGATCGAGCGAGACCACGCGGTAGTGCTTCCCGAGCGGCGCGTAACAGCGAAACCAGTTGAGGTCGGCCGTTGCCGTCCACCCGTGGAGCAGCAGGACCGTGGGCGCGCCCGGCGGACCGGGCAGCTCGCGCACGAACGTGCGGCCGCGCCCGGGCAGCTCGACGTGGCGGCCGGGCGGCAGTTCGGGCGCGACGACCGGCGCCGGCTCGACGAGAGCGGCGGAGCGCGCCAGGAAGCTCAGGGAAGCTCCACCCGCACGACGCGGACGCTGAGCTCGGCCCCGGTCGGCGCGGTGTAGCGCACGACATCGCCTTCCGACGCTCCCATCAGCGCCTGGCCGAGCGGGGACTTGTCGCTCATCATCTCGTATCCCTCGGCGTGCTCCTCGATGTGGCCGATGAGATATGTCTGCGCCTCGTCGTCGTCGTCACCGTCGAACAGCACCGTCACCACGCTGCCGAGGCCCACCGTGCCGTCGTCGCTGGCCTCGACGATCTCCGCGCCCTCGAGGATGCTCTCCAGGTGGCGGATGCGGCCTTCCATCTGGCCTTGCTCGTCCTTGGCAGCGTGGTAGTCGCCGTTCTCGGACAGATCACCCAGCTCACGAGCGCGCTCGATCTTCTCCGCGACCTGGATGCGGCCGCGGGTGGACAGGTCTTCGAACTCTGCCTTGAGCCGCTCGTACGCCGAGCGTGACAGGTGGTGCGTCGCCATAGCCGGGAAATGGTACCCGTGGGCTGTCGCGAGCAGACGTGCGGTTCGGCGGGGGAGCGGGCGGGGTATGGCGATGATCGTGAGCGATCTCGCGCCTCCGCCGACGGCCGACGAGTCGCCCGACGAGCGCCTCAACCGGGAGCTGATCGAGCTGCTCAACGAGATCCGGGTGCTGCTGCCCGGCGTGCAGATCCTGCTGGCGTTCCTCCTCGCGGCGCCCTTCAGCGACCAGTTCGAGCGCATCAACGACGAGCAACGGTGGGCTTACATCGTCACGTTCGCGTCCGCCACGCTGGCGACGTTGCTGCTCATCGGGCCGAGCGCCTACCACCGGGTCCAGTTCCGCCGCGGCGACAAGGAGCGCCTGATGCGCTGGGCGAACCGCCTGGCGATCGTCGGCACGCTGTGCATCGGCGTCGGCCTCGCCTCGAGCGGGTTCCTGGTGTTCGACTTCGTCTACGGGCAAGCAGCAGCGATCGGCGCCGCGGTGGCCGTCGCGGTGATCGCCACCGTGACGTGGCTGGCGCTGCCGCTGTCGGGGCGCAATCGAGAGGGCCCGCCGCGCACGTGACGGCCGGGCGGCGGCCGGGCGGGGCTGGGTGGCGCTCGCCCCGCGGTCGTACGATGCGCCGCCATGGCGCATCGCATTGCAGTGATCGGGGGCGACGGGATCGGCCCGGAGGTGACGGCCGAGGCCGTCAAGGTCGTCGAGGCGACCGGCGTGAAGTTCACGACCACGTCGTTCGATCTCGGCGGCGCCCGCTACCTGCGCGACGGCGAGATCCTGTCGGACGAGACGCTCGAGCAGCTGCGCGGCTTCGACGCGATCCTGCTCGGCGCGGTGGGCACGCCGGAGGTGCCGCCCGGGGTCATCGAACGTGGGCTCCTGCTCAAGATGCGCTTCTCGCTCGACCTCTACATCAACCAGCGGCCGTTCGCGGGAACGGCCCCGGGACACGACGCGCCGCACGACTTCGTCGTGATCCGTGAGAACACCGAGGGCCCGTACGTCGGCGAGGGCGGCGTGCTGCGCAAGGGAACCCCGCACGAGGTCGCCACGCAGGGCAGCGTCAACACCCGCATGGGTGTCGAGCGGTGCATCCGGTACGCCTTCGAGCTGGCCGAGACCCGCGAGCGCAAGCACGTCACGCTCGTCCACAAGACCAACGTGCTGACGTTCGCCGGCGACCTGTGGGAGCGGGCGTTCGCCGCCGTCGCCGCCGAGCACCCCGGGATCGCGACCGCGTACAATCACGTCGACGCGGCGTGCATCTACTTCGTGCAGGATCCCCACCGGTACGACGTCGTGGTGACCGACAACCTCTTCGGCGACATCCTCACCGATCTCGGCGGCGCGGTGAGCGGCGGCATCGGGCTGGCGAGCAGCGCCAACCTCAACCCGGCTCGCACCGGTCCGAGCATGTTCGAGCCCGTCCACGGCTCGGCGCCCGACATCGTCGGCACCGGCCAAGCGAACCCCACGGCTGCCGTGCTCAGCGCGGCCTTGATGCTGGACTTCCTGGGTGAGCACCAGGCGGCAGCGCGGGTCCGCGCCGCATGCCAGGAGCCCGTGAGCGGCACCACCAGCCAGATCGGCGACGCGATCGCCGCACGGGTGGCAGGCTAGAGACCGGGACGCGATCAAAGGGGATCAGGCTCATGCCCATCCAAACGACACCCAAGATCTGGATGAACGGCGACCTCGTCGACTGGGACAAGGCCCAGATCCATGTGCTGACGCACACGCTGCACTACGGCACAGGGGTCTTCGAGGGCATTCGCGCCTACGAGACGAAGTCCGGCCCTGCGGTGTTCCGCCTCACGGACCACATCGTGCGGCTGTTCAACAGCGCCAAGATCGTCGGGATGGAGATCCCGTACACGGTCGACGAGCTCGTCGCAGCGACGAAGGCGACCGTGGCGAGCACGGGGTTGCAGAGCTGCTACGTCCGCCCGATCGCCTACTACGGCTACGGCGAGATGGGCCTCAACACGTTGCCCTGCACGGTCGACGTCGCCATCGCCTGCTGGCCGTGGGGCGCCTACCTGGGCGACGACGCGGTCACCAAGGGCGTCCGCATGAAGATCAGCTCGTGGACGCGCCACGACCACAACACGATGCCGCCGGCGTCGAAGACCACGGGCAACTACGTCAACAGCTCGCTCGCCAAGGTCGAGGCGCTGAAGGCGGGCTACGACGAGGCGATCATGCTCGCCCCGAACGGCTTGGTGGCCGAGTGCACGGGGGAGAACATCTTCGTCTCGCGCAACGGCATCCTGCTCACGCCGCCGCTCAGCGCCGGCGCGCTCGAAGGGATCACGCAGAGCAGCGTCATGCGCATCGGTCGCGACCTCGGGTTCGACATCCGGGTCGACAACCTCGCCCGCAGCGATCTCTACGTGGCCGAGGAGATCTTCGTCTGCGGCACGGCCGCCGAGGTCAGCTCCGTCAACAGCGTCGACGATCGGACGATCCCGTGCCCCGGCCCGATGACCAAGGCGATCGCCGAGGTCTACGCCCGCGCGGTGCGCGGCGAGGAGGACGCCTACAAGGATTGGTGTGAGCTCGCCGTCTGACGGGCACGGCTTCCGCCATGGCTGCTGACTGGGGAGGGCTCGCCCGCCGCTACGCGCGCAACGCGGCGGCGTTCCGCGACAAGGTGGCACGCGTGCCCGCCGACCGGTGGGACGCGCCGTCGCCGTGTCCCGAGTGGACGGCACGCGATGTGGTGCGCCACGTCGTCGACTCGCACGCCACGTTCCTCGGCTTCATCGGCGAGGCGCCGGGCGAGCGGCCGTCGGTCGACGACGACCTGCTCGGCGCGGTCGAGGCAGCCGTCGGCGAGGTGCAGGCTCGCCTCGACGATCCGGCGAAGGCGTCCGCCGAGTTCGACGGATTGCTCGGCCGGACGACGTTCGGCGAGTCGGTCGACCGGTATCTCACGTTCGACCTCGTCGTTCACGGTTGGGATCTCGCCCGGGCCGCCGGCCTCGACGAGACGATCGATCCCGACGAGCTGCGCCGGCTGCCCGACGACGTCGCCGCGCTGGGACCGATGGCGCGCAGCCCGAAGGCGCTCGGTCCCGAGGTCGCCGTGCCGGTCGGGGCAGACGAGCAGACGACGGTGCTGGCGCTGCTCGGCCGCACCGCTTGATCAGCCGGCGGGCTTGCTGGCGGCGTCGCCGCCGTCGCGGCGCTTGCGCCAGGCGAGGCCGGCGAGGCACTCGAACACGACGCGGTGCGCGACGTTGACCGTGTTGTCGGCGACGTCGTACGGCGGGGAGACCTCGACGACGTCCATCGCCACGACGTGGTGTTCCATGGCGAGCTGGCGGACCATGCGCAGCAGGTCTGCCGACACGAGCCCGCCGGGCTCGGGGGTGCCGGTGCCGGGCGCGAAGGCCGGATCGAGCACGTCGACGTCGACCGAGATGTAGAGGTGCTCGGCGCCGTCGAGCGCCTCGGTGATGGCGTCGGCCATCACCGCCGGGAAGCCGCGGCGCCAGATCTCGTCCATCAGGTGCCAGCGCATGCCCTGCTGCTGCATCCAGGCGAACGTGTCGGCCGGGGGCCAGTAGCCGCGCAGCCCGACCTGGACGAAGTTGCGGCCGGGCACCGCGCCGCTCTCGATCAGCCGGCGCATCGGGGTGCCGTGGCTGGCGAGGTTGCCGTCGATGATGTCGGCGGTGTCGGCGTGGGCGTCGAAGTGGACGATGCCGACGTTGCCGAAGCCCCAGTGCTCAGCCACAGCGGTGGCGGCCGGCCAGGTGATCGAGTGATCGCCGCCGAGGACGATCGGCACGATGCCGCGGCGGGCGATGTCGCTCACCTTGGCCCGGATGTTGGCGTGGCCGACCTCGGTCTGGCCGTGCGGGCAGTGCGCGTCTCCGACGTCGACGACCTCCAGCCAGTCGAAGATCTCGATGTCGAGGTCGAGGTGGTACGCGCCTGCCTCGTAGGCGTTGGAGCGGATCGCCCGCGGACCGAACCGCGCCCCGGCGCGATACGTCGTGCTGATGTCGAACGGCGCGCCGACGATCGCGACGTCCGGCTGCCACTCGTCGAGCTGCTCGGGCTCGGTCAGCAGCGGCCGCTGCCCGAACGTCGAGACGCCCCCTGGCCCGTACCCCAGTTCGAGCTGCTCGCGCATCCCCGGTGGGATCTCCCGGCGCGGCGTGCGCTCGCCATGGTCGTGGCCGTCCCCGCTCACTGACGCCGACCGTACCCCCGCCGGACCCCCGGTCACCCCCACCCGCCCCTCGCGCGGGCCTTGCTTGGGCGCGGGATGTTGCCGGGCCGGCAGCCCGCGCACCCAACCCAGTTCCTTGGGCGCGGGATGTTGCCGGGGCGGCAGCCGATCGCGCCCAAGGGAAATGACGGCGAAGGGGGCGGAAAACGTTGAGCGCCCCGAGCGGTGGCAGCCGGCTGGAGCCGGCGCCGCCGCTCGGGGCGACCCGAGGGTGAGGGCGGATCCACCGCTGATCGATCGTCCGGCGTTAGCCTTGGTCCCGATCAGTCCAATCGCCCGTCGGAGCCGGAGCTCTGGCGGGCGATTCCCTTTTGTGTGGCTCCCCGGCGTCCCGGTTGCCCGGACCGCCGACGCCCCACACGGATGCCGACTGCACCTTCCCCGGTCGCCCGGTTCGCTTGCCGCCGTGCCGGCTGGCTCGCGGTGTCGCCACCGTCTGCCCTCCGACAGGTACGCCGCCCGAAAGCGCCGCACCGCGGGTGGATTCGACCCTCGACCGAGGCCGCTGATCATCGTCGGAACCCGGTTGGCCACCGGCGACGCCGCCGCTTTCGCGGTCACCGTCCCCTGGCACCTTTCCTCGGCCCCCGTCGAGCTGCGCTCCCCGGTACGACGCACACTCTGCATCCCACGTCGTGCCTGGTCAAGGGGTCTTTTCAAGATCACAGGCTTATCCCCGCAGAAACCGGGATGTCCCCAACAATCCGCATGTCGTCCACCGGTCGTACACAGGGATGCACACAGGCACACCGCCTCACGTTGACGTTCTCACCGGTGATCCTGTTCAATGGCGCCCGTGACGACCGTGCGCCCGACCGCGATCATCATCATTCCGTAGCGCACGTCGTTCCTCGACGTGCGCCTGCAGCCGCCCATTCGGGCGGCTGTTTCATTTCTCCGGCAGAGTCCGAAGCGCAAGGAGCCAGCTATGGGCAGCAACGACAGCGATCAGGTGCGGGTCGAAGTCTTCGACACCACCCTGCGCGACGGCATGCAGGTCGAGGGCGTCTCCGCGACCGTCGAGGACAAGCTGCGCATTGCCGAGCAACTCGACCACCTCGGCGTGCACTTCATCGAAGGCGGCTGGCCGGGCGCCAACCCCAAGGACATCGAGTTCTTCGCCCGTGCCGCGCGCGAGCTCTCGTTCGGCAGCTCGACGCTGGTCGCGTTCGGCTCGACCCGACGCCCCAAGGGCAAGGTGGACGACGACGCCACGTTGCGCCACCTGGTCGAGGCCGGGACGTCGGCCGTCTGCATCGTCGCCAAGAGCTGGGACTATCACGTCCTCGAAGCGCTCAAGACCACGCTCGACGAAGGCGCGGCGATGATCTCCGACAGCGTCGAGTTCCTCGTCGCCAACGACCGGCAGGTGCTCGTCGACATGGAGCACTTCTTCGACGGCTTCAAGCGCAATCCGGAGTTCAGCCTCCGTGCGCTGGAAGCGGCGGTGATGAAGGGCGCCACGCACGTCGTGCTGTGCGACACGAACGGCGGCAGCCTGCCGCACGAGGTGGAGCACATCGTCGGCGAGGTGCACCGCCACGTCGGCGGCGACGTGACGATCGGCATCCATTGCCACGACGACACCGGATGCGGCGTCGCCAACAGCGTCGCTGCGGTGCGCGCCGGCGCCCGCCACGTGCAGGGCACGCTCAACGGCTTGGGGGAGCGCACCGGCAACGCCAACCTGACGACGATCATCCCCAACCTGGAGCTCAAGCTCGGGTACGCGTGCCTGCCCGAGGGCCGCCTCGACCGCCTGACCGCCGTCAGCCATCACATCGCCGAGGTCCTCAACCGGCCGCTCAACGCCCAGGCCCCCTACGTCGGATCGTCGGCGTTCGCCCACAAAGCCGGCTTGCACGTCAGCGCGATCGCTCGCGCCCGCGATGCGTACGAGCACGTCGACCCCGTCCTGGTCGGCAACGGCACACGCTTCGTGGTCAGCGAGATGGCCGGCCGGGCGACCATCCAGATCAAGGCCGAGGAGCTCGGCATCGACCTCGACGGCGCCGCGGTCAACCTCGTGATCGACGACCTGAAGCGCCTGGAGCACGAGGGCTACCACTTCGAGGCGGCCGACGCGTCGCTCGAACTGCTGATGCGCCGGGCGGCCGGCTGGGAGCAGCCGTTCTTCCGCGTCGAGAGCATGCGGGTGATCACCGACGAGCTCCCCAACGGCGAGTTCAACACCGAGGCGACGGTCAAGGCGTGGGTCGGAGCGGGCGAGGCGGCGGTGCGCCGTGTCGAGACCGCCGAGGGCAACGGTCCGGTGAACGCCATCGACAAGGCGCTGCGCGCGGCGATCGGCGCCGCCTATCCGCAGCTCGCCAAGATCCACCTCACCGACTTCAAGGTGCGCATCCTCGACGGCGCCACCGCCACCGGCGCCACCACGCGCGTGCTCCTCGACGCGACGGACGGGACCCGGGACTGGACCACCATCGGGGTCAGCGGCAACATCATCGAGGCCTCGTGGCGAGCGCTGGAGGAATCGCTCGTCTTCGGTCTTTTGCATGCCGAGGGCTGACCGCCCGCTAGAAAGAACGCATGGCTGCGCCCAAGTTTGCTCCGGTCCCGCCTGTCAACGAGGTCCGCGGGTACGAGTCGCCCGACTACGTGCCGGACGGGTGGGTGCCCGATCGCCCCGGCGAGATCGACGGCCGTCAGCCAGAGGGCGCGCGCCTCGGGTACCAGGGGCCGGATCAGGGCTACGTCCTCGTCCTGGCACGGCGGTTCCATGACCGGCTGCACGTCAGCGCGCTCGAATCGGTCGACGACGCCATCCGCGGCTGCGTCAACATCGCCCTGCGCCGGGCGTCGCTCTTCGGCCGGGCGCCCGTGATCCACGATCTCACCATCGCGTTCACGATGTGGGGGTTCCTCGATCCGAGCCCGCCCGCCGATCTGGTGGCGGCCCGGGCGCCGCTCTTCCAGGGCGTGGCCAACGTCGCGCACCACTACGAGCAGGGACGCTACATCGCCGACATCGTCCCCGAGGCAACGCTGCGATCGACGCCCGAACAGGTGCAGGCGGCCTATCCGGGGCGCTGGCGAGAGCTCACCGGCGCCTGATCCTCCCTCGTCGCGGTGGGGCGTGCCTGTGCCGGTGAGCGGGCGCTCGCGCTCGGCGGCGTCGATCCACGAGCAAGCGCCCGGGCGGTCGTCGCCGCCGGCGGGCCGTGCGTCGCCCGCCTGCCCGGGGGAGTGGCGCGGGCCGTGCGCACGCCGGTCGGCGCGGGGACCGTGTGCATCCGTTGGGCGGCTTCCGGCGGGGTGTGCGCGCAGGCGTGGGGCGAACAGGACGCTGTCACCTGGTTGCTCGACCGCGTGCCGCGGTGGCTCGGGGTCGACGACCATGCCGATGGGTGGGATCCGACCCACCACCCGCTGGTGCGGGAGCTGTCACGCCGGAACCCCGGCTTGCGGCTCGGCGCGTCGGGATTGATCTGGGACGAGCTGGCGCCGACGATCGTCGCCCAGAAGGTCACCCACGGGGAAGCGCGTCGCAGCTGGAGCCAGCTCGTGTGGCGCTTCGGCGAGCCGGCGCCGGGACCGGCTGCGCTGGGCTTGCGCTTGTCGCCGGACCCCGACCTCCTCGCCGGGCTGAGCTACGCCGACCTCCACCGGTTCGACCTCGAACGGCGCCGGGCGAGCACCCTGCTGCGCGCCGCCCGGCGGGCCCGCCAGCTCGGCCGGGCCGCCGAGGTCGGCGCTGCCACGGCCCTGCGGATGTTGCAGACGATCGAGGGCATCGGCGCGTGGACCGCGACGTCGACGGTCGCAGCGTCGCACGGGGATCCGGACATGGTGATCCTCGGAGACTTCTGGCTGCCGACCATCGTGCGCTATGCGTTCACCGGGGACCGGCGCTGGACGGATGACGACCAGCAGATGCTCGACCTGCTGGCGCCGTACGCGGGGCATCGCGCACGGGTGTGCGCGTTGCTCGGTGTGGCGGGGATCATGCCGCCGCGGCGAGCGCCCCGCCAGCGGCAGCGCAGCTTCGCCGGCTACTGAGGGCCGGGCCCGAGAGGGCGCCCTCCCAAGCGCTCGCGACCGTGCGGGGTTGTCCACCCAGTGGTGTCCGGACCGAGCGGCACGATGCCGGTGGGGTTGATGTCGCGGTGGACGAGGTAGTAGTGCTGCTTGATCTGCTCCATGTCGATCGTCTCGCCGAAGCCGGGCGTCTGGAACAGGTCGCGTGCGTAGGCCCACAGCACCGGCATCTCGGTCAGCTTGTTGCGATTCGCCTTGCAGTGCGTGTGGTACACGGCATCGAAGCGGGCGAGCGTGGTGAACAAGCGCACGTCCGCCTCGGTGATCGACTCGCCGAGCAGGAAGCGTTGACCGGCGAGTCGATCCTCCAACCAGTCGAGGCGAGCGAACAATCGCCGGTACGCCTCGTCGTACGCCTCCTGCGATCCGGCGAAGCCGCACTCGTAGACCGCGTTGTTCACGTCGCGGTACACCACGTCGTTGATCGCGTCGATCTCGTCGCGCAGCGCTTCGGGATAGAGGTCGGGCGCGTCAGGACGGTGGTAGCGCTTCCACTCGGTCGACAGATCGAGCGTGATCTGTCCCACGTCGTTCGTGACGACCTTGCCCGTCGCGATCTCCACCATCGCGGGCACCGTGATGCCGCGGTCGTAGTGCGGATCCCGGGCCAGATACGCCTCCTGCAAGCGCTCGATGCCGAGCACCGGGTCGCGGCCGCCCGGATCGAGGTCGAACGACCAGCTGCGTTCGTCGTGCACCGGGCCAGCGACCCCCATCGAGAGGACGTCCTCGAGGCCGAGCAGGCGGCGCACGATGATCGAGCGGTTGGCCCAGGGGCACGCTCTGCTCACGATCAGCCGGTAGCGGCCCGGCTCGACGGGATAGCCGTCGCGGCCGTCCTCGGTGATGCGCGTGGTGATGTAGGTCGTGTCGCGGTCGTATGCCCGGCCGCTCTCAACATAGCGCGATGTGGTCGCCGTCATGAGACTGCCGTACCCGCGATCCCTCCGGCCGGGATCATCGCTAAGGTCCCGCCCGCGGGCGGACGTTCGAATGGAGACAGGAGGACGTCGATGGACGATCAGAAGCTGTTCGATGCACCCGACGACGACGCCGATCGGAGCTCGTCGCGCCGTGGCCTGCTGAAGCTGGCGGCGGGCGCGGCGGCGGGCGCCGGCGTCGCCGTCGTGGCGTCGAAGGCATCCCCCGCGGCCGCCGCGGACACCGAGGGCGTGCTGTCGGGCAATGTGAACGAAGCGACGTTGTCGACGGAGTTCGTGTACGGCAGCGACGCGAACAGCACCCCGTCGACGTCGACGACGGAGATCGTCAACGTCGACGCGTCCGCTGCGCCGGACGACCGGGCCGCGTTGCGCGCCACAGCGGGCACCACGGCGAACGCGATCGTCGCCGTCGCGGACGAGGGCGCGGCGATCTCGGCCGAATCGGCCGCGGGCATCGGCGTGGTGGCGACCGGAGCCGCCGCCGCCCTTCAGCTCGTTGCCGCGGCGGGCGTCGAGCCGCCGGTCGAGCGCACGACGTCGGCCGAGGTCGGTTCGATCGTCTTCGACGAGAACCAGGACCTGTGGATCTGTGTCGAGGCGGGCACGCCGGGAACCTGGCGCAAGCTGAGCGGGCCGGCGACCGCGGGAGCGTTCCACCCGATCGTGCCGATCCGCGTCTACGACAGCCGCCTCGGGGCGTACTCGCCCGGCGGCGGGACACCGATGCAGCGCCTGACCGAGCGGGTCATCTCCGTCGCCGACAGCCACAACGCCGCCGGGACCGTGATCGCCGCGGACGCCGTCCCGCCGGGGGCGACCGCCGTGGCTCTGAACGTCACGGTGGCGAGTCCCACCGGTCCCAACTACCTCTCCGTCGCGCCCGCGGATGCCACCGAGGTCTACGCGTCGACGATCAACTGGCCAGGCGGGTTCGACGCCGCCAACGGCACGATCGTCAAGGTCGACGCCGACCGCCAGGTGAAGGTGATCTGCGGCGACCAGGCAGGGGGAACGCACGTCGTCCTCGACGTCACCGGCTACTACACCTGACCCACAGGCCTGTTTCGGCAGGCGTGCATGCGCCAGACTGGACGCATGCCGCCTGCCGAGCACACCGACACGCCCGACACCATCGTCGGCATCTCCTTCGGTGACGCGTTCCGCGCCCAGGAATTCCTGACGGCGTCGTACCGCCTGGCATCCCGGGGCAGTATGGAGCTGCGCGACGCGGTGCTGATCGCCAAGGACGCGAACGGCAAGACGGTGGTCCGCGAGACCATCGATCCCCAGCCTGCCCAGTCAGCCCTACGCGATGGCATGTGGGCAGGCCTCGTCGGTCTGTTGCTCGGCGGCCCCGTGGGCTGGCTCGCAGGCACGGCGATCGGCGCCGGAGCGGGTGTGGCACGGGCGAAGATCGTCGACCTCGGCATTCCCGACGAATGGGTGGCGTGGTTCCGGGAGGCGGTCGACTCCGGCACCTACACGCTGGTGTTGCTCGTCGGCCGCTTCGATCGCGAGGCCACGCTCGCCGAGCTCGAGCGCTTCAGCGGCGCACGCCTCGTGTACGCCAATCTCGGGCCGGACGCCATCGGACGCATCCGCGAAGCGTTGGGCGAACCCCAGGTCGAGACGCCGACGACCGAGCCCGCCGCGGGGGCGGACATCACGTCTGGCGAGGCTCCCTGACGGATACGGACGTCTGCAGCCGTGTGAGTCGCGCGGCCCGCCGTCCATCGAGGAGCACGCATGCCGAAGACAGAGAGCGTCCCGACGTTGGTGCACGATGCCACCCAGGCTGCGACCGAGATCGGCAAGGCGGCGTGGGACTCGGCCCGTGACATGGCCTCGGAGGCCGCCTCCGCGATCGGATCGACCGGCGCCCAGGCGGCGCATCTGATCGGCGTCACTGGGACACAGGCTGCGCACACTGCTGCCGAGAAGGCCGCGGCGGGTGTGCACTCGGTGCGGCGTGCGGCGCACGGGATCGCGCCGGAGCGCCGCAAGCGCAGCCGTGCGATGCCGCGAGCCGTGATGATCGGGGCCTTGGCGGCGGCCGTCGTGGCGTTCGTGGCCGTCATCCGCCGGCGCTGCCGCCATGGGGCCGAGTTCGACGACGCCGCCGAGCCGATGACCCAGGCAGGCACGGGCCCCGAGACGAAGGGCTCGCACAAGAAGGGTGGAGAGACGAACGGGTCGGTCAAGAAGGCCGAGTCCGGGTCCCGCCGTCACCTCGCCGCCAGCTGAGGCGCCCAAGCGGGCGGGGCGCTGACCGTCGTTCGGTCAGCGGTCGAGCGCGTGGGCGCGCAGGTCGCTCAACGACACGAACTCGAGCGCCGAGAGATGGGTGCTCTCGAGGATGACGCGCGGCGCCATCCCGGCCTCGAACGCCTCCTGCCATCGCTCGGCGCAGAGGCACCAACGGTCACCGGCGCGCAGGCCGGCAAAGCCGTATGCCGGCGCAGGCGTGCTCAAGTCGTTGCCGACCGACGCGCTGAACGCGAGGAACTCGTCTGTCATCTCGGCGCACACGACGTGCATCCCGGGATCGTCGCCGCGGGACTCACAACAGCCGGTGCGGTAGTAGCCGGTGAGCGGATCGGTCGAGCACGGTTCGAGTTCCCCACCGAGGACGTTGCGCTGCGGCTTGCTGCTCACGGCGCCGATTGTACGGCTGCACGCGGGGAGGCGGACCTGCGGGGATCGCCCCGTACCCTGAGGCCCATGCTCGATCCGAAGATCATGGAACTCGCTCAGGCCAAGAACTACGGCACGATCTCGGTGCGTCTGCCGTCTGGCGACATCGCCACGCACGTCATGTGGGTCGACGCCACGGCGGAGCACGTGTTGATCAACACCGAGGTCCATCGGGCGAAGTACAAGGCCATCGAGAAGGACCCGACCGTCACGGTCATGATCTGGGACCTTGCCAACCCTTACCGCTACGCCGAGGTGCGCGGCACGGTCGCCGCCGAAGTGCGCGGTGCGGAGGCGTTGGCGCACATCAACGCTCTCAGCCACAAGTACAACGGCGGCGACTACCCGAACGCGATCGTCAGCGAGCGCGTGATCCTGAAGATCGAGCCGCGCCGCCAGCGCCACTCGCTGTAGAGCGCTCGCCCACGGCGGTAGTGTCGCCCCGGCGTCCCGCCAGCGTTGCCGGGCCGCGGAGGTGACACGATGCAGATCACGGATGGTGCGACCGGCACGGTCGCACGGCTCCAGGCCCGCGCCGCCCAGCGGTCCGACGGCTCGGGAGCGCTGCTCGCCGAGTTCATCGGCCGCTACGCCGCCGACGCGTCGCCGAACGACCTCGCAGGCCGGACCGACGACGACGTCTACGGAGCGATCGTCGAGCACTGGCAGATCGGCAGGCAGCGCGCCGCCGGTGAGACGCTCGTGCGGGTGCTCTCGCCCGACGTGTCGGCCGACGGCTGGCAATCACCGCACTCGGTGATGTTCCTCGTCACCGACGATGCGCCGTTCCTCGTTGACAGCGTCCGGATGGCGCTCGATCGCGTCGGCCTCGGCATCCATCTGATGATCCACCCGATGCTGAGGGTGGCTCGCGACGACGATGGCGTGATCGTCGATCTGCCCGACCGCGGCGGGATGGACGAAGCGTGGACGCAGATGGAGATCGACCGCTGTTCGGCCGCGGAAGCGCGCGCCGCCGAGACGGCGATCGCTGAGGCCGTCGCCGACGTGCACCGCGCCGTCGCCGACGTCGAGGCGATGCGAGCGTTCACGCTCGATCTGGCGAAGGGCATCGAGACCGATCCGCCGCCGGGCGTCGATCCCGGCGCAGCGCAGGCCGCGCAGAAGCTGCTCGGGTGGCTCGCTCGGCGGCACTTCGTCTTCCTCGGGGCGGCGAGCTACGACCGTGTCCCCGGCGACGGCGCCCAAGGCGACGGCGACTGGCGGGTGCGCGAGGGAAGCCAGCTCGGCTTGTTGCGGCGCGACGCCACGATGGACCCGCCGCCAGCCGACCATCGCGAGGCGCTGTCGGTGGCGCGCAGCGAGCGGCGCAGCACCGTGCACCGCGATGCCCGGCTCACGTCTGTCGCGGTGCGTTCCTTCGACCGCAACGGCTTGCCCGTCGCCGAGCACCGCGTCGTGGGCTTGTTCTCCGCGGCTGCATATCGCGAGAGCGTTCTGGCGATCCCGTACGTCCGTGATCGAGCTGAGGCGGTCCTCGACGAGAGCGACGCGCCGGCCGAGAGCCACGTCGGGCGTTCGCTGCGCACGGTCCTCGAGACGTTCCCGCGCGACGAGATGTTCGAGATCACCACGCCGCGGCTGGCCGAGATCGTCCACGGCATCGTGGGTTTGCAGGAACGCCAGATCGTGCGGGTGTTCGCGGTCGCCGAGCCCGCCGGCCCGTGGGCGACGGTGCTGGTGTACCTGCCCCGGTCGCGCTTCACGGCCGAGACCGTGGGCGCGGTGGCGCAACGCGTCGTGGCCGCGTTCGACGCCGACGCGCACGAGACCGACGCCAGCCTCGGCACCAGCGCGCTGGCGCGGATCATGGTCCGTGTCCGGCGCGGCTCTCCGTTGTTCATGCCGGACCTCGACGCGCTCGGGGCCGAGATCGACGAGATCACCACACCGTGGGCCGATCGTCTGCGGCGCGAGTTGATCAACCGCTTCGGCGAGGAGCAGGGCATCTCCCACTTCGAGCACATCGGAGTCGCGTTCCCGTCTCCATATCGCGCGCTGGTCGATCCGCGCGCAGCGGTCGCCGACCTCGAGCACGTCGCCGCGCTCGTCGATTCCGGTGACGATCTCGCGACCGCGATGTCGCGCTCGATCGACGCGCCGGTCGACGAGTGGCGCTTCCGCATCTACCGCCGCGGTGGGCAGGCGACGCTCGACGAGCTGCTGCCGTTGCTCGACCAGCTGGGGATGCGCGCCCTCGACGAGCGGCCGTTCGAGCTGCACGTCGGCGGCGACACCGTGTGGCTCTATGACATCGGGGTCCGGCTGCCGGACGCGGTCGTCCTCGACGATGCGACCAGCGCCGAGCTCCAGAGGACGTTCGCCGACCTCTACAGCGGGCGGGTGGAATGCGACGGCTTCAACCGCATGGTGCTGACAGCGGGCATGACCGGGCGCCAGGTGGCGGTGCTGCGCGCCTACGGCAGGTACCTGCGCCAGATCGCCTTCCCGTTCAGCCAGCAGTACATCGAAGCCACGCTCGTCAAGCACCGCAAGATCGCAGCCGCGCTGGCGTCGATGTTCGACACCCGCTTCGATCCCGTGTTCGACGGCGATCGCGCCGAGGCCTGTGCGGCGATCGAGGCAACCGTCCTCGCCGCGCTCGACCGGGTGCCGAGCCTCGACGAGGACCGGATCGTGCGCGCCTTCCTCGCGCTCGTCGCGGCGACGACGCGGACCAACGCGTTCCGGCCGGCCGCCGAGGGTGACCGCCCGCGAGTCCTGGCGATGAAGCTCGATCCCGCCCGCGTGCCCGACCTGCCGCTGCCGCGGCCGCAGTTCGAGATCTGGGTGTCGTCCCCGCAGGTCGAGGGCGTCCACCTGCGTGGCGGACGCATCGCCCGCGGCGGCATCCGATGGAGCGATCGGCGCGAGGACTTCCGCACCGAGGTGCTGGGCCTGATGAAGGCGCAGATGGTGAAGAACGCCGTCATCGTCCCGGTGGGGGCCAAGGGCGGCTTCGTGGTCAAGCGCCCGCCGGCGGATCCGGAGGGTCTGCGTTCCGAGGTCGTCGCCTGCTACCGGGCCTTCATCGGTGGGCTGCTCGACGTGACCGACAACATCGTCGGCGCCGACGTCGTGCCCCCGCCGTCGACCGTCCGCTACGACGGCGACGATCCGTACCTCGTCGTCGCTGCCGACAAGGGCACCGCGACGTTCAGCGACATCGCCAACGAGATCGCCGCCGAATACGGGTTCTGGCTGGGCGACGCGTTCGCCAGCGGCGGCAGCGCGGGATACGACCACAAGGCGATGGGCATCACCGCCCGTGGCGCGTGGGAGAGCGTGCGTCGTCATGCGCGTGCGCTCGGCCTCGACGCCGACGCCGACCGGCTCACGGTCGTGGGCATCGGCGACATGAGCGGTGACGTCTTCGGCAATGGTTTGCTGCGGTCGCCGCACGTGCAGCTCGTGGCGGCGTTCGATCACCGCCACGTCTTCATCGATCCCGACCCCGACCCGCAGGTGTCGTTCGAGGAGCGCCGACGCTTGTTCATGCTGCCGCGCTCGAGTTGGGCCGACTACGACAGCTCGCTGCTGTCGCCGGGAGGCGGCGTGTACCCGCGCACGGCGAAGTCGATCACGCTGTCGGCGCAGGCGCGCGAGCGCCTTGGCATCGAGGCCGAGACCATGACCCCCAACGAGGTGATCTCGGCGGTGCTGCGCGCTCCCGTCGATCTGCTGTGGAACGGCGGCATCGGCACGTACGTGAAGGCGTCCACCGAGACGCACGCGGAGGTCGGTGACCGGGCGAACGACGGGGTGCGCGTCGACGGCGCCGCGTTGCGGTGCCGCATGGTGGGCGAGGGAGGCAACCTCGGCTTCACCCAGCGCGGCCGCGTCGAGTATGCGCTGGGCGGTGGCCTGATCAACACCGACGCGATCGACAACAGCGCGGGGGTCGATTGCAGCGATCACGAGGTCAACATCAAGATCCTGCTCGGCGCCGCGGTGGCCAACGGCGACCTGACGATCAAGCAGCGCAACGAGCTGTTGGTCGAGATGACCGACACTGTGGCCGAGCACGTGCTCGCCGACAACGTGGCGCAGACGCTGGCGCTCGGCATCGCGCGCCGCCAAGCGCATCCGATGGTCAACGTGCACACGCGCTACCTCGCGGTGCTCGAAGCGGACGGCCACATCGACCGTGCGCTCGAATTCCTGCCCACCGACAAGCAGCTGGCGGAACGCCAGGCCAGCGGTCAGGGGCTGACCACTCCCGAGTTCGCCGTGCTGCTCGCCTACACCAAGATGGGCAGCATCGCCGAGGTGCTGGCGAGCGACCTTCCCGATGATCCCGACCTCGACACCGAGCTCGTCGAGTACTTCCCGGCGCTCCTGCGCGATCGCTTCCGTGACCAGATCCACGCCCACCGGCTGCGGCGAGAGATCGTGGCCACGCGGATCGTCAACAAGATGGTCAACCTGTCGGGCATCTCGTTCGACCACCGGATGACCGAGGAGACCGGCTCGAGCACGGTCGACATCGTCCGCGCGTGGGTCGCTGCGTGCCGGATCTTCGGCGTCGACGAGCTGTGGCATCAGATCGACGGGCTGCGATCGGACGTCAAGCCCGAGGTCCAGATCGACCTGTTCCTCGACGCCCGGCGGATGCAGGAGCGGTCCGCCCTGTGGTTGTTGCGGCACCGCAGGCCGCCGATCGACATCTCCGACGCGGTCGACGAGTTCCGCGACGGCGTGCGCTCGGTGAGCTCGGCGTTCGACGACGTCGTGAGCGGCCGCATGGCCGACGTCGTGCACTCCAGCGAGGCAGCGCGCCTCGCCGCGGGCGTGCCCGAGCGCCTCGCCCAGCAGTCGGCCGTGTGGCCGCTGATGCACACGACGTTCGACGTGGTCGAGTTGAGCGCGGCCCGCGCATTCCCCGTGCTCGACGCGGCGCGCACCTATTGGGAGCTCTTCGAGGCCCTCGACATCGGCTGGCTGTGGGACGGCATCGGCGCCTTGCCGCGCTCCGACCGCTGGCAGACCCAGGCCCGCTCGGCGCTGCGCGACGACCTGCTGGCGGCGCTCGCCGATCTCACCGGCGACGCGATCGACGCGGGGAGAGGCGTCGGCGGGTGGATCGCTGCCAACGAGCGCAGCGTCGGCCGTTTGGCGGCGATGTTCGACGACATCCGCCGGGCTCAGGTGCTCGACCTGACCACGCTGTCGGTGGCGTTGCGGCAGTTGCGCAACCTCGCCCTGACGGCGCAGCGCATCCCCTGACGGGCTCGCCCTCGTTAGCCTCGGAAGGACCATGACAGACCCTTCCCCGCGCTTTCGGTTCGCGCCCTCTCCGACCGGCTTCTTCCACGTCGGCGGCGCCCGCACCGCCTTGTACAACTGGGCGCTGGCCCGCCGTCTCGGTGGGACGTTCGTCCTGCGCATCGAGGACACCGACGAGGCGCGCAACCGGCCCGAGTGGACGCAGGGCATCATCGACGCGCTGGCATGGATCGGCATCTCGTCGGCCGATCCCACGTTCGAGGGGCCGTACTTCCAGAGCGCTTACGCCGAGCAGCACGTCGCCGCCGCGATGCGGCTCTACGAGTCCGGCCACGCCTACTGGTGCGACCTGTCGCCCGAGCAGATCGCCGAGCGTGCCAAGGCCAGCGGTAAACCTGGCTACGACGGCTACTCCCGCGACCGAGGCCTCGGCCCCGGTCCCGGGCGCGTCCTGCGGTTCCGGGTGCCGGAGGGCGAGACGGTCGTCCACGACCTGGTGCGGGGCGAGGTGACGTTCGCCAACGAGACGATCGAGGACTTCGCCCTGCTGCGCAGCAACGGCAGCCCGATGTTCCTGCTCGCCAACGTGGTCGACGACATGTCGATGGGGATCACCCACGTGGTGCGGGCCGAGGAGCACCTTCCCAACGCGCCGAAGCAGCAGTTGATCTGGTCGGCTCTGGGGGCCGCGCCGCCGGTGTGGGCGCACGTGCCCGTGCTGGTCAACGAGCACCGCAAGAAGCTGTCGAAGCGGCGTGACAAGGTGGCGCTCGAGCAGTACCGGGAGGAGGGCTACCTCGCCGCCGCGATGGTGAACTACCTGATGACGCTCGGGTGGGCCCCGTCAGGCGACACCGAGATCGTGCCCTGGGAGCGCATCGAGGCCGAGTTCCGGCTGGAGGACGTCAACCATTCGCCGGCCTACTTCGATCTCAAGAAGCTGGCGGCCTTCAACGGCGAGTACATCCGTGCGCTCGACGTCGACGAGTTCATCGCCGCCGTCGATCCGTGGATGCACGGCGACGCGGCGCCGTGGCCGCCCGAGCGCTTCGACGCCGAGGTGTTCCGGGCGATGGCGCCGCTGGTGCAGACGCGCATCGTCACCCTCGCCGAGGCCCCCTCGTACGTCGACTTCCTGTTCCAGGAGGCGCCGATCATCGACGAGCCGGCCTGGGCCAAGGCGATGTCCCCGGCGTGGGCGCTGCCGGTGCTGCGCGGGGTGCGCGACGGTTTCGCCAGCGCCGAGTGGACGGCGGAGGCTCTCAAGGAGCTGCACACGAAGGTCGCCGAGCAGCACGAGGTGAAGCTCGGCAAGGCCCAGGCCCCCACCCGTGTCGCGGTCACCGGCCGTTCCGTCGGGCCGCCGTTGTTCGAGTCGCTCGAACTGCTCGGGCGCGACGAGACGCTCCGCCGCCTCGACGCGGCGATCGCCCGAGCCGGGGGATAAGGCGCCGCGTGGACGATCCCCTCTGGGCCGCGACCGCGCCGGAGCCGGTCCCCGAACCGGTCGACCTGCGTGCCGAGCCGCCCCAGCAGGACTCGTCCGCGACGGTCGACGCGACCCCGCCCGCAGGAACGCCTCGGCTACGTCATGCACGGCGCCGGTGGCCGCGTCGTGCTCTGTGGTGCGCCGTCGGGTTGTTCGCGCTCGGTGTCCTGTACTACGGCGTCTCGCTCTATCAGGTGTGGTCGACGGGACGAAGCGACCAGGCGCGGCCGGTCGATGCGATCGTCGTGCTGGGCGCGGCGCAATACGACGGGCGCCCGTCGCCGATCCTGCAAGCACGGCTCGATCATGCGCTCGAGCTGTACCAGCGCGGGCTCGCCCCCTACGTGTTCGTGACCGGTGGGAACCAGCCGGGGGACCGGTTCACCGAGGCCGAGGCGTCTGCGACGTACCTCACCGAACACGGCGTGCCCGCCGAGGCGATCCTGCGCGAGGACGTCGGAAGGTCGACGTGGGAGTCGATGGAGAACGTCGCGGCCGAGCTGGAGACGCTGGCGCTCGACCGGGTGCTGCTGGTCACGGACCCGTACCACAGCCTTCGGAGCCGGCTCGTGGCACAGGAGGTCGGGCTCACCGCGTACGTGTCGCCGACACGCACCAGCCCGGTGCGGGGCAGCACCGTGGTCGCCAAGGAGATGAAGGAGGCCGCCGGGGTCGCCGTGGGCCGCGTCGTGGGCTTCGAGCGCCTGTTCAGCTGGACCGGTTGACGGACTTCACACGCCGCGTTCCGCGGTGATTCGGTGGGCGTGGCCGGGGTGGTCGCCGCTACACTGCCGGGCGCTCCGTGGGGAGTGGTGTAACTGGCAACACAGCAGATTCTGGTTCTGTTATTAGGGGTTCGATTCCTCTCTCCCCAGCTCGGCCCTCCGGGGCCAGGACCGTGACCACGGCCAAGGCGGCGGAGGTTCGCGGATTCCACGCGGTGACTGGTATCGTCGGTCCCCGCTACTAGGGCCCCATCGTCTAGTGGCCTAGGACACCACCCTCTCAAGGTGGCGGCACGGGTTCGAATCCCGTTGGGGCTGCTCGCTTCCTCGGCGGCGTCGGTCGGCACAGTTTGGTCGACCGCCGTTCGTCTTCGGCCGTTGGCTGACGCAGGTTTGATCGAACGGGTGCGCTACGACCGGTGCGACGGCGGCGACGGAGTGGTTGAACGGTTCTTCGACTCCGCCGTCGCCGGGGTCTGCCAGCGATCGGCCGAATGCCGAGGGCAGGTTCACCGATGATCGGTGAGCAGAGCGGAATTCCGGGCTTACGGGTTCGGCGGGTGGCCGGGTTTCCGTGTGCTTGGTTCTATTTCGTGAGAGCCAGCGAGGTGGATGTCGTTCGGTTGCTCGCCGACGCGCAGGATCGGCCGTCGGCGATCGCCGCGAGCGCGGGGGAGCGGTCACCGGGCGGCTGACGCCATACGCGTCGGGTGATCGTTCGTCCGGTCGCCGCCGGTCTGCTAGACATTTGCCGCCAACGGTGGCCTGGTGACGGTGCCGGGCAGGCGGAATCAAGGTGGTGACGGGCGGTGGGGCGCAAGGTTGTCGGTCTTGCTCTTGCGGTTATGTCGTTGACGACGGCTGTCGTGCATGTGGGGGAGCGTGCGCCGCGCGCGGAGGCTGCGCAGACCGACGACTCCGAAGAAGCAGAGACAGTCGGCGAGGAGCCGCTGCCGGAGCCGCCGGTGCTGGTCGATCCAACGTCGCCGGGTTCTCCGCTGCCTCCTGCCGAGCCGTGGGTGCCGACGTTCGTCGAGCCGGTCACGGCGGCGGACGCCGTGGTCGACTTGGACGATGTCCGTGCGCAGGGGCGTGCCGCTGTGGGGTCGTCGCCCGTGTCGGTTGTTGCGACGCCGCCCGACGAAGGTGTCGCGGTGCCCGACGAAGGTGTCGCACCGGATGCCGACAAAAGCCGCGGCACGATCCACGTGCGGGTCGTCGACGAAGGCGCCGCGGCGCGGGCCGGGTTGGAGAAGGTGGCCTTCACAGTCGCGCCGGACGCCGCGGCGTTGGAGTCGTCGGATCGCGTGCGGCTGTCGGTCGACTACGCCAGCTTTCGCGACGCCCACGGGGCCGACTGGGGTGGCCGGCTGCAGTTGGTCGTGTTCTCGTCATGCTGGTTGGAAGCCCCAGGGTCGTCGCGGTGCCCGGGTCCGGTGCCGGTCGAAGGCTTCGTCAACGATTTGGCGTCGGGTCAGATCTATGCCGACGTCGAGTTGGGAGCCGACGCGGCACGGTTCGTGGAGGTCGGGGTCGGTGAATCCCATTCGTTCGCGACCGGTGGTCCGGGATACGGCCTGTCGGCCGGGGCCTACAGCTACAACGGCAACTACGCGACGACGTCATTGAACCCGTCGGGGGAATGGTCGGTCGGCCTCAACTCCGGGGCGTTCACCTGGTCGTATCCGGTGACGGGCTTGGCCCCTCCGGCGGGCGAGGCGCCGACGGTGCAGATCTCGTACAACTCGGGGGCGGTCGACGGGTTGTCCTCGGATCAGAACACGCAGGGCGGGCTGCTGGGGCCGGGCTGGTCGACGGGCGAGGCGTTCATCGAGCGATCGTTCACCTCCTGCTTCAACGACGGCGGCGGAACGGGCGACCTCTGCTGGGTCGGTGACCAGGCGACGATTTCGATGGACGGGCTCAACGGGCGGCTGATCAAGGTCGGGTCGCCGACCACCCAGGGCTCGTATCAGGTGCAGACATATCGTTCGGAAGCCGACAAGGGCTGGGTGATCACGCGGTGGTACCGGGCGTCGCCCAGCTCGCAGGGCGCGTTCGAAGTGGACGCGCTCGGCGAGTATTGGGTGATCGACGACCTCGACGGCAACCAGTACTGGTTCGGGTTCGGGTCGAGCACAGGCTCGGCCGGCGCGTCGCCGGGCACGGAGTTGCACTCGGTGTGGACCGTGCCCGTTCGCAGCTTGCAGTCGGGCGAGCCGTGCTATTCGCAGACGAACAAGTGGTGTCATCAGGCATACCGCTGGCAGCTCGACCGTGTGGTGGACGCCAACGGGCGCGTCACGACCTATCACCACAGCGTCGACAAGAACCACTACGGCATGCTCGGCGCGCCGGCGAATGCGACCCCGTACGTGTTGGGCGGGGTTCTCGAGCGCATCGAGTACGGCCAGCTCCTCGCGAGCGCCGGCGTGGCGAACTCGGAGGCCGGCCGCATGGAAGTGGCGTACGAGTATCGGTGCAACGCTCCGGGCACCTGCACATCGGCGCCGACTCCGTCGTCTGGCTCGGCATTCCCGGACATGCCCGCGGATCAGCTGTGCGGGCTGAATGGCAGCGCGAGCTGGTGCACGAAGTACGCGCCGACCTTCTTCCACACGAAGCGCTTGACGTCTGTGAAGAACGACCGGCGCTACTCGACCTCGTTCGGGTGGTACCAGGTCGTGTTCTTCGCGACCGAGTGGGTGGACGCTGACGGGTCGGGGTCGGAGCCGCCGAAGGTGTGGCTGCGATGGATCCAGCGTCAGGAGCTGATCGGCGGTACGCAGGACTGGTATCCGACGTCGTTGCGGCTCGATTCCTGGCAGTCGGTTCGCGAGAACCGCTCCGACTACAACCTCTCGCTCGGCGTCACGCCGATGCGCTTTTATCGCCTGGACGGCATCCTCGACGAGCTCGGTCGCGACATCCGCGTGACCTACTCGGCCAAGGACAGCGCGTGCCCGGGGAGCGGTGGATGGAACGACAACCGTCGTCGCTGCTTCCCTCGCTGGTTTGCGCCGCCGTCCGGTTCTGCGGGGTTCGCGATCTGGAACAAATACCGCGTCGACGCGGTGGAGATCCGCGATGCCAACGAATCGTCCGCGACGACGTTCATCGCGTACGACTATCTGGAGCCGAGTGAGGACGTCACCCGGGGTGGCATGGCGTGGCACGCCGACTTCGCACCGTCGATCGCGGTGACACCGGAGGCGCAGCGGAGTTGGGGCGACTACCGCGGCTATGAACGGGTCACGGTCATCACCGGTGAGGTGGGGAGCAGCTACCGGATGTCGGAGGAGCACGTCTTCTACCGAGGCATGAACGGCGACATCCTGTCGCATTCCAATCCGTCGTTGACGAAGTCCGTCAATGTGGTCGATTTCTGGGGCGCGGCCGAGACCGACCACGACTGGCTCGCCGGACGCGAACTCGATTCACGGCGCACGGAGTTCGGACAGGCGACCGACCTCGGCGGCACGCGGTTCCTGTACACGAACTGGAGCACGGCGGGATCCTTCGGACCGGCGAGCCGCACCGCGTATCGCGTCGCGGTGAGCGAGGCGAGGACCCGCGCGGATGGCGGCGTGCGCACCAAGGTGGCCTACGTCTACGACCAACCAGGTCGGCGCGCCGGCGTCGTCGAATACGGCAAGGTCTCGTCCGACTTCTCGACCGACGTCAACGCAACATGGGGTCCAGACACGCGCTGCACGTACACGGAGTACACGCCGGCGGGCTCGGGCGGGCGTTTCCCTCAAGGGCTGCCCAAGACCCAGACATTGCTCGGTGCTGCGAACTGCGATCTCCAGACGGAATGGTTTTCGCGCACGGTCTGGTACTACGACGGCAGCTCCAACCCGGACGCGGCGCCGAGCTACGGCAATCTCACGCGGACGCAACGGTTCGCGGGTGACAGCACGAGCGTGGTGTCCTCGGCCGGCGCGGGTAGCGGCGTCGCGGACGTCAACACGAGCACGACGTTCGAGAACAACGGCTACCAATCGCCACCGGACTGGGGCCGGCCCACACAGACGACCGATGCCAACGGCATCACCACGGCGATCGCGTACACGTCGTGGAGCGGAACCGCGCCCGACACGGCCAACAACCACAACGTCAAGCGGATCACGACCACTGGTCCGCTCGGCGCGAGCGTGACGCACTTCGACCTGTGGGGACGAGTGGAGCGGGTGGTCGACGTCAACGGTCGCGCCGAATGCGTGCAGTACGACGACTGGTCGCGGATCACGGCGGTGTGGCTGCCGGGCGAGAGCACGTCGGATTGCTCGTCGCTGAGCGCACCGACGATGTCCTACTCCTACCACGTCCAAATGTTGACGTCGCCGGCCGGCTCGACGTGGACCGGCATCCAGAACCTTCCGCGATGGTACGTGCGGTCGAACACGTTGTTCTCCAAGCCCTCAGACAGTTTCCATCCGTCGAGCGCGGGAGGCACGAGCCTCTACCTGGCCTCGTACACCTATGTCGACGGTCTCGGACGCACGCTGGAGGTGCAGACGGTGTCGCCGGCGGGCGGCCGGATCATCGAGCGCACGCGATACGACACGCGTGGATTCGCGACCCGGCAGTCCGCCCCGTTCTACGACGCTGGAGCGGCAGGTTCCGGGCTGCGGCTGAAGGCGATCGCGTACATTCCCACCGACACTGCCACCACGTTCGACGCCGCAGGTCGAGTCGTGCGAACGGAGACGTTCAGCATGGGTGTCAAGCTGCGTGAGAGGTTCACGCGCTACAGCCTCGGCGGGAACGGGTATCGCATCGAGACGTCGACGCTGCAGGCTCCGACGAGCAGCCCGAATTGGGCTGGGTCCACCGTTACGGAGGTCGACGCGTACGGCAACGTCGTCAAGAGGATCGAGGAGAATGGCGCCGACGACATCGCCGCCGAGCATTGGTACTCGATCCGTGGTGAGCGGATCCGCACCCGCGACGACGCCGGCTTCGACACGGTGACCGCCTACAACTGGTTCGGGTGGCCGACGAGTGTCGACGACCCGGATCGAGGTGTGTGGACGACGCGGTATCACCGTGGTGGGCAGGTTGAGCGCACCGTCGATGCGAACGGCCAGGTGATCACGCGCTGGATCGACGCGATGGGGCGGCCGACGGCGGTGCGGGCGGGATCGAGCGGGTCGTCGCCGCTCCTCTCGACCTACACGTACGACCCGTCGGGCAACAAGGGAGCGGTGGCCAGCGCGCTGTCGTATCAGCCGGCTGGGACGTTGGCGGTGACATCGCAGGCCGTGTCGTTCAACAGCGCCAGTGGCCGTCTCGAGCAGTACAGCGTGACGGTGCATGGCGCTGACGATCCGGCGGTGAGTGGCGATGAGGCGCTGGCGGCGACGCGCACGATGGGTGTGACGCACACGCGCAACGGTGAGATCGCCAGCATGACCCTGCCGGGCGTTCCTGGATCCGCGGAGTCGAGCGCCGAGGTGCTGACCTATCAGTACACGACGTTGGGGTTGTTGAGCCGGGTGGCGTCGAACCGGCCGGGGACGGATGCGTACATCGCGTATTCGGCGTATGACAACGTGGCACGGTTGGTGGCTCGTCAGGAGCGCGGGAACGGCAACGGGCTCGATCTGAGCTACGGCTATTCCGCATCGGATGGGCGTTTGACGTCGTTCGTGGCGGGTGTGCCGGCGGGGACGTATGCGCAGCACGAGGTTGTCGACGACACCTACACCTACGACGACGCGGGCAACATCGTGTCGGTGGAGCGTGATCCGGACGATGTGGGGAGCACGCCGGACGAGTTGTGGACGCACGACGAGCGGGAGTGCTTCTTCTACGACACGCGTGAACGGTTGGCGCGGGCGTACACGTACGGGCGGCCGAGCTCGACGGGCGCGTTGCCGGCGTGTTCGTCGGGGTTGACGGTGTCGAACTACACGACCTATGGGATCACGCCGTCGGGTCCGGCGGCGTATGACCAGTGGTGGGTGATCGACGATCAGCAGCGGTTCGCGACGACGAAGGACATGCCGACGACGGGCACGCGCCAGTGGGGCCACGATTCGCTGCGGTGTGGGTCCGGGGCGGGGGTGCGGGTGCATGCGGTGTCGGAGGTCTTGGTGAACGGTGTGCCCGAGCGCGGGTATGCGTACGACTGCAACGGGTCGGTGACGGCGATGGGTGTGGGCTCGGACTATTGGGCGTACACGTGGACGGAGCAGGAGCGGTTGGCGACGACGCGGCGGAATGCGGATCCGGTGTCGCGCAACGTGTACGACACACAGGGGCAGCGGGTGTTGCGTGTCGATCCTGATGGTGTGAAGACCGTCTATCTGGGGATGACGGAGATCCGCTGGTCGCCGTCGTCGCCGGCGGTGTTGCAGGTGGCGCGGCACTATCCGGGTGGGGTGGTGCGTGGGTTCGACGGGGTGGTGACGTACACGGCGCGCAACCAGCAGGGGAGTATCGTCGGGTCGATCAACACGTCGGGAACGTTGGTGCGGACGCGGTATGTGCCGTATGGGATGACGCGAAGCGGCGCCGCGGTCGCGGACAAGGCGTTCCTCGGGCGGACCAACGACCCAGCGCAAGCGCTCACCTACCTGACTCACCGCTCCTACGACCCGGCCACGGGCATCTTCACCAGCGTCGACCCGTTGGTGACTGAGACGCGCGAGCCGTACGTTTATGCAGGCGGAAATCCGGCCGCTCGTGCTGATCCGACCGGCTTGTGTTGGGGGCCGGATGTTCGTTGCGATATGCAAGACGCGGTCAAGGATGTGGCCGTGGGTACCGTGCGGGCGCCCTATGACCTGGTCACGAGTCTCGATGACATCCCGGGCAATATCGCCGAACGCGGTTTCCGGCTGTCGCGGGGTGATCTGTCCACCTGGATGGAACTTGCGTGGTCCCCGTTGACGATGACGGGTCTTATTGAAGGTCCGACCGGCCAGGTCCAGAGCCGCGTCCGGATGATCCGGGAGAAGGGCTTCGCGTACTCCATAACCCACACAGCATCGGAAGCCGTTCTCGCCTACGTATCACTCAGGATCACCAGCTGGCGCGCCGGCATTACTGCCACAAACACGGTCGACGACGCGGCTCGATTCGTCGCTGACTCGGCCGGGAACACGACCCTTCGGGCTCAGGGCCCTTCAGGGTGGATCAACGTCACGAGCCACGCGGCGAAGCGGATGACTCAGCGTGGTATCTCGATTGCTGATGTCGATCAAGCTCTGACGCGGACGCCCTTCAACTACTGGCACAACAACACGTGGAAGGTTGGCTACTACGACCCCGGGACGAACGTATTCGTTGGCACGGTCAACGGCGTAGCGACCACAGTGATCACGCCTGCGGCTGGACCGCAGTACATCGCGAACCTCTTGGCGGCTGCGCCGTGAGAATCGAGTACGACCGTGAGGCCGACGCGGCCTACATCCAACTTGTGGAGGAGATCGGTGCGGGCGGGGTCCACAAGACGGTGGGCTGCGATCCGGCGGAGGTGGACGGGATGATCCATCTCGACTTCGACGCTGATGGCCGGCTGGTCGGCATCGAGGTGCTCGACGCCAGTTCGAAGCTGCCTCCGGAGCTGTTGGCGCAAGCTGACGTCCGGGGCTGAACGCAGGTCGGGGACT
>CAZGUH010000032.1:0-45830 GCA_964529005.1 uncultured Ilumatobacteraceae bacterium | reverse complement strand
GCCCTAGGTGCATCAGTTCGCCTGGGTCGACGCGCTCGACGACCTGCCAGAACTCGCGGGCCGTCATCGGCTTGGCATTGAGCGGGACCAGCCGGTTGGTCAGAAGGAGTGCTGCTCGGGTGCTGTCTGGCGAGTACTGCATCAATCGCGTCCTGCCGAAGTAGCCAAGGCAACAGGGTAGACCAGAGGCACGCCCGCGCGTCTGAGCACCCGACCGATCTCGGTCATCGTCCACGCCGAATCGACGACATCGTCGACGAGCAGCGCAGCCGTGAGGGGAACGTCGCCGCAAACCTCGAACGCGCCCGCGACGTTGCGCTGCTGGTAGGCGGCGTTCTGCTGGTGCTTCTGAGGCGGCCGCTCAGTGACCTTGGTGACGACCGGAAGGAATGGAAGGCCAAGTCGCCCAGCAAGCGTCTCGGTGAACTCTGAGACCAGTTTCGGATGACGTAGCGAGGGAACCGACGTCACCCACTGCGGCGCCGGTTTGGGCGCCCACTCGATGATCAGCTCGGCGAGCGCCTCAACCAACTGACGATCGAAGCTGCCAGCCTTCAGCTTGCCGTCCCGCACAAGTCGACCCCAGCCGGCATCTCCCCACACCGCCAGGACATGGCCATCCTCGATTCGCTCGCCGTCGGGGATCATGCGGCGTGAACCCTTGGCCGGGTCGAAATACATCTTCTTGGGCATCAGCTTGATGGGTCGCTTCCGAAGAAAGCGCTGAGCTTCGGCGACGAGTTCAGTCGGGATTTGCCGAACAGCGGTGGCGCCCGTGCAGTTGTCGCAGATCCCGCAATCGTCGGCCCAGCGATCGTCGAGCAGGTTGCCAAGGAAGCGCATCCGACACTCAGTCGTGTGGAGGTAGTCGACCATCGACTGCTGCTCGGCCCTGCGCGCAGCGGTGACCTGCTCGATCCGACTCGCTGGATACGTCCACGGCTGAAGCGTGCGTTCATACGTCGAGCCGCCGACCCGACGAAGCACACCGTCGACATCGAGCTGCTTCACGACTAGCTCCAGCACGCCGATCTTGACATTCACCTTGCCCTGAAGGCGTAGAAGTGAGACAGGCCCGTCGAAGGAGTCAAACGCGTTCACGACATCGTTGACAAAGTGTTCGGCGGCGAAGGCGCGCTCGATGAAGTAGTCCTGGATCTGTTCGTCCTCGAGCCCGCGCAGCAAGACACCGCGGCTTCGGTCGAGGGCCCGTCCAGCGCGACCAACCTGCTGGTAATAAGCCACGGGAGACCCCGGTGACTGGAAGTGGACAACGAAGCTCAGGTCGGGTTTGTCGTAGCCCAAACCAAGCGCAGTTGTGGCCACGAGAGCCTTGATCTCATTGGCTTGCAGCCTGTCTTCCGCCTCGAGCTTGGCGTCGGTGGGCAAGTCGGAGTGGTAGGGCTCCGCCGGCACGCCTCGGTGCTGTAGCCACGCGGCCACGTTCTCCACATCGCGTACGGTCAGGCAGTAGATGATCCCAGATCCATCGAACTCAGGGATCGCCTCGGCGAGCCACGCGAGGCGCTCTGGCTGCTGATCGAGACGGACGGTGCTCAAAGCCAACCCGTCCCGCCGTAGAGGGCCGCGGAACGTCGTCAGCTCTGCGCCGAGCTGCTCGGCGACGTCGGCAACGACGCGGTCGTTCGCGGTCGCGGTGCAGCCGAGGATCGGGACCGCAGATCCTGCGAGTCGGTCGACGATCCGGCCGATGCGGCGGTAGTCGGGCCTGAAGTCGTGACCCCAGTCGGAGATGCAGTGCACCTCATCGATGACGATCAGCCCGGGCCGACTGCCGACGAGGGGCATGATCTTGTCGCCGAATTCCGGGTTCGCCAGGCGCTCCGGAGAGATCAGCAAGACATCGACAGCGTCGGCATGGAGCGCCTGTTCGAGTTCGGCAACGGTCGCCTTGGCGGCGCTGTTGACGTTTCGCACCGGAGCCCGAGCCGGCTCGCCGCGGCGATCTGGTTGCGTATGAGCGCCAGGAGCGGCGAGATCAACAAAGTGGGACCGAGCCCCGCGCGGCGAAGGAGATGAGTCGTGAGGAAGTAGACGGCGCTCTTGCCCCATCCGGTGCGCTGCACGACGAGTACCCGCGCCCGATCGTGGACGAGTGCCTCGATCGCCTCCCGCTGCCGGGCACGAAAATCTGCGTCCGAACGCCCCGTGAGCAGCCGCAGGGAATCGAGAAGTGGGTCAACGTCGAGCATGTGGCCATAGTGCACAGGGGGTGTGACGACGCAGTCGGGCAAGTGCCCTGTCGGACCGGCTCCTCCTGGTGGTCGACGCGCATCTCGAGGCTCATCTTGGCCAGCGCCGGCAGGAGGGAAACCGGGAGCACTGGTCCGCAGTGAACCGGGCAGGTGCGTGCACCTCTATCGCTGCGATCCTCCGTCGACGTCGTCGGCCTCGTCGTCGATGCCTTCCTCATACCAGGCGCCGAACCCGCCCAGTATCGAGCCCAGCAGGAGACCGCCGAACAGGCCGCCACCCGTCGTGAACCATCCCACCCGATACGGCACCTGAGAACTGACGTACGTGGGTGTGTCGCGCTCGTCGGTCCGTACGGCCGGCTCGCCATGGGGACCCGGACGGCGGAGCACGTCAGGGGGCGACGGTAGCGGGCGCTCCTCGACGATGGCCCGGGCCCGCGCCATCGACCACGTCGCCTCGTCGACCACACGCTGGACGCGGCTGAGGTCCACCGGCGCCTCGGCATCGTCCAGCGCCGCTCGAGCGACGCGGTACCGATGGACCGCCGCGTCGTAGTCGTTGCGGGCGTCGGGCTTCAGCGCCACCTGAGGCTCGAGCCGGAGCACGTCGTCAGCGAGGACGGAGAGCTCGGCGCGCAGCATCGGCGCGCTCACCCGCGGCTGTTCCACACGGCGCACCGCCGACCTCGGGCGCGGCCCGGTCACCATCCTGCGCATGAAGAAGACCATGGCTCCGAAGAGCACGAGGGGGATAAAGAGCAGGAAAACGCCGGCGCTGCCGCTGGCGCGGGTCGACCCCGTTGCAACCACGCAACCGGACAACGACACGAGTCCCACGGTGAGCGCCGCCACGGAGCCGGTTCGAGCCACGTGAGGGATTACCCCGACGCCCTCCGTCAGCAAACCGCAGCATCGGCACAGCGGCGCCAGCTCGACGATTGACCCGACCCGTCGCCGCGTTACGACGCCGCTTCCGCTGTCCCTCCGGCCGAACTCCGCAAGGTGTCACGGTCGTACGTCGACGCCGGCAGCTTCACGACACGGTAGAAGGTGTGTGACGCCGGCACGCTGATCTCCATCAGCGTGTTGCCGGCCGCGTCGATCTCCTGGAGCCACGGGCTCCCGACGGAGCCCCACCCGATCACCGTGCTCCCATCTGGCTGGCGGCGCACACTCCCTTGGGCGGGCGACAGGGGGTTCGGGCTGGCGAAGCTCCACACCAGCGTCGCCGTCGTGCCGTCGATCTCGTACTCCACCGCCCGCGGGCGCTTGTCGGAGGTGGCGAAGCTGCGATTGTCGTGCAGCGTGACGTGCCCGTCGGGCAGCACCCGGGCGTCGTGGGCCGCATTGGGGCCGCCAAGGGCATCGCCGATGATCGACAGCGACCGACCGGGCACATGGGCGCCACCGAGCTTCCAGACGACGTCGCCCGTCAAGCGTGCGATGCGGTAGATCGCGTTGGTGTGCCGCATCGAAACGAGGTAGTCGCCGTTCGGGAACACGTCGACGGCGTTGATGTGCACGAGGTCGAGCTCCCAGTTGGGGTCTGACGGCGGCGCCGTCGGGACGCGGTTGACGCAGAGCGGGATGGCCGTCTCGCTGACGTCGATGTGGTCGGGGTCGTTGCTCCGCCAGCGCCACACCTCGTTGCCGTTGGGGTCGAGCTCGACGAGGTGTCCGTCGATCACCTTGTTCGCGCCGTTGATGATCTCGCTCGGGTTCATCGCGTTGAAGCAGGTGTGGTTGCCCATGTCGGTGCGCGCCACGTACTGGGTCACGAGGCGATTGCCGTTCGGCAGAGTGAGCAGTTCGTGCCACCCGACGTTGCCGGCTTCGGGCCCGTCCGGGATGTGGATCGTGTCGACCCGGCTGCCGTCGAGGTCGTGCAGCTCCATCCCGCCGTACGGCGGACCCTCGGTCGGGAAGCCGCCGCCCGTCCATCGCCGCCAGGCGACCTCGTCGCTGCCGTTGGTCCAGACCCCGAGCGCCGGATACGGCAGTCGCTTGTACCAGACCGGCACGCCGAACTCGTCGAGGATGAAAGCGAAGTTGCCGGTCGTCGTGACGCCGTTCGGGAGGAAAGCCGCCGCATACCAACCGGGCGTCGGCGAACGACCCTCGACCGTCAGCTCCGGAAAGTCATGGGGGAGGCAGCGCACCCAGTGCTGCTCGAGGACGCTCCCGCTCGTCGAGGTCACCGTGATCGGCACCAGCTCGTCCTCGGCGAGCACATCGCTCCACTGCACACTCGTCGCCGGTGTCCCCCCATCGACCGCGACGCGGGTTCCCGGGCCGGCGCTGACCGAGATCTCGACGTCAGTGCCACCGCTCGCACAGCGGATGGCGTGATCGATCTGGCCCAGCTGCGGGGTCTGCTCGAGCGCCGGACTGGTCACGAACGAGCGCAGCAGCGAAGGCGGACCGAACGACCCGTACAGGTCGACGACGACGTCGGTCGGCGCCGATGCGACGATGCAGACGTCCCCGTCCGTGCTGAGACCGATCGTGACGAGCGACGCCTCGCTGAGCGGGCCCGGCGAGAAGTTCACCGACGACACGTCGGGCGCCGCGCCACTGCACGGGTACACGGCGAGGTAGCCGGGAGCAGCCGCGCTGGTCGCAGTGATCTGCAGAAGCACCGCCGTCGTTCCGAACGGAACGTGGTCGAGGATGTGGTACTGCCTCTCCTCCCCTGCCGCGAAGGGAGCGACCTGGCCGGGGCCGCTGCGGGTGTCGGCGATGCGCGTCGCCAGCACGCGCGACAGCGGCGAGCCGCTGTCTCCCACGGCGTCGGGCCCGAACCAGCCGGTGACGTCGACGATGAGATGCGCGTCGATGTCGGTGTAGAGGCACATCGACCCGTCGGCCCCGAGGCCGACGAGTGTCGCCGCAGCACGATCGCGATCGGCGAGGACGTTGTTGGTCGACGTCGGCGGCTCGGGCTGTCCACACGGATACGCGGTGACGTAGCCAGAATCAGCCGACTGGGTCACGGTCACCACGACGCTGACGGCGACGGCCGACTCCGGAACGTGGACCCCGGCCAGCGGGACCTGATGCATCGATCCCTTCGCGGGGCGGGCGCCCCAGCGCGTATCCAGCGCACGCACGGGCGGGATGGCGTGCAGCGCATCGGCGCCGGGGACGAACCATCCCGTCACATCGACGATGAGGTCGGTCGAGCGCTCGGAGAACAGGCACACGGCCCCGGTCTGGTCGATGGGCACGATCACGAGGTTCGGGGTGGGGAGATTCGGCTGAGGGTTCAGGTTCGACGTCGCCGGACGCGCCGATCCGCACGAGTAGGCGGTGACGTACCCGACCTCCGCAGCACGATCGGCGGTGACGGTCAGCGCCACAGCGACCGCATCGGCCGGGACGTCGGCCGATGCCAGCGGGACGCTGAGCACGCATCCCGCATCGACGGGCTCTAGCGGCACACCGATGCCGTTGCGCGTGTCGGCGATGCGCTTCGGCGCGATCGGGACGAAGCCGGCATCGTCGATGTCGACGTCAGGGGCGCCGGTCGCTGGCACGGGCGCGCAGGCGGCCGCGGCGTGGGCGGCCGAACTCGCCGACGACGGCCACGGCGCCGAGTCGACAGCGAGAACGGCAGCGATGGCGAGACTGGAGAGGGCCGTCAGCGAGAGCGAGTACCGCACGGCGCAAATGTGCCACGTGGCGTGGGCTTCGCGAGGAATCCCCACCAGCCGGTCGGCCGTACTGACGAAACCGCATTGTCCCTGCGCTTCGGTGGGCGTAGCCGGACTCGAACCGGAGACCTCCACCGTGTCAAGGTGTCCAGAGGCTTTGCCGTGTCCCTCGACCAGCGCTGATGTCGCTGGCGAGTCGGCAATTTAGCTGTGTTCGCTGGCCCGCGTTCCACGGCGTTCCACGTCAGGCGAAGGGCCACTCCCTCACGACGATCTCCTCGGTGGCCGATGCCTTGAGGTCTCCGTCGACGGTGACGCCATACCAGTATGACCACGGCTTGGCGTCGGCGGAGATGTCCCAATGGGCGACGGTGGTGACCGTGTCGCCGTCGATGGTGTGGGTCACCTCGAGCTGGTCGACGGCTCCGTCGGGGTCCATGATCTGCGCGACCGCCTGGACGTCCTCGATCGTCGTCGACTCGCCGTCGGCGCGGGTATGCGTGTGGGAGATGCGGAGGCGACGGTTCGGCAGGTGCTCGACGGTCATGGTGATGTCCTCGTGGATGTGGGGCCGCTGACAGCGCCGATCGTGACGGTGGCGGTGACGCGTCCGGTGGAGGCCATTGCTGCGGCGACCGAGGCGGTCATGGCGACGATGTCGGCGAGCTGGGCGTGATCGGCGTCATCGATCGAGAGAAGGTGCAGCTGCGTGATCGTCGGCGTGTCGGACGGGTGGGCGTGGGCGGCGTCGGCGACGACGACGATGTGGATGTGCTCGAGCGCGACGAACTCGGCGCCGTGGGCGTGGCCGGCGTCGGCGACGACGAGGACGTGGGCCTGGACCATGCCGGCGACATCGGCGTGGTGGGCATGCGCAGCGTCGGCGACAGCGAGCTGATGCAGCTGCGCCAGCGCCGGCGAGTCGGCGCCGTGGCCGTGGGTGGTGTCGTCGACGACGATGTCGCCGGCGGACGACAGCGAGATCGCCTCGGCGGCGTGGCCGTGAGTGGTGTCGGCGACCGCGAGCGTGTGGGTCTGCGCGAACGTTGGCGCGTCGGCGAGGTGGACGTGCATGACGTCGTCGATGGCGATGGTGTGCGTCTGAGCGAGGACGACCGCGTCGGCCGGCTGGGCGTGGGCGGCATCGGCGACGGCGAGCGTGTGCGCTTGGGCGAGGACGATGGAGTCGGCGGTGTGCTGGTGGCCGGCATCGTCGACGGCGACGACGTGCATCTGGGCGAGCGTGGGGGCTTCGGTGGTGTGGTCGTGGGTTGCGTCGGCGGGCTCGAGGTCGATCGCTCCGACGTCCACCTCGGCGTCGTCGGCCGCTGTGGCGTGGGTGGTGTCGGCGGCGGCGAGCTGGTGCAGCTGGGTGAGCGCGAGGGCGTCGGCCGTCTGGGCGTGCGCGCCGTCCGCCGGGGCGAGCTCGTGCAGCTGCGCGAGTGTCGGGGCGTCGGCCTTCTGGGCGTGGCCGGTGTCGGCCGGGGCGAGCTCGTGGAGCTGGGTCAGCGTCGGGCTGTCGACTGCGTGGGCGTGACCGGCGTCGGCGACGACGATGATGTGGACCTGCGTGAGGGTCGGCGACTCGGCGCCGTGGGCGTGGCCGGCGTCGGCGGGCGCGAGGTCGGTTGCTGGAGCGCTGAACAGAGCGCCGACCCACGCGGAGAACCAGATGTTGGTCGTGCCGCCGCCGTTGAAGCGCTGCATGAAGAACCCGGCGTAGTTGCCGGTTGAGACGGCGGTGTTGGTGGTCGACAGCAGCTCGACGCTGTCGCGGTCGAGCGCGATGGTGGAGCCGTTCGCGCCGAGCTCGACGATGGAGTCGTCGTCGAAGCTGGCGTCGTCCTGGAGGATCAACGACGGCGAACTGGACGCGACCGCGTACACGCCGGCGCCGTTCTGGTTGTCCACGAAACTCACGTACTTCGAGCCGCTGAACGGCTCACCGCCGACGCCGGTCTGGTTGCGGACGATCGGCCCGAGTGAGAAGTCGCTCGAGGCGGCGTTGTATCGGCATCGGCCGCGGGAGAAGTGATCGGGTGAGCCGAGGTTCAGGTTGCGGATGACGGCCCGCCATTCGAAGCCGTCGAGGAACACGACCTCGTGACCGACCACGTTGACGGTGCCGTCCAGTCCGCCGGAGCTCCAGGCTCCGCCGGAGACCGCCTCGAGGCCGCCGTTTGGGTAGTCGAAGTCGTCGGTCGCGCCACCGTGAATCGTGGGGGCGTCGGCCAGCACGTGACCGGCGCACACGATCTGGTAGCGCTCACGTCCGTCCGGCTGCCGCACAGGCCGCAGCTGGCCGCTCATCCGTTGGAGCAGCGCCGTGCCGAGCGTGTCGGTCGACGAGAGGGTCAGACCGAGCCGCGAGCCGAGCGCGGTGCGTCGCGCGCCGAGCCGGGCGGCCGGGTCGTCGCCGAGATCGATGAAACCCTTGGGCAGCGCCGTCTCGCGTCGCGGGAGGACGACGATCGCGGCGTCGATGCCTTGGCCGCGCAGGTCGATCGCGGCCATCGGCTCGTCAACGTCCGGTCGCCACACCTTGATGCCGCGCGGGCCCTCGGCCTGGACCCAGGGGGACGAGGGCGACGCGCACGGATCAGGCGGTGTCGACGTGGTGGCCCGTGACGACGTCGTGGACGTCGAGCGTGACACTCTCGGCGTTCGCCGCGGGCGGCGTCTTGGGGCGCTTGTAGCGGGCGCCGAACACTTCGACGACTTCGATGCCGGGGCCGTCGGCGCCGCGGCGGGTGACCACGTGGGTGTGCTCGACGGTGGAGCCGCCGATCTCGTGCGCGTGCGTGCCCTCGAAGGCGGGCGCGTGGGTGTGGAAGAAGGTGGGCAGCATGGCGCTCCTCAGGTCGGGTCGGCGATCGACACCTTGTGGGCGGGGACGTTCGCGGTGTTGCCGGCGGTGAGCGTCTGGCTCGTGCAGGTGGTGACCTGCTTGAGCTTCTCGTTGGCGACGTCGGCGAGCACGCGGTGGGTGGCATCACCGGAGGTGTCGACGGTGATGCCGTTCTGGGCCGCGATGGTCAGCTTCCGGCCGCTGGTGTCGTCGGCGATGGTGAAGTCGCCGTTGCCGTCGCCGGGTGTGAGCGACACGTCAGCGAGCGCGACCGAGGCGATGCCGGCGAAGTCGGCCGGCTCGGCGGAGCAGATGTAGAGCGTGTCGGCCTCGGCGATCTCGTCGAGGAACACGTCGAGGACGTCGTCGGGTGTGGCCTTGCCCATGGGTCAATCCTCCTTGGCGGGTGGCTCGTTCGGGATGCGGTAGACGCCGGCCGCGCCGAGGAAGGCGAGCGCGATCACGATCCCTTCGGGCGTCGTCACGTCGCCATCCTCGAGGGCGGTGGCGGCGACGGCGCATGCTGCGCCCACCGCCACGATGAACTTGCGGATGCGCTTCACGGGGGTCTCCTATGCGCAGTCGGCGACGAAGTCGGCGAGCAGCTCCTCGAGCACGAGCACGCCGTCTGGGTCGGGTTCGGTGTTGAGATCGATCAGTCGGTGGACGAATTCGGCGATGTCACCGCGCCCACGCACACATGCCTGGAACTGGTCGGCTTCGCGCTGGTCCAAGTACCAGGCGAAGCCGCCGATCGCGGCGACGACGCCGAGCACGGTGGAGACCCACAGAGGGAGGGTCGCCTTCACGAGGTCCCGGACCTTCGCTTCGCGGTCGAGGATCTCGCGGACCTTCTCGCGGAACGCTCGGATCCGGGCCTTCATCGCGCCCCCGCCAGATCGCCATGGCGCGCAGCACGAATTCGCCGAAGCCAAGCAGCACCAGCGCGCCGAAGAGCCAGAGCGCGGTGAGCTTCTCGGGCGCGTACAGGGCGAAGCGGATGAGGATCGCCGCGCCGCAGAGCCGATAGAGCCAGCGGGTGGCGATCTGGTCCCAGCCGCTCGATCGGCCTACCACGGTGACACCTCGTCATCGCCGTGCTCCACACGCTCAAGCCCGCTTCGCGGCCTGGTCCGCGTACCAGTCGGGATCGACCCGCGCGCCGTCCGAGTTGGTGAGCCACGGCAGTCGGCACATGCGGGCGTAGGCGACGATGCGCAGGTCGTCGATCTCCTCGACGACGGTCGCTCCGGCCTTCACCAGCGCGTCGGCCGCCTGCTGCGACAGCGGCGCGACGCTCGGGGTCACCTGGAACCGGTCGCGGAACCATGGGTGTTTGAACACGACGACCATCTCGGCCTCCTGGGGATCGACGGGGGCAGTCGGGGTTTGCGGTGTGGGGGTGATCGGCGGCGCCCACGGCTCGAGGAGGTCGGGGATCAGCGAGCCGAGGCGGCCTTCACCGGTTGGTGACTTCCACGCAGCACCAGGTGTGCTCGACAGCATCGGACCGGGGCAGATGGTCGACCGGTACTTGTAGTGCGGCGCGCAGTCGTGATCGGGGTGGAGCGCGCCGGTGTCGACGAGGTGGGCGCGGAGCTCGCGGAAGGCGTCGATCATCGCTCGGGTGGGAGCGACGCCGATGCCGGCCATGAGCAGGATGCCGATGGCATCGGCGTTGAAGTTCAGGCAGTGCGCCGGTTTCCGGTCGCCGGCCTGCTCGAAGATCGTGCCGCCGAGACCGACGAGGTAGCTGTACTCGAACGGGGTGCCGTTGGCGATGCCGAATGCGGCGACGCTGCGCGCGTACTGCCAGTCCTTCACCGGGTCGTTGTAGCCGTTGACGCCCGGGTAATGGCCGAGCAGATACCGGCGTGCTGGCGCGATCTTCACCCGCGTGCCGGGGTCGGGCACGCCGATCTCAGCGCGAGGAACGATCTGCATCGCCGCTCATCGTGGGCGGCGCTGTTGACCTCGCCGGACTACGAGACGTGATCGGCGACGACCGGCAACGTGGCCTGGATTCCGACTGCGCCGGATCCGCTCGCTCGCCGGATGTAGACACGTAGGCGGTAGGAGCTGCCGATCACGCTTTGCGCCGGCGTCCACACCGCTTCGGGGATGAGATCGGTGCGGGTGATGAAGCCGGCGGACGAGAGCCCGGTCTGCTCCCAGATCGTCTGCTCGCCGTTTGGGGTGGCGTCGTGGAGCCATCCGTGAACCTCGGCGGTCATCTTGACGTCCATCGACGTTGAGCCGTCCGGGGTCGCCCAGACCAGGCCTACGGCCGCCGCGTTGTGGGTCGCCGGCAGAATGGTGGTGAGCACCTCGGTGTACGAGGTCGAATCCACGGTGGTGTAGCCGTTGGCGTTCAGCGGGGCGGCCGTGGGGCGCGCCCATGAGACGACGGACATCGGGAAGACGAGGCCGCGCGAGTCGATGTTGAGCACGTTCGCGTTGCCGTCTGGGTTGGTGATCAGCACGACGGGATAGCTGCCGCTCACATCGGTGCAGACGACGAAGATCTGCTCTCCATCCCCGCCGTACATACGCAGAGCGACGGCTTGATCGCCAACGAGATTCGATTCGAGCGCGAGGCTCGGAGCGTCGCCGGATGTCGCCGGCAGGACGCGCATGAAGCCTTGTCGGAGCGACATGTACGGCGTCTGCGGCGACGATTCGAGGGCGCGCAGTCGGGCATCGAGGTCGGCGAGCTGCCGAGTGAAGTCGTCGAGGAGGCGGAGCAGGGCGGGGTCATCGGGCATCGTGGATCGGTCCTGTCGTGAGCCACACGGTCTCACCGCCGCTGTCGTTGACGGTGACGGATTGGGCGGTGATGCGTCGTGCGATGTCGAGGCCTGGTGAGCCGTCGACGCCGGCGGGGAATCGATCGTCGTCGACGACGCGCAGGCGGCAGTCGTCGCCGACGGTCCATGCGCCGAAGGGGATGTCGGGATCGTTGGGGTCGACCTGGATCGCCCATGTGGTTGGGGTGTCGGCGACGTCGTCGACGATGACGCGGGCGCGGGATTGGAGGATCTCGCGCGTCGCCGCGTCCTTCATCGGCTTCACGATCGAGGTGAGCGGGTAGCCGGCGTCGATCACGTCGGTGCGGCTGATGGTGGTGATCATCATGTCGTCGCCGTTGCCCGGGCCGAGCGCGTGGACGGTGGAGGCGGCGCCTGCGCCGTCCTCGTCGAGGGTCCAGTCGAGCAGGTTCTTGCCATCCTGGAAGACGATGTCGTTGCCAGTCAGACGGCGGCCCTTGCGTGGGTACCAGAGGCGAAGTGTGGCGGTCGGGACGTCGTCGACGTAGCTCGCATCGACCGAGAAGTCGAAGCCGTCCGACTGGGCGGCGAGATCCTCGATCAGCTTGCCGATGTTGCGTCGCTCGTAGCTCCACCAGGTGCCGGTGCGGGTGACGCCGGAGGTTTCGGCGCCGACCTCGATGCCGACGTCGCCGCCGGGCTTGCTCTGTGCGTGGGCGACGAGTGTGCGGACGATGTCCAGCTGGTCGTCGTCGACGGCGAGGGTGGTGGTGAGCGGGTCGGTGCGGGCAAGGAACGACAGCATCGACTGCATCTGGAGTTGCAGCACGCGCGAGGAGCGGCGGTGTTGGCGACGCCAGATGAGGTATGGAGAGGCGGGGACGAGGGCGCCGTTGCGTTCGACCCACACGGCGGTGCGGCGCGGCGTGGTGGCGTTGAGGTAGGTGGGCGCGAGGCGTGTGCCGTCGCTGGTGCGGGCGCCGAGGTCCAAGATCGCGCCGCTGAGAGATCCGGCGCCATTGAGCTCGTCGGTGTATGTGACGTTTCCGAGCGGGAGCTCGCCGAGGAACGCGCCGGTGCGGAGGTCGTGGGCGAGGTACCGGTAGTTGGCCATCAGGAGGGGCCGATGTCCTCGACGAGGATGAACACCGGGAAGGTGGAGCCTGCGTTGATCGTCATGGTCCCGGCGGACGCCGACGCTCGGATCTTGCGCGTGACGGAGCCCGACAGGCCGGTTTCGCGGAACGACAGGAACGTCTCGAAGATGACGCCGGATGACACGTTCTGGATCGACTGCTGCTTGAGCGTGTTGGAGCCGTCGCTGATGCGGAACACCGCCTGGGCGTTCTGGTCCACCGACGAGCGGCCGCAGAAGAACGTCGTGCGGTACTTGCGCCCTGCGATCGCGGTCCACGTCACCGAGAGCCCGGAGACGTCCGCCTCGGAGGTGACGCCCGACGGGTTGGATGTGATCTGCGCGTACGCAACCTCGCCCCAGGCGACGTTCCAGTTGCTGCCGCGGGCGCGCGGGCGAAGGTCGGTGATCTTGGCGTTCGTGATCGAGGTCGCGCCGGCGTCCACGCGGACGCGGGCCAACACGAGCGCGTTCGGGTAGTCGGCGAGTGATGGATCCGATGGCGACGACGCGGGGGTGCCGGTGACGACGGTGAGCCGGCAATCGCGTTCGGAGCCCGAGTAGTCGTCGTCGCGCACCTGGGCGATGATCAGATCGTCACGCGCGTTGGTGGGGTCGGACGCGGCGAGCGACACGTCCTCGTCCGCCTCGTGGTACACACTGTGCGGACCCTGCTCGGCCGAGACGGTGCCAGTGATCAGCGCGAGCCCGACGGCGACCTTCACGCCCATGCCGGGCGTGTCCATCTGTGTGACCTTGAGGTCATCGCTGGTGCAGATGCCATGGCCCATGCCGACCGCTCCGGCGCCGCCGGCGAACGACGTGATCGGCGCGCCGATCAGAGCCTGGGCGAGGTGCCGGATGATCTTGGCGTCGGTGTTCTCGTCGTTGATGATGCCGGGCGGCTGCTCCATGGCGGTCTCCTCAGTCCCATCCGGGGGCGACATCGATCGACGTGGCCCCGGATCCTGTGTCGGCGGTGAACCGGATCGAGTTGGATCCGGGCGTGAACTCGAACCATCGGGACCCCGCTGCGATCCAGTTCGCCCTCGACGCCGTGCCGCCCAGCATGACGCTGCGGGTGTGGCCGTCGACGACGAGGCTCTCGCTGGCGGCGAGCGTGCCGATGAAGCGCAGGAAGCGGCCAGATTCGATGTGCTCGAGGCGTGGGTTGGTGACGGGTCCGGTGATGGTGGCGACCCAGCGGTCGACGTCGGCGGCGCCGACGTGGTCGAACGCGCCGAGCCCGCTGTTGCCGGAGCCGGAGAACACGACCGGGAACGTTGCGGGGAACACGAGCCCGCCGCCGCTGGGGGTGAGCCCGATGTCGATGGTGGTGATCGGCCCGTACATGATCGGGTCGGTGGCGACGAACGAGCAGCGTGCCTCGGAGTAGCCGCCGAGGAAGCGGCGCGACATCGCGAGGTCGCAGCCGCGGGGCCGGCCGTAGAGCGTGTACTCGGCGGGGTCGCCTGCGATGCGCAGTCCGAGCGGGAGGTCGACGTTGGAGCGGGCGAACGCTGCGGCGAGCTCGCGGCCGCGCCGCTCCCCGTCCGCGCGGTTGGCGGCGCGGACCACGATCTCGAAGGTGATGGTGCGGGCGCCGTACAGGTCGTCGCCGGCGACGACGCCGTGGCGGCCGGGGCGCTCGAGGTCGTTGGCGCGGATCGGTGGTGTGCCGAGCCCGCGTGGCCAGGTCGCCCACCGGTAGTTCGTTCCGGCGCCGATCGTGACGCCGCGCAGGGTGGCGGTGACGTCGTCCATCAGAGCTGCCTCATTCGGTACTGCCACGCGATGCGGTCGAGCGCGTCGATGGTGTCGGGCAGGTCTCGGCGATCGCCGACGGTGAGCGAGCCGACGAGCGGCGCGGCAGGCTGCGCGGCACGTGTGATGCCAATGGCATCAGAGCCGCCGCCGGCTGCGTGGGCGGCGACGAGCTCGTGGAGCCGCGACAGCGGGATCACGGCCTCGTGCTCGCCGGCCTCTCCCGCGCGCACGAGGGTGCCACCGGGGCGGGGGCGGACGATGCCGCCGGACGCGAGGTCGGGGATGCCGACGAGCGCCTGCTGCAACAGGTCGCCGACGTAGAAGTAGGCGCCGGATGCGGCGCCGGAGATCTCGGCGCGCACGAACCGGGCGAACGCCACCGTGTTGTCCTCGAAGCCGTTGGCGCGGGCGCGGGCCTTGGCTCCTTCGACGAGCTCGTCGGCGAGCCTCCGGCGCGCCCGCTCCGCGGTGTCGGCGGTGCGGCGCCGGTCGTCGTCGGTGGCGTTGCGGTCCTGGCCGGTGACGAACGCCTCGTAGTTGGCGCGCTCGAATTCCGCCGTGGCGTCGGCGACGTCGCGTTGGGCGGACTCGAGAGCGAGGGCACGCTCGGCGGCCGTGAACTGCTTCGCCAGGCGGTCGAGGTGCGCCTGCTGCTCGTCCTCGGCGCGCTTCTGCGCGGCGCGCTGCTCCTCGCCGCGCAGCCGGTTCATCTCGCGCCATGCGGCCATCCACTCGGGCGAGAACTTCTCGGTGGAGTCCATGAGCGACTGGAGGTAGGAGGCGTAGTCGGCCTGCGAGATCGCGCCGGTCTCCGCCATCGCCTCCACCCGGTCGCGTTCCGCGCGGGCGAGCTCCTCCTTGGAGCGGCGCTCCTCCTCGTCGAGCTGGCGGAGCTCGCGCCACACCGACAACCACTCGTTCGAGTACTTCTCGTAGGCGGCGAGCTGCTCGTCGAGCACCGTGCGGTACTCGGCCGCGGACGTGTCGCCGACGGTGAACCGGTTGCGAGCCCGATCGGCCGCGGCGCGCAGCGTGTCGTTCGGTGTGATGCTGCCCGACTGGCCCGGCGTGAACAGCTCGGGACCCTCCTCACCGACGAGGTAGGTGCGTCCCATCGTCACCGGCCCGCCCGCCGCGCGGTGGCCGTCGATGCCGCCTTGGGGTCGGCTGACGGGCTCGACGCGGCTCGAGAAGGTGCCGCCGCTCGTGATGACGTCGGTGTAGAGCTTGAGCCTGTTGTTGTAGGTCTTCCACTCATTGAGGCGTCGTTCAGCCTCGTCGAGCGCGCCCTCGTCGATGAGCGCTTCGATCTCGGTCTTCGCGTCGGCAGGGATCTCACCGATCTCTTCGACGAGGGCCTCGATGCGGCGGAGCTGGGCGTCGTAGTCGACGAGCTCGATCGCGGTGGCGACCCGGTCGGGGGTCAACCCGAATTCCTCGATCAGCGCCGCCATCGCCTCCTCGCTGAAGCCCGCTTCGACGCCCTGCTGACGCATCGACTCGGTGAGCTCGGCGACCTTCGCCGCGGCCTCGTCGGTGCTGGCGCCGTTGGCGAGCATGGCTCCGGCGGTCTCGAGGATGTCGCGGGCCCAGCCGCGGAAGAACTCGCGGTTGCCCTGCCCCTTCTTCGTCGTGTCGTCGAGCGATCGGCCGTTCTGCGCGATCGACTCCTGCATCTCCCACGCCTTGGCGGTGATGTTGTCGAACGCTTCAGAGAGGTCGAGGTTGTTGCCGATCAGCCTGTCGAGCGCGTCCTCGAGGTCGGATGCCTGCTGCTCGACTTCGGCGAGCGCGTCGGCGGCGTCGGTGCTGACGTCTTCGATCTTGGCGAGCTCGCGCCCGGCGTCGGCGGTCTTGTCGCCCATCGCTGTGAGCGCGGCGGCGACGCTGTCGGTGGCGCCTTCGGTCCCGATGAGGGCGTCCTTGTTCTGGGCGAGGAGTCCGATGTACGCGATGTAGAGGGGCAACAGGTCGTCGCCGGAGCGCTTGAGCCCGGTCTGTGCCTCGGCTTGGCCGAGCAGTTGTTGGCGGAGCTCGCCGCTGGCGGCGTCGGTGGCGAGAAACTCTCGGATGACCTTGTCGAGGTCGAGCTTCTCCTGCTGATCCTGGAGCTCCTCCATCGCGCGCGCGAGGGCTTCGGCCTCGTCCGCAGAGAGGCCGAACTGGCCGGCGACGTCGCGGACGACTGCGGTGATCGCAGAGATGTCGTCGGGGTCCCACTTCCAGTCCCACTTGCCCTCGGCGGCCGCCCTGGTGTCGGCGACGGCAGTCGCGAGAAACTCGGCCTGCTCGGCGGTGAGCCCGGCGCGTTGGCCAAGATCGGTCAGCGTGCCTTTGGCGTCCCTGCCGATCGACACGAGCGTCGACAGCGCCTCATCGGTGGTCAGTCCGAGCTCGCCGAGGGCCTTGGTGAGCTTGTCGCCGTCAGCGCCGGAGCCGGCGAGCGCGGTGGAGAGCGCTTGGTTGGCGGCCGCTGCGCCGCTGTTGGCGTCGGCGTTGCGCAGCGCGGCGGCGGTCGCTGCGTCGAGGCTGTCGGCGACCTCGCGCGCCCGGGTGTTCACCTCCCGTTGCTTCGCCGTGAGCGACTGGTAGGCGACGTAGGCGACACCGATCGCGACGGCAACACCGATGAGGCTGCCGGCGCCGATCTTGCTGGCGGTCGACAGTTCGCCGAGGCGCTTCACGAGGCTGCGCACCGACTCGGCCGCGGACGACACGGGCCCGGCCAATGCGACGAATCCGGCGAGCGCGACGAGCCCGGTCTGCATCGGCGCCGGCAGCGCGGCGAAGCCGTCGGCGACGTCGCCGAGCAGATCGACGACACGGGTGTAGACGGGCAGGAGCGCAGAGCCGAAGTCGGCGGCCGCGTCCTCGGCTTTGGCGGTGGCGATCGCTGTCTGGCCGGCGGCGCTGCCGGCTTCGCGGGCGAACTGGCCCTGAGCGTCGGCGGAGCGCTCCATGATGATCGCGAGCGCCGCCTGCGCCCGGGCGTTCAGATCGACCTTCGAGGTGGAGTCGGCGAGGCCGAGCTCGACAGCCTTGAGGTTGGCCTGCGTCACGTTCAACGACACACCGAAGCGTTCGAGCGGGTCGAACTCTCCACGCAGCGCCGCGCCCAATGCCTGCACAGCTTCCTCGGGTCGGCCGCCGTGAAGGGCGGCGAGGTCGGCGCCGAGCTTGGCGAGGGTCACCGACATCTTCGCCGCCTCGGGCTCGGTGAACCCGAAGCCCTTGAGCAGCGACCCGATCTGCGAGGTGAGCTCGCGTGCCGCGCGTTCGGAGATGCCGAAGGCATCGGCCGACGTCCTGGCGAACTGGTCGATGACCTTCGAGCTCGATTTGAACACGGCCTCGGTGCCGCCGACGGCCTGCTCGAGGCGCGACGCCGCCTGGATCGACTCGTTGACGCCTTTCACGAACGCCGCGGCGGTGAACCACTGCGCGAACGTCTTGGACATCTCCTGCGCCAACGACTTCGAATCGGCGACCGCCTTGCGCTTGGACTTCTCGTCGATCTTGACGGGCACGTCGACGTTGCCGGCGCCCTTCGTCATCTCGCGCACCGCGGCCTTCGCGTCGGCCTTGGCGCGCGCCGACTCGGTGCGCAGCTCGACGAACGCGGTCGCGATCCTCATCGCACCTCGATCAGCCCATCAGCGGCGAGTGCGTCGATCTGCTCACGCTCACGGCGCTCAATCTCGGCTTTGGCCGCCTTGTCACCGAGGAGCGCGTCGACACGCAGCCGACCCTCGGCGTCGAGGCGGTGCGTGACCCGGCTGTAGAACATGCCGACCGCGGCCCGGGCGCTCATCGCTTCGAGCGGGCTCGCCCAGCCGACGGCTGTCTGGAGGTCGTCCCATTCGCTCGCCGCCCACCGGAGGAGCTGGTGGACGGCGCCGTAGGGAAACCGGTCACCTGCTCCGCGATGAACGTGGCGGCCTCGAGGATCAGGTGCGCCTCGGTGGAGGGGATCCGGTAGAGCGTCTGATCGAACCGGGGCCGGTCCTCGGGGACGAGCATGCGGCGAATGAACCGGGCGAGCGTCTGCACGAGCGCGACGTCCGGCTGGGTTCCGGGGGCAGGTTCGGGCGCGTCGAGGAGGTCGAACGTGTCGCCGAGCGACGGGTCGGGCCGCACGATGAAGGTCTCTTCCCCGTACAGTCCGAAGTCGAATGTGATCGGCTCTCGCTCGGCGGCCGTGCGCACCGCCCCGAAGGTGCGATGCGCCACCGGTCAGACCTGGCCCGATGCGTTCGGGTAGAACCGGACCGCTGCGGAGCCGTCCTCGCCGACGAGCGCGCGGAACGTCGCGCGGATCGTCTGCTTCTGCGGCGCCCTGTTCTGCGGCTCGGTGATGGTGCCGGTGGGCTTCACGTTGCGGAACAGGCGGCGCCGATTGGTGGCGGTGACCGTGTCCTTGTCGGACTCCCAGAGCATCATCACGCCGGTGGGCGACTCGGCCGACGGCAGGTCGAACGGGGTGCCGTCGTCAGCTCCTTCGGCGCCGCCGCCGTGGACGAGGACGAGGCGCTTCTTGGTGCGCTCGGCCATCTCGACGGCAATCTGGATGTTGCGCGCCGTGTTGGCCACGTCGATCGGGTCGAACTCCTCGGCGACGATGATGTCGTCGCTCGTGATGTTCCACGTGAGCTCGGTGCCGGCCTCGGTGTAGCCGATCGCCCACCACTCGTTGCCGAGGGCGGCGGTCGCGCTCACGGGCTCGTCGGTGCCGAGCGGCGCGACCCAGAGGCGGCCGGGGCCGAGCTTGACGTTGGCGGGGGTTCCTCCTGCGGCGCTCATCTGCTCCCTTTCCTCAGGTGTTGATCGCCGTCACCTCTGCGGTGACGACGTAGCGCGGACGGTCGTTGTCGGGATCGGGGAGCCACAGCACCGACTCGACGGCGGCCTCGTGGAGCACGGCTCCGGAGATCGGTGTCAGGTCGGTTCCCACTGCTTCGAGACGCTGGCGCACCGCGTTGACCAGCGCGGTGGCGGTGGCCTTCACACCGTTGCCAGAGGCGTCGATCGAGCCCCAACAGTCGACCTGGATCAATGCTCGGTCGACGGGGGCGTCGCCGGTGTCCTGGCCGCCGCCGACGCGGCGCACGGTGACGAGCGGGAAGCTGCTCTCCTTCGCGTCGCGGGGCACGCCGAAGAACACGCGGGCCCCGACGATCGCCGACACCTCCGTGCCCGCGCGCAACCATGTGCGCACCGCGCCCTCGACGTCAGGCCACGTGCTCACTCGTCGACCTTTTGGGCGCGTTGGATGCGTCGGATGTCCTTGCCGAGCGGGTCGGTCGTGCCGCCGGACATGACGGCGGCGAGCGCCTGGCGCAGCGGGGCGCGGGCGTACATGCGTGTGGTGCCGAGCTCGATGTACGGGAAGTACTCGACGTCCGAGCCGACACGCGCCACGAGCCCTTGCGGGTCGGCGCCCATCTCGCCGGCGATCGACGACCGAGCGCGGCCGGTGTCGACCGGTGTCATGCGCTTGGCGAAGCGCGCGACGGTCGTCATCTTGCGGGCGAGCATCTTGCCGGTGGGGCCATTCGGCGACGCGAAGAGCTCGTCGAGCGCCGCCTCGTCGAACACCACGTGCGGGTCAGCCATCGGCTGCGCCTTTCACGAGGCGGACCCCGGCGCGCTGATGGTCGAGGCCGAACCCGCGGCGTGGCAGCGCCCACACGACCGCGTACTCATCGCCGGTGGCGTCGTCGACGACGCGGTGGTGGTGCTCGAGGGTCGGCATGCGGTCGCAGAGCAGGACGGCGGTGACGGTCTCCTTGTCGCCGCCGATCGCCATGTCGGCGCCGTTGGGGGCCGAGAAGTGCGCGGGCACGCCGGTGGCGAGCGTGGTGGGCGTGGCGGGCTCGTAGGGGTCGCCTGTGCCGTCGACGTCGACGATGGTGATCGTGGTCGTGGCGATGGGCAGCATCACGCGCCTCGGGGTCGACGGTTCGCGCTCCACGCGAGCGTCTGGCGCGACCACACGATGTTCGCCGCCGACACCGACGGCGCTCCCCCATCACCGAACCGGATGCGTGCGTCGCCGAGCTGCACCTCGGTCGCGCCCGCGGGGATCTGGGAGGCGATGCCGCTGGCATCGGGCGGGGCGAGCGCCCGGGCGGCCCAGGCGAGGTCGGCCTCGATGCAGGTCGGCAGACGGTTCGCCGCGGTCGGGTTGGCGGTGCGCTCGACGAACCCGCCGGTGTAGGTGACGTCGACCGAGCAGCTGCCGTCGATGATGCTCGGCACACCGAACGGCAGCGTCGACACCAGTCCGTCGCCGACGATCGTGTAGCCGCCGGCGGACACGAGCGGCACGCAGCTCGGCCAGAGCATGCCGGCCCGGTCGGGCCAGAGCGTCTCGGTGCGCTCCGCCTCCGCGAGCGGCCGGCCGAGGTCGTCCTCGAGCCGCTCGGTCGCCTGCTCGATCCGCGCGGTCACCAGCGGGGCGAGTGTCGACCCGTCGCCGGTGATCTGCCGGTAACGCTCGACGGTGACCAGCATCAGCGGTCCTCCGCCGGCTGACGGCAGCGGTCCTCAGTGGGCCGCTTCGCCTCGTCTTCGCCCTTGGGCCGCCGCCGTTGCGCCGTCGGGGCGGGCGGCTGGTCGACCGCAGGGTGGGTCTCCATGATCACCTCCGGCGGCAAGAACGGGTAGCGGGCGTGAATGGGTGGAAGCCGGAACGGTTCCCGGCAGGGTCCGCCGCACAGAGCGCACTCGATCCCGGCCGTGGCAGCGTGGGCGAGCACGATGTGGGCGGACCCTGCCAGAGGGTCAGCTCGTCGGGACGGTGACGTCGACGAACAGGTTGGGGCGGTGCCAGGCGACCGCGATCCGCTTCTCGGCGAGGATGACGAGCAGGTTGCGGACGAAGTAGTCGCTGTGCTGGTCGCCGACCTTGATCGTGGTCTGCTGGCGGTCGAAGAGCGTCGAGCCGAGCTGCCACGAGCCGACCCAGCCGTCGCCGGATGTGATCGCGCGGGTGCGGATCCACGGCAGACCCCACGTGATGCCCGACTGGATCGCCGGCGCGCTGCCGCCGAAGCCGTTGTCGAACTGCTCCCCGTGGCGCTTGGCGACCGCGGTCCAGTAGTCGACCGGGTTGCCGACGCCGCCGTCGGCCTCACCGTCGACGTTCTCGACCTTGCCGATCGCCGCGGCGATCGTCGCCGGGAAGTCGCCGGTGACGGCCGACTGCGTCTGCACCGACCCGGAGAGGCTGGCGAGACCGGCGATCTGCGGGCTCGTGCCGTTGCCGGCGAGCACCTGCTGCTCCTCGCGGATCATCAGCATGTACTCGAGGCGGGTGTCGATGTAGCCACGCAGCGTCGGGGCGTCGGACAGGATCTCGTCGGTGACGGGCAGCCACGCCGAGATCTTCTCGACGATCGCCGAGTAGGCCTCGAACTCAGCCGTGACCTCGGCCTTGGCCGAGCCTTCCGACGTCATCTGGGCGCCGGTCTCGTTGGTCAGCTGGTTCTTCTCGCGGAAGTACGGGACCACGCGGAGTCCGGTGCCCTGCACCGACATGAGGTCGCGCACGAAGGCGCGGCGACGCTGGATGGAGCCGGGGACCATGATCGGCGAGCCGACGGGCAGGGCCTCGTGGGCGCCGCTGTCGTAGACGCCGGCGGTGAATCCGCCGATGAGGTTGCGGGTCTCGGCGACGAACGGGCCGCGCCGGCCCCGCTCCTGCCACTCCTCGAACCCTTCGGCGCCGGTGACCTGCCAGCCGAGGGTGCGGATCTCGTTGCCGTCGGCGTCGACGCCGAGGCTGCGGCCGCCGGAGCCCTTGTTGCGCTTGTCCTCGTCCTCGCGGCGCTGGCGCTCTTCGTCGTCGAGACGCTGGCGCTCGCCGGCGAGCAGCGACTTCTCGATGAGGTCGGCGTCGTGGAGGAAGTCGGCGGTCTCCTTGATGTCGGCCGCGAACGTCTCTCCGCGCTTGTCGTGCGGCGTCGAGCGGAGCTCGATCAGCGTCTTGGCGCCATCGACGAGCGCGCCGCGGACGTCGGCGATCGTGGAGTCCTTGGTGAGAGTGGGCAGCTTGGGCATGGTGATGCTCCTGAGGCAAGAAACGGGTGTTGCTGGTTTCTCGCTGCCTCAGAGCAATCGGCCAGGCGCAGCGTCGTCGATCAGGTTTCCATCGGCCGTTGACCAACGTTGCGGCGCTCGCGTTGACGTGTCAGCGCTTCGGTCGCCATTGGGCGACGACACGCAGCACTTCGACGAGGGTGATACGGCCGGCGTGGTAGTCGAGCCATGCCTTGCGCAGGATGTCGCCGCGGCTCACCCGGACGAGGCTATGCGCGCACCGCGTGCTTCGGCGCGTGGCGGCGGCAGTACGGGATGGCGCCGAAGGTGCCGCCGACGCCGGGCTCCATGTCGCCGGTCGGCGGGTAATGCTCGCGCATCTCCCAGACCTCGCCGATCGGCAGCTGGCGGTCGCAAACGCGGCAGTGGTCGGCGCTCAGACCTCGCTTGCGCCAACGCCGCTGAGAACGCCGCTCCCGCCACACGAGAAGCCGGGCACCAGCCCAGGGCGCGATCGCGATCGCGACGACGACCACCGCGCCGATCAACGTCGACAGGATCGTGGTCACTGCATCATCCTCGCCATCTCCTCCGGCGTGATCGGCGATGTAATCGGCATGAGGCGGCTGCCGGTGAGCTGCTCGACGTCGTCGAGCACCCGCTGGAATGCGGCCTCGGCGCCGCAGCCGTCGAGCCGGCCGATGCGCTCGTAGGCGGCGATCGCCCACGGCAGGAACGTCGCATGCCGCTTCACCGCGTCCTCGACGAGAAACGCGTGCAGCTCCTTAGCTGTGTACTCGTCGACACCCTTGCGGCCCTCGGGTGACAGCCGGCGGCGATCTCGGAATCTCATGGTGTCGGCTCCTGGACGTGCATGCCGTGAACCGGCAGGTACCAGCGGGTGATGAGCCAGAGCGTGCCGCCGCGCGCGAGGTGGGCGAGCTCGATCTCATCGAGCGTCCACGGCACAGCGATCTCATCGCCGGCGAGCACGAGCCCGGGACATGGCTCGATCCGCTCTTCGATCTCGTCGGGCGCGGTGAACGTGGCCGGGCGCGGGTCGCGGCCGACCCAGTAGTTGACGTCGCGGTCCTCGATCGGCCGCGGCTTCATCGCAGCGCTCCGATCTCGGTGAGCGCCCGGGCGATCCCTTCCTCGAGCGAGACCCGCGGCACGTAAAACTCATGCAGCTTCGTTGGGTCGCCCACCCGCCAGAACACGCCCTGCGGGGCGTCGTCGACGTATTCGACGGTGGAGCGGTAGCCGACGCGCTGCATGCAGAGGGCGGCGAGCTCGTCGAAGGTGGTGGCGCGGCCGGTGCAGATGTTGACGGGGCCGAGGACGTCGTTGTCGATGGCGGCGAGGACGGCGCCGACGACATCGTCAATGTGCACCCAGTCCCGCGCGGAGCCCCCATTGCCCCAGATCTGGAACGGGTGTTGGCGCTCGGCGGCGCGACGGATGAACGTCGGGAACGGGTAGTCGAGCGCCTGGTCGCCGCCGTAGCCACTGAACGGTCGGAACACGTGGACCCGGATGCCCGCGGCATTGGCCTCGGCGGCGAGGCGCTCGCCGGTGAGCTTCACCCAGCCGTACGTCTGATCTGGCGCCCCAGCGACGCCTGGCACGATCGCATCCTCGGCGAGGCGCATCGAGTAGCGCTGCTCTTGCATCCAGGTCGGGTACGCAGCCGAGCTCGAGAAGTAGACGATGCGCCCGGGCCGGGCCTGGAGCGCCCAGCGGAAGAGCGAGGCGTCGATCGAGAGATCCTCGGCGGCAAGCAGGAGCGGCGCGCCGTCGATCATGGTGCGGCCGCCGACGACCGCGGCACAGTGCACGACGAGATCCCAGTAGCCCTCACGCGTGATGTCGTCGTCGAACCAAGCGCGACAGTCGTGGCCGTCGGCGATGTCGACGCCGATGACGTTGTAGCCGCGCTCCTCGAGCGCCCGAACCATGTGGCGGCCGACGAACCCAGCCGACCCGGTGATGAGAGCGCGGGTCACTTGTGCCTCCACCACGAGCTCGCCGTGCGGTCGAATGCTCGGTGAACGGTGTGCACCATCGGCCCGGTCACGAGGAGGGGGCGGCTCCTGCGCCAAAAGCCGCCCAGCACGAAGTTGAACGCCGCCATATCGGTCTTGTCGCCGGGCCACCCACACTGAGCAACCGCCGAGGCGATCCACCAGACATCACTCCAGTCGCCACCGAGGAGACCGGCGTTGAGCAGCTGATCGTTGGATTGCTTCTCGATGACCCAGTGCGTGTGGTTGTCGCGCATCCACGCGCAGCCGACGACCTCGTCCTCCGAGCCGCAGTAGACGTGATGCGGCTGCATGTGAGGGAACGGGCCGTGGAGCATCTCGACGTCGGTCCCGTCGACGCACCAGACACGGTCGTAGCGGGCGCCGGCGATGTGCTCGGCGATGACCTCCCAGCGGCGCAGGTACGGGTTGCCGTCGGGCTCGACGCGGACCCACCGCACCGTCGTGTTGATCCGTCCAACGAGGACGTCGTCGAGGCAGTCGTGGAGGACGACGAGCGGCCGGTCGTGGCGGCGGCAGGAGGCGGCGAGCTCGGCGACGAGGTTGGCGTCGGCAGGCCACCGCTCGCCGCGGATCGGATCCGGTGTCGCCGTGAGCAGCGTGGTAATGACGACGTCGTTCATCGGGCCACCCAGATCCCGTACAGGTACGGCTCGCCGTACGCCCGCGTGTCGACCTGGTCGAAGGCGACGGGCTCCCATCCGGTGAGGCCCATCAGGTGCTCAACGAATTCGCGGTCCCACGCCCAGTAGTGCTCGGCGTTCGAGTCGTCCCACTGTTCGAGCGGGGTCGACAGGACGAGCTGCTCGGCGCGGTCGCGGATCTTGGTGAGCGAGTGCTGCGGGTCGTCGAGGTGTTCGAGCGTCTCCGAGCAGATGAACACGTCGACATCGGGGATGAGGTTGACGGTCTCCTCCAGCAGGCCGCAGTACTTCACAGCGTCGAGCTCGGCGGGGAGGAAGCCGATCTCACCGAGGTGCAGCTCGCTCTCGCAGGAGTGCGGTGCGATCCCTCGGGCGATCGCACCGTTGCCGCACGACAGGTCGGCGATACGCATTGGTTCACCCAGCACGATGATGTTGTCGCGAGCGAGAGCGATGGTCGCCTCGACGCGCTCGTGATGGCCACGCCCGAACCGGGTGTGATCGTGGGGCGTGGCGTACGCCGCGGCGAGCCACGCGTCGGACCATGTCGGTCGAATCCGCTGGACCCTCACCGGCGCACCTCCAGCGCCTGAGGGTCGAAGCGGGTGTCGTAGGCGCCGATGCACTCCGGGTAGTGCTTCGCGCGGACGTCGAGCCGGACGTGGGTGTCGACGCCGAGCAGCATGCGGGCGTCGTGGTGGTAGCACGGGTCGTCACTCATGCCGGTGTCGAGGTCCCAGCGCCACCGGATCCGACGGAACACGTCGCGAGCGATGAAGATCGCCGCCGCGGACGCCATGGCGTTCTCCACTGGGAAGCCGTAGCCGGGCACCTGCGGGCCGCGCAGGTTGTACGTCGGGATGAACGGCGCGCAGAGCGGGTGATGCATCTCCAGCATGCGCGGGACGATGTCGGGCGGAACACCGGTGTCGCCGGCGAGGAACAGCAGGTGAGTGACGGCGGGGTCGGCCTGGCAGTAGTCGACGACAAGGTTCTGGCCGACGGTGATGTGCCGCCACCGGTTCGTCATGGTGACCTTCGTGCGGCCGTCGTCGAGCATGTAGGTCCAGTGTTCGCCGCCGATGTCGTCGAGGCGTGCGAGCAGCGGGATGAACGGGTCGATGCCGCGGGCATCAACCTGGAGCGCTGCGAAGTAGTTGACGTAGCCGTCGTGGGATCGTTGGATCTCCTCGGCGTTGCGGAGCCAGCTGGACCAGGCGTCGACGCGGTCCATTGCGAACGGGGCGAGGGTGGTGCCGACGACAATCGTCATGAGTCGCCACCGAGAGGACGAGTGCGGTCAGCCGCGTTCACGGCCTCCGCGTCATTGATTGCTGCCACGCCACCACAGTGCGCGGGTGCCGTTGACCAGGCTCCGACCTGCAATGATGTCCGGCCATGGAGCGGACAAGTGACCCGGCGGAGCTCAACAGGCTGCATCTGGAGGCCCAATCAGCCTTGTTGATCTCACTCATCGAGCAGACCGAACGCGGCAATCACAGCAACGCAAAATCTCTGGCGACGGCGTACGCGCTCGTCAAAGGCACGCTGAAGGGCTCGGCGTCAGCCGATTGACGACTGAACTCCACGCTTCGTAGAAGCGTCCGCAGTTCCCTTCGATCGTCAACCGGCGCGCCACCTCACGGCCAGCGCCGGCGCGCTCGGCACGCAGATCGGCGCACTGCACGAGAGCCCGCACGTGATACTCCCAGTGCTTCGGCCGCTCGGCGAGCGCGCCGACGCCGAACTCGGCGAGCTCACGGTACGGGGCCGTCGGTGACGCGACGAACGGCACACCGAGCGCGGCCATCTCCAGCCCTTTGAGCCAGCTCTTCGCCTCGTTGAACCGGGAGAGCTCGAGCGGAACGATGCCGACATCGAGCTGAGCGACCGCCTCCGGGTACTGCGCGATCGGACGCCACCCGCACGCCAGCGGCGGCGCGCCCAGGCCGAGCGCTTTCTGGACACCCTTGCCGGTGCCGACGACGGCGAACGTCGCGCCCGTCGACCGCACCGCCCGGGCCACTCCCCCACCGGTCACCTGGAGATCGTCCGGGTGAGTGTCGAGCGACCCGGACCAGCCGACGATCACACCTTCATGCGGGTCAGGCCAGTGCGCGAGGTACCGGGCGGGGATGAAGTTCGGCACGACGGCAACGCGCCCGTGGCCGCCATAGCGCTTCGCCAACGCCGGCGTCGACACGACGACGAGATCGGCGATCGCGCATGCGTTCCGCAGGTGCACCCAGTTCCGCCGCGGGTTGCGGCCCGGGTGGACGTCGCGCCACGAGATGTTGCGCGGCGAGATGGCCTCGAAGTCGTCGTCGATCTCGACGACCACCCGCACGCCCTTCGCCTGCAACATCGGGATCGCCTTGGCGAGCGTGTCCGAGAGCGGGCGCTGGATGACGATGACGTCGGCATCGGGGGCCTTCACGTCGACGAGGGTGGACTCGCCTTCGTCGTTGGTCCACCACCATGCGTTCACCTGCCGGTCGGGGCTTTCGGTCGGCAGGACGATGTCGATGTCGGCGCCCTGGGCCTTGAGGGCTTCGGCGGGCCAGGTGATGCGGTACATGCCGCAGCCGCCGAGGTCGGCGGGGTAGACGGCGATCTTCACCAGTCGCGCCATTCGTCGTCGAGCTCGTCGGCGGGTGGGTCGTCGCGGTGTTTGCCCCAGCCGACCCAATGGCCGAGCGTGTACGCCACCCAGAGGACGGCGACACGCCCGACCCAGCGCGCGGCGCGTCTCATCGCCGAGCGCTCCTGCCGAGCACGTCGTCGAGCACGGCGTCGGCGTCGCTGTCGAGCGCCGCGTGATCCACCTCGCCGTCCGACGGCGGATCCTCCTCTGAACCTTCGCTGCCATCGCCGGGGTCACCGCCGAGCAACCGCACCGCCTCCGCGGCCTCCGCCTCGGTCAGCTCGCCGGCAGCCTTGCGGCGTGCGATCTCGATGACGGCGTCGACGTCGACGAACCCGCCGGCGCGCTGCGAGAGCACCTTCGCCCCAGGCACGGCGCCGCGCAGCACGAGCGACACCTCGTCGAGGTCCGACTTCGTGATCACCTCACGCGCGCCCGGCCACCGCTTCTTGTCCTCCTCGGTGGCCTCACGCCACGCCAACCGGAAGAACCCGACCGAGCAATCCCGGATCGTCTTCGACTGCACCTGGGCGTGCGCCTGGCGGGCCCTGGGCACGGCGTCGAAGTCGTCGTACTCGAACCGCATCACCGGCCCGTCGGCCGACCGCTCGTACTCGATGCCGTGGCCGATCGGATCGTCCCACCGGTGCGCCCAGCACAACGACGGCGTGTCGTCGGGGTCCTTGGCGATGCGGCCCTCGATCGCCTCGTCGAACGTGTCCGCGAGCCAGACGGTGCCGTAGTCATCGACGACGCCGGGCTTCACGATGCGCAGCTCGACGACCGGGCGGCCGTTGGGGCCCTTGCGATCGGTGGCGCGAATCTCGACGTTGCGGAACGTGCGCACCTCACGCTTCGGGGTCGTGCGCCGGCTCATGCTGCTACCTCCTCGAGGGCCCGCCGCCAGGCGAGCAGATCAGTGTCCGCGGTGACGAGCCGCAACATGGCGAGCGCCGTGCGCGTCTCGACCGTCAGCCGCCCACGGTCTTCGAGCTCGGCGTACTCCTCCGGCGTCAGGAACGCGACCGTGCACCGGCAGTTGACCGTCTGCGACGCCGGCCCGCTGGGGTCACCCGGGTACGCCAGACCGAGGGAAAACTGTTCGCCGATGCGGACCACTTCGCCGTCGACGGCGCCGTGCGCCTTGCGGGTGCGGCTGTCGCGGGTGGCGATCCACTCCTGCGCGGCGATCACGTCGCCCGGCATCTGCGACGCGCCGAGGACAGCGGCGCCGTTGTACGCCGAGATCACCTCGGTGCGGGCGATGGTGACGGCGCGGGTCTGGTCGGCGTGGGCGAACACCTTGCGGATGCGCTTGGCGAGATCGTCGATGGACTCGCCGTCGGCGACGCCGGCGACGAGCTCGGTCCGGATCGCGTCATAGGTGGTCTGCGTCACCTGGCCGGCGAGCTGCTGCGCCCGGGCTTCGATGAATTCGCGCACCCACCGCGCGGTGACGTCGAAGCTGACGTCGTACGAGACGGTGAGCCGGTTGAGCCCGGCGACGACCACCTCGTCGTACAGGTCGTCGGCGAGCTCGGCGGTGGCGGCGAGCCAGAACGCCTGGTCGAAGATGACGCCGGGGTCGATGTCGGGGGCCGGTTCGTCGGCGGCCCTGGTGAGCATCTGGCGGCCGCGCTTGCCGGTGAGCCGGGCGAGCGAGGCGTCGAGCTGGCGGGCGAAGAGGCGGCGTATGGAGCGTTGCCAGCGTTGTTCGAGGGCGGTGACGACGGCGTCGGCGGCGCGCCAGATCCGGGCCCGCCGCTGCTCGACGAGCTCGGGGTCGGCGATGCGGCGCTCCCGCCGGGCGGGGGGCTCGGACGGCGGCGCACTCTGCCCGTCGTCATCGCCCCCCGCCTCTTGTGAAGCCTCTGATGCCGGCGGCAACGCGCCGGTCGTGATCGCTCGCAGCATCGTGCGCACCGCGTCGGCGCCGCCCTCGTCGGCCGTGCCGCGCAGTGCGTTGATCTCCTCCGCGGTCAGCACACGGTCGCCGCCGTCGACGGGCTCAAGGCCGTAGTCGGCGCGGGCCTCGTTGATCGTCATGATCTGCGCGAACAGCAACGCCGGCGCGCCCACCGTCTGTGTGATCGGGGTGATCTTGCGCTGCAACGCGCGCACGCCGCGCAGATCGAACCACACCACCTCGTCGCCCAGCCGTGGGGCGAGCTGCATGTTGATGTCGTCCTGAAGGTCGACGAGATCCGGCAGAACGGTCTCTTCGTAGAACGACCGATCTTCGACTTCGGCGTTGTCGAACGTGCGGCCGGAGGCGTCGAGCTTCGACCACGGCACGCCGAGCGCGATGGCGATCTCCGCCATGGCGTCCTTGCGGGTCTCGATCAGCCGAGAGTCCTTCGCCGAGAGGCCGAGCTGCTTGACGTCGATCGAGTCGGCCACCGGGCCGGCCCCGTCGGCCGACACTTCGTTGAGGGCGACGCGGCCGGCATTGTCGGGGCCGCCGAATTCGGCTCGCCACGCCGCCAGGAACTTGCGACGCGCCGCCTCGCTCGGGAATTCGGTGGTCGTCACGATCGCCGCCGGGACAGCGTTGTTGCGCAGGAACCCGATGCCGTACCGGTCGCAAAGGTTGACGAGCGTCAGGTCGAACCGTGCCGCCTGCAACGCCGACTCGGCCTGGCGGAAGTCGTTGCCGGACGGGTCCCACCCGTAGAACACGAGCTCAGGCGGCAGCCGGATCGGCTCATGGTGCGGGCCATACTCGAACAGGCGGAACCACTGACTGCCACGCTTCGAGGGGTGGGCGCGCAGCTTCGCCGCGGCCAACGGCCAGAACGCCACCGGACGACCGTCCTTGGTGCCGTCGTGCGTCTCGATCTCCCATGCCCGCCGGCCGGTGACGATCTCCTGGGCGAGCGTCCAGCGGAGCAGCTTGCGCGCGGACAGCCGCGGCGCGGGCCCGCCCGGCGGTGGGCCCAGCAGCTTGGCGATCGGGGCGTTATCGTTGATCGTCTTCGGGTCGCCCATCTTGCGGCCGGCGACCAACGGGATGGCGGCGCCGGCGTTCGCCCGGATCTGCACACACCGGTAGGCGATGACGTTGGCGATCACGCCGAGCCGCCACGCCTGTTCGGCGTCCCACTCCTCCACCTGCGGCAGTGTCGGCGACACGAAGCGGGTGGGGATGGTGGCGGCCTTCGGGTCGCGCACCTCGAGGACGCGCGCCGCGCGGCGGTCGACGATCGGCAGGACGTCGCCGTTGGGGAGGATCAGCTCCGTGCCGGTCACGCGGTGCTCGTCCCGACGATCGCCCGACGCCGGCTCGGCGTGTGCTCGATCACCAGATCCGTCACCGCCCACACCAGCGCATCCAACCGATCCGGCGAGTCAGGAGCGTCGGGTGTCCATGTGGTCATCTCGTCCTCGAGGTCGGGGAAGCCGCCGACGTGATGCACCCTGCCTTGCTCGTAGAGCGCGGCGACCGGTTCGGCGCGCAGCCGCTTGCCACGGCTGGCGTGCACCGTGCGGACGGGCAGGTGGGGGTCGACGGTGCGCAACACGGCGGTCACAAGATCGCCGCCGTTGTTGACCTCGGCGACGACCCGGTCGGCGTGCAGCTCGTCGTACAGGTTGACGGCGGTGAGCGCCCAGTTGTCCGGGGACAGCCGGCAGGTGCGGTCGTCGAGGACGTACACGTGGCCGTCGTGGGAGACACCGGCGGCGACGATGCCGGTGGCATCGCTGTCTTCGCCGGCGGTGACGGCGGGGTCGATGGCGACGACGACCCGCTTCAGCGGCGGATGCGCCTCGACGCGACCCGCCTCGATCATGCCGTGGGTCCAGAGCGCTCCCGGCGTGTCGGTGAGCAGCTCGCCGTACAACTCCTGCCGGCCGATGCGTGTGCCCTCATAGGCCGCTCGCACCTCGTCGAGGAACTCGTCCGACAGGTTGGCGGCGTTGTCGAACGTCGAGCCGGTCGTGAGCACGAGCCGGGGCCGGCCAAGGACTTCGCGCACGAGCTTCGTCGCCCGCGGGGTCATGGTGGCGACGATCCTCGAGCGGCCCAGCCGGGTGGCGAGGCGCAACTGGGTCCAGGCGTCCGGGTATCGCCACGAGCCGAGCTCGTCGCACCAGGCGCCGGAGAAGTTCCACCCGCGGAACCGTTCTGGCTCGTCGGCGGAGCCGAGCTTGAGCATCGCGCCGTTGTCGAGGCGGAGCTCGCCGAGGGATCGGTTCCACCACTTGTCGCCTCGCCACCGGCCACGTCGCTGGAGCACAGCGCGGACGCCGGAGGGGCCTTCGACGCAGACGTCGCGGGCGTCGCCGTAGGTGGGCGCGGCGATGGCGTAGATGCCGCCGTGGGTAAGCGCCTCGTCGACGATCCACTCGGCGCCGACTCGCGTCTTGCCGAACCCACGGCCGGCCATGAGCGCCCACAGGGCCCACTCCCCCAGCGGGATGCGCTGCGCGTCGCGAGCCTGGGGGAAATAGCGGTCGTCGACGAGCTCGGCTTCAAGGCCGGCGAGGATCACCCGACGTTCGTCGTCGGTGGCGATCTCGAGGAAGGCGGCGATGTCCTCGGGTGTGTAGTGGTCGAGGAGGCTCACGGGTCGAACCACGCCATGAACGCCACGAACAACACAGCCAGCACCACGATGATGACGCCGGTGCCCAACAGCTTGCCGACGAGGACCGCGACGTCGAGGAGGCTCACGACGCCTGGCGCTTGGCAGCCAGCTGGTGGACGGTGGCCAGCGCCCGCTCCTTCACCGCGTCACCGCCGAGCTGCTCGACACGCTCAGTCGCTTCGCCGGTGAGCAGCTGCACCTTGTCGACCGCCAGGGCAATCGCCTGCATCGTCGTCTTGCGCTCCATCGCCGACGTCGTGCGATGGTGGACGTCGACGATCGCCGCCTCGGTCAGGTGCTCGCCGACGCGTACCGACATCACCTTGCGCTCGACGGTCGGCGCGAACAGATCACGCCGCAGCCGATCGATGTCGTCCATGAGCCCCTCGGCGAGCGCCGCCTTGCGCTCAGCGATGGTCGCCACACGGTGCTCGACGGCAGCGCGGGTCGCAGTGGTTGCATCCACCGCGGTGACACCGAGCCGGCTGCCCCACGAGGCGATGGTGCCCTTCGGGATGCCGGTCTGCCTGGCGGCTTCGGCGGGGCCGACCTCGGCGAGGAGGCGGAGCGCTTCGGCGCGTTGCTCGTCGGTCCAGCGGGGTCGCATCGGTTGCAGATGGTTGCAACCGATGTTGATCTCAGGGGTGGCCGTCGAGGTCGACGATCGTGATCTCGCCGTCGTTGGGCCCGTAGAACCACCAGACCCGCCAGGCGCTGGGGGTCCGGTTCTCGACGTAGGACTCCCACATCCGCTCGCCGATGACGTCATCGAGCGCCTCGAAGCGGTGCGAGTGAAGTCCTGGATACTCGGGGTCGTCGGCCATCTGGCGGAGCGCCTTGGCGACCTTTCTGGCGCGGGCAGGGTTCTTCTTCTTGCCGGCTTCCAGGCCGTCGATGATGGCCTGCACTTCCGGAAGGATTCGTAGCGTGTACCGAGGCATGGGTGACATCCTACCCCATTACCAAGGTGCCATAATGCCCAACTTCCCAACTTAAGAGTTGACGAAAATGGGTAACACCCTTATCGTGCAGGTACCAACTAGATCACGGTGGAACACCGACAAGCGGCTGTCGGCACCGAACCAGGAGACATCGCGGGCAGGTTGCCCGCCGAATCAAGGGGAACAACCATGGCAAGCCAGCTGCTCGAGCTGGACGCGAGGCGGCGCACATCATTCGGAAAGATCGGGCGGAACCAGGACACCAGGTACATCGTCGAGACCTTCGACAACGGCGAAATCCACCTGACCCCAGCCGTGGTCATGAGCGAGCGGGAGGCTCAAGTCCTCAGGGATGCGGCCCTCCAGGAGCGGCTGCGGTCGCGCGTGGAGCGGGCGAAAGCGGGCGAGACCGTCAAGCTGGACATGGCGCAGCTCGACAGGCTCGAAGCTGACGACTGACGCAATCGAGGCTCACTCCGACGAAGCCCACCGGGAAACCGGTGGGCTTCGTCGCGTCGTGCGTCAGACGGCCCACCAGTCGAGGCCCCAGACGTAGACGGGGTGGAAGCCGAGGCGGCAGGCGTAGCGATCGGCTTGGCGGTCGGTGAGTGGTCGGCAGAGGAGGGCGGGGTCGATGCCGAGGCGGCGGGCGCAGCTGCGCAGGCTCATGCCGGTGGCGGCGAGTAGCGCCTCCGGCGGCCAGGTTCGACGTGGTGGTTGGCGGGTGGTCACCAGAGCTCGAAGTCGGGTTCGTCGCTGGCCGCGGGGGTCGCGGGGGTTCGCGGGGGTTGTTCAGCTATAGGAACTTTTTGGCTCTTATCCAGTGGATAACCCGAAAAAGTTCCTACAAAGGGATTATCCCCCGCGTCCCCCGCGGTCGATGTTCCGTTGCTGGTCAGAGCGTCGCGGGCCGCGGGGGTTGTGTCGTCGGCGGTGTGAACCCCCGCGGCGGCGTGTGTGACGGAGTACTGCATGACCTTGGTGCGGTCGGCTCCGTGACGCACGACGTGGAGGCCGCCGTCGCCGTAGTGGCGGCCGGCGCGCTGCGCCAGTGCTCGCCCCAGGCGGGTCGAGAAGCGGCTGGTGCCCCACGACGGTGACAGGTCGTCGGGCAGCGCTTCGACGACGGCGGCGGCGCCGAGGGTGCCCTGTTGATCCTCGAGGCGGCGCACGAGTGTGCCGACGGTGAGCACCTCGTCGGTGAACGCGTCGTACCAGGCGTGGAGGAACGCTTCCCATCCCATCGCTTCGCGGTCGGCGTCGGCGTGGAACGCTTCGAGGTTGCCGAGGAAGTCGCCGATGCCGGCGTGGTGGAGGATGCCGCCGACGATGCGGACCCACGGCGTGTAGCCGCCGAGGGCGGGCAGGTGGCCGGGTGTGGGGCGGCCGGCGGACCACCAGGCGCGCACGATGGTGCAGAGGGCGGCGACGATGGTGGGCCGGTTGCGGTTGACGTAGTTCTCGAGGTCGGTGTGGCGGAAGCCGGTTCGCCGCCACGGTTGGGCCTGTCGTGCGTCGAGGCGGATGCGGTAGCAGCGGCGTGCGAGGTCGCCGCCGACGGCGATGTTGTTGCCGGTGGCCAACCAGGTGACCCGCGATGGGATTTCGATGTCTTGGGTGGCGCCGAGGATGCGGTCGCGCCACACGTCGGCGGTGAGCGCTCCGGCGAGCGTCGGTGATTTGATGACGCCGTCGACGTTGTCGAAGATGACGGTGGTTGTGCCGGCGAGGAGCATGGCGGTGATCGCTTTGCGGAGCTCGGCTTCGTCGTCGGGCATGGCGCGCATGGCGCCGGGGCGGCCGGTGGTGATCATCGTGGCCACTCGTGCGAGGAGGCTCTTGCCGGTGCCGGGCTCGGGCGCGTCGAGGAGCGCCATGGGGACCTGTCCGTCGACGGCGGGTCGGACGATTCCGGTGAGGAGGAGCGCCCAGGCGTTGGCGCGGTCTGCGGAGGTGTCGAAGGGGAAGTCGGCGAGGACGTCGTGGACGACGGCGATCGCCTGGTCGAGCTCGAGCGCCGTCGGGTGCTCGGGGATGGTCGGGTATTCGGCGACGCGCCAGTGGTAGAGGCGGGTCGCGTGGTCGTAGCCGTGGTCGGCGTGGAACGTGCCGTCGGGGCGCAGGATGGGCACTTCGGCGATGCCGGTGAGGGGCGGGAATGGCCAGCCTTTGGCGGCGAGGATGTTGGCGACGAGGTCGACGGGCGGCGCGGTGGAGGTGCGTTCGCCGTCCTTGTTCACGCGGTGCCAGTCGGCGACTTCGGCGAGGCGGTGCCGGCAGGTGTCCTTGGTGAGTGGCTCGATGAGCGGGCGGGCGTCTTCGTCGGCGCGCAGGCGGGTGGCCATGCCGGCGCGGACGAACAGCTGCGGCGGGTCGTTGGCGAGGGCGAGGACGTTGACGGTGTGGCGGGTGAGCTCGTCGAGCTGGCGGCCGTTGTGCACGATCGACGGCCGCTCCGGGGGTGGCGGCGTTTCCGGCTTTTCGCCTCCGGTTGAGGGCGGCGCTGGTGGGGTCGGCGGCGCGGTGGCGGCGTTCATGGCGCGGCGCAGCGCCCGCGCAGCTTCGGAGTGGTCGCCGCCGTGGCCTCGGGCGGCGAGGTAGCCGAAGCGGGTGTAGGTCTCCTCCGCGTGCAGGTATGGCACCGAGGAGGTGAACACTTTGAGGACGTCGCTGCCGCCCCAGTAGAGCGAGGCGCTGACGCCGTCGGGTTTGCCGGGGCGGGTCCAGAGCTCGTATTCGGCGCCGGTGGCGTCGGTGTGGGTGGAGTGGTGGCGCCAGCCGTCGGGCTCGAGCAGCTCCGGCCACGACGTCGAGGCTTCGAACACGTCGCCCGGGGTCGGGTCGAGGCCGAGCTCGCCGCGGTCGCGTCGTGCTGGCCGGATGCGGGGCGGCTGGGTGAGGAGCTCGAGGAGCCACGCCGGGGCGTCGGCGACGGTGACGCCGTCGAGCGGGTCGTGCATGATCTCCCACGCGTACCGTTGGCCGTTCGCGTGGACGCTGGGCGGGGCGACGAATTGGCCGCCTTCGCCGCGCACGTCGATGCCGACACCGAGCACGCCGGATGCGCTGTTGCGGATGCCGCCGGTGGTGGGCCAGGCGAAGAGGAGGTGGCGGCCGCCGGATCCGGTGATGGATTCGACGGTGTCGGGCAGCGCTCCGTGTCGTTGTTCGAGGGCTTGGAGCGAGTCGTCGCCGCCGGAGCGGGGGTCGATGTCGAGGATGAACAACCCACTTTCGGCGCCGGTGACGATGCCGATGCCGTCGTCGTGGCGGCTCCACCAGTTGGTGATGCGCTCCGGGTTGGTGGTGGCGATGGTCGGCCAGTCCTTGTGCGCCGGGTATTTCTGGCCGGCAGGGATGGGGACGACGCGCCAGCCGCGTGCGGCGTAGGCGAGGGCGTGTTCGAGCGTCGACAGGGTCACGGGGTGGCCGGCCTCCGGGGGCGATGTCCGATGTGCCAGCTGCCGCAGTGTGGGCAGCGGTAGACGTGGAGCCGCCCGGCTCGTTGTTCGATCGAGCGGGCGGCTCCCTTGGCGTCCTTCTTGGTCGAGTACGGCCGCTTTCTCCAGCACTGATAGGCGGGGTCGCGGACGTCGGTGGTCGCCATCAGATGCGGCGACGCAGCACGATCGCCGCCGCTCCGACGAGGGTCAGGGCGGCGGCGATCAGGGCGGTGGTGGTGATGGTGAGGCCGGCGTCGAGCGCGAGGTCGTCGATGCCGTGATCCCAGTAGGTCACTGTTTCTCCAGCACGTGGAGGCGCTCGAGGCAGGCGTCGACGATCTCGGCGCGGCCGGTGGTCGCCTGTTCGTAGACGCAGCAGCGGCGCACCTTGGCCGCTGACGTGAGGGTCGGGATGCGCTTGAGCAGTTGAGCGACGCTCGACTTCGGCCACGCGGCCCACGGCGGTGTGGTGGTCCAGCTCTTCGGGATGTCGCCGGCGCGTGCGGCGTCGACGGCGTCGGCGAGCGCCTGGACGAGGTCGACGCCTGCCGGCGCTGGCTCGTCCACCTGCTCCGGATCGGTGGCCTGCGGCTCTTCGTCCGAGTGGACGACATCGTCGGTGGTCGGCGCGTTCTCGTCCACCGGCGCGCCGTCGACGAGGGCAAACTGGTCGTTGGCGTTCGGGTCGGGGTCGACGGGCGTGACGGTCCAGCCGTCGATGAGCTGGTGGGCTTCGGCTGCGTCGCGCAGGCGCGCCCATGTTTCGCGCAGGGTGGCCTCGAACTCTTCGCTGGCTGCTGTCTCGGGGTCGGTGTAGCCAGCGAGGGCGCAGGCGGCGATGGTGAGCGCGTGGTCGTCGGTGAGGGCGGCGTACCGGTCGTCGCCGATCAGCTGGCGCAGATCGGATGAGCGGAGCGCCGACTCCTGGTACGGGCCGGAGTCGCCGAGTTCGTCGACGACGATGGCGAGGCCGGCGTCGCGCACGAGGTCGGGGTCGAAGTCGAGGAGTCGGACAAGCAGCTCTCCGTTGGCCTTCTCCTCGGCCTGGGCGCGTTCCCGCGCCTGCCGCCATTCGTCGCGCAGGCTGATGCCAGTGGCATCATCGGCGCCGCCGGCGTCGGTCGACGTCGAGGGCTTCGGCTTCTTGCGGCCCCAGGTGATGGCGCCGCTGTAGTCGTCGACGTAGTAGTGGGTGGCCTCGGGCTTCTTGCACTTCTCGTACTTCGAGCCGTATTGACCGGGGCGGTCGCTGTACGAGGTGAGCTTCTTGAGCCCGGAGGCTTCGCCGGCGGCGATCGCCGTCGCTAGTTTGCGCTTCTTCTTGAGCTTGTCGATCGCTCTCGGGATCTCCCAGTCGGCGACCGGCTGGTCGACACGATGCTCCGATCGCTCGGTGACGATCGCGACCACGTCGTCGATGTCCTCGTCGGGCAGGGCGGCGAGCTCTTCGGCCTGGCGCAGGTGGAGCTTGCCGTCGACGACGAGCTTCGTCGCCGCCTCCGGGAGCTTGGTGAGCGCGAGCCGGCGGGACACGTGACTCTGGTTGCAGCCGACTCGTTCGGCGATCTGGCGTTGGGTGTGGCCAAGATCAACGAGCCATTGCATGGCGCGGGCCTCGTCGAGCGGTGTGAGGCCTTCGCGCTGCAGGTTCTCGACGAGCATGGCTTCCATGCGCTGCTCGGTGGTCATCTCGCGCACGACGCACGGCACGGTGGTGAGGCCGGCGAGGCGGGCGGCGGCGTGGCGGCGGTGGCCGGCGACGATGGTGTAGCCGCCGGCGATGACGCGCTCGACGACGATCAGCGGCTCGAGGATGCCGACCGCCGCTATGGAGGCGGCGAGGCCGTCGAGGTCGCCGAGGTCGGAACGTGGGTTGTCGTCGGCGGGGTGGAGGTCGTCGACGGAGAGCTCGAGCAGTTCGCCGGTCAGTGCGATGCCGGGGTCGAAGTCGATGTCGATGTCGTCGGTGGTGGTCATGATCCTCCTCAGGAGTCGACGGCGAGATCTCGCCGCAGGGTCGAGTACGGGACGGAATCGACGAAGCCGGACGACTCGTAGAAGCCCCACCCGCGTCGCCGCGGGCCAACGATGACGAGCGTCCACGTGGGCACGCGTAGAAGGCAGGTAATGCGATGGCAATGCGTCATGGGCAACGTGTGCGCCGTGCCCGCGACCCAGCGCCGCTCGACGCCGCGTTGCGCGCTCCTCGGGAACATCTCCGCGACCCGTGCGAGCATCGGCGCATCTCGGGATGGTGCGATCTCTTCGACGTAGCCGCCACGCAGCACGATCGACGTGAACCACCACGGATGGTCATGGAGGTCGACACCAGGGTCGGGGGCGTCGAACCGGTGGAGGTAAAGCGCGAACCATGGCGTCTGCACGATGCGACGTCGAGCCATGTAGACGACACCGTCGCCGCGGCGCAGCGTCATGCGCTTCCAGACCGCCCAGCGGCCGCTCTTGTTCATAGGGTGATTCCTTCCGGGGTGTCGGGGACGACAGTGAGGCCGTGGGACTCGACGAGGTCGCCGATCCGCTTCGCGATCTCGACATCGGTGCAGACGGCGACGAGGGTGCGGCCGTAGAGCAGGAACACGGGGCGCTCGACGGTGGTGATGGTGTGCTCGTCGAACGGGAGGATGCGCCACGTGTCGTCGTCGGGGATGGACGGGTGGAGGTCAGCCATCGATGCCTGCCCGGGCGAGGTAGCCGCAGAACGCGTCGAGGCCTTCGGGCACCCACACGACGTGCGCTTCGACGTGCGCGGCGTTGAGCGCGTCGATCCACGTCTGCTGTGCGGGCTCGACGCTGTTGGGCCGGCGTTTGAGCTCGACGAAGAGGACGACGTTGCTGCGTGGGTGGACGAGGACCAGGTCGGGGAAGCCGGGTGTGCCTTGAATCGGGGTGCGGTAGCCGCGGCCGGTGGCGGCGGGGCGTTCGGCGTGGACGAGCCAGCCGGAGAGTCGGGCGGCCTGCACGATCGTCGCCTGACACTCGGCTTCCGAGGCGCGATGTGGGGCGAGCGGCTTTGCTCCGAGCGCGAGCAGCCCGGGGTCGTCGGTGCCTGTCGGCATGTCCAGCCGCTCGATGTTGCGTCGGACGCGGTCCACGAGCTCGCTCACGAGTCGTGTCCGGCGAGGAGCAGTGCTGCGAGCGCCGGCGATGGCCGGAGGTTGCGCGGGCGCTGTGCGTCGACGGCGACGAGTGCCTCGTGGAACAGCCGGTGCTCAGCCGGGGTGATCTCGCGGCCGAGATAGGCGGCGATGCCCCAGCTGTACGTGTAGGTGTCGGGTTCGTCCTCGGGGTGAATGTGGATCCACACCGGCACGCCGCGGGTGTCGCAGGCTTCGTAGACCGAGCGACGCCAGGCGCGGATCTCGTCGGGGACGTGGATCGCCCGGAGGGCGGGGTTGAGGTCCATGGTCACGTTCCGTCCTTTGCGTTCGGGGGTTTGCAGTACGGCTTGCCGGCCATCAGCCGGCAGGGTTCGCAGTTCGGGTCGCAGGCGCGGGGTCCGTCGCCCCAGGTGTTGCCGACGGTGCATCCGGGTGGGCAGGAGCAGCGCATGCCGGCGAGCGGCGCCCAGGCTTCCCAGCGTTCGCGCAGGCTGGCCATCAGCGCGCCTCGAGGCGTCGGCGTTCGGCTTGGGTGAGCCCGCCCCGGATCGAGCGCTCCCACCGGCCGGCCTCCGCGAGGCAGTGGTCGGCGACGTCGCAGGTGGCGCAGATGTCGCGGGCGAGCCCGGCGGAGCGGCCGCGTTCGGGGAAGAAGTCGGCGCGGCCGGCGTCGACGAGCGCCCGGGCGCGAGGGGTGCGGCATGCGGCCTGCTCCCACCATGCGGGGCGGGCCCGGCGGATGATCTCGACGAGCGCGTTCACGACGCGGCGCTCCGAGCGCGTGACGGCCGGGTGTAGTGCTGGTCCTGGGCGTGCGCCCATTTGCAGCTGGCGCAGGCCTCTTCGCCGCGGTTGCGATGGGCGGCGTAGCCGGCGGTGGTGCCGTGGTCGATCGGTGGCCGGACGATGGCGGGGACCGGGCCGCGGTCGTTGTTGGCGCGGCTGCGGCGGACAGCGCGGCGTTGCTTCTCCGAGAGACCGCCCCAGACGCCGAAGTGCTCACCGTTGTTGAGCGCGTAGGCGAGGCATTCGGCCTGGACATCACACGCGCGGCACACCTGTTTGGCGGCGCGCAGGGTCGGTGTGTCGCCTCGGGATGGGAAGAAAAGCTCGGGGTCGACGCCGGCGCAGTTGGCGTCGGCCATCCACGCCGGGCGCTCCATGAGCGCGCGCCAGTCAGTCATCGCTGGCGTCGCCGATCTGTTCGAGGGCGGTGCGGGCGTCGTCGGCGGTCCACGGCTGCGGCCGCTCGGGCGCCGCCTTGGTGCGCGTCTTGTCGACAGCGGGGATGAAGCCGCGGTTTCGGGCGTTGCCGATGGCGGCGCTGGCGATGGAGCTCGACACGCCGAACGCTTCGGCGACGGCTTTGGCCATGGATCGCCCGGCGTCGCGCGCGGCGATCGCGACGCGGGCGACCTCCTCGTAGTCCCATTTGGCGACCCGGCTGTGGTTGGCGTTCTTCTCGTCGCGTGCGGTCTGGGCGCGGGTGCGTTCGGCGAACTTCCCGGCCTCTGGCTTCGGCGCCGGCTCGGCGGGGCGTGCGGTATTCCGCGCGGCGGTCCAAGCGGTGGGCGGCTGGCCGATCTGCTCGAGGAGACCGATCGCCGCTTCGAGCCGTCCGGTGTCGGCCTCGGCGATGTCGCGGCGTTCGGTGGTGTCGGCGAGCTCGGCCCGCAGCGCGCCGATGATCGAGACGAGCGCGCTCATTGGACGAGCTCGAGCTGCGGCCGGTCGACCGCTTCCGGGTCGACGTCGAACACCTTGGCGTTGAACGTGTCGGAGCGGATGAAGCCGGTGCAGTGTGTTTCGACGGGTGGTTTGCCGCCGGGGGCGGTGTGCCCTGTCTTGCGGTAGCCGCAGACACAGAACGGATCGCGACGAGTGGATGCCATGGGCGCCTCCGTGATGAGGGAGCTCCCCGCCCTCGAGTCGAACGAGGGCGTCCGTGGACGGTCGGACGGCGAACCTGCCGGGGATGCCTGCGGTCACGACGCCGACGAATCGGCGCCGTGCCGGGCGGTCAGAACGGCTCGAGCTCGGGCTCGGGCTGGCGGACGGCGCCGCCGCCGAGCGGCACGTCGTTGAGCTCGCGGTGGAGCTGCTTGCAGCGCGCCTTGAGCGCCTCGTCGTTCGCGGGGCGGATCTGGAAGAGCCGCAGTTTGCGCGGCTGCGCGCCCTTGCCCTGGAGCTCGCCGGAGTGGACCCAGCGGATCCGGTCGCCGACGACGATCTGGCGGCCGAGGTCGTCCTTCGCGCCGCCGTAGCTCTTCGGCGCGCCGACCTCGCGGGTCTTGTCGAGGTCGGGGTCCCAGCGGTTCTGGCCCTCGACGTAGATCGTGCACACCTCGCCGGGCACGACCTGGCGGTCGGCTTCGCCGTCGGTGACGACGCCCGTGCCGCCGATCACGACGACGGTGAGGCGGTCCTGGGTCTTGGACGTGCCGTCAGGCTTCTTCGCGACCTCGCGCGTGCCGTACACGTACGCCGGCACTTTCTCCTCGTTGACGATCGCGACGTCGACGTAATCGCCTTGGTTGCGCAGCTTGATGCTGGGCGGGCCCTGCCGGCCGCCGCCGCCGAGGGGGATGTCCTCTTCGTTGCTCATGATGTTCCCTTTCGTGGTCCCGTGATTGGGTGGTTGGTGGGTCAGGAGAATGCGGGCTGGAGACGGAAGAGCTCGTCGGCGCCGACGAAACCGCGCAGCCGGTTGGCGACGAGGTCTTCGACGTGGCCGCTGAACGCTTTGGCCGCGGTGACGTCGAGCGCGCCGACGGCGTGGCCGGCGGTGATGGCCGGGAACAGCGGAGCGTCGGAGCCGAGCGCGAGCGCCGCGAGCGCCCGCATCACCTCGTCGTCGGCGCCGTCGTTCTCGGCCAGCATGATGAGCCCGCGGATGATCTCGAATCGCCGGGCCGTCTTGGCTTCCTTCGCGTGGAAGCTGACACCGGCCGCGAAGGCTTCCTTCATGATCCGGGTCACCCAGTCGAGCGGCGCGCCGACGAGCTGCTCGTAGCGGCGTTGCAGCGCGTTGAAGTCCTCGGGGTCGGTGGGGTCGCCTTCGGCGGGGCGCTTGGGCATCGCGTCGCGCTGGGCCCGCGGCGTGGGAGTCGAGGGGGTGGCCGGAGCCTGCGGCGGTTCAGGCTCCGGCCGGACGGCGGCGGTGGCGGGGGCCGCCGCCGAGACTGGCGGGGTGTCGAAATCGGATAGGACCGATGCCACCTGCGCCGGCGCGTCAGCGTGGGCGCCTGGACGCTGGGCGGGCAGCGCAGGTGGCAGAGCGGAGGGCGGGGTGTCGAAGTCGTCGAGCGGGGGCGGGGCAGTCGGGGCCGGCGGCGGAACCGGCCCCGACTGCGGCACGGCGACGGAGGCGGGAGCCGTCGCCGCGATCTCGAGCGGGCGGGCGAGGTCCTTGCGGGTGCGCCAGGCGCGGGCCCACATGGAGTGCTGGAACGCCTCCCAGCCGGCGACGAGGTCGACCAGGTAGAGGTCGCATCGTGCTTCGCCGGCGGGTAGGTGGATGACAAGGCCGAGCTCCTTGGAGATCGGCGGCATGGGCTCGCGGCGGTCCTGGGAGCCGTCGGCGGCCTCGCCCTGGCGGTAGATGTTGTCGCCGTTGACGTACTCGGCGAGCTGCACCGAGATCGCCTGCCACGAGTACTTCAGGTCGGTCCCGGTCTTGAGGTCTGCGATCACGGGGCCGACGCCTGGCACGACGGCATGACCGATGTCGGCGGTGCCGGCGACCTGGTAGTGGTCGAGCACGACCATGGCCTCGATCAGCGACGGGTCGAAGGTGATGCCTGCGGCATCGATCGTGCGGCGGTAGGCGTCGAGATCGGCGCGGGTCGACTCCTGCGACACGAGCGGCACGACGCCGGTGTTGATCTGCTCGACCATGGCGTGCAGCGCGGTGCCGACGTCGGCGCGGTCGCTCGAGCCGCCGGCCTCGGCGCATTCCTCGATCAGCTTCTTCGAGGCCGCCTTGCTCTCGGCCGAGCCGTACCACGGACCCGCTTCGGGGTGCTGGGACAACAGCGCCTCGAACCGGCCGCGCAAACCGGGCCGGCGGAGCAGGCCGGTGACGGCGAGGGTCGCCTTCCAGGGGATGAGTCCGCCGCCGTCGTCGAGGCTCTTGGCCACGGTGGTGGCGCGGGTGTAACCGATGGGCTTGCCGCCCTCGGGCGGGACCACGAAGTAGCGGCCCCAGCGGTCACGACGAGCTTCGGGCATAGCGGGCTCCGTTCAACTGGCGGGTGATGTTGGAGATCAGGTCGTCGAGCACGACGCGCTCTTCCACGCCTTGGCGGTGGAGGCGTTGGAGGAAGCCGAGGGCGGCGCGGGCTTCGACGTTGCGGAGCACGACGTCGCCGTCGATGCCTTGGTCGTAGAACGGCGGCTCGTCGACGGGGATCGGAGCGGGGTGGATCACCACGGCCACTCCCCCGGGACGGGCTCGTCGGTCGGGTTCCAGTGCTCGAGCACGAGCAGGCCGCCGAGCGCGATGACCAGCGCGCAGAACGCGATGAGGATGGCGATGCCAACGCCGACCATCAGGCGACCGCCTCGGTGTGGCCGGCGAGGAACCGGGCGAGGGCTGTCTCGGTGACGCGGACGCCGTTCTTGGTCTTGCCGACGCCGACGTGGATGGCGGCGAGCTCGCCGGCGTCGATCATCCGGTAGACGGTCGACGGGTGGCAGCGGAGGTGTTCGGCGACCTCGCTGACGGTGAGGATGCGGGGCAGGTCCATCAGACCGCTGTCGCTTGCTCGGGGTCGGGCCGCTCGGCCTCGATCCAATGGACGGGGACGCCAAGCGCTTTCGCGATGGCGTGTCGGAGAACGGCGTTCCGCTTCAGCTTGCGGTGTCCGTTGAGGATGTTGAGCACGTAGTCGTGCGAGACCGCGTGGCCCATCTCCCGAAGGCGCTCCACGAGCTGCTGAGGCGTCATGGGTGCCCGGTCGAGCGCCGTCCTGAGGTTCCTGTGGTCGATCGCTGGCACGTCGAGCACAGTAGTGCACGATTGTGCACGAGTCAACACATCGTGCACGAACGAACACGAAAAATCCCGCTGCCAGGGATTACGTCGAACTACAATCGTGCAATTGCACGGGTTGGCACGTGCCGAACAGGTTGACCGTGCACAATTGTGCAGTGACGATGCGCTCCATGGATGACGACGAGCGAGAGCTCGCCCAAGCAGTGGGCGCCGAGATCAGACGGGCCCGCGGATCGATGGACCGAACAGAGGCGGCGCGACGCTCAGGTGTGTCGGTGTCGTGGTGGCTCGAGTCCGAGAAAGGCCTGCGGCTGCCACGGCCCGGCAAGATCGTGCAGGCCCTGACGGGGATCGGCGTCGACCCCACCCGAGCGCTTCTCGCCGGCGCCTACGAGCCCGGCGAGTACGCCGCCGATATCGCCGCGGTTCGGGACCGGGCGCGCGGTGACGCGGGTGGTCAGGTCACGCAGCTTCTGACCGACATCGCCGCCGAGCTCCGAGGGCTGCGCGAGGAGGTGCACCGGCTGGGTGACGCCTACGAGCAGCTCGCAGCGCCAGCTGTCGCTCCGCCGTCAACCGCCTCGCCTCCACCTCGGCGCGAAACTCGCGCAGCTCCAACAAAACAACCTTCAACGCGTCGATAAGGGGATCCCCGCCAGCCATGAGGCGAACATATGTTCTGGGTGTCACGGGGTTGCTCACGCTGAACGCGTGCGGTGGGAACTCCGGGGACGATGTCGATGTCACGCCGACCACGTCGGAGGTGTCGTTGATGGCGTCACTCCCCCTGTCGTGGTGCCTGACGTCCACGCCTCTCGATCGAGCTCGCGACCGCGCCGAAGAGCTCGTCGAGTCGGGTGAACTCACTCGAGCCGAGGCGAACACCGCCGTCGACGTCTACGAGACGATGCGCGGCTCGGGAGCGTGCGACTAGGGCGTGTCCTGTGAATCATCGGAGCCAGAGGATGATGGTGGCGATGAC
>CAZGUH010000031.1:40109-49074 GCA_964529005.1 uncultured Ilumatobacteraceae bacterium | reverse complement strand
CACGCGGATACGCGAGCTACCTCACGCCACCCCGCTCGGTGGATCGAGGCTAAGTGAGCCGCGACCGGCGGCCGATCACGGCCGCGGATCGAGTCGTCATCGAAACCTTCACCTGCCCGACGTCACGAAAGGCACCGTGGACGAGGAGACGTCCGGTTCAGGATTCGTTGGTTCAACCCAGACCAGGGGCCGGTTGATCACCCGATCTTCTTGATCGTCATCGTGTGAGGCCCGGACAGAGTGAGGCCAGCCTCTGCCGTCAACCACAGCGCCAGCGTGTCACCAGCAACCAGTTCAACGAGCTGGGTACGGGCATCCGTGCCGGTGGCTGCGATCTCGAACGTCGCGCCGGCCGCTGCACCATTGACTCTGATCTCGGTGGATCCACCAAAGCCAAGGCTCGCGACTGGGATTGCGTACGAGACCTCGTAAACGCCGTCGCGCGTCACTGTGAACGTGTCCGGAGCGAAATCCCCGTCACCGGTATCTACGGGCCCCGCGAGGCCCTGACCAACGATGATGTCTGTGCTCTCGTCAAAGTCGAGGACGTTCGCGACGCCAGCGTTGAGGGGCCCGGTTGTGCCGGTGGCACCGTAGGCGTATTCGAGTGCGCCGGAGGTGCCGGGCGGGCCTTGGGCACCGGGCGGGCCTTGGACACCTGGCGCGCCTTGGGTGCCCGCCGGGCCTTGAGCACCGGGCGGGCCCTGGGCGCCGCGGGGGCCCTGCACGCTGACGGCGGCGCCCCACCCGTTCGCCGTCTTCGGGCCATAGAACGCCTTTCCCTTGGTGTCGAAGTAAAGATCGCCCACTGTGCCGAGGCCCGCCTGCGGTGCCCCGGCGCCGGAGAGGAATCCCGGACGGCTTGCGGGCACGGCGCCCAACTCGACCTCGTCGAGCGGCACCAACACACCGACCACATCGATGATCACGTGCGTGGTCCCACGCTCGTTGAAGATGCTGATGCTCTGATCCTCGCCGAGCTTGGCGATCATCTGGTTCGGCGAGATGATTCCGGGCTCGGCATTGTTCACCGACGCGTCGGGACGGGCGTGTCCCGTAGGCCACACGGTGATGAAGCTCTTCGATGTCGCGTCGGCATCGAGCGTGAGGTTGATCGCCACCGACGTGACACGAGGATCGATGCGACCCGCCAGCGACAGGATCCGGGTCTCGCCTGGGCCAAACGGCTGCGGCGTGGGCCGCCGGCTGTCGAACACACGCGTCGGGGTGATGCCGACGAAGGCCTCCACCTGCGCGGGATCGACGCCTTGTGGCACGCCCCGCTCACCGGACCCCCCGGCGACGCCGCCACACACGATCGTCACGATCCCGACTGCCGCGATCGCAACCACGCGCGACGCCCGCGCCGGCGACGTTTGTCTCCGCCTCGACCACATCGACTGCCGCTCCTTCCGCCTGAGGCGCCGGCATGCGCCTTGTCATGACCGCGGACGAGCAGCAACTCGATCAGAACGCCACGCGCCGGCGGTTCGATGGCTCATCGGCGCGCGCAAGGAATCCTTGACCGTTCTTGATGATTCCTTGACGAATGTCTCAGCGCCGAGCGAGATCGACGATGACGCCACCGCTCACCTCGGCGAGCCGCTTGGGCTCGATCGGGAACACGTCGTTCCACGTGCCAGCTGCTGCCCAGACCTCGTCGAACCTCATCAGGTCCGGGTCGATGAACACGCGCAATGGCGTCGCATGACCGAACGGCGGCACTCCACCGATCGGGAAGCCGGTGGCCGCGCGCACGGCGTCGGCGTCTGCGCGATCACATGTCGAGGCGCCCGCAGCGGCCGCCAACTTCCGCTCGTCCACCTGGTTGCACCCGCTGACGTAGGCCACGACGATCTCGCCGTCGGCGGCGAAGATCAGACTCTTGACGATCTGCCCGACGTCGACTCCGATCGCCTCCGCAGCGTCCGCGGCGGTACGCGTGCCCTCCGGAAAGCGCTGGGTCCCGATGACGATGCCGCGCTCGCGCGCTGCCTCGACCACGCGGGCCACGTTGGGATGCACCTCGCCCATGAGGGCGGCACCCTACGTCGCCTTGCCTGGCATGTCTCCAAGGTGTCGGAACTCGACATCGGGTCGACATGTATCGGTAATGGAACGGCCAGGGTAATGCCAGCGTCATGGTCACGGAGCGTGCCGGGGCACGGCCGCCGCGGCGCGCCGGCGACTTTGGCGCGCCCGAGGGCGAGGCCGAGATCGTCATCCCGCTCCGCACGCTGCTGATCGGCGCCACGATCACGGTCGCAGCGTTCGCGGGCGCGATCGTGGTGGATCGCTCACGGGCCGTGATCGCCGCGCTTGCGCTCGCCATCACGTTCGCCCTGCTCGCCCACCCCCTCGCCCGCCGCATCGAGCGCGTCATGCCGCGCGGGTTCGCCATCACCGTTGCTGTGCTGGGCGTCCTGGCGATCACCCTCGGCGCAGCAGCCGCCGTGGCTCGCGATATCGATGACCAGGCCGACCGCGTCAAGGAATCGCTCCACGCGGTCATCGACGACTTCGAACCGGGGTCGACGCCGGCTCGGGTGGCCGACGGCTTGGACTCCCGGGCGCGCATCGACGAGTTCCTCGATTCCCTCGCTCTGCGCACGGTCGCTGGCGACGGTCAGGTCAGTGCGGTGGTCGAAGGCGCCGGACGCGCGCTCCTCGTGACCGTCCTTGCGGGATTCTTGATGTTGGAAGGGCCTGCCGCCGTCGATCGGCTCATCCAGGTCGCTCGGCGGCGCTCGACACGGCGGGCGCTGCATGCCCGGGCGCATGCGATTCGGGAGCTTGCGGGCTCGTACACGCGGCGGATGATGGCGATCAGCGTCCTCCACGGCGTGGTCGCCGGTCTGGCGAGCGCTGCGCTCGATCTGCCGGGCCCGGTCTCGTTCGCCGCGTGGGCGACGGCCCTGAGCACCGTTCCGATCGGCGGCGCCGTCGTCGCGTGGGCGCCGATCGTCGCCCTCGCGTCGTTGCAAGACCGCGGCACGCTCGTCATCGGCGTGCTCGTCGCCCTGGCGGCGGTCGCAGGAGACGCGGTCGCCCGCCACCACTGGGCCTGGCAGCGCCTGCGCGTGGGGTCGCTCCTTCCCGCGCTCGGCATCTCGCTCGGCGTGGCGATGGGCGGCCTGCCCGGCGGACTCGTCGGTCTCTACGCCGCCGCGGCCGTCGCTGCCGCTCTCGGTCCCGCCGCGGCGGTGGGCGATCGACCCCCCGGCGACGACCTGATGGAGTACGTCGACCAGGCGGACCTGACCGGAACGCAGATCCCGCTGCTCGCCACCGTCCCTGCGCCCGATCTCGCAGACCCTGGCCAGCCGACGCGGCCCCTCGCGCGGCTCGGCCTCTCGCGGCGCACGATGTTCGCCGGCGCGGGCCTCGGGCTGACGCTGTGGATCCTGTACCTGTGGGTCCATCGCGCTGGGCCGTTCATGGTATGGGGCACGCTCGGCCTGCTGATCGCCATCGCCCTCGACCGGCCGATCGCGGCGATCCAACGCCGTGCCCACCTGCACCGAGCGTTCGCCGTCGGCGGCGTGCTCGTCGCTGCCGTGCTCGTGGCGACCATGCTCGGCGTGCTCTTCGGCCCCCGAGCGAACTCCGCGACCCGTTCGATCGCCGCCGACGCGCCCGAGACGGTCGCATCGCTCGAAGAGCTGCCCGTCATCGGCTCGTGGCTGCGCAACAGCAACGCGTCGGACCGGTTGCAGCGGTGGATCGAAGAGGTGCCGGACCGTGTGTCCGAGTCAGGGATCATCGATCGCGTCGCCGATCTCACCGGCGACGCGCTGGTCGGCGCGCTCTGGACCGGTGTGATCGCGATCGCGGCGTTGCTCGACGGTCCACGCCTGGTCGATGCCGCCTGCCGGCGGGTGCGACCGCGTTCACGCCGCACGGCTATCCGGCTCGGGCGAGCCGCGTACACGGCGTTGTCGCGCTACGCCGGCGGCGCGGTGTTCGTCGCCGGCTTGAACGGCACGGTGGTGTTCGTCGTCGCGCTGGCTCTCGGCATCCCGCTCGCGCCGCTGCTCGCCGTCTGGGCGGCGGCCTGGAACTTCATCCCCCAGATCGGCGGGCTGGTGGGTGGCGCTCCGCTCGTGCTGCTCGCCGCGGCGGAGGGGCCGTGGCACGGCGTCGTCGCCGCGGGAGTGTTCATCACGTATCAGACGTTCGAGAACCACGTCGTGCAGCCCGCGGTCATCGGGCGCACGATCCGGATTCCCGCCTGGGTGGCACTGGTCGGAGCGCTGGTCGGGGGATCGATCTTCGGCTTCCTCGGCGCGGTCATCGCCGCCCCGGCGATCGGCATCGCCCGCGTCGCCGTTGCCGAACTCGGCGCGGACGCACCGGCGCGCGTCGACGACGGTGACCCGCCCGCTGCGTCGGCGTGAGGATCAGTCGCCTGCGGCTGGCTCTCCGCTCGCCGCGATGTGCTCGATCGCCTCGGCCATCTCACGGTCGCGATCGGTCACGGTGTTGCCCGCGTCGTGGCTGGTGAGCAGCACGCGCACGTATCCCCAACCGACCGTCAGCTCTGGGTGGTGGTTACGCAGGTCGGCCAGCGCGGCGATGCGCGATGCGAACGCAAAGGCATCGGCGAAGTCGGCGAAGCGGTACTCGGCGCGCAGGGCGCCGTCGGACTCGGTGAACGCGCTCATACGTGCAGTCGATCACGTTCAGCGGGGTGGTGCGAACAGATCGTCCAGCGCCGAGCGCGACGACTCTTCGACGGCGTCGGGAGCGAACGCCGCGTAGCCGTCGCGCTCCAACTGCGCCGCCAGCTCTGGGCCGCCGCTGGCGACGATGCGGCCTTTGACGAGGATGTGCACCCGATCCGGCGGAAGCTCGTCGAGCAAGCGGCTGTAGTGCGTGATCGCCAGCACACCGAGCGGCTGCGCAGCGTCGCGAGCCGCCGCGTTGACCCTCCGCGCGCAATCGCGCAGCGCGTCGATGTCGAGGCCGGAGTCGAGCTCGTCGAGGATCGCGATCCGGGGCTCGAGCACAGCCAACTGAAGCGTTTCGTTGCGCTTCTTCTCCCCACCGGAGAGATCGACGTTGAGCGGGCGATCGAGCAGCCGCTCGTCGAAGCCGATGCGCGCCGCTTCGGCCCGCATCACCTCGTGCAGGTCGGCTGCGCCGCGGCCGCGTGCCCGCAGCGCTTCGCCGAGCGCATCGACGAGCGAGACACCGGGCACTTCGATCGGGTACTGCATGACGAGGTGCAAGCCGGCGAGGGCACGCTCGTGCGCCGGCAAGGCGAGCAGGTCGACACCGTCGAGGGTCGCCGCCCCGCCGAGCACGGTGTAACCCGGTTTGCCCATCAGCACGCTGGACAACGTGGACTTGCCGGCGCCGTTCGGCCCCATCACGGCATGAACCTCGCCGCTGGAGACCGTGAGGTCGATGCCGTGGAGGATCTCGGTGTCGCCCACGGCTGCCCGGAGGCCGGAGATCTCGAGCGTCGTCATTCGTCCACCTCCACGACCACCTCGCCGTCTTCGACGCGGGCGACGTACACCGGAACCGGCTGGGTCGCGGGCAGCGTGCTCGGCTCGCCCGTCAGCAGCGAGAACGTGCTGCCATGCTTCCAGCACTCGATCTCGTTCTCCTCGCACCACACTTCGCCTTCACTGAGCGACACCTCGGCGTGGCTGCACGTGTCGCCGATGGCGTACACCTGGTCGCCTTTGGTGCGCACGACGGCGATCGGACGGCCGCCGACGACGATGCGTCGCGCCGAGCAGGGCGCCAACTCGTCGAGGGGGCACACGCGCACGACGGTCACGAGCGCACCCCCGCGTCGAGCTTCGCTGCGACCCGTGTGGCGAGGTCAGCGACGAGCGCGCTGGCCGGCAGGCGATCGAGCACCTCGCGGAAGAACCCGAGCACGACGAGACGCTCGGCGATGTCCGGCGGAACGCCACGGCTCTCCAAGTAGAACCGCTGGTCCTCGTCGATCGGGCCCACCGTGCTGGCGTGGCTGCACTTCACGTCGTTGGTCTCGATCTCGAGGTTCGGAACGCTCTCGGCCCATGCGCCGTCGCTGAGCGTCAGGTTGCGGTTGGTCTGGAACGCCACCGAGCCCTTCGCGTTGTCGCGGATCCGGATCAGGCCCGTGTAGACGCTCTTCGCCTGGTCCTGCACCGCGCCCTTGAACAGCAGGTCGCTCGTCGTACGCGCGGCGGCGTGTTCCTGCGTCGTGCGGAAATCGTGCATCTGCGTGCCGCCGGCGAAGTACAGCGCGATCTGGCGCGTGTCGCCTCCTTGGCCGACGAGGCGCGCCTCGCTGCGCACGCGCGCGTAGTCGCCGCCGAGCGCCACGGTCGCGAGCACCGTGCTGGAGTCGCGCCCGCCGTGGCTCTGCTGCGTGCCGATCTGCCACACGTTCGGTCCCAGATCGTTCACGGCGAGGTATCGCACGCGGGCGGCGTCGTCGGCGACGATCTGCGCCACCGGCACGACGAGCGCGGCGTCGCCGTTGGCGGAGACGAACCGCTCGACCACCGTCGCCTCGCTGTCGCGGCCGGCGTGGACGACGAGGCGCGGAAAGCGCGCTGTCCCGTCGCCGTCGACGTGGTGGGTGACGACGATCGGATCGGCCACCACCATGCCGGTCGGGATCCGCAGCACGGTCGGCGCCATGAACGCCGTGTTCCACTCGCAGAACAGATCGTCGAGCGTGTCGGGAAGGAGCTCGGCCGTGACGTCGGCGTCGGTGACCACCCCGCCGATCGGGTCCGCTCCGGCCACATCGGTGACGCCGCGCACGGGGGTGTACCGATCGAGATCGAGCTCACCAATACGGCTGTAGCGCCAGATCTCGTCCTCGGTGGTGGGCATCGCCCGAGCGGCGGCCCGTTCGGCGGCCGCGGCGCGACGGTCGGCCAAGGGGCCTCCGATAGCGCGCGCCGCATCGGGGGTGAATGCAGGCACGGGGGGATTCTACTACGGCCGTAGGGGAAATTCCCGAGCCGCCGCCGGGGGCGGGGAGGCCCGGAACGTCAGGCGCGACGGCGGCGGAACAGCCGCCGCCACCCCCCACCACGGGCGCCACCACGCTGGGACGGCCGCGATCGCGCCCGCTCGGCTGCCACGTCGGCCATCACCTGCGCGCCGATCGAGCGGAGATGCTCCTCGGCTTCGTCGAGGACGGCCGCGGCGCTGCCGTCGTCCACCCCGGGCGGCTCCGGCGGCGTGGGAGGGGTGACGAGCGTGCCGTAGGTCCATGACGCATCGGCGAGCCGCGGCTCGAACGCCGGGCAGTTGTCCGGGCACCGCCAGGGCGCGTCCGGCGCGAGGTCGAGGTTGCATTTGCGGACGGTCTCACCGTTCGCATACGTGCGGCTCTCGAAGTTCTTGCACTCAGCCCGCATCGGCACGAAACCATTGTGCCAGCGCGCGAGCGTGTCCTACCCGACCGAGCCTTCCATTTGCAGCTCGATCAGCCGGCTCCACTCGACGGCGTACTCCATCGGGAGGGTGCGCGTCACCGGCTCGATGAAGCCGTTGACCACCATGCTCATCGCCTGCTCTTGCGACAGGCCGCGGCTCATCAGGTAGAAGAGCTGCTCGTCGGCGATCTTGGACACGGTCGCTTCGTGACCGATCTGGGCGTCGCGCTGGCCGACCTCGATGTAGGGCAGCGTGCGGCTCTCGCTGTGCTCGTCGAGGATCAGCGCGTCGCACTGCACGTGGCTCTTGCAGTTGCGGGCGCCCTCGTCGACACGCACCAGGCCCCGATAGGTCGTGATGCCGCCGTCCTTGCTGATCGACTTGGAGACGATCTTGCTGGTGGTCTCCGGCGCGGCGTGAACCATCTTGGCCCCGGCGTCCTGGTGTTGGCCGGCGCCGGCGTACGCCACCGACAGCACCTCGCCCGTGGCCTTCGGGCCCACCAGATACACACTGGGGTACTTCATCGTCAGCTTCGAGCCGATGTTGCCGTCGACCCATTCCATGTGGCCCTCGGCCTCCACGCGGGCACGCTTGGTGACGAGGTTGTAGACGTTCGGGCTCCAGTTCTGGATCGTCGTGTAGGTGACCCGAGCGCTCGGCTTGACCACGATCTCGACAACGGCCGAATGCAGCGAGTCGCTGGTGTACACGGGCGCCGAGCAGCCCTCGATGTAGTGCACCTTGGCGCCTTCGTCAGCGATGATCAGCGTGCGCTCGAACTGTCCGGCGTTCTCGCTGTTGATGCGGAAGTAGGCCTGGAGCGGCATCTCGCACTCGACCCCGGGCGGCACGTAGATGAAGCTGCCGCCCGACCACACGCTGGTGTTCAGGGCAGCGAACTTGTTGTCGCCGGGCGGGATCACGGTGCCGAAGTACTGCTTCACGAGGTCGGGGTACTCGCGCAGCGCGGTGTCCATGTCGCAGAAGAGGATCCCCTGCTTCTCGAGGTCCTCACGGTTGCGGTGGAAGACGACCTCGGACTCGTACTGCGCCGTGACACCGGCCAGGTACTTGCGCTCGGCTTCGGGAATGCCGAGCTTCTCGTAGGTGACCTTCATCTGCTCGGGGAGCTCGTCCCACTCGTCGACCTGGTCGGTCGCCGGGCGCAGGTAGTAGTAGATGTCCTGGAAGTCGATGTCGGGCATGTTCACCGCGAACCACGGCGCCATCGGCTTGCGCTCGAACGTGCGCAGGCTGCGCAGCCGCATCTGCCGCATCCAGTTCGGCTCGCCCTTCCACCAGGAGATCTGTTCGACGACGCCTTCGTTGAGCCCCTTCTCCGGCGTGAAGGCGTACTCCACGTCGTCGCTCCAGCCGAGCTGGTACTTTGTGAGGTCGAGGTCGAAGGCTGTCATCGGGGGCGCTCCGATCAGCCGGCGAGGGGGCCGGCGCGATGGGGGATTTGCACTACGCCCATAGTAACAATTCCTCGCCGCCAATCCCCCGGCCCCCGGCCGCACCTCCCCTCACCCCCTGCTTGGGCGCGAAATGTTGCCGGGGCGGC
>CAZGUH010000031.1:0-40009 GCA_964529005.1 uncultured Ilumatobacteraceae bacterium | reverse complement strand
ATGTTGCCGGGGCGGCGTCAGATCGCGCCCGATGCCTCCGCTGCCCGGGGTCGCGCCGACTCGGGTTGCGGGGCGCCGGTCGGCGTTCGCCACCCGGGCCCCGGGGTGGCGCGCACGTCGGAGAGGCACAGCGGCTGACCGCACTGGTCGCAGACCATCACCGGCTGAGTCCGCTTGCCGCACGTGGTGTGCTCGAGGACGACCGGCGCGCCATGCGGGGCCGCCCAGCGGTCGCCCCAGGCCATCAACGCCGCGAGCACGCACCACAGGTCGCGGCCCTTGTCGGTGAGGTGGTACTCGAAGCGCTCGGGATGATCGTGGTACTTGACCCGCGTCAGCACGCCGTGCTCGACGAGCGTGGCAAGGCGATCCGACAGGATGTTGCGCGCGATGCCGAGGTCAGCTTGGAGTGCTTCGAAGCGACGCTGGCCCATCGAGATGTTGCGGAGAACCAGCGGCGTCCACCACTCGCCCACCACCTCGAGCGCTTGGGCGATCGAGCAGTTGAGGTGCGCGACGCTGCTGCGCTTCACCGGCTCGATCGTAGTCCACGACCGGCGAACGGCCGCCGGTCCGGTCAGCCCGCGGCCGCGTCGTCGAACCGGCGGGAGCGACCCGCCTGCCAACGCCGCGCCGGCGCAGGCGCCGGCGTGGGCACCGCGATCACGGGATCGACCTCGATGAAGATGCACTCGCCGGGGCAGTCCTCGGCGGCGTCGATCACGGCACGATGGAGGCGCAGCGGGACGGTGGCCATGCTCCCCGACCCGCCCGGGTCGTTGAGCGGGCCGGACTGGTCGGCCACGTACGCGATGCCGTCTTCCAGCTGCACGAACACGTCGGGGCAATGATCGAGGCAGAGACCGTCGCCGGTGCACAAGTCCTGGTCGATCCACACCCGCATGACACCTGCACCCTACGGCAATCCGCGCCGAACCCCATCGCTACCCTCTGTCGCCGTGGACGCCCTCAGAGCCAAGCAGGTCGCGCACGTGTGGCAGCGGCCGACAGGTCCGACCCCCGATCCATGGGCGTGGATGCGCGATCGCGACGATCCCGACACGATCGCCTACCTGGAGGCCGAGAACGCCTACGCCGACGCCTGGTTCGCCCAGGACGGCGCTCTCGTCGAGACGCTGTTCCAGGAGATCCGCGCCCGCGTGCGGGAGACCGACGTCGACGTGCCCGTGCGCAAGGACCAGTGGTGGTACGTCGGGCGCACCGAGGAAGGCAAGCCGTACCGGATCCACTGCCGCGGCGCGTCGCGCGACGACGCGGCCGAGACGGTCATCCTCGACGAGAACGTCGAGGCGGAGGGGCACGACTACTTCTCGCTGAGCGCGTTCGACGTCAGCCCGGATCATCGCCTGCTCGCATGGTCGCACGACCTCGACGGCAGCGAGCGGTACACCATGCGGGTGCGCGACCTCGGCGCCGGACGGGACCTGAGCGACGAGCTGCGCGACACGACGTGGGGCGGAACGGCGTGGTCGGCGGACGCGACGGCGCTGTTCTACGTGAAGCCCGACGAGGCGATGCGTCCGTTCCAGGTGTGGCGACACACCGTTGGAACCACGCAGGCCGACGACGAGCTCGTCTTCGAGGATCTCGACGAGCGCTTCTTCGTCGGCGTCGAGCTCAGCCGCAGCGGTCGCTGGATCATCATCTCGAGCGAGAGCAAGACCTCCACCGAGGTGTGGCTCGTCCCGGCCGGAGCGCCGGCCGGGACTCCGCGGCTGGTGCGAGCGCGCGCCGCGGACGTCGAGTACGGCGTCGACGACTGGGGTGACCGGTTCGTGGTGCTCACCAACCTCGACGCCGAGGACTTCCGCGTGATGACCGCGCCCCACGACGACCCGGGCCAGTGGACCGAGCTGGTCGGACACGAGCCGGGCCGGCGCATCACCGCCGTCGAGCCATTCGCCGACCACCTCGTCGTGCACGAGTGGGCCGACGCGCAGCAGCGCCTGAGGGTCCTGTTTCGCGACGGCGGCGAGCGCTCCGTCGACCTCGGTGACGAGCCGCACGAGGTCGAGCTCGACGCCAACCCCGAGTGGCTCGCCACCACCGTCCGCTTCTCGTACCAGTCGCTCACCACGCCGCCCACCGTGTACGAGGAGGACGTCCGCTCGGGCGCTCGCGAGCTGCTGAAGCAGACTCCCGTTCCCGGTGTCGACCTCGCCCGCTACACCGCGGGTCGGGAGTGGGCGATCGCCCTCGACGGCACGCGTGTGCCGGTCGACGTCGTCCGGGCCATCGACCGCACGCCCGACGGCACGGCCCCTTGCGTTGTGTACGGCTACGGCAGCTACGAGATCTCGATGCCGCCATGGTTCTCGGTGAGCCGGCTGTCGCTCCTCGACCGGGGATGGACGTGGGCGCTCGTCCACCCTCGCGGAGGCGGCGAGCTCGGCCGCCGGTGGTACCTCGACGGCAAGCTGCTGGCGAAGCGCAACACCTTCACCGACACGATCGCCTGCGTCGAGCACCTCGTCGCGTCGGGCTGGGCCGCGCCAGGCCGCGTCGCGATCCGCGGCGGCTCCGCTGGCGGATTGCTGGTCGGCGCGTGCGTGACGATGCGGCCCGACCTCTTCGGCGCCGCGGTCGCGGAGGTCCCGTTCGTCGACATCGTCTCGACGATGAGCGATCCGTCGTTGCCGCTCACCGTCACCGAGTGGGAGGAGTGGGGCGATCCGCGACAGGAGCCGTGGGCCAGCTACATGCTCGGCTACTCCCCCTACGACAACACGGCCGCCGCGGCCTACCCGGCCCTCTACGTGACCGCTGGCCTCAACGATCCACGCGTCAGCTACCACGAGCCGGCCAAATGGGTCGCCAAGCTGCGCGCCGTGTCGACGGGTCGTGGACCGCTGATCTTCAAGTGCGAAATGGGGGCCGGCCACGGCGGGCCCAGCGGCCGCTACGACCGCTGGCGGGACGAGGCCCGGGTATCGGCGTTCCTGCTCCGCGTGCTCACGTCGCCGCGGCTCACGTAGCAGCGGCGACGGTCACCGCCAACGCGATCAACACCGCGTTCCGGACGACGTGCGCCGGCCCGATCGGCGCGGTGCTCCACGCTCCGAAACACGCACATGGGGGACGCGCCCCGGCGTGCAGCTGCCGGACGATGGCGACGGTGAACGCGACCAGCAGCAGCGCGAGCGCCACGGCGACCCACCGGCGAGCGATCTGCGCGACCGCCATCGCGCCCAGCGCGATCTCGACCCAGGGCAACGCGACGGCGACAGCGTTCGGCGCGCCGAGCGTCGCCGCCTGGGCGCGCCACCGGGCGCCCGCGGCAGCTTTCGACACGCCGGCCACCAGGAAGACAGCGCCCAGAAGGATCGACAGCGCGACGGTCATCGCCGGCTCACAACGAGAGGGTCAGGCCCTCCGCCGCGCAGATCACCTCGACGCCGTGGGCGGCGCCCTCGGCGCGGGCGCGGGCCACGATCCCGTCGAGCATGTCGTCGTCGTGTGTGGGGTCGTGATGGAACAGGACCAGCGTGCGGGCCTTGGCTTCGATGGCCATCCACACCGCGTAGTCGATCGTGCAGTGGCCCCAGGTGCGCTTGCGCTCGAACTCGGCGGCCAGATACTGCGCATCGTGGATCAGCACGTCGACACCTTCCGCGAGTTCGAGCGCGCCGTCCGTGGCATGGAACGATCCGTCGTAGGGCTGCTGATGGTCGCTCATGTACGCGACGCTGCGGCCGTTCCACTCGACCCGGTACCCGCATGTGGCGCCAACGTGCGGGATGGAGCGTGCCATCACCTTGACGCTGCCGATCGCCCAGTCGGCATCGACGACGTCGTGGAAGCGCACCACCCCCGGCAGACGATCCAGCTCGACGGGAAACGCCGGCGGCCGGATGAGGCCGGCGAACACGTCGGCGATCGCTCGGCCGTCATCCTGAGCGGGGGCGTAGACGTCGAGGCGGGAGCCGTCCCACAGGATCGGGGCGAAGAACGGCAGACCTTGCGTGTGGTCCCAATGCAGATGGGTCACCAGCGCTGTGGCCACGAACCCGGGGCGCTGGGTCAGACCGCAGCCGAAGTAGCGCAGTCCCGTGCCCATGTCGAACAGGATCGGCGCTTCGCCGGGGATCGTCAGCGAGACACACGACGTGTTGCCGCCATACCGCCGCACGTCGTCGCCATGGCACGGCGTGGACCCGCGCACGCCGTGGAACCTGACCCGAAGAGAATCCGATCCCCCGATGGCGCCACACGGTAGAGAGGACGCGGCCTCGTGTAAACGTTCCCGACCGTGACGTCGGTCGCAGATGCCTGGCCCGCGTGACGAGTTCTTGAAGTGCGACAGGTCTGACAACGTCACTACGGTGGGTAACCCGGGCGGGCACTCGCCAGCGGTTCCCACCGCGTTGAACACCAGAGGATCGCATCGTGAACCGCACCGCCAGATCCGCGCTCGTGCTCGCCCTCGTGGCTGCCGGCGTCGCTGCCGCCGACATCGCCGATGCGCCCACCAGGGCAGACGCGGCGCCACCGGGGGCAGCGCGGGTCTCGCTGATCGGCGACTCGACGATGATGTCGATGCACATCTACCCGAACGACGACGAGGTCATCGCCCAGGACTACGACGTGTTGCTCGACGCCCAGAGCTGCCGCCGCCTCGTCGTCGGCAGCTGCCGCGGGCGCTTCGGCTCCACCCCGCGCAGCCTGCTGCCGCTGATCCGCACGACCTACGACGGCCAGCTGGGACAAGTGCTGGTCGTGATGGCCGGATACGACGACTTCCACGACATCAGCGGCGACATCGACGCGATCATGGCCGAAGCCAACAGCCAGGGTGTCAGCGAGGTCTTCTGGCTGACGTACCGGTCGAACGTCAGCTACGACCTGCCCGGCGGCGCGATCGCGGGCGCGCCGGTCTACCGGCGGCACAACGCCGACCTCCAGGCCGCGACCATTCGCTGGCCGAACCTGCGCCTGCTCGACTGGGACAGCTACAGCGCGGCACAGCCCTCCTGGTTCTCGTCCGACGGCATCCACCTCACACCTGCGGGGTCGGTCCAGCTCGCCGCGTTCATCAAGAGCGCGCTCGACAGCCGCGCCGTGGTCCGCTGCACCGACGCGCACGCCCTGACCGGCTCGCCGACCGCAGCCGCCGACGTGGCGCCGGCAGTCGCCGAGGCTGCCGGCTTCGAGGGCATCGAACCGGTGCGGGTGATCGACACCCGCGACCCCGAGCGAGGCGGCGAGTCCGGAAAGCTCGGCGCGGGCCGAGCGGTCACGGTCGCCCTCGACGACGTCCTGCCACCGGGAACGGTCGCCGCCGCGCTGACCGTCACCGCCGTCGACCCGTGCCGCACCGGCTACCTCACCGTGTTCCCGTGTGGATCGATGCCGACCGCGTCGAACGTCAACTACGTCGCCATGCGCAACACGGCGAGCCTCGTGGTGACGATGCTCGACGACGGCGACGTCTGCGTCTACTCGTCCGCGCCGACCGACCTGATCGTCGACGTCCTCGGTGGTTTCAATCCCGGCGGAGCACCGTTCCACCCGATCACGCCGACGCGCTGGGTCGACACGCGCGCCAACCCAGCACAGATCGCCACCGACCCGGGCGCCCGCAGCGCCGGCGAGGAGATCACGGTGCCGATCGCGGGGCGCGGCGGCGTCCCGTCGGCGGCCGAGGCGGTGCTGATCAACCTCACGACGGCCGGCTCGACCGGGGCGACCGCGGTGGCCGCCTACCCGGGCCCGTGCGGGCAGTCCCCGGGCACGAGCACCGTCAACGTGTCGGCCGGGCGCGACGGCGCGTCGAGCGCCATCGTGCAGCTCGGCGACGACGGCTCGCTGTGCCTCAGCACGTTCAGCGGCGGCGGCCACCTGATCCTCGACGTCGCGGGGTGGTTCGGTCCCGGCTCCGGCGGGCTCGAGCTGCGTGCGTCGACGCCGCAGCGCCTGGCGGACACGCGCCTGAGCGGCGCCGGCGCAGTCGTCGCCGGCTCGCCGGTGGCGGTCGAGATCACGGCCCCCTCGATGCTGTCGGTCGCCATCGTCGACCCGAGCGGCACCGGGTGGGCGTCGGCCAAGCCATGCGCCGCGACCGAGACCAGCTCGCTGGTGAACACGATGATCGGTGAACCGATGGCCAACGCCACAGCGCTCGGCCCCGGCGACGGCGGCGCGATCTGCGTCACGCCGTCGATGACCGCCCACGTCATCGTCGACCGCACCGGCACGTTCGTCCCGGCATGACAGCCGCCGGGCGGCTCGCTACGGAAGGCGGAACACCGCGCCGTCCGTGACGAGCAGGCCGTCGGCCACGAGGGCGTCGGCGAGGCGCCGGGCCCGAGCGACGTCGTCGTGGAGTCCGCTGGCGTCGCCGAGGTCCGCTGTGTCGATCGGACCGCGGCCGGCAGCGCGCATCAGGCACCCGCGGGCTTGACGGTCGCTCCCGTCGAAGCGCGCCTGGCGCGTCGCAGGGGCCGCCGGATCGGGCATCGCCGGATCGGCGTTCCACGCGCACCACGGGCGCACCGGACACTCGCCACAGCGCGGTGACCGGCTCCGGCACACCGTCGCCCCGAGGTCCATCAGCGCTTGGTTCCACGCCCACGCGGCGCCGGCGACGAGCGATCGGTCCGCGGCGTCCTGCGCCTCTCGTGCCGGCAGCCGCCGCCCTGCGACGCGGCTGAGCACGCGCCCGATGTTGACGTCGACGACCGCGGCGTCGACTTCGAACGCGAAGCACTGCACCGCTCGTGCGGTGTACGGACCGATGCCCGCCAGCGCGCGCAGCTCGTCGAGCGACGACGGCACGGCGCCGCCGTGGCGCTCGACCATCGCACGCGCTGCGGCGTGCAGGTCGCGGGCCCGGCGCGGGTAGCCGAGCCCCTGCCACGCACGCAGGACGTCACCCAAGCTGGCCGCCGCGCACGCGGTCGGATCGGGAAAGCGCTCCAGGAACTCGGCCCACCGGAGCTGCACCCGCCCGACCGACGTCTGCTGCAGCATCACTTCGCTGACCAGCACCGCCCACGGGTCGCGCGTGCGCCGCCAGGGCAGGTCGCGCAGCCGCGGCATGCCCCAGTCGAGCACCGCCGCGGCCGCGCCGTCCGCCAGGGCGGCGCTGCCCGTCAACTGCCCCAGACGTCGAGGCCGTCGTACGGCCGCCGCCGGCTGGGCAGCGCGTCGCGCTTCCACACCATCACACGGCGACGGAAGTAGCAGACCTCCTTGCCGTCCTGGTTGAAGCCCTTGGTCTCGACGGTGACGACACCGCGATCCGGCTTGCTCGACGATTCCTGCACGGCGAGCACACGCGTCTCGGCGTGGATCGTGTCGCCGTGGAACGTGGGGAACTTGTGCTGGAGCGTCTCGACCTCGAGGTTGGCGATCGCCGCGCCGCTGACGTCGGGCACGCTCATGCCGAGCACCAGCGAGTACACGAGGTTGCCGACGACGACGTTGCGACCCTGCACGCTCTCGCTGGCGAACCAGTCGTTGGTGTGCAACGGGTGGTGGTTCATCGTGATCATGCAGAAGAGGTGATCGTCGTACTCGGTGATCGTCTTGCCGGGCCAGTGCCGGTACACGTCACCGACGACGAAGTCCTCGAGACAGCGGCCAAACGGGCGTTCATGCGTGGTCATCGGGAGCTGACGGTACCGCGCGCCGACCGTCGCGGATCAGATCGCGGGCGCAGCCACGATCATCCCGGGTCGATCTCGCGGGCGATGTCGCCGTCGCCGGCGGGCGACGCCGCGGCGGCTTGCGAGCGCCGGATGTACGAGCCCGTATCGTCGCGCCGGCTGCCGTAGCGCACGCCGAACTCGTACGCGCTCTCCCCCTTCGCGGCCTCCTCCTCGGCGATGTCGCGCAAGCGCTTCAGGCGCTCGCGGCGCTCGATGCTCCACGGCCCGGCACGCAGCGAGAGGTACAGGACGCCGCCGATCAGGATCGGGATCCACAGCTGCGCCAGCCGGTACGCCCCGACGCCGAGGGTCGCGGTGGCGCGGCTGAGCCCGTATCCGAGGAACAGCGAGATGTAGGCCGTCTCGGCGACACCCAACCCGCCCGGCGTGATCGGAACCACCGACAGCACGTTGACGAGTCCGAACGCGACGAGCACCCCGTCGATCGGCGGTGTCTCGCCGAAGGCGCGCAAGAAGACCCACAGCGCCGCGGCGTCGAGCAGCCAGTTCGCCATCGCCCAACCCACGACCCGCCGCAGCAGCTGGCGGTCCTCAGCCAGCTCCTCCAGGCGACCGCCGATGTGTCGCACCACCTCACCGGTGCGGTCCTCGTCGAGGTGCAGCTTGCGGGCGATCCACCGGATGGCCCGCTCCGCTCGGCCCTGCCCTTCCATCAAGCCGAAGACCAGCGCCGCGGCGACGCCCATGATGATGATCCCGACGACCGCGGCGATGCCGTAATAGCGGTTCACGCCACGGATCGGCACGGAGATGATCAGGCCGAGCCACAGGATCATGTTCAGCACGACGGCCGAGCCGAGGCCGGCTGTGGCGAGGGCGAACCCGGCGTCGGGCCCGGGCACGCCCGACAGCGTGAGCAACCGGTAGCCGAGCGCATTGCCGGCCGCATTGCCGCCGGGCACGATCGAGAGCGCGCGCGTCGACATCTGGATGCGGAACATCCGCCACGACGACAGCGTGTGGCCCGGCTCGCCGAGGGCAGCGCGGGTGAGGAGCGAGTACGCGAACAGCGCGGCCAACTCGAGCACCAGCCCTGACACGAGCAGCACGGGATTGACCTGGCGCAGCTCGTGCGCCGACTTGCGGAACCCCGGGATCAGCGGCAGGACGAAGAAGTAGACGATCGCGGCAAACGCCAGCAATTGCAGCGAAAACCGCACCGGCCGGCGCTTGCGTGGCTCGGCGTCGGGACGCGCGACACCGTCAGGCGTCAGATCGTTGGTCCTCGGCTCGCGCGCGGCCACCCCTCCTTGCTAGCCGAACGAGCGCCCATCGCGGCGGAACGTCCGGATCTCAGGCTGGATCTCTGTCGAGCCACTTGTGCGGCGTGTCGGGCACCGGGCCGGTCGCGAGCGCGATCGCCTCGTCGACGGTGACCGCACGCTGCGCCAACATGCGGTGCGCCTGGCGCACGAATCCCGACGCCACCGCCTGATCGAACATCGCGAACAGGGGCTGGAAGAACCCGTCGACGTCCAGCAGCACGACCGGCTTGGCGAGCAGCCCGAGCTGGTTCCAGGTCAGCATCTCGACGAGCTCGTCGAACGTGCCGAAGCCGCCCGGCAGGCCGACGAACCCCGTGGCGAGCTGCGCCATGCGCGCCTTTCGTTCGTGCATCGACCCGACGACCTCCAGCGCGCTGAGGCCCTCGTGGGCGATCTCGGCCCGCACGAGATGCTCCGGGATCACGCCGGTGACCTCGCCGCCGCCGTCGAGCACCGCATCGGCGACGGCTCCCATCAGGCCCACCCGGCCACCGCCGTACACGAGGCCGATGCCACGCCGGGCCATCGCCGCGCCGAGCTGGCGGGCGCTGGCGACGTACGCGTCCGATGCCCCCACGTTCGAGCCGCAGTACACGCAGAGGCGCCGTGGTTCCACCATTCGAGCCACGGTATTGGATCGGCGACGACGCGTTCGCCTCGGAATTGGCCGTACAAAATTTCCGGGCTCCGGACACCCGTCGGTAGCTTTCGCAGGATGACCGCCGATCTCGCCGCCGCGTCGTCCGTGCTCGACCTCGCTGACCAGGTCGTCAGCACTGCAGCGCGCCGCCTCGCCGAACTGGGCGGCCCGGACGCGAACCAGGTGCTCGGCTACGACCTGGCACACGCCGCCTCGGGCGTCGCGACAGCCCGCGCGATGCTCGACTACGGCGCACAGGGCGACGTCGAGGGCCGGCTCACGTGCGCGTTCGTCGCCGACGTCGTGCACGACATCGCCTGCAAGATCGCCGGCCGCGAGGCGCTGTGGGCCGCCGCCGCCGATGCGTTCTGGCCGGCCGCGGAGTTCCTCACGACCTACCGCGAGCCACAATTCCTCGCTGCGCTGGCTCACGAGCCAGGGCCGCGCCACTTGGACCCCGATTTCGAGATGGTCCAGGACACGTTCCGCGCGTTCGCCGACAAGGTGATCGCGCCGCAGGCCGAGCACGTGCACCGCCACAACGCCGACGTTCCCGAGGACGTGATCGCCGGATTGGCCGAGCTCGGCGCGTTCGGCCTCAGCGTGCCCGCCGAGTACGGCGGCTACAACGAAGGCGGCGATGGCGAATACCTCGGCATGGTGGTCGCCACGGAGGAGCTCTCGCGGGCGTCGCTCGGGATCGGCGGCTCGCTGATCACACGGCCCGAGATCCTCACCCGGGCGCTGGTCAAGGGAGGCACCGAAGAGCAGAAGCACGAGTGGCTCCCGAAGCTGGCCACCGCCGAGGCAATGGTGGCCGTGGCGGTCACCGAGCCCGACTTCGGCAGCGACGTGGCGAGCGTCCGCGTCACCGCCACGCCTGCGCCGGGCCCTGACGGCGCCCCCGGGTACGTCATCAACGGCGTGAAGACGTGGTGCACGTTCGCAGCGCGCGCCGACGTGCTGATGCTGCTCGCCCGCACCGAACCGGACGCGGTCGGCCACCGCGGTCTCAGCGTGTTCATCGTCCCCAAGCCGCGCGGCGACGGCCACGGCTTCGCGTTCACCCAGCCGGCGCGCCCCGACGGCAGCGCCGGGCTGATGGAAGGCCGCCCGATCGACACGATCGGCTACCGCGGGATGCACAGCTACGAGATCGCGCTCGACAGCTGGTGGGTGCCCGCGGAGAACCTGATCGGCGGCGAGGCAGGCCGCGGCCGCGGCTTCTACTTCCAGATGGAGGGGTTCGAGAACGGTCGGCTCCAGACCGCGGCGCGGGCGCTCGGGGTGATGCAGGCGGCCTACGAGGCGGCCGTGGCGTATTCGGGCGAGCGAGCCGTCTTCGGCAAGCCGGTCGCCGACTACCAGCTGACGCAGGTCAAGCTCGCCCGGATGGCGATGTTGATCCAGGCTGGGCGGCAGTTCGCGTATGCCGTCGCCCGGATGATGGCCAAGGGCGAGGGCGCGGTCGAGGCGAGCATGGTGAAGGCCTACGTGTGCAAAGCCGCCGAGTGGGTGACGCGCGAAGCGATGCAGATCCACGGCGGCTACGGCTACGCCGAGGAGTACCCGGTCAGCCGCTACTACGTCGACGCCCGCGTGCTGTCGATCTTCGAGGGAGCCGACGAGACGCTGTGCTTGAAGGTGATCGCCCGCCGTCTCACCGACGGCGGTGCACGCTGACCGCGTAGTCGTCGACCGGCGGCGAGCGGTCCCATCCGCCCCACCGCTCGATCAACTCCAGCTCGGCTGCGTCGCACGCCTCGTCGTACTGCTCGAGGGTGATCGCGTCGCGGCTGGACCCGAGCGTGAACCCGGCGACGAGAAGGCCGCCGGCGGCGAGGTGCTCGGCCATCGAGGCGATGATCGGCGATCGGTCGGACGCTCGACAGAACAGCATCACGTTGCCCGGCATCGCGACCACGTCGAACGTGCGGCCGAGGCGCACCGTCGCGAGGTCGGCGTGCACCCAGGCGATCGCCGGCGCTCGATCGCGGGCCAGCTGCAACATGTCGTCGTCGAGGTCGACCCCGACGACGTCGATGCCCCGCCGATCGAGCTCGATGGCGACGCGGCCCGTGCCGCACCCCGCGTCGAGCACCGACCGCGGGCCCAAGCTCTCGATGAAGTCCGCCTCGCCGTGCACCGACGTGCCGCTGGCGGCCAGCCGATCCCAGCGCGTCGCGTATTCGTCGAGGTCGGTCATCAGCCGCCACGACGCCCACTGCGGGCTCACCTGGGCGCCCGGTTTCTGGCCGCGCGTCACGCCCATTGGAGGAGATCTCCGAGCTCGGTGATGCGATCGAAGTCGGCGCCGTCGTGGTCCCCGTACGGGTCGAGGAGGATCGGGTGCAAGCCGGCGGCACGAGCTCCGACGACGTCCATGATCACGCTGTCGCCGACGTAGGCGACACGCGACCGCTCGACCCCGGCGAAGTGCTCGAGCGCGTGCTCGAAGATCTGCGGATCCGGCTTGGCGACCCCGACGACGTGGCTGTCGATGATCACCCGCACCGGGGTGTGCTCGCCGTCGCCGACGTGGCACACGCCGGCCGCCCGGAGGATCTGCTCGATCTGACCGCTGGCGTTGGAGACCACGCCGATCGCGGCGCCCATCTCGTGCAGCTTGACGAGCGCGGTGAGGCTTTCGGGGATCGGCCACCGCCACAGGTACGCGCTGCGCGAGCGCCCGAGCACGAGCGCCGCTTCCTCCTCGGCAGGCGAGCGCACGCCGACCGAGCGGACGTAGGCCAGGTTGTACGCGCTCCAGTCGGTCTCGGCCGAGTTGTGCGCCGACTTGGCCGCCATGCCCGCGTAGTGCGCCCGCCGGTGCCGTTCGATAGAGGGGTCGCCGCCGTAGAACGACAGCAGCGGGCCGAGCACGGTGGGGTCGGGCAGGACGAAGACCCCTCCGGCGTCGAAGAGGAACGCGTCGAACCGAGCCACCCCGGCGCCTGCCTCAGCCGGCCGTGCGCTGGAGTCCGGCGCGCTCGCCGCGCGAGATGAACTTGAGCGCCATCTTGCGGCTCGCCTCGTCGATCATCTCGTCACCGAACATCACCGCGCCCTTGCCTTCGCCCTCGGTCGCCTCGCCGTAGGCGTCGAGGATCGCCCACGCGCGATCGAACTGCTCCTGCGTCGGCGAGAACACCTCGTTGAGGATGCCGACCTGATCGGGGTGCAGCGCCCACTTGCCGTCGTAGCCGAGCGTGCGCGTGCGCTTGCAGTAGTCACGGAAGCCGTCGGCGTCGCGGATGTAGAGGTACGGACCGTCGATCACCTGGAGACCGTTCGCCCGGCCGGCCATCAGGATCTTGCTGAAGACGTAGTGGAAGTGATCGCCCGGGTAGTCGGGGATCTGCACGCCGCCGGTGAGCACCGGCATCTCCATGCTGGCGGCGAAGTCCGCGGGGCCGAAGATGATCGTCTCCAGCCGCGGGCTCGCCGCGCAGATCTCCTCGACGTTGATCAGGCCTCGGGTCGTCTCGATCTGCGCTTCGATGCCGATGTGGCCAACCGGGAGGCCGGCAGCGATCTCGACCTGGCGCAGCAGCATGTCGGTCGCCTGGATCTGGGCCGCCGACTCGACCTTCGGCACCATGATTTCGTCGAGGCGCTCACCGGCGCCGCCGACGACTTCCAGGATGTCGTAGGCGGTCCACTTCGTCGACCAGTCGTTGACCCGCACGCACACGACCCGGTCGCCCCAGTCGAGGTTCTTGATCGCGTCGACGACCTTGCCGCGGGCGGCTTCCTTCTCCTTCGGGGCGCATGCGTCCTCGAGATCGAGGAACACCATGTCGGCCGGGATTCCCGGGCCCTTGCCGAGCATCTTCTCGCTCGAGCCGGGGATGGCGAGGCACGAGCGGCGGGGGAGATCACGTGAGCGAGCGGACACGCGAGGAACGCTAGGCCGTCCACGCGCCTCCGACGAAGCCGACGGCGGGCTTTGGCCGGCCAACGCCGGCGGCGAACCCGCGCGTCACCGCGTCGCGAAGCGCACCGACAGGATCGGCGGCAGGTGTGTGCTGACGGCCTGCACCGTCTCGCCGCCGTCCTCGCTGATCCACAGCGACCCGGTGGTCGAGCCGAGAGCGATCACCTCGCCGCCGGCGTCGACCGCGAGCGCATGCCGGTAGACCAGGTCGTAGCAGTCGCGGTCGGGCAGGCCGGCGCCGATCTGCCGGAACGTGCGCCCGCCGTCGTCGGTGCGGTTGATCACCAAGCGGCCGTCGACCGGCACGCGACACTCGTCCTTCACCGCGGGCACGAACCAGGCCGTGGAGGGATCGGTCGGATGGGCGGCGACCGCGAACCCGAAGTTCGACGGAGCGACGTCGGTGACCTCGGTCCAGGTCGCGCCGTTGTCGACGCTGCGGAAAATGCCGCTGTGGTGCTGGCACCACAGCACGTCGGGGTCGCCGGCGCAGCGCGCGACGCGGTGCGGATCTTGCGAGTGCGGCACCTCGGCGAGCTCCGGCGGCATGTACCCGGCGCGCATTCCCGTGCCCACCTGCCACGTCTCTCCCCCGTCGGTCGTCCGCCACGCGCCGCCGCACGAGATGCCGACGTTGAGCATGCGCGCGTCACGCGGGTCGATCTCGATGCTGTGCACGCCGGGATAGTCGTATCCACCGCCGAACCACTGCGAGCGCGTCGGCTCGTTCCACAGGCTCTCGACGATCCGCCAGCTGTCGCCGCGGTCGTCGCTGCGGAACAATCCACCCGGGATGGTGCCGCACCACAGCGTGCCCGGCTCCGACGGGTGCCCCGCTTCGATCACCCAGGCGAGCTGCGTCGCCCAGGGGATCGGGCGCTGCCCCATGGGCTCGACGTCGACCATGCCCTCCGGCTGGGGCGGATAGGTCGGCGACCCGATCTCCGTCCACGTCGCGCCCTCGTCGTCGCTGCGGTGGAGCTTGACGCCGAAGTGGCCGTGGCCGAGGGCCGCGTACCACGTGCCGTCGCGGGGGTCGGCCAGGACCGCGCTCGCGGGGTCGCCGAGGAAGCTCATGCCGTACAGGCCCCACTCGCCGCGCTGCTTGCGCACCGTCGCCACGCCCTTGCGCGTTCCGACCACCAGCGTGTCCATCACGCTCCTCCCGAGAGTGCTTGCATCACGAAGATCTCCTCGCCGGCGGCCACCGGGTCGGACTGGCGAGCGCGATCGGTGATCGTGCGGTCGCCGACGAACACGGTGACGTGGGGCCGCACCGCGCCCTGGTCGTCGAGCACGTAGTGGCGCACGCTCGGGTGCGCGGCGAAGTAGCCGCCCAGCACCTCCGCGACCGTCGATCCGGGGTGCTCGCCCGGCGGGCACGCGACATGACGCTGCAGGTTCTGTGTGAACCGCACGCGCACCGTGCCCGACCCCATCGCGCCGACACTACGCGCGCCGCCCGCCGTTCCTGCGACAGTCCCGGTGCGCGTTTGTACGGGGACAGAACGGCATCTGTTCACCCCGCCGAGGAACGCATACCATGACCCGCATGACCGCCGTGGGGACCACCCGCTCCGACGCGTACGTGAACGACCGCAGCCACGTCTTCCACTCCTGGTCGGCGCAAGGCACGCTCGACCCGCTCGTCGTCGCCGGAGCCGAGGGCAGCTGGTTCTGGGACGATCAGGGCAACCGGTACCTCGACTTCGCCAGCCAGCTCGTCAACCTCAACATCGGCCACCAGCACCCGCGCCTCGTCGGGGCGATCAAGGAACAGGCCGACGTTCTCTGCACGATCGCGCCGTTCCACGCCAACGAGGCGCGCAGCGAAGCCGCACGGCTGATCGCCGAGCTCGCGCCCGGCGACCTCGACATGGTGTTCTTCACCAACGGCGGCGCCGAAGCCACCGAGAACGCGATCCGCATGGCCCGCCTGCACACCGGCCGGCACAAGGTGCTCACGACGTACCGCAGCTACCACGGCGCCACCGGCGGGGCGATCACGCTCACGGGCGACCCGCGCCGCTGGCCGAGCGAGCCGGGCATCCCCGGCATCGTCAAGTTCTGGGGGCCATATCCCTACCGGTCCGCGTTCCACGCGCGCGACGAGGCGGAGGAGTGCGAGCGCGCGCTCGCCCACCTCGCCGACACGTTGATGGTCGAAGGCCCGCACACCGTGGCGGCGATCCTGCTCGAGACCGTGGTCGGGACGAACGGCATCCTGGTGCCGCCCGACGGATACCTCGCCGGCGTGCGCGAGCTGTGCGACCGCCACGGCATCGTGTTCATCGCCGACGAGGTCATGTCCGGGTTCGGGCGCTGCGGCGAGTGGTTCGCTGTCGACCGCTGGGGCGTCACGCCCGATCTGATGTGCTTCGCCAAAGGCGTCAACAGCGGCTACGTGCCGCTCGGCGGCGTCGTCATCAGCCGCCGCATCGCCGACACCTTCCGCGAACGTCTGTACCCCGGCGGGCTGACCTACAGCGGGCACCCGCTCGCCTGCGCCGCGGCGGTGGCGAGCATCAACATCTTCAAGGACGAGGGGATCGTCGAGCACGCGCGGATGCTGGGCACGGACGTGATCGCTCCCGCGCTGCACGCGCTCTTCGAGCAGCACCCGAGCATCGGGGAGGTGCGCGGGCTCGGCGTGTTCTGGGCGATCGAGCTCGTGCGCGATCGCGCCACGCGCGAACCGCTCGTGCCGTTCAACGCCTCGGGCGCGGCGGCGGCGCCGATGAACCAGATCGCCGCGGCATGCAAGGAGCGCGGGCTGTGGCCGTTCACGCACTTCAACCGCGTGCACGTGGTGCCCCCGTTGACGATCAGCGCCGGCGAGCTGCGCGACGGCATCGCGATCCTCGACGACGTGCTGTCGATCGCCGACGGCCACGTCACGGGCTGACGGCTGCCCCGGCCTTCAGCTTTCGCCGGGCCTACGACTTGGCTCGCACGACGTCGGCGATCGCTGGGATGACGCGCTCGCCGTAGGCCCGCAACGTCTCGTCCTTCGCGTCGTGTTGCAGGTAGACGGCGAACTGATCGACGCCGAGATCCTTCAACGCCAGCAGCCGGCGGACGTGCTCGTCCGCCGGGCCGATGATGCAGAAGCGGTCGACGATGTCGTCGGGCACGAACGTGGTGTGGGTGTTGCCGGCACGCCCGTGCTCGTTGTAGTCGTAGCCCTCGCGTCCCTTGATGTAGTCGGTGAGCGCTGTGGGCACCGCGCCGTCGTCTCCGTAGCGGGCGACGATGTCGGCGACGTGGTTGCCGACCATGCCTCCGAACCAGCGACACTGCTCGCGAGCGTGGTCGATGTCGTCGGACACGTACGCAGGCGCGGCGACACAGATCGTGACGCTCTCGGGATCGCGGCCGGCGCCGGCGGCCGCCTTGCGCACGGCGCCGATCGTCCACGCCGCGACGTCGGGGTCGCCGAGCTGCAGGATGAACCCGTCGCCGACCTCGCCGGCGACCTGCAACGCCTTGGGCCCGTACGCCGCGATCCACATCTCGCAGCGGCTCCTGGCCGCCCAAGGGAACTGGATCGTCGATCCCTTGTACTCGACCGCCCGCCCGTTGGCCAGCTCGCGCACGACGTGCACGCAGTCGCGCAGCGTCGCCAGCGTCGTCGGCTTGCCGTTGGTGACGCGCACGGCCGAGTCGCCCCGGCCGATCCCGCACACCGTGCGGTTGCCGAACATCTCGTTCAGCGTGGCGAGCAGCGACGCCGTGACCGTCCAGTCTCTCGTCGCCGGATTGGTGACCATCGGCCCGACCCTCACGTTGCGCGTCGCGGCCAGGATCTGGCTGTAGATCACGAACGGCTCCTGCCACAGGATGTGGCTGTCGAAGGTCCACACGTGGCTGAACCCGTATGTCTCCGCCTGGCGCGCCAGTTCGACCACCCGCGCTGACGGCGGCGTCGTCTGCAACACCACTCCGACGTCCATCAGTCCCCCCTTCCTGCTCTCCACCTTGGGCGCGATCCGCTGCCGCCACCGCAACAACCCGCGCCCAAGCCAGCCTGATGGGCGCGATCGGCTGCCGGAACGGCAGCGGATCGCGCCCAAGGTGCAGGGACGGGGATGGGCGTGGGGGTGGGGCGGCGGGGCACGGCCGGGGCTACCTGTTCTGGGGGAAGCCGAGGTCGACCGACGACGTGCGCGGGTCGGGCCAGCGGCTGGTGACGACCTTGCTGCGGGTGTAGAAGTTGACGCCCTCGGGTCCGTACATGTGCTGGTCACCGAACAGGCTGGCCTTCCACCCGCCGAAGCTGTAGTAGCTGACCGGCACCGGGATCGGGACGTTGATGCCCACCATCCCGACGTTGACCTCGTACTGGAACTGGCGCGCCACGCCGCCGTCGCGGGTGTAGATCGCGGTGCCGTTGCCGTACGGGTTGTCGTTGATCAACCGGACTCCCTCGTCGTAACTGGAGACCCGCACGATCGACAGGACCGGCCCGAAGATCTCGTCGGTGTAAGCCGCCATCGACGGCGTCACGTTGTCGATCAGCGACGGCTTGAGGAAGAAGCCGTCGGTCGGGGCGCCGTCACGGCCGTCGACCACCACGGTGGCGCCGGCGTCCTTGGCGCCCGCCAGGTAGCCGGCCACCTTGTCGCGATGCTCACCGGTGATCAACGGCCCCATCTCGCTGTCGGGCTCGCCGCCGGGGCCGACCCTGATCGACGGGATGCGTTCGGTGATCTTGGCGACGAGGTCGTCGGCGATCGACTCGACGGCGAGCACGACGCTGATCGCCATGCAGCGCTCCCCCGCGCTGCCGTACGCCGCGCTCACCGCCGCGTCGGCCGCCATGTCGAGGTCGGCGTCGGGCAGTACGAGCATGTGGTTCTTCGCGCCGCCGAGCGCCTGCACCCGCTTGCCGGCCTTCGTGCCCGTCTCGTAGATGTGCTTGGCGATCGGCGTGCTGCCGACGAAGCTGATCGCGGCGATGTCGGGATGCAGCAGCAGCGCGTCGACCGCGTCCTTGTCGCCGTTGACGACGTTGAAGCAGCCGTCGGGCAGGCCGGCCTGCTTCAGCAGTTCAGCGAGGAGCAGCGCCACGGACGGATCCTTCTCGCTCGGCTTCAAGACGAACGTGTTGCCGCACGCCAGCGCGTTGGCGAACATCCACATCGGGACCATCGCCGGGAAGTTGAACGGTGTGATCCCGGCGACCACCCCGAGCGGCTGGCGGATGCTGTAGACGTCGATCCCAGTCGACGCCTGCTCGCTGTACGCGCCCTTCAGCAGGTGCGGCATGCCACACGCGAACTCGACGTTCTCGAGGCCGCGGGCGACCTCGCCGAGCGCGTCCGACAGCACCTTGCCGTGCTCGCGCGACACGATGCCGGCGATCTCCTTGCGGTTGGCGTCGATCAAGTCGCGCAGGTGGAACATGACCTCGGCCCGCCGAGACAGGTTCGTGGCACGCCACGCGGGGAGCGCCGACTGCGCCGCGGCGACAGCCGCAGCCACCTCCTCCGCGGACGCCAGCGCCACCTCCGCCTGCTGCTCGCCTGTCGCCGGGTTCCACACGGGCCCCGTGCGGCCCGACGCGCCGTCGACGACCTTGCCGTCGATCCAATGACCGATCTTGTTCATGCTCTCGCTTTCACGTCTAGAGGAGGTACTGACTGAGCCCGCGCTTCACGAACTGACCGTGGCCCGGCCGGCCGGTGAAGGCGCCGTTCTCCATCACCACGAGGCCACGGGACATGACGGTGTCGACCTTGCCGTCGACGACCCAGCCCTCCCACGAGGAGTGGTCCATGTTCATGTGGTGCTTGTCGTTGATGCCGATCTTCGTCTGGCGGCTGGGATCCCAGACAACGATGTCGGCGTCGGCGCCGGGAGCGACGATCCCCTTCTTCGGATACATGCCGAACATGCGCGCCGGCGTCGTGCAGCAGGTCTCGACCCACCGCTCGAGCGTCAGCTCGCCGGCGACGACACCTTGGTAGATCAGCTCCATCCGGTGCTCGACACCACCCATGCCGTTGGGCACCTTGGAGAAGTTGCCGATGCCGAGCTCCTTCTGATCCTTGAAGCAGAAGGGGCAATGGTCGGTGCTCACGACGGCGAGGTCGTTCGTGCGCAACCCGCGCCACAGATCGGCCTGGTGGTTGTGCGCGTCGTGCGGCGAGCGGATCGGAGGCGAGCAGATCCACTTCGCGCCCTCGAAGCCCGGCTTGGCGAGCGTCTCCTCCAACGTGAGCCACAGGTATTGCGGACACGTCTCGGCGAACACGTTGCGTCCCGAATCGCGTGCGGCGGCGACCTCTTCCAGCGCATCGCCGGCCGACATGTGCACGATGTACAGCGGCACGTTGCCTGCGACCTGGCTGAGGACGATCGCGCGGTGCGTCGCTTCTGCCTCGAGCGGCGACGGGCGGGTCAGACTGTGGTACTTGGGATCGGTCTCGCCGCGCGCCAACGCCTGCTGCACGAGCACGTCGATCGCCATGCCGTTCTCGGCGTGCATCATGATCATCGCCCCGCACTCCGCCGCGGTCTGCATCGCACGCAGGATCTGCCCGTCGTCGCTGTAGAACACGCCTGGGTAGGCCATGAACAGCTTGAAGCTGGTGACGCCCTCGTTCTCGGTGAGGTACGTCATCGCCTTCAGCGACTCGTCGTCGACGCCTCCGACGATCTGGTGGAAGGCGTAGTCGATGGCGCAGTTGCCGTCCGCCTTGCGGTGCCACTCGGCGAGCCCCTCGTGGACGTTCTCGCCGTAGCGCTGGAGCGCCATGTCGACGATGGTGGTGACACCGCCCCATGCGGCGGCGATCGAGCCGGTCTCGAACGTGTCGATCGCCGCGGTGCCGCCGAACGGCAGCTCCATGTGCGTGTGGACGTCGATGCCACCAGGGATCACGAACTTGCCGGTGGCGTCGATGACGCGATCGGCGGTCACGCCCTGCGCCACGACCTGACCCGGCGCGTACAGCGCGGCGATCGTCTCGCCGTCGACGAGGACGTCCATCGCGCTGCGCCCCGAGGGGCTGACGACCGTGCCGTTGGTGATCAGCGTGCGAGCCATCAGCGCCTCACTCGGCCACCAGGTCGTCGTAGGCGTCGGGTCGCCGGTCGCGGTAGAACGCCCACCGGCCGCGCACGACCTTGATCATGTCCATGTCGAGATCGCGCACGATCAGCTCCGGCTTGTGCGGGTCACCGACGTCGCCGACGAACTTGCCCTCGGGATCGACGAAATAGCTCTGCCCGTAGAAGTCGTCGTCACCGAGCGGCTCGATGCCGACACGGTTGATCGCGCCGACGTAGTACATGTTGGCCACCGCGGCGGCGGGTTGCTCGAGCCGCCAGATGTACTCCGACAGCCCGCGGCTGGTGGCCGACGGGTTGAACACGATCTCTGCGCCATTCAGACCGAGCGCCCGCCAGCCCTCGGGGAAGTGCCGGTCGTAGCAGATGTACACCCCGACCTTGCCGACCGCGGTGTCGAAGACCGGATAGCCGCCGTTGCCGGGCCGGAAGTAGAACTTCTCCCAGAACCCCTTCACCTGCGGGATGTGTTGCTTGCGGTACTTGCCGAGGTACGTGCCGTCGGCGTCGACGACGGCCGCGGTGTTGTAGTACACGCCCGGCTGCACGATCTCGTACATCGGCAGCACCATCACCATCCCGAGCTCTCGAGCGATGCTCTGGAAGCGCTGCGTGGTCGGCCCGTCGGGGATCGGCTCGGTGTACGCGTAGTACTCGGGCTCTTGCACCTGGCAGAAGTAGGGGCCGTAGAAGAGCTCTTGGAAGCACATCACCTGTGCTCCGTGCGCCGCCGCCTCCCGCGCCGCCTCCTCGTGCCTGTCGATCATCGCGTCCTTGCTGCCGGGCCAGTCGGTCTGGAGCAGCGCCGCCCTCACCGTGTTCGCCATCCGGGTTTCCCCCCTTCTGCCAGCTCGGCCGGCTCGAACCGTGTGGTGCTCGAAACCGTGATCGTAATGTCACACGGGCTGCTGGACAATGCCTCTATTGTTACAACACAATGCTCTCACGACGCGTTCACAGCAGCGCCGCGCGCGCCGCCCGCCGGCCGTGCTGACCGATCTCGTCACCGCGATCGACGATCGATCGGCCCGCGGCATCGCCAGCGCGATCGGCCGCCTGGTGTCGTCGGGGCGGCTGGCCGTCGACACGCGCCTGCCGACCGTCCGGGAGCTGTCACGAGCGCTCGGCGTCTCGCCGACGACGGTGAGCGAGGCATGGCAGACGCTGGCAGCGGTCGGGGCGATCGAGGCCCGTGGGCGGCTGGGCACGTTCGTGCGTCAGCCGACCGGTCCGGGCACGCCTCGGCGCTATCGGCGCGTCACCGAAGGCCCCGGGCACTTCGCCGTCGACCTGTCGACCGGGACACCGGATCCCGCCCTGTTGCCCGAGCTCGGGCCGCTCCTTGCCCGTGTCAGCGCCCAGTCGCTGACGAGCAGCTATCTCGATCATCCGGTGCTGCCGGATCTCGAAGCCGCGCTGCGGGAGGAGTGGCCGTTCGAGCCCGACGAGCTGACCGTCGTCGACGGCGCGCTCGACGCGCTCGATCGCGTGGCGCAGGTGATCGTGCGCCTGGGCGACAGGGTCGTCGTCGAGCACCCGACGTTCCCGCCGCTGATCGACCTCCTCGAGCAGCTCGGCGCGGAGATCATCGGCGTGGAGATGGACGCCGAAGGGATCACGGTCGACGCCCTGACCAGCGCGATCGCCCACGATCCCGTCGCCGTCTTCATGCAGCCGCGCGCGCAGAACCCCGTCGGTGTGACGATGTCGGCACGCCGCGCCCGTGCGCTCGCCAAGGTCCTGCTGCCGACGACCACGATCGTCGTCGAGGACGACCACTCCGGCGACATCGCCGACGGTTCTCTCGTCAGCCTCGGGGCATGGCTGCCCGACCGCACGGTGCACATCCGCAGCTTCTCGAAGAGTCACGGCCCCGATCTGCGTCTCGCCGCGGTCGGCGGCTCGGGGACGGTGATCTCGGCGGTCACCAACCGGCGCTTGCTCGGGCCCGGCTGGAGCAGCCGAATCCTCCAGGCGGTGTTGCTCGCGCTGCTGGACGACCCGGCGACGGCCGCACAGGTGGCCCGGGCGCGCGGCGAGTACGCCCACCGGCGCGATCAGGTGTGCGCCCGCCTCGACGCCCGCGGGGTCACGTTCAGCGGCACGGACGGCATCAACCTCTGGATGCAGGTCGCCGACGAGCGGTCGGCGCTGATCACGCTGGCGGCGCGCGGCATCGGCGCCGCGCCCGGCGAGCCGTTCATGGTGCGACCAGACGTCGACCACCTGCGTGTCACCGTCGGACTGGTGCGCGGTGACGACGGCGAGATCACGCACGTGGCCGACACGCTGGCCGACGCGGCGGGCGCGGCCCGCCCCCGTCGGGGACACCGCTGACCCCCCACCGATCGGCCGTCATCGGCGTGCGTCGCGACGGACGTACGCTGTGTCGATGGGGTGGGTGACGCGCTTGCTCAAACAGCCCCAGCGCGCCCCGGACCCCGACCGCACCGTCGAGCTCGCGTGGCTGCCGTTGTGGCAGGCGCTGCTGGTGTCCTCCGAGCTGTGGGAGCGCGACGTGCCCTGCGCCGTCGTCGAGGACCACACGTCCCAGCTGCTGGTGCAAGCCCGCGAGCCGATGGCCCGCTTGTTCGTGATGGAGCCGCGCTTCGCCGCGGCGACGGCGATCGTCACCGAGGTCCTCGGTCACGAGCCGAAGCGCCTGCACCACTGACGCACCACGAGCGCTGTTGCGCGACGACGTCGCCGTGACGGAGAGGCGCTGCCGCGGGTCTACGGTTGCATCGATGCGCGCAGCGCAGGACGCATTCGCTCGGCATTCGTGGCTCGAGGTGTACACGCTGCTCAGCAGCGGAGCCGAGGGTCTGGATGCGGACCAGCTCGAGATGCTCGCGGTGGCCGCGAACCTGATCGGGAAGGACCACGACAGCCTGCGGGCCTGGGAGCGCGCCCATGTCGAACACCTGCGTGCGGGCCGGCCGGAGCGAGCAGCGGCGGATGCGTGCTGGGCCGCGCTGATCCTGATGCTGCGCGGCGAGATGGCGCCCGCGACGGGGTGGATGGCGCGAGCGCAGCGCATCGCCGACGACCTGGGCGACGACGTCCCGGTGGCGGCGAGAGGCATGTTGCTGATCCCGAGCGCGATCGCCGCGGTGAGCGCGGGCGATGCGGAGGGCGCGCGCGAGGTCGCCGACCAGATCATCCGGATCGCGACCGCGGTGGACGAGCCCGATCTTCTCGCCTTCGGGCGCCTCGCAGCCGCGCAGGCGGCGCTCGTCGCGGGCGACATCGCGCTCAGCATGCGCCTGTTCGACGAGGTCATGGTGAGCGTCGCGATGGGTGACGTGTCGCCCATCCCCTCGGGGATCATCTACTGCGCGGTGATCGACGGGTGCGTCGAGGCGAGCGACCTCCGGCGTGCGGCGGAGTGGACCGAGGCCCTCCAACGCTGGTGCGACGACCAGCCCGACCTGGTCCCCTACCGCGGCCAGTGCATGGTCCACCGCTCGCAAGTCCTCCTGGCGCACGGGTCGTGGGCGGAGGCGGCCGTGGAAGCCGAGCGCGCCTGCCAGCGGCTGGCCGATCCCTTCCACCCCGCGCTCGGACTCGCTCACTACCAGCGAGGCGAACTGCACCGCGTACGCGGCGAACTGGACGCCGCCGCCGCCGCGTACCGCGAGGCGAGCCGGCACGGGCACGACCCCGTTCCCGGCTTCGCGTTGCTCCGCCTGGCACAGGGCGACGTCCCCGCCGCAGCGCGCGCCGCCACGCGGATGCTGGACGAGCACGGTGTCGCCCCGGCGACGGCCGCGCTGGTGGCAGCAGCCGTCGAGGTGCGGCTCGCGAGCGGAGACACCGCGGCGGCGCGCGAGCTCTCCGACGAGCTCGCGTCGTTCGCGGAGGCGACGGGCAGCGAGATGCTGGCGGCATGGGCGGCCTACGCACGAGGGACCGTCTCGTTGGCATCGGGCGACCCGACCGCGGCGATCGCCGCGCTGCGCGCCGCATCCACGGCGTGGCGCGCGTTGCACGTGCCGCACGAGGTCGCTCGGACGCGAGTTCAGCTGGGACTCGCCTACCGCGCCACCGGCGACGACGATGCTGCCGATTTCGAGCTCGACGGCGCCCGGGCCACGTTCGAATCGCTGGGCGCCGTCGTGGATCTGGCACGGAGCGAGTTCGTCACCCCGACCAGGCCCGGCGGGCTCAGCGAGCGCGAGTGCGAGGTGCTCCGGCTGGTGGCCGCGGGCAAGACGAACCGCGAGATCGCAGCCGAGCTGGTGATCAGCGAGCACACCGTGTCGCGCCACCTCCAGAACATGTTCATGAAGCTGGGCGTGACGTCGCGGGCGGCGGCGACCGCCTACGCCTACGAGCACCATCTCGTCTGAGGCCCTTCGTCTGAGACCCGTCGTCTGCCGAGCGCATGGTGTGAACGCACCACGCGGCCGTCATCGAGGATGGCACATCCTGGCGATGCGGCGGCGATCAGCTGAGCGCACGATCCGGACCATGACCATCACACCTGTCCAACCCAGCCACGACACGAACTCCCACGACACGATGACCGCCGAGACGGTGCTCCAGGCTGTGCGCCGCCTGGCGCCGTCGATCTACGACCGAGCCAGCGAGATCGAAGCGGCACGGCGCGTGCCTGCCGACCTGCTCGACACGCTTCGGGCCGCGGGCTGCTTCCGGCTCGTGCGCCCCGCGACGCACGGCGGCATCGAGGCATCGGTGCCCGACGCGATGCGGGCGCTCGAATCGCTCGCCCGAGCCGACGCCTCTACTGCCTGGACCACGATGATCGGCGCCGGGTGCTGGATCGATCTGGCCCACCTCCCGCGCGCGACCTTCGACGACCTGTTCTCGACGAACCCCGACGCCATCACGGCCGGTGTGTTCAACCCGACCGGGTCGATCGCCCGGGTCGACGGCGGCTACAAGGTCACCGGTCGCTGGAGCTTCGCCAGCGGATGCGAACACGCCGAGGTGCTGTTCGCCAACTGCATCGAAGGGGTCGTCGACGGAATGCCGCAGATCCGTGGCGCCGTCTTCGCCCCGGAGGACGTCACCATCGAAGACACGTGGTCGGTGTCCGGTCTGTCCGGCACCGGAAGCCACCACTTCCACGTGGCCGACGCAATCGTCCCCGCCGAGCGCACGTTCGAGCCGATCACCGGCGACCCGTGCGTCGACGCGCTGATCGTGCGCCTCCCGGCTCCCGCGGTCTTCTCCCTGGTGATGGCGAGCGTCGCGCTCGGGATCGGCCAAGGCGCGCTCGACGACATCACCGTGCTGGCCTCCGACAAGATGCCGTTGCTGTCACCGGTCACCCTCGCCGCCAGCCCCGTGTTCCAGGTCGAGTTGGCGACCGCCGACACCGATCTGCGGGCGGCGCGGAGCTTGCTCTACGAGGAGGCAGAGCGGCTGTGGGCCACGGCGGCCACGGGCGACCCGCTCACCATGGAGCATCGGGCGCACGCCCGGGCGTCCGCGGTGTGGACCGTCGAGCGGGCCACATCGGTCGTGACCGCCGCATACCGCGCCGGCGGCGGAACGTCAATCTTCTCGGACTGCCCGCTCCAGCGCCGGCTGCGCGACATCCACGCGCTGGCCCAGCACTTCCTCGTCCGCCGCGACACCCTCGTCACGGCAGGAGCGATCCTCGCCGGGCAGGACGTCGAGGTGATGGTGTTCTGACGAGCGCCGGGCTCAGATGGGGCTCGAGCGCAGCAACTCGGGGGCCAGCGCGCACTCCGGCTCGGAGGGCGCCTGGTCCACGGGAGCGAGACCGTCCGGCGTGACCAGATGGGTCACCAGCGCAAGACCGACCGGTTCGACGGCCTGCTCCCACGGCTCGCACGACGCCCCGGCACGCTCGATCATCGCCGCGAACATCTGCTCGGGAAGCCGCCGCCCGCGGCCGACGACCAGCCACACCGGCAGCTCGGCGCAATACCCCGCAGCTGCGGCGGCGTGCGAGCCCATCTCGGCCAGCACAGCCGACGAGCCGCAGCCGTGCGCCTCCAACACGACGAGATCGCTGGACACGACGGCCGAGGCGACACCCGCAGGCGGCACCAGTTCAGCCTCCACGTCGTGCTGGAGCAGGCGTCGCACGAAGCTGCGCCCCTCGCCGTCGACGTCGACGGCGAGCACGCGAACGTCGCCGCGCCGCCCGAGCGCCTCGCCGGCCAGGTCGGGCCAGCCCAGCACGCACACCGTCGCGTCGTCAGGCAACGCGTCATGGATCCGCTGCGGCGTCGGATCCTCCTCGATCTCGTCCGAGAGGCGCCAGGCCTCGGCGAACGGATCGGCGGACGTCAGCAGCCGGGCGCACAGCCACCACAGCGCCCCGCTCGTCGGGTGGCGCTCGACGATACGGCGGCATGCCACCACCAGACCGGCCGGATCGAGCTGCAACCCACGCAGCGCGGCGGCGGTCTCGCGCACGATGACCCGCTGGTCACCGCCCGACGCTCGGGCCACGTATCGCAGCCGTTCGATGGGGTGCACTTGGGGGACCCTATCTCTGGCTTGCTACCGTCGTCGCCCGTGGTAGCGAATCCGCCCGCCGATCTCGTGCTGTCGCCCATCGACGGGGTGAGCCGTCCGCTGGAGGAGTGGCTCACGACGTTCCACTTCGCGACCGTGGTGCTCGATCCGTACACCAACGAGAGCTCCTGGATCCTGCCGACAGCGGTGCGGATCCTCACCGCGTTCCGCGGCGCCGACGCTCGCGTCAACTTCGTGCTCACCAGCGACGCCGACGACGCCCGGGCGTTCATGGGCCCGCTCACCGACCAGTTCCTGGTGTTCGCCGACCCCGACCGCGCCTTCGTCAAGGCCCTTGGCCTCGCCGAGCTGCCGGCGTTCGTGTTCCTGCGCATCGACGGCACCGTGCAGGCGTCCGCCGAGGGCTGGGACGCGCGGGCCTGGCGCGCCGTCGCCGAGCAGATCGCGGCTGCCACGTCCTGGATCGCGCCGGCGATCCCCGCCGGGGGCGACCCTGGCCCGTTCGGCGGCACGCCCGCCGGCGGCTGACACGCTCGGGCGATCGCGCTGGCCGCTTCGCCGCCGTTGCCCGACCTGCCGGTCGTCGAGTGCCTCCCGACGCTCGACCGGGCGCTGCGCGAGCACCGTTCGGCGGTGCTCGTCGCGCCGCCGGGCGCCGGCAAGACCACCGTCGTCCCCCTCGCGCTGCTCGACGCGCCGTGGCTGGAGGGGCAGCGGATCACGATCCTCGAACCGCGCCGCCTCGCCACGCGCGCCGCAGCCCAACGCATGGCGCAGCTGCTCGGAGAGGAGGTCGGGGCCACCGTCGGCTACCAGACCCGTGACGAGCGGCGCATCGGCCCGGCGACGCGCATCGAGGTGCTCACCGAAGGGATCCTCACCCGCCGCGTGCAGTCGGACCCTTCGCTCGCCGGCGCCGGCGTGGTCGTGTTCGACGAGGTCCACGAGCGCAACCTGCCCACCGACCTCGGCCTCGCGCTCGTGCTCGAGGCTCGCGAAATGCTGCGGCCGGACCTGCGCGTGCTGGCGATGTCGGCGACGGCGCAGGCCGATCAGATCGCCTCCCTGCTCGGCGACGCGCCGATCGTGTCCAGCGAGGGCCGCACGTTCCCGGTCGACGTCCGCTGGCTGCCGATCGGCAAGGGCGCACGCCTCGACGCCGCTGCTGTGCAGGCGATCGGGACCGCGTTGCGAGCCGACGAGGGAGACATCCTGGTGTTCCTGCCCGGCATCGGCGAGATCCGCCGCGTCGAGCGGGCGCTCGAGGGCCAGCTGCCGCCGCACGTCGACGTCGTCGCGCTGGCGGGCGCGTTGAGCGTCGCCGAACAGGACGCCGCACTGCGGCCCAGCCCGGCGGGGCGACGGCGCGTGGTGTTGAGCACCGACATCGCCGAGACGAGCCTGACGGTCGCCGGCGTGCGCATCGTCGTCGACGCCGGGATGGCACGCGTGCCGCGCTTCGATTCCCGGACCGGCATGACCCGGCTCACCACCGTGCCGACGAGCCGGGCGTCGGCGGACCAGCGCGCCGGCCGGGCGGGGCGCACGGAGCCCGGCGTCGCCTACCGCCTGTGGAGCAAGCTGGAACACGGCACCCGGCGCGCTCACCTCGAGGCCGAGATCACGCAAGTCGATCTCGCCGGGCTGGCGCTCGAGCTCGCCGCGTGGGGGACGCCCGCCGCGCAGCTGCGCTTCCTCGATCCCCCACCGGCGCGCACGCTCCAGCAGGGCGAGGAGCTGTTGCGCCAAGTGGGCGCCATCGACGGCGACGGCCGCATCACCGCTGCCGGACGCTCGATGCTCGCGGTGCCCGCCCATCCCCGGTTGGCGCACATGGTCGTCGCGGCCCCGGAGCGGCATCGCCTCCTCGCATGCGCGATCGCGACCCTCGTCGACGAGCGCGATATCCTGCGCGGGCGCGCCGACGAGCTGCCCGCCGACATCGACGTGCGCCTGCGCGTGCTGTGCCACGGCGAGCGCCACGACCGGGCCGACCGGCGGGCCGTCGACGCCGTCCGATCACGGGTCGTCGACATGGCCCGGCGGGTGGGCGCGCGGGGGTCGCTGGACGACGTCGACACCTCGGCTGCGGGAGCGGTGCTGCTCCTCGGCTTTCCCGATCGCCTCGCGGTGCGCCGCACCCGGCCGGGCCAGTTCCAGATGCGCACCGGTTCGGGCGCGTGGACCGCGCCCACCGACCCGCTCGCGACCGAAGGCTTCGTCGTCGCCGCCGACCTCGACGGCAACCGGACGAGCGCCCGCATCCGCCTCGGCGCAGCGATCGATGCGTCTGCGATCGCCGACGTCCTGGCCGATCAGGTCACCGAACGCCGAACCGTCGAGTGGGACCGCGAGCGCCAACACGTCGTCGAGCGCGTCGAACGCCGGCTGGGAAGCATGCGCCTGGACGAGACGGTGCGCAGAGCGATGCCCTCGGCGGAGGCCACCGACGCGGTCGTCGCCCGCCTGCGCTCGACCCGCCTGGCCGCCCTGCCATGGAGCCCTGCGGCGGTCTCGCTGCGCGAGCGCGTCGGCTTCCTGCACCGCCGTCGTGGCGCGCCGTGGCCCGACTGGTCGGACCGTGCTCTGCTCGCCACCGTCGACGAGTGGTTGGCGCCGTACCTGGCCGGCGTCACCGGCGAGGACGAGCTCCAGCGCGTTGATCTGGTCATGGTGTTGCGCTCGCAGCTGCCGTGGCCCCAGGGCGCGCAGCTCGACGAGATCGCTCCCGCGCACCTCACGGTTCGGCGCGGGCGCCAGATCCGCATCGACTACTCGGGCGAGCAGCCGGCGGTGCGGGTCCCGGTGCAGGACGTGTTCGGGCTGCGAACTCATCCGACCGTCGCGGGCGATGTGCCGATCCAGCTGCACCTCCTGTCCCCCGCCGACCGGCCGATCCAGATCACGTCCGATCTGCCGGGCTTCTGGAGCGGCAGTTGGGCCGATGTCCGCAAGGACATGGCCGGCCGCTACCCCAAGCACGACTGGCCGGTGAACCCCGCCGACGAGGCGTGACGTTCGGCGCCCACGCCGCCTGCGCCGAGGGGCGTCGCCCGGTCGATTGGGTCGGGCCCATGGCCTCACCCGTAACGTGAACTGCATGGCCGAGTTCGCCTTCACCGAGCTGCTTCCGCTGGGGCACGACGACACCCCCTATCGCCTCGTGACCACCGACGGCGTCAGCACGTTCGACACGCCGCTTGGTCGGTTCGTCCACGTCGAGCCCGATGCGCTCACGCTGTTGACCCGCGAGGCGATGCGCGACATCGCTCACCTGTTGCGGCCCGGCCACCTCCAGCAGCTGCGCAACATCCTCGACGACCCCGAAGCGAGCGACAACGACCGCTTCGTCGCGCTCGACCTGCTGAAGAACGCGTCCATCGCGGCGGGCGGTGTCCTGCCGATGTGCCAGGACACCGGCACCGCGATCGTCAAGGCGAAGAAGGGTCAGTTCGTGTTCACCGGCGGCGGCGACGAGGAGGCGATCGCCCGCGGCGTCTTCGAGACCTACCTCACCGCGAACCTGCGCTACAGCCAGATGGCGCCGATCACCATGTACGACGAGAAGAACACCGGCAACAACCTGCCGGCGGAGATCAAGATCTCGGCGGTCGACGGCGACACGTACAAGTTCCTGTTCATGGCCAAGGGCGGCGGCAGCGCCAACAAGAGCTACCTGTTCCAGGAGACCAAGGCGCTGCTCAACGAGAAGACCCTCCTGCCGTGGATCTTCGACAAGATGAAGACGCTGGGCACCGCAGCATGCCCTCCCTACCACCTTGCGGTGGTCATCGGCGGCACGTCGGCAGAGTTCGCGGTCGAGACCGCGAAGCTGGCCAGCACTCGCTACCTCGACACGTTGCCCACCGCCGGCAGCTCGCTCGGTCACGGGTTCCGCGACGTCGAACTCGAGGCCAAGGTGCTGGCGCTCTCGCAGCAGACCGGCATCGGCGCGCAGTTCGGCGGCAAGTACTTCTGCCACGACGTGCGGATCATCCGCCTGCCTCGCCACGGGGCCAGCTGTCCCGTCGCGATGGCCGTCAGTTGCAGCGCCGACCGGCAGGCGCTGGGGAAGATCACCGCCGGCGGCATATATCTCGAACAGCTCGAGACCGATCCCGCGCGGTTCCTACCCGAGGTGACCCACGACGACCTCGAGGATTCCGAGGTCGTCCACATCGACCTCACCAAGCCGATGGCCGAGATCCGCGCCGAGCTGTCGAAGTACCCGGTCAAGACCCGCGTCATGCTGACCGGCCCGATGGTCGTCGCTCGTGACATCGCCCATGCCAAGCTGAAGGAGCGCCTCGACGCCGGCCAGGGCCTTCCCGACTACATCAAGGACATGTGCGTCTACTACGCGGGGCCGGCCAAGACGCCGGAGGGGTACGCCAGCGGGTCGTTCGGCCCGACGACCGCGGGCCGGATGGACAGCTACGTCGGCGAGTTCCAGGCCGCGGGCGGCAGCTTGGTGATGCTGGCTAAGGGCAACCGCAGCCGCCAGGTCACCGACGCCTGCAAGGCCTACGGCGGGTTCTACCTCGGCTCCATCGGCGGTCCCGCCGCCCGCCTGGCGCAGGACTGCATCACGAAGGTCGAGGTGCTCGAGTACCCCGAGCTCGGCATGGAAGCGGTGTGGCGCATCGAGGTGCAGGACTTCCCGGCGTTCATCGTGGTCGACGACAAGGGCAACGACTTCTTCGACATGGTCAACAAGCCCGCCGCAGCGGCGCCGATCACCGTCCGCTGACCTCCGCGGCCCCACCGGCCGCCCGCCTGCCCGGCGTCCCTCGCCTCCCTGGCCGCCCGCCCTCCCTCGGGCTTGGGCGCGGCCCGCTGCCGCCCCGGCAACATCCCGCGCCCAAGCAGCTGGCTCGGGCGCGATCGGCTGCTGCGCCGGCAACATCCCGCGCCCAAGCGACGTGGGCGTTAGGCGAGGGAGACGAGGTCCAGCCAGTCGTCGCTGAAGTAGTCGACCTGGCCGTCGGGCATCAACAACACCTTCGTCGGCGCCAGCTGCTCGACGAACTCCGTGTCGTGGCTGACGATGATGAGCGCGCCCTTCCACGCGACAAGCGCGTTCGCGACCGCGGCGCGGCTCGGCGGGTCGAGGTTGTTGGTCGGCTCGTCGAGCAATAGCAGGTTGTTGCGGCCGACCATCAGCATCGCCAACGCCAGCTTGGTCTTCTCGCCTCCCGACAGCGTTCCCGACTCTTGGAACACCTTCTCGCCCGACAAGCCCATCATGCCGAGCAGGCCGCGCAGCTGCGTCTCGGTCAACACGACGCCGGGTGGAACCTCGGCGCGGATGTTGTCCAGCAATGACGACTCCGTGCGCAGGTTGTCATGCTCCTGCGCGTAGTAGCCGGCCGACACGTTGTGGCCGTACTCGAACTGACCGAGGTTGGCCTCGGTTTCGCCCGCGAGGATGCGCAACAGGCTGGTCTTGCCGGCGCCGTTGAGCCCGAGCACGAGCAGCCGCTCTCCCCTCCCGAGGTCGAACCCGACGTCCTCGAACACGGGCGGCCCGCCGTACGCCTTCGAGAGGGCTGAGGCACGCACCACGGTCTCGCCACACGGCGGCGGGTCGGGGAAGCGCACGTTCAGCGAGCGGCCCTTCTGCGCCACCTGCACCCGCTCGCCCTCGAGACGGGCGATGCGCTTCTCGACGCTGTGCGCCATCGACGCCTTGGTGGCCTTGGCCCCGAAGCGGTCGACGACGGTCTGGAGACGGTTGATCTCCTTGGCCTGAAGCATCGCCTTCTTCGCCATCCGGGCCTCGTCCGCGGCTCGTGCCGTGCGGTACTGGCTGTAGGTGCCGCGGTACTCGACGATCGTGCCGGTCGAGTCCTCGAACGGCCGATCGAGGTGGATGACCCGTGTGATCGCCTCGTCGAGCAGGTCGAGGTCGTGGCTGATGACCAACAGCGCGCCGCGGTAGGACCGCAGGAACGACATCAGCCACGCCTTGGCGTCGACGTCGAGGTGGTTCGTCGGCTCGTCGAGCAGCAGCGCGTCGCTGCCGGCGAAGAGGATGCGGGCCAGCTCGGTGCGCCGCCGCTCCCCGCCGCTCAGCACCCCGACCGGCAGATCGAGCCGATCGGCGCCGAGGCCAAGCCCAGCGGCGATCGAACGCGCCTCGCTCTCGGCCGCGTAGCCCCCGCTGCTGGCGAACGCATCCTGCGCCTTGCTGAAGCGCGCCACGTTGCGTTCGCTCGGGTCCTCCTCCATCGCGATGCGCAGCTTCTCGATGCGGACGAGCTCGTCGTCGATGCCCCGCCCGGACAGGATGTGGGAGACCGCCGTCCGCCCGTCGAGGACCCCGGCGATGCGCGGATCCTGCGGCAGGTAGCCGAAGCCGCCCTTGCGCACGATCGTGCCGGCGATCGGTTCGTTCTCGCCGCCCAGGACACGGAACAGGCTCGTCTTGCCAGCGCCGTTACGGCCGACGAGGCCGACCTTGTCTCGGGGCATGATCGTGAAGGAAGCGCGCTCGAGCACGACGCGCCCTCCGACCTCCACCGAGACTCCTCGCACCTGTAGCACCGGCCCAGGGTGGCAGCACCGGCCGTGCGTTCCAACCGCGTTCTACGATCGCTCGCGATGCGCCGCGCCTCGATCCTCCCGATGGCCGCTGCGGCGGCATGCTGCGCCGCGGTGCTCTACGTCGCCGCCAGCGACGAGCACACGTGGCTGCCGGGGTGCGCGTTCCACACGCTGACCGGGCTCTGGTGCCCCGGCTGCGGGCTGACCAGAGCGGCGCGGGCCGCGATGCATGGCGACGTGAGGGCGGCGATGTCGCACAACGTCTTGGCCCCGGCGTTCGCGTTGGCGCTGCTCGTCGCGTGGTGGCAGTGGTGGCGCCAGGTCCGCGGCCGCCCTCGGCTGGAGTGGGTGCGCCGCTTGCCGGCGTGGCTGCCCGCCGCCGCAGCGAGCGTCCTGGTCGTCTTCGCTGTGGCGCGCAACGTGCCGGTGGCGCCGTTCGACTCACTGGCGCCGTAGGCGCCGTCAGGTCATAACGGGTCGGATGATCCGTTGCCGTTGCCCGGCGGATCCGTGGTGACCACGCTCGATACGGGCTGCGTCGTCGGCGGGCTCGACTGGGTCGACGGCGGATCCGTCGTCGGCGACGACGTCGGTGTCGACGTGTTGCTCGACGGCGGCGCGGTCACCGTCGTGAACGGAGGCGACGTCACCGTGACGACCGGCGTCGTCGTGACGACGGGCTTCGGCTTGGTGGTCGCTGTCGTCCCCCGGTTGCCACCGCTGCTGCCGCCGTCGCCACCGGAGTTCTGCGACCCGCCGCCCACCTGATCGCCCGCGCTGTCGTCGGTGAACTTGCTGCCGATGCATTCGCCGTCACCCTCCGGCGACCCGGCGACCGCCGCGATGTGCGTCGCCAGCGCCTCCCGGCCCTGCTCGGTGAGATGCAGACCGTCTCGGCCGAGCAGCGCGCGCTCCTCGGTGATCTGCGCCCAATCGAGCAGCACGATGTTGGCCCGAGCAGCGGCGACGGCACGGATGACGTCGTTGACCTCTCGTTGCACGGGTTCGAACTCGGTGACGGTCAACAAGAGCACGGGGTGATCACCGATCTCGTCGAGCATCTCCTCCAGCTGCGACCGGAACGTCTCCTGGTTCTTGCCGTAGTTGTTGCCGAGCAGGATGACGAAGGCATCCCAACCGTCGTCGAGCACCCGGTCGAGCACGTCGAGGCCGAACCCCACCGGCCGGCTCTTCTCCGCCTCCACCGCGACGCGCCAGCCCTGCGGCACGAGAAGCTCGCAGGCCTGGTTGCCGTAGCGGCGGGAGATCGACGACATGATCGAATCGCCGATCAGGAGGATCTTGTTGCCGTCGGCGAGCTCGGCGAGGCTGGCGCCCTCGGGCGGCACTGTCGTGGTGATGTCGACCGACGGGCCCGTCTCGACCACGTCGAGCGGCGTGACGTCGGCGGACTCCTCGAAGCCCGGCGGCAACGAGCCGACGCCCGCCGCCGTCGGACGCGGCGTGCCCGGGCCTGCCGAGTTCGCCGACCCACACGCCGCCACCGCTGCCGTCGCCACGCAGAGCGCAGCCGCCAGGGAAACCCTCCTGGCCCTCGCCGAATGCATCGGACCATTCAGTCCGATGCACCCGCGAGAATCAAGTCACGCGGCCCCGACGCGCCGAAGGTCACGGCGCGATCACGGCACGCGGCGGCGATTCGCTTACGGCTCGCGGCGCATGGCCAGCAGGTCGCGGATCTCGGTCAGCAACACGGCCTCGTCCGAGGGCGCCGGCGTGTCCTCGGTCGGCTCGCCGCGACGGCGGCGCTCGGCGAGCTTCTGCATCGGCACGACGACCAGGAAGTAGATGGCGGCCGCGATCGTGACGAACGAGATCAGCGCGTTCAGGAAGTGGCCGTAGCGGAAGACGCTGTCGTTGATCGTGAACGTGAGCGCCGAGAAGTCGTTCTCCCCGAAGATCGCCGCGACGAGCGGCGTGATGAAGTCCTCGACGAGCGCCGCCACGACGGCGCCGAATGCAGCGCCGATGACGACGGCGATCGCCAGGTCGACGACGTTGCCGCGCATGATGAATGCTTTGAAGCCTTTGAGCACTGAGCATCCTCCTTTGGGAAGTGTCGTGCGTCACACTATGAGCGTGCGATCAGCGCGCCGAGCATCCCAGGTCCCGCCGGGCCGGTCGCGGATCACTACGGTGCCGCCACGATGACCGATGAGAAGCTCCTCTCCGTCTCGAGCGACGGTGCCGACGAGGCGACTGCCGGCCAGAAGGAAGGGTCGTTCCTCCTCGACCGCATCGACGCGCTCCGCGTGTTGCGCGCCGAGACCTCCGACGAGCGTGACCAACTGCTCGTTCAGCTGGCGGGGCGCGGGCGGGCCGAACAATCGATCGTCGACGAGCTGTCGCGGCCACGCCCGCTCGCCCGGCCGGAGCAGTTCGAGGAGAGCCATCGCCTCGTCATGCGGGCCCTCGAGGTCCTCGACCGCAATGGCGCACGCGCGCCGCGCCTGCCGAGGCTCGGGCCGCTGAAGCACATCGCCCGCGTCGTCGTGCAACAGATGACCCGCTGGATCGTGAAGAGCCACCAGAACACGCTCGTCTCGCGCATCCGCAAGCTCTACGAGCGCAGAGAGGCGAGCGCCGTGTGGGGCAGCCGAGAGCACCACATGTTGCGACGCGCCCGCATCACCGCGGCACAGGTCGAGGCCGGGCTGCGCGCTAGGGCCCTCGGGCTGCCGACGTTCCTGGTCGGCGGCGCGTTCCTCACCACGATCGCATCCAGCCTGTGGAGCCTGCTGCGCAACGCCCTCGACAGCACCGTCGGCGTCGCGATCTTCGCCGCCATCCTGCTGGCGGTGCTGTCCAGCCTCGCCTGGGCGGCGCTTTTCGCCGCAAGCGTCGCCCGGCACCGCATCCGCCTGAGCACCGACCAGCCCGTCGCGGCCTTGTGGGAGACGATCGGCGCGGCGGGCACCCCGCCGCGCGACCAGAGCTACAACTTCGCCGTCTACGCCATCATCCTCGGGACGCTGGCATTGATCGTGATCCCGCTGGCGCTTCTGCTGGCAGTGCGCGCGGCCTGACCGTCGCCACCGGCAGACGCAGCATCGGCTGTCGGCGACCGACCGCTTTCTTTGCAGTTGCGTGAATTCCTCGGCTTTCGCTCATCTGAGGGCCGCTTCGCGACGTCTTATACGCGTGGACACGATGTCGACGCACCGCCATTCCCCGTCTCGGCCTGCGACCGGGCCCGAATGGACAGCCCTCGTGCGCGTGGCAGCGCTCGTGAGCATCGCCGCGGGGCTTGCCGCCTACCTTCTCGCGTCAGCGGGGCTCCAGGAGCAGTCCGTCGTGCTCGCGGTGATCGTGATCGTGTCGTCGTTGGCGTGGAGCGGCGTGTTCGAGCGTCACCCACCGGCGCCGCTGCTGCGGGTCCGCGTCCCTGCCCGCCCGATGAACGGAACCCGTGCCTCGCAAGGGTTGCATGACACAATGCGCCGGTGGGAGGACCAGGGAAGGATGAGCTGAGCGAGGCGCTTTTTCGCGTCGACGGCGACGCGTACGTTCCTGGCCCCCTGTGCCGAGGTCCATGGGACGAGGGGCATTGCCACGGCGGGCCGGTCGCCGCGCTGATCGCTCGCGCCGTCGAAGCGTTGGACCGTGACGAGCCCTGGCAGGTCGCCCGCCTGACCGTCGAGTTGCAGCGCCCGATGCTGATCGGAACACCCGTCGAGGTCCGCACGGTGGTGGAACGCCCCGGGCGCAAGGTGTCGCTCATCGGCATCTCGGTGGTGAGCGGGAGCGGCGAGGTCGCTCGGGCTCGCGTGCTGCGCATCCGCGACGCAGCGGTCGACGTGAGCGATGCAGAGACCCTCTCGGAGCCCGCGATGGCGCCGCCCGCCTCGGGCCGCCCGGAGGTGCCGGACTTCGCCAGCGGCGTGTCGTTCGCCGGGACGGCGATGGAGCATCGCGTGGTCGCCGGCTCGTGGGTGGAGGCGGGCCCGATGGATGTGTGGATGCGCTTGACCGTGCCGCTGCTCGCCGGTGAAGAGCTGACGGGGCTCCAGCGCACCGTGGCTGCGGCGGACTTCGGCAACGGGCTGTCGCGGCTGCTGCCATGGGAAAGTCATGTGTTCATCAACCCCGAGGTGACGATCCACATCGGCCGGCAACCCCGAGGTGAGTGGATCGGCCTGAGATCGGTCTCGCACTATGGCCCTCGCGGGGTCGGATTCGCCGAAAGCGCCCTCTTCGACGAGGGCGGCCGCGTGGGTCGAGCGGTTCAGAGCCTGATGATCGACACGCGCTGAGCGCGGTCGTCTTGGCCGCCTGTACACAGCGGCTGTGAAATCGGTCATAATTCCGCACCGTGTCGCCAGCCGCCTCGCACCCAGTCACCCTGGCCGACCTCGTGCCGGTGGCCTCCGCCCGCGGCCGGGCGGCCCTGATGGTCGTCCTGTTCGTCGCGGCCTCGGCGATCGGCGCCCAGCTCAGCCTCGACCTCGGCGGCACGCCGGCCCCGATCACGTGCCAGAGCCTGTTCGTCCTGCTGGCCGGCGCCGTGCTCGGCGCCCGTCTCGGCGCGGCGAGCCAGGTCCTCTCTTTCGCGGTGGGCGCCGCCGGGCTGCCGGTGTTCTCCCGCGGCGAACACGGGTGGGACGCGGCGACGGGATGGCGCTTCGGCTACCTGGTCGGCTTCGTCGCCGCCGCTGCCGTCGTCGGCGCTCTGGCCGAGCGGGGAAAGGATCGCTCGTTCGGCACTTCGGCGCTGGCGATGATCGTCGGGACTGCGTTCATCTACGCGTTCGGCGTGAGCTGGCTGGCGTACTGGTCGAACATCCCGCTCTACGACCCAGCAGCGCCGACCGACGCGATGCGCCAAGCGGTGCGCCCGTTCATCCTGGGCGACGTCGTCAAGCTTCTCGTCGCCGCTGCCGTCGTGACCGTGGCGTGGCGGCTGCACGGACGCACGGCCGGCGTGGTCGCGCAGCCGGCGCGGACGTCAGCGCCCGGAGGGCAGCTGCGACCCGCAAGCCGCCGCTGACGATCCACCACGACCAGCGGCGCACCACGACGAACTCACCTCGCGACGGGACAGAGTTCGCCTTGGACGGAGATCTCTAGGTCGAAATCGGACCCCCGCTTCTCGCTGCGGGGGGCCGTCGTGCGAACGGAGATCGGCTCCACATCGCCTGACCTGCCCTGCGGTCTCATGCCCGCGACCCACCACCGGCACAGCGCCGTCTGATGACGATGAACATCGCAACGACCACGACCAACGTGACGACGAGAAGATACTCAGCCCACGTGCCACCCGTCCCGTACCAGAAGAGGATCACTCTCTGCCGGATCGCATCCATACGTGAACGCCACCCCGCCCACGCCGATCTCGTCGGCGAGCCGGATGTAGGCAGCATCCACCGACGCGTCGTAGGAGATCCTCACAGCGGTGTCCGAACCATCACGTTGCCGACACGAATCCGACTACGAGCCGAGCCAGAACGCGCCGACGGACGCCCAGTCATCCTCGTCGAGCGCTCCGACGACGATCTCAACGAGCTGATCGCCAGCGAACCCGAACAGCAGCCCGGCGCTCACTTCGCCCCACTCCAGGGCTGGCCCTCCCTCGCCGAGGCGCAACACGAGTTGTCAGCGATCTGACCGGGGAGACGACCAGTCGCTCATCGCGATATCGGTCCGTCGGCCAATCACCGACCACGAACACCGGAGTGCCCGCCCACCTCACCTGTCGCTGAGCGGTCACATCCTCCTCGGGAACGCGCTCGTCTTGCAGGACGAACTGGAACCCCACGACGCGACCGTCGGGCGTCAGCGACACGTCCAGCGGCGGTTTCGTCCAATCACCCGCGCGCCAGTGCAGGGGAACCGGAAACTCTGCTCCCACCAGCGAGACGTCGATGAGCACGACACCGGGCACTGGGCTCTCCACCCGGCAAGACGCCTCACCGCGCTCCTCAAGGTGCGAAGCCAACCGCAGCATCATCCCGCTCCCGGCCGGTACACAGCGTGATAGATCACGTTGCCGTTCGTGTCGATTCCCAACTCCCACGGACCGCCCTGGACGCCTGGCGCAGCAGGTCGACCGCGTGCCGGAACGACACGCCCTCGGCCCGCATCACGAAATCGACCACGCTCCCGCCCACCTGACAGGCGCCGTGGCAGCGCCACAAGTTCTTCGACGGGCTGATCACGAACGACGGGGTGCGGTCCTCGTGAAACGGACACGACGCAGCGAGATCCCCGTTGGCGCCGTGCTTCGCGAGCGCGATCCCCTTCGCCTCCACGAGGGCGACCAGCGACACCCCCGCCTTCAACCTGGCGAGCTCGTCGTCGCTGATCCGCGCCACCCGAACCTCCCTTCCGACCGATCCTGTCAAGCATCTACACCTAG
>CAZGUH010000030.1:0-50332 GCA_964529005.1 uncultured Ilumatobacteraceae bacterium | reverse complement strand
ACGGCCGGGCAGTTCCACTGTCCGCCACCGGGCAGATCCTGCTGGCCCTTGACACGCACTCGACTCGTCGCGATCCCGGGTCGGCTCGTCAACCGGGCCGGGCGCACCATCTTGCGGCTGCCGACCAGATGGCCCTGGGCCCACACGTTCACGACCGCGCTCGACACCCTACGGCTGCTACGACCCGCGCCAGCCTGACCCGCCCCGCCGCGGTCAGGCGCGCCGCAACACACCCGCCAGCGCTGACAACCAACCGGCCCACGACCCCTGCTTCAACACGCCCCGGCACGGACCAACGCGACGACCAACCACCACCCATCGACTCACCCGCAGCCAAGGCTCAGCCCCGACCCCGATCGGTGGATCGAGGCTTAGACGGCGGGAGTACGGCGCGCGTCCTCCAAGGCTGCACGCCGGGCGGGCGTGACCTCGAGAGTGACGAACTCGTACATTTCCGCCGGAACGTGCGTCCTGCGCATCTCGATGCGCTTCAGCGCATAATCCGCACGGTTCACCGCCGGGCCCACAACGGCCTTCGAGGCAATCAGAGCTCGCCGAGCGATGTGGGCACACCGAACGAGAGCCACTGCTGACGACGCGTTCGCCATCGCCGCAATGTCTCCACCATGCGAGCCAGCACGGCACACCCGAGTTGCCGCTGGCGCGCAACTGAAGACTGAGCGCAACGAGTCGTCCGGCGCACGTCTGTTGGCTGGCCGATGTACGAAACCTCAGCTCCGCGCGGAGGCGAGGGCTTCCGTGAGGGTGTTCCACGCCAGGGTGGCGCACTTGATCCGCACAGGGAACTTCACCACGCCCTGCAACGCTTCCAGATCGCCGAGCGCCACGCCGGATGCGTCACCGTTGCCCTCGGCGTCCTCGGCGTCCTCGATCGACATCATCCCCTTGAAGCGCCGCACCAGGCCTCGCACCTCATCGAGGGTCTTGCCCTTGACCGCTTGGCTCATCATCGACGCCGAGCTCTGCGAGATGCTGCATCCCTGTCCGCCAACCTTGATGTCGGTCACCACGCCGTCGTCGACCGCCAAGTACACCTTGATCTCGTCGCCGCACAGCGGGTTGTGCCCCTCGGCCACCACGGCGGGCGGTGTGGGCAGCTCACCACGGTTTCTGGGGGTGCGGTAGTGATCGAGGATGATCTCGCGGTACAGGTCTTCGAGACCGGGCATGGGATCTCCTTGTCGGCGGGTCAGAGACCGAAGATGTCGGTCGCGTCCCCGAGAGCGTCGGTCAAAGCGGTGGCGTCGTCGACGTCGTTGTAGACGTAGAAGCTTGCCCTGGCGGTGGCGGTCGTGCCCAACAATCGCATCAGCGGCTTGGCGCAGTGGTGCCCCGCTCGAACGCAGACGTTCCGCTGGTCGAGCACCTGGCTGATGTCGTGCGGATGCACGTCACGGAACGTGAAGCTGATCGTCGCGCCGCGCACCTCGACATTGCGCGGCCCGTGGATCCGGATGTCGTCGCCGTAGCGCTCGATCAACGCACCGATCGCATGCTCGGCGATCGCCATCTCGTGCCGGCGGACGTTCGCCATGCCGAGCCCCTCCAAATACTCCACCGCCCGGCCGAGGCCGACCGCCTCGACGATCGGAGGCGTGCCGGCTTCGAACTTGGCCGGCAGCTCGGCGGGCAGGAACCCGTCGAGTCGCACGTCCGCGATCATGTTGCCCCCACCGAGGAACGGCGGGATCGCGTCGAGCAGCTCCTCCCGACCCCACAGAACGCCGATGCCGCTCGGGCCGCACATCTTGTGGCTGCTGAACGCGACGAAGTCGGCATCCCACGCCTGCACATCGGTGACGTTGTGCGGCGTGTACTGGCAGGAGTCGACGATCGCCACCGCGCCCGCAGCGTGCGCCGCGTCGACGAGCGTCCGCACCGGGTTGATCGTGCCCAGCACATTGCTCATCGCGCTGAACGCGAACGCCTTGGCGCCGTCGAGGAGGCTCGGCAGCGTCGACAGGTCCAGCTGCCCGTCATCGGTGAGCGGCACCCACCGCAGCTCGAGCGGGATCTGCGACGACAGGATGTGCCACGGAACGATGTTGGCGTGGTGCTCCATGTGCGTGAGCACCACGGCGTCGCCGGGGCGCAGGTTGGCGCGGCCCCACGAGTTCGACACCAGATTGAGGGCCTCGGTGGCGTTCTTGGTGAAGACCACCTCGTGCGCACGCCGGGCGTTGATGAACCGCTGCACCGCGCGGCGCGCGCCTTCATAGGCGTCGGTGGCCTCCGCGGCCAGCCGGTACGCGCTGCGGTTGATCGGGGCGTACCCGGTCTCGAGGAAGTGGGTCATCGCATCGATCACCTGGCGCGGCTTCTGCGACGTGTTGGCCGAGTCGAGGTAGACGATCGGCTGCCCGTCGATGAGGCGCGAGAAGATCGGGAAGTCCTTGCGGATCGCCGCCACGTCCAGCGAATCGGGGGCGCTCATCGGAACGCCTCGTAGCCGTCGCGCTCCAAGGTGTGCGCCAGCTCCATGCCGCCGCTGGCGACGATGCGGCCGCCGACCAGGATGTGCACGTGGTCGGGGGCGATCTCGTCGAGCAGGCGCTGGTAGTGGGTGATCAGCACGACGCCCATCTGTGGGCGGTCGCGGCGCACCTCTCGCAGGCCGTTGGCCACGACGCGCAACGCGTCGATGTCGAGACCGGAGTCGGTCTCGTCGAGGATCGCCAGATCCGGCTGGAGGATGGCCAGCTGCATGACCTCGTTGCGCTTCTTCTCGCCGCCGGAGAAGCCCTCGTTCAGGTAGCGGTCGACGAACGAGCTGTCCATGCCGAGCCGCTTCATCCACTCCATCGTGGCCAGCCGCAACTCGAGGACGCTGAGGTCGATGCCGGTGCGGGCGCTGAGCGCCTGGCGGAGGAACTGGATCACCGACACGCCGGCGATCTCCTGCGGATACTGGAATGCCAGGAACATGCCGGCCTTCGCGCGCACGTCGGTGGGCCAGTCGGTGATGTCGTCGCCCTTGAACCAGATGCGCCCCGCCGTGACCTCGTACTCGGGGGACGCGAGAAGGGTGCTGGCCAGGGTGCTCTTGCCGGAGCCGTTCGGGCCCATGATGGCGTGCACCTCACCCTCGGCGACCGTGAGATCGAGGCCGCGCAGGATCTCGGTCTCGCTCTCGGCAGGACGGGCGTGCAGGGCATCGACCCGGAACAGCTCACTCACCACACCGAGTGTATTTCCCCTACGCGCGTAGGAGAAACGTCGCGGGCAAGATCCCGTCACATCGTGTCGATGACCTTCACCACCTCGTCGACCTCGGTGAGCGGGTTGACGATGCAGATCCGCATGCACGGCTCTCCGGCCCAGGTCGTCGGCACCATGAGGGCGATGCCCGCCCGAGCGTTGGCCCGGCTCCAGCGCAGGTAATCGTCGGCCTGCCAGCCGCGCCGGCGGAACAGCAGGATCGACAGGTCCGGTTCGATCAGCAACTCGAAGTCGGGACGCCGGCGGATCGCGTCGGCGATGCCGCGGGTGACCTCCAGCGTGGTTTCGATCGCCTCGCTGTACGCCCGCGTGCCGTGCGTGGCCAGGGAGAACCACAGGGGCAGGCCCCGGGCGCGCCGGGACAGGTGGTAGGCGTAGTCCGAGGGGTTCCACTCCCCGTGGTCGACGGCGTCGATGTACGCCCCGTGCTGGGCGTGGGCGGTCGCCGCGTGCGACGGGTCGCGGTAGACGAGCGCAGCGCAGTCGTAGGGGGCGAACAACCACTTGTGCGGATCGACACCGAAGCTGTCGGCGCGCTCGATGCCGCGAAACGCTGGTCGGAGCGACGGGGCGCACATCGCCGCCAGGCCGTACGCCCCGTCGACGTGCAGCCACAGGTCGTGCTCGGCGCAGACGTCGGCGATCGCGTGGAGCTCGTCGATCGCGCCGGCGTTCGTGGTGCCGGCCGTGGCGACGACCGCGAAGAGGTCGGCGCCGTCCGCATCGACCACCGAGCGCAGCGCCGCGCCGGTCATCCGTCCCTTGGCGTCGGCGGGAACGAGCGCGATGTCGGCGTCCATCACCCTCGCCGCGGCGCGCACCGACGCGTGCGCCTCGCTCGTGGTCGCAAAGCGCCAGCGGCGCTCGGGCTGGCGGGTGGCGGCGGCGCGGACGCGGGCGGCGACCAGCGCGCTGAGGTTGGCGGCAGACCCCCCGGTCACGAAGCATCCGCCCGCCTCTGGCGGGAAATCCGCCAGATCGGCCAGCCACCGCAGCGCTCTGTTCTCTGCCGCGATCGCCCCCGACCCGGCCTCCCAATATCCCGCGAACACGGAGCACGCGCTGACGACGAGGTCGAACATCGTCGCTGCATGCGTCGGCGCGGTCGGGACGTAGGCCAGGTTCATCGGGTGATCCATCGGCCGGCAGGCGGGCAGCAGCTCGTCGCGGAACAGGCGCAGTGCTTCGTGGCCGCCGATGCCCTCGGGGGTGATCGTGTCGCGCAACACGGCGTTCAGCTCGTCCGCCGGGTGCGCGCCCCAGCGTGGGTCCATGCGCAGTTCCAGGCGTTCGACGGCGTAGCCGAGGATGGAGTGCGCGAGCAGGTCGGTGCGCTCGTCCCAGCGGTGCATCGCTCCGGTCATCGGCGCCCCCGTCGGTCGTTCGGGACTGAACGATAGTGGCTCGCCGTCACCAGCCCCGGTCGATCCACTCCTGGAGATGGGGGCGCTCGGCGCCGATCGTGGTGTCGAGCCCGTGGCCGGGCATCACGATGGTGTCGGCCGGGAACGTGAACAGCCGCTCGTCGATCGATCGGATGATCGCATCGAAGTCACCGCCGGGGAACTTCGTCGCGCCGGGGCCACCGGGGAACAGCGTGTCGCCGGTGAACAGCAGCGGCGCGTCGAGCACCTTGAAGCTGATCGATCCAGGCGTGTGGCCGGGATTGTGGATCGCCTGCAACCGCAGCCGCCCGACTTCGATGACCTCGGCGTCGTCGAGAAGGACGTCGTAGCCGACCTCCTTCAACATCGGCGCGTCGGCGGCGGTGATCCCGACCTCGAAACCGGCCTCACGCATGGCCGGAACCGCCTGGATGTGATCCCAGTGGCCGTGCGTCTCGAGCACCCGCCGAACACCGAGGCGCTCGCAGAGGCCGAGAAGCTGCTCGTGCTCGTTCGCGGCGTCGATCAGAACGGCCTCGCCGGTCTCGCGACAGCGCAACACGAAGACGTTGTTGTCGACGGGACCGACGACGACCCGGTGCACCTCGAGCCGGCCGTCGGCGTGGTGGAGCGTGCTCATTGCTCCAGTGTCGCAGGTCGGCGGCGGAACCGGACCGGGTCGACGAGGCAAGCGATCGCGGCGAGCGACGCGATCGCGGCGATCACCAACATCGACGTCAGGCCACCGGGACGGTAGGTGAGCCGCAGCGCGTGCTCGCCGGGCGGGACCTCGACGCCCAGCGCGAGCCCGTCGACCGGAACGACGTCGGCGCTCTCGCCGTCGATCGTCGCCCGCCACCCGTCGTTCCACTGCTCCGACACGACGACCATCGCCGGGCGATCGAAGTTCGTGGAGATCGTGATGTGTTCGGGGTTCGGACGGTCGATCGGCAGCGTTTGCGGATCGCAGTCGCCGCTCGATGCGCGACAGCGCAGCGCGGGCGCATCGGATTCGGTCAGCGCGTACGCGCCGCTGGCGTCGGCGACGAGCAGCGACCCGGCTTCGGCCGCGTCCGCGACCGGGCGGGTGCCGAAGTACGCGAGCGCGTCTGCGCGCCATGCCGGGTTCTCCCACACCTCGAAGCGCGGCGACGTCGACACCGGCCCGATCCAACCGGGCAGCAGCTGGTCCGCTGGGGTGCCGCGCGGATCCATCACGACGTAGCGCACGCCGAGGCGAGCCCACAGGTCGTCGTCCATCGGCGCCTGGAGCTGGGCGCGCAACGTCAGCTCAAGATCGAAGTCGCCGAGGACCGCACGGAGCGTGTCGACCCAGCGCTCGGTCACCTGGACGCCGCCGTCGTACCCGTCGACCGAGCGGATGTCGAACAGCGCGTTGGCGTTCGGTCGCAGGCCAGCGGCGAGGTAGTTCGGATCGCCGAACTCGTCGAACGTGGCCGCGATCGTGCGGCCCTCCGGATGCGCGTCGAGGAACGTCAGGATCGGGTCGTCGACGTCTTCCGGGGCCTCGTCGAGTGTGAGGTGCCGAGCGAAGCTGTGGCGCGAATGCAGTCCGAGCTCGCCCGTCACGAGCGCGGCCGGCACGAGCACACCCGCGACCACGACAAGGGCGCCGGCGGCGGTTCCGAGCTTGCGGCGCACAGCGGCCGGCGCGGTCGAGGCAGCCCACGCCGCGACGCACAGCGCGCCGACCACGACCCAGCCCACGATGGCGGCTCCGCTCGGAAGGTGCGCGCGGTGACGCAGCCCCAGCGCTGCGAGCGCCGCGGCCATCGAGCCTGCGCTCGCCAGGGCCCAGGTCCGCACGCGCGGGCGCAGCGCGGCCGAGGCGGCGTCGAGCGCGAACGCGGCGAGCAACGCGGCGCAGATCGACGCCGGAAGGACCCACCGAGCCGGGACGCGGGCGAGGTCGAATCCGGGTACCAGCCCGTGGGCGCCGCGGAACAGCACGGTGCGCGGCCCGAGCGACAGGATCATCGCGACGAGCGCCGTGACGGCCAGCCCGGCGGTGACCCACCTGCGCCGGACGTCAGCGACCCCCACGACGGTTCCCACGGCGACGAGCGCGACCGCCGCGGCGCCGAGGAACGTCGTCGCTTCAAAGCCACCCGACAGAGCGGTGTGATCGGCGGCGCCGACGTCGCCGAGGAGGGCGCCGACGAAATCCCGTGCGAGCGCCGAAAAGCCCGGGCGTGCGAGCGCTGCGAGGTCCCGCCCGCCGGAGAGCGCGGCATCGTCGGCGGCCCCTGCGGTGAGCAGCAGATGGGGGAGCGCGATCAGCGCGCCGAGCGCAGCGGTGCCCGCCGCGTGGATGATCCGGGTCCACCGCCGGACGTCCGCCGCCACCGCAGCGGTCCACACGACGAGCACCGGCGCGGTGAGGTAGAGCACCTGGGGATGGCCGGCTGTCATCCAGCACGCCGTGGCGAAGGCGGTCGCGCCGAGCGGCCGCCACGGACGCTCGGCGGTGACGATCCAATGCGTGAGAGCGAGCAGCAGCGGGACCCAGGCGATCACCGACAGCTGCTCGAACTGCACGATCTTCGACTCCATCGCGCCGCAGCCGACGGTGATCACGCAGGCGACGAACGTCGCCGGGGGTCGCAGACGCAGCCGCCACGCGCACAGGGCGAACATGCCGATCGCCAGCACGGCGAGATGGAAGACCGTCAGCACGTTGACGGCTCGCGTCGGGTCGAACCACAGCACGAGCCATCGCGTCGGCGAGAACACGGCTGTCTGCGGGTTGGCCGCGTGCGGCACGCCGCCGAAGATCGTGTCGTTCCACAGCGGGAGGCGACCATCGCGCAGCGCGTCCAGCGTGATGCGCAGGTTCGGCGCGGTGTACGCCAGCCCGTCCAGACTGGCCACCGGCTTGCCCGGGACGCAGTAGGGCCAGGCGACCCACAGCGTGAACAGCGCGACCCCCAGCCCTTCCATCCACCGTGCCCGGGTGCGGGCGAACGTCGCGAAAGCGGCGATCGGTCCGGCCGGCGACATTCGGGCGATCGTAGTGACGGCGTCTCGATCCGCCATGGACCGCAGGCTCACGATGCGATCACGCCGAGACCACGTCGAAACCCATCGACAGCGCCACCATGATCTGCTCCGGGGCGAAGGTGGCGAACCGGACAGGGCGGGGGAGCCGGGCGGCGGCGGCCAGGTGGATCGCGTTGCTGATGCCGAGCGGCTGCTCGCGCGCCAACCGCGCCGCGGCGTCGAGGCACGCCTCGTCGACGGGCACCACGTGCACCCGATCCCACATCGACCGGATGGCATCTTCGAGATCGACGCGCAGGATCTGCTCGTCGGTGAGGCGATCGACGAGCGCCAGGCTCTCGGCCAGAGCCAGCCCACTCGCGCACCAGACGTCGCCGTCGAGCGCGGGCGCCAGCGCCTCGCGGGCGGGTCCGTCGACGTGCGCGGCGACGATTGCGCTGGAATCGAGGAACAGGGTCATCCGCGCAGCTCGGCGAGCAGCCGGTCGAGCCGTGTCCCACGCCAGACGGGGATCGGCTCGCCGATGTTGAACGGGTCGCGTCGACGCGGAGCGCGGATCATGCCGCGAGCGATCAGATCGTCGATGGTGGCGGCGCCGCTCGCTGCTCCTGGGGGGCCGAGCTCGGCCGTGGGCTGGCCGTTGACGGTGACGACGATGCGCTCGCCGGTGCTGGCACGCCGCACCATCGTGGCGGCGTCGGCGCGCAGCTGCCGGATGCCGACGTGTTGCACGGCGCGGAGTGTACACGCGTGTACACCTCTCGATGTCGCACATGCGCGCGCCACGCGCCAAGCTGCGGCCATGAACTTCGCCTTCACCGAGGACCAAGAGGAGCTGCGCAAGACCGTGCGGGCCTTCCTCGAGGCCAAGAGCCCCGAGACCGCCGTGCGTGAGCAGATGGAGACCGAGGCCGGTTTCGACCGTGCGGTCTGGGCCCAGATGGGGGAGCAGATGGGCCTCCAGGGGCTCCACATCCCCGAGGAGTTCGGCGGCAGCGGTTTCAGCTACGTCGAGCTCGGCATCGTGCTGGAGGAGATGGGCCGCGCGCTGCTGTGCGCCCCGTACTTCAGCTCTGTGGTGCTGGCCGCCAACACGCTGCTGCACAGCGGCGACGACGCGGCGAAGAAGGACTACCTGCCCGGCATCGCGAGCGGTGAGACGGTCGCGACCCTGGCCTACACCGAGCCGTCCGGCAAGTGGGACGAGAGCGGCATCACGGCCGAGGCCAAGCCGTCGGGCGACGGGTTCACGATCACCGGCACGAAGATGTTCGTGATCGACGGGCACACCGCGGATCTGCTGATCGTCGCCGCCAAGACCGCGAAGGGCACCAGCCTGTTCGCCGTCGACGGCAACGCGTCGGGCCTCACCCGCACCGCGCTGTCGACGATGGACCAGACCCGCAAGCAGGCCAAGCTCGAGTTCGCCGACACCCCGGCGCGCCTGATCGGCGTCGAGGGCGAGGGATGGAACGTGCTCACCACGGTGCTCGACCTGGCCGCCGTCGGCCTCGCCGCCGAGCAGGTGGGCGGCGCGCAGAAGGTGCTCGAGATGGCGGTCGAGTACGCCAAGGTGCGCGTCCAGTTCGGCCGCCCGATCGGGTCGTTCCAGGCGATCAAGCACAAGTGCGCCGACATGCTGCTCGAGGTCGAGTCGGCCAAGTCGGCGGCCTACTACGGCATGTGGTGCGCCAGCGAGATGAACGACGAGCTGCCGTCGGTCGCCAGCCTCGCCAAGGCCTACTGCAGCGAGGCGTACTTCCACGCCACCGCCGAGAACATCCAGATTCACGGCGGCATCGGCTTCACGTGGGAGCACCCTGCGCACCTGTACTTCAAGCGGGCGAAGTCGAGCGAGCTGCTGTTCGGCGACCCCACCTATCACCGCGAACTGCTCGCGCAGCGCATCGGCATCTGAGAACTTCACTGCCCGGCGCGCCGTCGCGCGCCGGGCAGTGATCTCACGTGTCGTTGTCCCTGGCGGTGGGGACCACGACGACAGGGCACTTGCTGTATGTCACGACCTGGTGCGCCACGGAACCCAGCATCAGCCGCTTGAAGCCGCCCAGGCCCCTGCTGCCGACGACCAGCAGGTCGGCCTCAGCGGAGGCGTCGATCAGCGTGTTGGCGGGGAGATCGCACACCGGGCGGCGGAGGACGAGCTCGGCGTCGTCGGCGCCGATGGCGCGCACGATGTACTCGTGGAGCGCTCGATCTGCCGTCGTCTCGTCGTAGTGGGGATCGAAGCGCTCCTGTCCTGCGACCGGCCGCTGATCGAGGAACGACCACGCCATGACGGCGGTGACCGTGCCCTGGTGCGCACGTCCTTCCCGGACCGCCCACCGCACGGCGGCGTCGGCGCCCTCCGATCCGTCGACCCCGACGAATACCTTGAACGTCTCGTTGTCCGTCATGTGCGCTCTTCCTGTGAGGCGGCGTGTCGCCTCAATCTACGTTCGCGCCGCTGGGCGCGCGGTCGAACGGCGCGACTACGAGAACACGGCGCCGACCGCCGCGCCGCGGTGGAACACCGTGACAGGGCCGGCGCTCGAGACGGTGAACACCACCGCCGCCGGCTCGTCGTAGCTGAAGCGCCGAGCGGACGTGTGGCGTGTCCCGCGGTAGGCGGGGACGTTGCGCAGAGCCTCGTCGCTGCATCGCAGCGCGATGCCGATGCTGTCGACGCATCCGCGGTGCGAGACCAGCGCGGCGCGATCGCTCTGGGCGAGAACGCTGAGCAGCGCGGCGTAGTGCTCGCGTTGCGTCACGTCGAGAGGGGGGATCGCGGCGCGGGCGCCGACCCCGAGGTGGCCGAGCGGCGCTCGGGCGGGCTCGGTGTGCCACACGAGGACCGCGCCGACCCGGCCGGCGCTCAGCCAGTGAACGCACAGCTCGGCCAGCCCGTCGAGGACCGGTGAGGCCAGCCGGGGATGCGCGGCGGCGACCGCGCTGGCGAGCTGGTGGGAACGCGGCTTCGCCCACCACCGCGACCCGTCCCACGTGACCACCGCGCGCGGGGAGAAGATGCGGACCCAGCCCGTCGGCATCCGTTGCACGACGGTGATGTCCGAGTCCGCCACCTGGACCGCCGTCGCTTCGTGCTCGATCGTGCGGTCGAAGCACACGAGACGCAGGCGCCCCTCGTCGCGGCCGATGAACGACGTGCGCCCGTCGGCGAGCCGGCGTGCGGTGGCGATCGGGATGTCGTCGCCGATCGATTCGACGAGAGCGGGGAACACGAGGCGGTGGATGTCGAGGTCGCCGGACATCGCGATCAGAGCGCCGTACCGCGGGCTGACGCCTTCGTGGACGGCAGGCCGGCGGGCGTAGTCGACCTCGTCGAGCAACAGGTCGCCGGTCGGTCCATCGACCTCGAGCGGGAGGCCCTCTTCGATGATCTCGTCCCGCAAGCGGCCGATGCGCCGCGCTCGCCGCTTCGCAGCCTCGTCCATTTACGGTGAGCCTACGACGAGGGCGCCGTCCGCCGCGTTTCCTGGGGGTATCACGCGGGGTCGACGATTTGTGAAGGTCTTGACGAGGTGAGATCCCGGTCGGCGTAACCGGCCGCTGCCTTCCGACTTTGGGGCTGGGACCGGATGGGTCGGCCAGGAGGAGGAAGAGGATGACGAACGGGCAAACGGCTGTGCCGCGCCGCGCCCACGGTGGTGTCGCGCGCGTGCGGCGGATCCGAGCCGTGCTCGCAGCAGCGGTTGCCACGCTGCTGGTGCTTCCGCTCCTGCCGCCAGCGCCAGCGCACGCAGCGACCTACTCGTTGACGGTGACGCGCCTGAACTCCGGCACCGCCGCGGCCGACGCCGCGTCGACCTGTCCCACGCAGGTTCCGCCGGGAGCGACGCACTGCGCCGGCTATGACACGTCGCTGCTCGCCGTCGACCAGATCCTCAGAACCGGCGACCGGGCCGAGGTCGGCTTCAACTTCGCGTTCGACGGCGCGGACAGCGAACGTGATGCTGCGCTCCACGCTGCCGTTGGCGGGCGGACTGCCGGCCGCGACCTGGACCGGGCTCCCGGCAGCGTGCGCGAGCGGCTCGACCTTGAGCGACGGAAACCGAACGCTCAACTGCCGCATCGCCGACCCGGCCGGGCCGGGCGACGGGTCGGTCACCGCGCAACTGCTTCTCTCGGGCGCGTCGGCCGACGGTGATGTCGTGACCGTGAACGCGACGATCGAGTCCGACACGAGCGCGCCCACCTCGTCGACCGCGGACGCCACCTTCACCGCGTCGAGCGCGCCGTTCTACGACCTGCGCAAGAACATCTCCTCCAACACCCTGCCCGCGCCGTTCCCGTACAACTCACCCGAGGGTGTGGCCGGCTTCGCCATCCCGACCTCGACCGGCGTCGCTGTCGCCAAGGCGGGCGGCTGGTCCCCGCTCGAGGGGCCGGTCACCTGGACCGAGACGATGACGGCGGCCAGCATCGACGTGTCCGGCTACCGGTTGCTGAACTGGGGCAACTACGGCGGCGGCTGCGCGACGCAGAGCGCCGCATCCCTTCCGGCGAACCCCGGTTACCAGAACCTCGGTCTTCCCATCTCGAACCAGACGGGGCCATCGGCGGCAGCGACCTACACGTGCACCCAGCCGGGCGGGCCCGGCACGCCCGTCACGGTGAGCTGGGCCAACCCTGCCGTGCTGGCCGCAGGCCTGCACGCCAACATGTGGATCATGCTCTGGGTGCCGGCTGACGCCGTGCCCGTGGGCGAGAGCACCGTCACGCTGACGGCCGGCGACTTCGAGCCTGAGGACGTCAACGGCGTCAGCAACTACTTCGCCGCCGCAGAGCCGACCAACAACAACGTTCGCGCCAGCAAGCTGATCATCAACGCCGACAATCGCGCCTTCGACAAGTACGCGACGTCCGACAGCAGCGCCGTGACGAACTCGTCTCCGTCGTCCATCGGCACCCTTCAGCGCGGCGCCGCGTACCAGAGCGTGCTGCGCTTCGGCAACACCGGAACGGTCAGCCAGACGCCGGTGCAGATCTGCGACGTCTTCGACACGACGGTGCAGAAGCTCACGCCCTTCCCAGACCACGCCAGCTACCCGACGAACAGCTACGCGGTTGCCGTGACCCGTGGACCCGCAGACGATCCGATCCTTGCGCCCGCGTATCGCCCCGGAGCGGGATACGACAACACCACCAACTTCGCCGTCGACCCCGCCGCCTACATCGTCGAGTTCGCCGCCGGCGAGTTCGACGGCGGTCCGCCGACGAACGCGCCGCAGTCGGGCGCATCGATGGGCGCCGGCGCCACGGCGGACGGGTGCGCCGACGGCGGAACCGCCACCGGGTGGCACAGCAGTCCGGACGATCCGGCCATCGTCGCGTACGCCAACTCGCTCGGCTTGAGCGACCCGCTCGACGTCGTCAACCGGGTCCGGGTCACGTTCATCGGTGGGCCGGTGCTGCCGGGCAGCTTCGTGGCGGTGAGGGTCCGCTTCACGGTGCGCTCGACGTACCGCGATGCCACCACTCAGGCGGGGCAGACGATCCTCGCCACGACGAAGATCGGCGACGTCGGCGCGTTCAACTATCCGCAGAGCACCTTCGATCCGTGGAAGAGCACGGGACTCGGTGGTCCGGTCATCGCCGGCCGCATCGGCGTGGACACGGCCGTGGGCTTGGGCGTGACGCCCACGGTGGTGCAAGCCGGCGCGCCGGGCTTCAACCGCGCCACCTACACGATCGTGCCGCACATCGCCTTCGGCGAGGACGTCTCCAACACCCAGCCGCTGCGTGTCGTCGACCACATCCCGCCGGGTATGCGGTACGTGGTGGGCTCGGCGAGCCGGCCACCGGACCATGTGCTCGTCCAGCCGGACAAGTCGACGTTGATCGTCTGGGATCTGGGCGACGTCACCGGCGTGACCAACGGCAACACGACGCTGCCGTCGATCACGTTCGTCGCCGAGGCAGACCCCCTCGCGCCGACGCCGTCGGTGAACCACAACCGCGTCATCGCCGAATCGGTCGCGCCCGACGGCACCGCGATCGACACTGACCTGCCCGTCGTGTCGTGCGGGACGATGGTGCCCTACGACGTTCCGCCGACACCGAACGTCCCGGTGGCCACGATCGTCGACATGCCGCCGCCGGGGAACTACAGCGGCTGCGCGAGCCAGGGCCGGTACCGCCGCATGGCATGGCAGCAGATCACGATCGGCAACGCCTTCTTGGAGTTGGGCGCGGCGAAGACCTCGCTCAGCACGGTGATCGAGGCCGGCTCGGCCGACGGTGTCGCCGACACCGAGGTCGGTTGGGACCTCACGATCACGAACACCACCAGCAACACGCTCGACGGCGTCGACATCGTCGACGTGCTGCCGTTCGACGGCGACGGGCGCGATCCGGAGTCGAGCTTCAGCGGCTCGCTGAGCCTCACGAGCCTGACGACGGACGACACGCTGTCGGCGACGCCGAACGCGCTGCCGACGTCGGCAACCGGTCCCTTCCCGACCCGTGAGGGCACGACGTTCTACGTGACCGACGCCGCGCCGGCGTCGATCGCCGAGGACCCGTACGACGACACGAACCTCGCGGGCGGGGCCACGACGTGGTGCCTGCTCGACGACGTCGGTGAGCCGGACTGCCCGGCGACCCTCGCCGACGTCACGGCGGTGCGCATCATCTCGGGCTCGCTGGCGTCGCTGGCGTCGCGCTCGGTGCGCATCGGCGTGGCCACGTCCGGCAACGCCGACGACGACCTCTACACCAACACCGCGGCCGCGCGCGCCATCGGGCTCACCTCGCTCGCGCCGGTCGCGGGCGACTCGGTTACGGTCGTCGCGTCGCAGATCGCGGGCGTCGTGTGGAACGACGCCGACGGCGACGGCGTGGTCGGCGGCAGCGAAGCCGGCATCGCCGGGGTCGACGTTCAGATCACAGGCACGGGCAGCGACGGCAACCCCGTCGACATCACGGTGAGCACCGACGGCGACGGCGCGTACGTGTTCCCCGACCTTCGCTCCGGCTCGTACACGATCACCGTCGACCAGGCGACCGCGCGTGCGGTGAACGCTGCGTACGCGGTGACGTTCGATCCCGAGCACGGCATCACCGACCCGACCGGCAGCTTCGCCGTGGAGCTCGGGGTGAACACGACGGTGAACGCCCGCAACGTCGGGTTCGCCACCCAGTCGCTCAGCGGCGTCGTCTACGACGACCTCGACAACGACGGCGTGCGCGACGCAGGCGAGGAGGGCAACGGCGGTGTCGAGGTCGCGATCACGGGCACTGACGACCTCGGCGATCCGGTGAACACCACCACCCAGACGGATTCCGACGGCACGTTCACGTTCACCGATCTGCGCCCGGGCACGTACAACCTCTCCAAGTTCCAGCTGCCCGCGACCGCGGCCGGCAAGAACGCCGCCGGCACCGCAGGCGGCACGGTGGGCGCGCCGGGCTCGAACCAGATCACCGACATCACGCTCGGCACGGCCGAGAACGCCGTCGGCTACCTGTTCGGCGAGCTCCCGCCGGAGATCATCTCCGGCGTCGTGTTCCACGACGAGGACGGCGACGGTGAGCAGGATCCCGGCGAGGACGGCATCCCGAATGTCACCGTCAACCTCACGGGCGTCGACATCCTCGCCGTCGACGTCGACATCACCACCGAGACGCTCGCCGACGGCACGTTCACGTTCGCCGGCCTGCGCGAGGGCACGTACACGCTGACCGAGACGCAGCCGAGCGCTTACCGGCAAGGCATCACGTCCACGGGTGGATCGGTGGGCGCCGTGGCCGGTGACGTGATCTCGGCCATCGTCGTCGACGGGGTGAATCCCACGACGGGCTACCTGTTCGGCGAGTTCACGTCGGCGAGCATCGTCGGCGTCGTGTTCGACGACCTCGACGCCGACGGGGTGCTCGACGACGGCGAGCCGGGGATCGAAGGCGTGTCGGTGGAGCTGTCCGGCTCCGACATCGACGCGCCGATCACGCCCGTCGTCACCACGACGGGGCCGGATGGCACGTTCACGTTCGATGGTCTGCGCCCCGGCACGTACGTCCTCACCGAGACCGATCCCGGCGGCTATCTCGACGGTCGTGAGATCGCCGGGACGGCCGGCGGCTCCGTCAGCAATGCTGCGGCGGGCTCGAACACGATCAGCGCGATCGCACTCGACGCCGGCGAGGAGGCGACCGGCTACGCGTTCGGTAACGTCCGCGCGGCGAGCATCGCCGGCGTGGTGTTCGTCGACATCGACAACGACGGCACGCAGGGCTCCGAGCCCGGTGTCGCCGGAGTGCAGATCGAGGTCAGCGGCACCGACGACTTCGGGCAGCCGGTCGTGGTCTCGGCGCCGACGAACGACGACGGCACGTACCTCGTGGAAGGTCTGCGCCCGGGCACGTACATCGTGACCGAGACGCAGCCCGACGATTACATCGACGGCATCGACAGCGCCGGCTCCGCCGGAGGCACGGTGGGCGCCGACGAGATCACGGCGATCGTTCTCGGCTCGGGCGAGGCGGCCACCGGTTACCTGTTCGGCGAGCGTGCCCCCGTCAGCATCAGTGGCGCCGTGTTCAGCGACCTCGACGGCGACGCCGCCCGCGACGGCGGTGAATCCGGCATCGGCGGCATCAGCATCGATCTGCTCGACGGCGACGGCGTCGTGATCGACACGACCACCACCGCCGGCGACGGATCGTGGGAGTTCACCGACCTGCTTGCGGGCACGTACGGCGTGCGCGCCGCCCAGCCGTCGGGCTACGCCGACGGCGGCGCGGTGGTCGGGTCCGCGGGCGGGATCGTGGGCGTCGACGAGATCACCGGCATCGACCTCTTCGGCGACGCCACCGATTACCTGTTCGCCGAGATCGCCCTGTCGGCGATCCGCGGCGCCGTGTGGCACGACGCCGACGACGACGGTGTGATCGACGACGGCGAGGAGCTGCTCGACGGCGTGGAGATCACCCTCGGCGGTGACGCCACTGCGACGGCCACCACCGGGGCGGACGGCAGGTTCCTGTTCGCGGATCTGCTGCCGGGCACGTACACGCTCACCGAGACCCAGCCCGACGACCTCGTCGACGGCCTGATGGTGGTCGGTGACGCCGGTGGGGACGCCAGCGCGCCGAACACGATCACCGGCATCGTCCTCGGGGCCGACGCGTTCGCGACCGGCTACGGCTTCGCGGAGCGCACGGCAGCGTTGCGTGTGGTGGTCCGTACCCAGACGCAGGACGCGCCGTCGGCGACCGGTCCTCGGGTTCTCGTCGGCGACGATGTCCTGTGGACGTACGAGGTGTTCAACGACGGTGACACCACCCTCACCGACCTCGAGCTCGTCGACGACGAGCTCGGCGCGATCACCTGCCCCGCGACCGACGTTGCGCCGCAGACCTCGATCACGTGCGAGGCGACCGGCACGGCCACGGCAGGGCAGTACGCCAACGAGGCGACGGTGACCGCGGCCGTCGTGCCGTCGACCGGCACACCCTCGACTCCGACCGAGCTCGAGGCCACCGGCACGTCGCACCACTTCGGCATGGCGGCCTCGGTCCAGGTCACGGCACGGGTCAACGGCATCGCCGCGAGCACGTCGCCGGGGCCCGAGCTGGAGCACGACGCGACCGTCAACGTGGTGATCACGTTGGAGAACACGGGCAATGTCCCGCTGACGTTGCAGTCGTTCGATGCCGGTGGACTCGGCACGCTCGTCTGCGAACCGGCTGGCGCGGTGGCGCCCGGGGCGACCGTCGAGTGCACGGCGACCATGGCGCCGGCGGACGGAGCGCACCATCATCCGGTGGCGTTCACGCTCACCGGACCCGACGGGGTGTCCGTCACCGGCAGCACGTCGCCGGCGGAGGTCGACGCCGCCACGGACGTGTACTTCCGAGTGAAGTCCGCGCCCGACGACGTCGACAGCGACGACGACGGCTTGCTCGACGAAGAGGAGAAGAACAAGTACGGCACGGATCCGACCGTGCCCAACGCCAAGTCGTACGGCTTGACCAAGTACGTGCCGCTCGCGCCCGCCCGCGTGCTCGACACCCGCAACGGCATCGCATGGAGCGGCGGAATGCCGGACGCCGGGGCCGCGATCACGCTGCCCGTGCTCGGCCGTGGCGGAGTTCCGAACGACCCGGAGATCAAGGCGGTCGTGCTGAACGTCACCGCGACCGACGCCAGTGGGTGGGGATACGTGGCTGCGTACCCGAGCGGCGTCGGCCAGCCGCTGGTGTCCAACGTGAACGTCGACCAGGCGGGCGAGACGATCGCCAACCTCGTCACCGTTCCCGTCGGCCCGGACGGCAACGTGGTGCTGTACACGTCGTCCGCGACCCATCTCGTCGCCGACGTGGCGGGCTACTACCGGGCGTCGTCGGCGAGCACCGACGGTCGGCTCAGGGCTGTCACGCCCGCCCGCGTCCTCGACACCCGGGAGGCGCAGATCGGTTACTCCGGCGGCCGTCCGAACGCCGGGGACACGGTCACGCTCCAGGTCGCAGGGCAGGGCGGCGTGCCGGCCACCGGGGCGTCGGCGGTGGTGCTCACGGTGACGATCGCGGACTCGGCGGGCTGGGGATACGTGACCGCGTATCCCGGCGGCTCCGATCGGCCCGTGGTCTCCAACGTGAACGTTCACCGGGCCGGCCAGACGGTGGCCAACCAGGTGATCGTGCCGCTCGGCCCCGACGGCACGGTGCAGCTGTACACCTCGGTGGGCTTGCACCTCGTGGCCGACGTGACCGGCTGGTTCACCGATGCGGACGCCGAGGAGTCGTTCAGCGGCTTGTTCGTGCCGGTGGAGCCGGTGCGCAAGCTGGACACCCGCCTCGTCGGCCAGAAGCCGGCGGCCGACGGCACGATCACGGTGTTCACGCTGCCGGGCACGATCCCCGGCGTGGCCGCCGCCGCGGCGGCCGTCAACGTGACCGCCACCGAGACGGACGGGCCGGGCTACATCACGGCCTTCCCTGACGGTGTCGATATGCCGTACACGTCGGTGCTGAACCTCGAAGGGGTCCAGGAGACGATCGCCGACCACGTCATCGCCCCGGTGAGCGCCGGCAACCTGGCCATCTACTCGTACGCCGGCGCACACCTCGTCGCCGACGTGGTCGGGTGGTATCGGGAGTAGCGCAGGCGGCGGCCTACGCTCGATCCATGCCTGCCGTCACCATCGTGTTCATCGTGCTGGCGGCGCTCGCGGTGTTCGCCATCGCCGCGGGCGCCATCGGCCGCGAAGCACACCGGCTCGACGCTCTCAACCCTCGGGTCGTCTACCAGCTGGAGGAGGCGGTCGACTTCGTCTGCGACCGCCTGCCCGCCGAGAGCCAGGCACGTCTCACCCCCGGCGAGGTCGAGCAGCTGGTCACGTTCCACATGCGCTGGCTGCACGCCAAAGGTCTCCAACCGGACAACATCATCGACCGTCGCCAGGACATCGACGAGACGGTCGTCATCGAGGAGGACACGGTCGCCGGATACCTGCTCGGTGAGGCCGACCGCACGGGCCTCGAGCTGCTCGACGACGTCGACGCCGTCAACGTGGTCGAGGCGCACCTGGAATACCTGGCGGCGATCGGCGCGGTCGGTCCGATCGCGGTCGCCGGCGATCCTGGCCTGCCGCCGCCGCCGGCCTGAGCGCCTTCAGGCGCCGGCCGCTTCCTCCAGCGCTCGGCGCACGAGGACGGTCGCGAGATGGCGGCGGTACTCGACGCTGGCGTTGAGGTCGGCCTGCGGGTCGGTGTCGTCCACGACCGCCCGGGCCGCGTCCTCGGCCGATGCGCCGGCGCGCAGCGCCTCGCTGACACTGGTCGCCAGCACCGGCGTGGAGCCCATGTTGGCGAGCGCCACGGCGGACTCGCCGTTGCGCCGCCAGGCGGCGACACCGACGATCGCCCAGTCCTGGGCGCGGCGGGTGAACTTCTGGAAGCTCCACCCGGCGCCGGCCATCTTCGGCACGCGGATCTCGGTCAGCATCTCGTCGGGAGCGAGAGCGCTTTCCAGGAAGCCCTGGAAGAAGTCGGCGGCAGCGACCTCGCGCGTGCCGCCCGGGGCGCGCGCGACGTAGGTCGCGCCCAGCGCAAGCGTCGTCGCCGGCAGATCGGACGCGGGGTCCGCATGGGCGATGCTGCCGCCGATTGTGCCGCGGTGGCGCACCTGCGGATCGCCGACGTGGCTGGCGGCGTGGCGCAGCAACGGCGCGTGCTCGGCCAGCACGTCCGACGTCTCCACATCCCGGTGGCGGGTGAGCGCGCCGATCGCGATGTGATCGCCCGCGTCGCGGATGTAGGAGAGCTCGGTCAGCCTGCCGATGTCGACGAGGACGGCCGGCTGCGCCAGCCGCAGCTTCATCAGCGGCAGCAGGCTGTGTCCGCCGGCGAGGAACTTGGCCTCGTCTCCATGCTCACCGACGAGCGCGATCGCCTCGTCGGCGGACGTCGCCCGGACGTAGTCGAAGGCTGCGGGGATCATTGTTGCGCCGCCGCGCACGCCAGCACCGCGCGGACGATGTTGTGGTAGCCGGTGCAGCGGCAGAGGTTGCCTTCCAAACCGAGCCGCACGTCGCGCTCGCTGGGATCGGGGTTCTCCGCCAGGAAGCTCGTCGCCGCCATCACCATGCCCGGCGTGCAGTAGCCGCACTGGAGCGCGTGGTTCTGCTGGAACGCGTGCTGCATCGGGTGCATCTCGCCGTCGCGGGCGAGGCCCTCGATGGTCGTGATGTCGCGCCCGTCGGCTTGCACCGCGAGCACGGTGCAGCTCTTCACCGCCTCCCCGTCGAGGTGGAGTGTGCACGCGCCGCAGCTCGAGGTGTCACACCCGATGTTCGTGCCCGTGAGCCCCAGCTGCTCGCGCACGTAGTGCACGAGGAGCGTTCGCGGCTCGACCTCGCTCTCGTGTGGTTCGCCATTGACGGTGACACGGATCTGCACAGCGATCGGACCCCTTTCGCCCGAGATCATGCCCCACACCGATCGGCTGGCGCCAAGACCAGCGCGTCGTGGCTTGCCGGCGCCTTCGTCAACGCAGCGGCTGCCTCGCTAAGTTCGGCGGTATGGAGCGGCCGGTTCGGTTCGAGCACACGCGGTACCTCGGGGACAAGCGCACTCAGCTCGTCTACGACCTCGACACGTGGACCGACGCGGCGGTGATCGACGACATCGTCGCGGCGGAGACCGGCATCTGCTTCGGGCCTGACACGCTCGCCGAGGCGCGCAACCGTGGGTACACGCTGGCGACACCCGGCAAGCGTCGGATCCACCGCAAGCCGAGGGCCTGAGCGGCGCAACCGGGCGTGAACGGGCACTTCACCAGCGGCGGCGCACAGGTCGCTCGGTACCTCGCCCGGCCCGCCGGGCGTTCCGACCCGCTGCCCGGCCTGATCCTGTGCCACGGGTTCCCCCAGGGCCCGATCGACGCCCGCCACTCCGCGGGTACGTTTCCGCAGCTCATCGACCGCATCTCGCACGAGCTCAGCTGGGTCGCGATGACCTTCACGTTCCGCGGATGCGGGACGAGCGAGGGCGACTTCTCGTTGCAGGGATGGGTCGACGATCTGCGCGCGGCGATCGACCACCTCATCGAGCAGGCGAGGCCGACCGGCATCTGGCTGGTCGGCACGAACACCGGCGGCAGCATCGCGGTGTGCGTCGGCGCCGACGACCCACGGGTGCGTGGGGCGGCGTTGCTCGGCCCGCGGGCCGACTTCGACGACTGGGCGGCGCAGCCGCGGCGCTTTCTCGAGCATGCCCGCGAGATCGGGGCGATCCGCACCGCCGGCTATCCCCGCTCGTTCGACGAGTGGAGCCGCGAGCTGCGCCGCTTCCGTCCCGTCGACGCGGCGTCACGGTTCGCTCCACGCCCGCTGCTCGTCATGCACGGCGAGGACGACGAGAGCGTGCCGACGTCGGACGCCCGCCAGCTCGCCGCGGCGCACGGCTCGGCGGAGCTCCGGCTGCTGTCGGGCGCTGGGCACCGCCTGCGCCACGACCCGCGGGCGATCGCCGTGCTGCTCGGCTGGCTCGACCGCCAGCGCCAGGCCGAACCGGTCTGACAGCCCGGCTGCGGACCCGGCGCAGCTGTCAGGAGGGCTGGGGGAGCGGCTCGGTGGTGGCGCACGCGTCGACGGCCTTCACCACCGGATACGGGTTGATCGCCGAGCCACCGTTGGGATGGACCTCGAAGTGCAGATGCGGCGTCCCGGCGTTGCCCGTCTGGCCGACGAAGCCGATGATCTGGCCCGCCTTCACCTTCGTGCCGACGTCGATGCCGGGCGCCACGTCGTACAGGTGGGCGTAGAAGAGGTACGTCCCGTCGGCCAGCGACAGCCGCAGACCGTTGCCGGTGAGCGCACCGGGGAAGTCCCAATAGCGCTTCGTGATCGTGCCGTCGGTCGCTGCGTACACGTACTTGCCCTGGGCGGCGATGATGTCGACGCCCTGGTGCACGCGCCCGCCCGGGCGGCCCTGCATGAACGTGTCGACGAACCCACAGCTGCCCTGCACCGGGAACGTCGTGATCGACACGGTCGGCGGCGGCGGCGTGGCCGGCGCGCCGCTCGGCGTCTTGGGGACCGGCGTGAAGCCGAGCTTGACGGCCGTCGTGTCGTCCAGGATGGCGGTGTCGGGAAGCCCGTTGACGAGCTGGAACGTCTTGATCGCGGACGCGGTCACCGGGCCGAAGATGCCGTCGGCGCCGCCGCGGATCGCGGTGCCGCCGGTGATCAACAGTTGCTGGAGGCGCTTGACCTCGGCGCTCGTGTCGCCGAGCTTCGGCAAGGGCAGTCCGAGCGACGTGACGCTGGCTTCGTCGAGGACGCCGGTGGCCTCGAGGCCGAGGGCCTTCTGGTACTGCTTCAGCGCTGCGGCGGTGGCGTTGCCGAACACACCGTCGGCGCCGCCCGCCAGCGAGATGCCGGCGGCGATGATGCTCTGCTGGAGGCGAGTGACACCGGCGCCGCGGTCACCGATGCGCACGAACGGCGCCGGCGCGCCCGGCGCGGCCGCGACCCCGCGCGTCGCCGGCTCGGTCGCCGTCGCGGCCTGAGCAGCCGCGGCCACTCCCGCCGGCTGGGGTGTGAACGTCAACGCCACCGCGGTCGCGTCGTCGAGCACGCCCGTCGGGGCGAGGCCTTTGGCCTCCTGGAACTGGCGGATCGCCCCCTCGGTTCCCGGTCCGAAGATGCCGTCCGCCCCGCCTGCGGGGTTGAGCCCCGCGGCGATGAGCAGTTCCTGCACGCGCTTCACGGCCGGGCTGCGGTCGCCGCGCACGGGCAGCGCCAAGCCCAGCTGAGCGCTCGTCGCGTCGTCCACCGAGCCCGACGGCGCGATACCGCGCGCCGACTGGAACGTCTTCAGCGTCCGCAGCGTCACCGGGCCGAAGTATCCGTCGGCGCCGCCCGCCAGCGGCAGGCCCGCGGCGATCAGCGCCTGCTGGACACGTGTGACATGAGCCCCCCGATCACCGAGGCCGACGGCGCGCGGCAGCGCGGCCGCCTCGAGCAACGCACCGGCGCCGACGCCACTGGCGTCGAGCGTCACGGTGGTCGAGGTGGCCGCAATGAAGGCGGCCAGTGTTCGCCAGAGAGCGCGTGTCACTGGTCGTTCCATCCTTGGTCGGTCTCCGCCCGCCCAATAGAACATCGGCACGCACCAGGCGCTCTTTACCGATGGAGGAAAGATCGTAGGCAGACCAGCGGTGACGCGCCCAAACGGGCGGGCTGCGCGAGGCGCGGCGCCGACGGGTACGGTCCCGACGATGCAACGGCTGCCGACACGCCTCAGCGGGCTCGTCCTGCTCGCGCCGACGGTGCACGGTGACGAGCGCGGTTTCTTCGTCGAGACCTACCGCGCCGACGCGTGGACCGAAGCCGGCGTGCCGCCGCACCACGCGTTCGTGCAGGACAACCACTCGCGATCACGGCGTGGCACGGTGCGCGGCATCCACTTCCAGACACACCCCGGCCAGGGAAAGCTCGTGCGGTGCGCGCGCGGCGCGGTGTACGACGTCGTCGTCGATCTGCGCAAGGGGTCACCGACGTTCGGAGACTGGGAGGCCATCGAGCTGGACGACGTCAACGGCTTGCAGCTGTGGATCCCGGTGGGCTTCGGCCACGGCTTTTGCGTGCTGAGCGAGGAGGCCGACTTCGTCTACAAGACGACCGCCTACTACGACCCCGCGACCGAGAAGGGCATCCGGTTCGACGATCCCGACGTCGGCATCGTCTGGCCGGAGATCGAGTTGATCTACTCCGAACGTGACCGTGGGGCGCCGCTGCTGCGCGACGCGGTGGAGCAGATCCCGTTCACCTACGTGCCGCCGCCGTGAGCTGCTCGGCGCGACGAGCCGAACGCGAGTACTTCACCACGCAGTACATCGCCCGGAAGCCGTCGCGCCAGTTGATCTTCTTGCCCTCGGCATACGTGCGGCCGCGGTACGAGATGCCGACCTCGAACACGCGCAGGCCGCGGGCGGCGACCTTCGCGGTGAGCTCGGGCTCGACCCCGAAGCGGTCTTCCTCGATCGTGATCGACTGGATGACGTCGCGGCGGAAGACCTTGTAACACGTCTCCATGTCGCTGAGGTTCAGGTTCGTCATCGCGTTGGAGGCGAACGTCAGGATGCGGTTGCCGATGCTGTGCCAGAAGAACAGCACACGCCGGGCTTCGGTGGTGAGGAACCGTGAGCCGTACACGACGTCAGCCTCGCCGCTGATCAGCGGGGGCAAGAGCTTGGCGAGGTCACGCGGGTCGTACTCGAGGTCGGCGTCCTGCACGCCGACGAAATCCGCTGTGGCGAGCGCGAACCCCGTGCGCAGCGCTGCGCCCTTGCCACGGTTGTGGTCGTGCAGCACGACGCGCACGCGGGGGTCGTCGAACTGGGTCAGGAGCTCGCGGGTGCCGTCGGTGGACAGGTCGTCGACGATGATCAGCTCGGCCACGAACGGCTGGTCGAGCACGTTCTTCACGACGCGCTGGATCGTGCTCGCCTCGTTGAAGCACGGCATCACGAGCGACAGGACTGCGGGCGCGGCATCCATGGCGGCGCAGACTAGGCGGGGGCCTTGCGGCCGACGAGAAACAGCGACTGCCCGAACGGCGGTGTGACGCGTGTCTCCACTCGCCGGATCACCGGCAGCATCCAGCGGTCCCACAGACCGACCATGCGGGGCGAGGCGGGCACACGCCGCAGGCAGCGGACGACCAGCAGCCAGCTGAACCAGCCGACGACGTTCGCGTAATGGTCTCGCTCGATCGTGAAGCCGGCTTCGGTCGCCTTGCGTCGCAGCTCCGCTCGCCGGTAGCGACGATGGTGCCCGATGGCGCGGTCGAAGCCGCTGTACAGCAGGGGAAACGCCGGCACCCAGAGGATCACGTGGCCTCCGGGCCGCAGGCGGTCGTGCAGATCGCGCAGCGCCTGCACGTCGCCGTCGATGTGCTCGAGCACGTTGACGAGCACCGCCGAGCCGTAGCGGGGCTCGGCCGGCAGGTCGTCGATGACGCCTTGGGTCAGCTCGACCCGGCTGTCGTGACCATAGCGACGCTTGAGCTCGGACGAGCCGCGGTCGCTCGGCTCGACGCAGTGCACGTCGCCGTGCGCGAGCAGCTGCTCGGTGTACGTACCCTGGCCGGCGCCGACCTCGAGGATCGGGCCGCTGAGCCATGGCCGGGCCAACGCGACGATCCAATCGCGATAGTTGGCGGCCCCTTCGAGCACGTCGAGCGTGTCGGCGAGCGACGCGTCGACCGAGGCGTTGACGGAAGAGTCGACGGGGCCTGGAGCGCTCGCGTGATCGTGGCGTGCCATCGCTCCAGACTACGAAGTTGGTGCCCCCCGTCCCGGGCAGCGCGGCGGCCTCAGATGCCGTCGGGGTGCGTGCTGTGCCAGCGCCAGGCGGTCTCGACGATCGCGTCGAGCCCGTGGTGCGCCTTCCATCCGAGCACCGTGCCCGCCCGGCTGGCGTCGGCGAACACCGCCACCGGGTCGCCCTTGCGGCGCTCGACGACCTCGTACGGCACGCTGCGGCCCGCTGCCCGCTCCGTGGCGCGGATCACCTCGAGGACGCTGCTGCCGACGCCCGTGCCGATGTTGAGCGCCTGCGTCATGCCGCCTTCGACGAGGTGGTCGAGCGCGCGGACGTGGGCGTCGGCGAGGTCCTCGACGTGGATGTAGTCGCGGATCGCGGTGCCGTCGGGCGTCGGGTAGTCGTCGCCGAAAACCTGGACCGGCGGGCGCTTGCCGAGCGTGGCCTTCATCACGACGGGGATCAGGTTCAGGCTGTAGCGCCAGTCTTCACCGATCGCGTTGTCGAACGACGCTCCGGCTGCGTTGAAGTACCGCAAGCTGATCGAGCGCAGCCCGTGGGTGGTGTCGTACCAGCGCAGGATGCGCTCCATCGTCGCCTTCGATTCGGCGTAGACGCTCTCGGGGTGGAGCAGCGCGGTCTCCGAGACCGGCACGACGTCGGGCGTGCCGTACACCGAACACGACGACGAGAACACCAAGCGGTGAACGTCGCAGTCGAGCAACGCCTGGACCAACGCGACCGTGCCACCGACGTTGTTCGTCCAGTACTTGCCCGGTTCGGCCATCGATTCGCCGACGTTCTTGTACGCGGCGAAGTGCACGACCTCGGTGACGTCGTGGTCACGGCAGATCTTGGTCACGAGGGCGGTGTCGGCGATGTCGCCCTCGATCAGCGGGGCGTCGATCACCGCGGCGCGCTGGCCGAGTTCGAGGGTGTCGAGCACGACGACGTCGCGCCCGGCGGCTCGGAGGGCTCGGACGGTGTGTGAGCCGATGTAGCCGGCTCCCCCGGTGACCAGAGTCGTCATAACCCCTCCTCCGTGCGGAAGTGGTGGATCATGCGGTCGAGCCCTTCACGCAGGCTCACCACGGGTTCCCACCCAAGCTTCTCACGGATCAGGGTGCTGTCCGGCCGCCGCTGCTGCGGATCGCCCTCGCGTTCGGGAGGCAGCGGCACGGTGATGATCGGGCTGCTCGACCCGGTCAGCTCCAACGTCAGCTCGGCGAGCTCGCGCATCGTGAACTCGCTGGTGTTGCCGACGTTGACGGGGCCGAGATCGGGACCGTCGAGGACCGCGAGCAGCCCACGCACCTCGTCGCTGACGTGGCAGAAGCTGCGGGTCTGCTCGCCGTCGCCGTAGAGGGTGATCGGCTCACCGGTGAGCGCCTGGACGATGAAGTTCGTGACCACGCGCCCGTCGTCGGGGCGCATCCGTTCGCCGTAGGTGTTGAAGATGCGAGCGATCCGCACGTCGACCTCGTGCACCCGCTTGTACGCCATCGTGAGCGCCTCGCTGAAGCGCTTGGCCTCGTCGTAGCAGCTGCGCGGCCCGATCGGGTCGACGTTGCCCCAGTAGCTCTCCGGCTGTGGGTGTACGAGCGGGTCGCCGTAGACCTCGCTGGTCGAGGCGAGGAAGAACTTCGCCCCGTCGACGACGCAGCGGTGGAGCATGTTGCGCGTGCCGTTGCTGCCGACGGCCAGGATCGCCAGCGGGCTCGTGGCGAAGTCGGTCGGCGAGGCGGGGCTCGCCAGGTCGAGCACCGCGTCGAACGGCTGCGCGGCGGGGCCGTGCCAGGCGAGCAGCTCGGTGATGTCGTGTTCGATCAGCGCGAAGCGGGGATGGTCGAGGAGATGCGCGACGTTGCCACGGCGGCCTGTGGTGAAGTTGTCGACGACGACCACGTCGTCGCCGCGCGCCAGCATGGCGTCGGCGAGGTGGGACCCGATGAACCCGCCGCCGCCGGCGAGGAGGACGCGCACGCGATTACCTGCCGATTCCCTGATATTCGAAGCCGGCTCGGCGCCACTCGCTGCGGTCGAGGAGGTTTCGGGAATCGACCACCGCCTGTCGCCCGATCGACGACGCCACCTTGGTGGCGTCCAACCAGCGGTACTCGTCCCACTCGGTCATGACGGCGAGGGCGTCGGCGCCCTCGCAGCAGGCGTACGGGTCGTTCGTGATCTCGATGCCGGCGGGCAGACCCGGCTTGGGCCCGCTGACCGTGGGATCGTGGGCCCGGACCTTGGCCCCCCGGGCGAGCAGCCGCTCGATGACAGCGATCGACGGCGACTCGCGCAGGTCGTCGGTGCGGGCCTTGAACGTCAGGCCCCACACGGCGATGGTCGTGCCCTGGAGGGAACCCCCGGCGGCGGCGGTGATCTTGTCGACCACGCGCTCGAACTGCTGCTCGTTGACGGTGATGACGCCGTCGAGGAGGTCGAAATGGTACCCGGCGTCGTTGGCGATGCGCAGCAGCGCGCGGGAGTCCTTCGGGAAGCACGAGCCGCCCCACCCCGGGCCGGGACGGAGGAAGTCCTGCCCGATCCGCTTGTCGTAGCCCATGCCGAGCACGACGTCGTTCATGTCGGCGCCGACGCCTTCGCAGATCGCCGCGACCGCGTTGACGAACGACAGCTTGGTGGCCAGGAAGGCGTTCGCCGCGTACTTGATCGTCTCCGCCGAGGCGGGGTCGGTGACGATGACCGGCGAGGCGACGCCGAGGTACAGGGACGCGACCTTGATCGCCGCGGACTGGTCGTCGCTGCCGACGACGATGCGGTCCGGCTTCAGGAAGTCCTGCACCGCCGAGCCCTCGCGGAGGAACTCGGGGTTGGAGACCACCTTCACGTCGGGGCGGTCGAGCACCCGTTCGACGACGCGGGTCGACCCGACCGGCACCGTGGACTTGTTGACGACGACCGACTCGTAGGGCAGCACCGGGCCGATCTCGCGCGCCGCGGCCTCGATGTAGGAGAGGTCGGCGCTGCCGTCCTCACCTTGCGGTGTGGGGACGCACAGGAACGCGATCTCGCAGTTCTCCACGGCGGTGGCCGCCCCGAGAACGAACGTCAGCCGTTCGCTGCGGATGCCCTCCTCGACGATGCGGTCGAGGCCGTGCTCGACGATCGGGATCTCACCGCGGGACAGCCGCTCGACCTTCTCGGGGTCGATGTCCGCGCACACCACTTCGTGGCCGAGGTGCGCGAAGCACGCCCCGGTGGTGAGTCCCACATATCCGGTTCCGATGACAGCCAGGCGAGCCACGGCGTGACTGTACAGAGCCCCGGCGTAGGCGTGTGGTGGGTCTGAACAGAATCTTCACAGTGGGCGAGCCGGGGGAGGACGCTCTCGGACGCGCGCGGCGTGTGATGGCACACTGGGCCGGTGACTTCGTCCGCTGGCTCGGTGGAGCCCCCGCCGCCGACCGGCTACCTGGCGACCCGGCTGCCCTTCGACGAGCGGCGAGCGCACGTCTGGCGCCACGTGGCGCGGTACCTCGAGCGCTTCGTCGATCCCGCTCGCCCCGTGCTCGACCTCGGCTGCGGGTACGGCGACTTCCTGCGCCACGTCCGCGCCACGCGGCGGGTCGGGCTCGACATGAACCCCTCGTTCGCCCCGTTCATCCCGCCGGGCGTCGAGTTCCGCGTCGGCGACGCCGGCGAGTTGACGTCGTTCGACGACGCCGAGTTCGGAACCGTGTTCGCGAGTAACGTCCTCGAACACCTGGAACGGGACGACATCCCTGCGGTCCTCGCCCAGGTGCGCCGCGTCCTCGCAGGAGGCGGGCGTCTGATCCTCGTCCAGCCGAACTTCCGCCTCCAGCCGCGCCGCTACTTTGACGACTACACCCACCGAACCATCTTCACGGACGTCTCGCTGGCGGATCTCGTGGCCGTGAACGGCTTCGACATCGAACACAGCGAGCCGCGCTTCCTGCCGCTCACCATGCGCAGCCGCATCGCGTGGGGCCATCGCCTGACCCCGCTGTACCTCCGCTCTCCGCTGCGGCCGCTCGCCGGGCAGATGCTCCTCGTGGGGCGCAGATCCGTCGACACCGGCGCGGCGGCTGAGGTGGCGTCGTGAACGACGTCGCGGTCCGCGTCGACGAGGTGTGGAAGCGCTTCCGGCTGTACCACGAGCGCAACCAGTACCTGAAGGCGGCGATGCTGCGCGGCCGGCGGGCGCGCTACGAAGAGTTCTGGGCGCTGCGCGGGGTCTCGTTCGACGTGCCGTTCGGGTCGACCTTCGGCGTCATCGGATCCAACGGCTCCGGCAAGAGCACGCTGCTCAAGTGCCTCGCCGGGATCATCTTCCCGGAGAAGGGCTCGATCTCGATCCACGGCCGCCTGTCGGCGCTGCTGGAGCTGGGCGCCGGGTTCCACCCGGAGCTCACCGGGCGCGAGAACGTCTACCTCAACGGCGCGATCCTGGGCTTGTCACGCCGCCAGATCGACGCCCGCTTCGACGACATCGTCGAGTTCGCCGGGGTCGAGCGGTTCATCGACACCCCGGTCAAGAACTACTCCTCGGGCATGACGGTGCGCCTCGGCTTCGCCATCGCGGCGAACGTCGAGCCCGAGATCCTGCTCGTCGACGAGGTGCTCAGCGTCGGTGACGAGAGCTTCCAGCGCCGGTCAGCGGAGAAGATCGAGGAGTTCCGGCGCGAGGGCCGCACGATTCTGTTCGTCAGCCACGGCCTCGGGCTCGTCCAGCAGCTCTGCGACACCGCGGCGTGGATCGACAAGGGCGAGCTGGTGATGCTCGGCACTGCCGTCGACGTCGTCAACGCCTACACCGGCCAGAGCCACGACGCCGCGGTCAGCGTCGACGAGGAGCTGGGCCAGCGCTGGGGCACCGGGGAAGCGCAGATCGTCTCCGTCGAGCTGCTCGACGGCGACGGCCAGCCGGCGAAGGTGTTCACCGCCGAGCAGCCGATGACGATCAGGATCGAAGCGGTCGCTCACACGCCGATCGAAGATCCGGTCGTCGGGCTGCGGATCCAGGACCTCCACGGGTTCGTCCTGTGGGGATCGAACACCCGCCGTAAGGGCCAGACGATCCACCACATCAACGGCCCGGCGGTGTTCGAGTTCACGATCCCGGCGCTGCCGTTGCTGGAGGGCACCTACGACCTCACGGTGGCGATCACCGACCACACGGAGATCCACCCGTTCGACCACTGGGACCGCAGGATCCGCTTCGAGGTGCGTCAGCACAAGATCTACGACGTCGGTGCGGTGCACGTCGAGGGGGAGTGGACCATCGACGCCAAGACGTCGCTCCGCCCGCGCTCGTCGTGACGCTGCGACGACGAGCGTCGCGTTCTACAACTCCTCGGCGACGCGGCGGGAGAGCTTGCTGAACGCCCACCACCCGACGATCAGGGAGATCAGGGCGGCGAGGACCAGGTAGCCCACGGACCGCAGACCGGGCGCCGTGCCGTCGTAGAGCGTGCGGCGGAACGCCCGTGCGAAGACGCTCATCGGGTTGATGTCGAGCAGCCGGCGCGCCGCGCCGTCGATGCTGCGATCGTCGAGCAGCGATTCCGGATAGACGATCGGCGTCGCGAAGAACCACACCTGGAGCAGGATCTGCCAGAGGTAGCCGAGGTCGCGGAAGTACACGGCGAGCGCCGACAAGGCGAGAGCGAACCCGGTGGCGAATACCGCGAGCAGCAGCATCAGCCCGACGGTCACCGGCAGCCAGGGAAGCACCGGGCTGCCCGCGATCACGAGCACGACGACGAGCAGGCCGATCTCGATCCCGAACTGCACGCAGCCGTGGAGCACCTGCGACAGGATGAGCACCTGGCGGGGGAACGCCACCTTGCGGACCAGCCCGGCGTTGCCGAGCAGGCTGCCCATCCCGCTGTTGGTCACCAAGGCGAAGAAGTTCCACGGCAGCAGCGCGCACAGCAGGTACAGCGCGAACACGTGGAGTCCGCTCGGATCGCCGAGCGGCGCGTCGGACCCCAGCAGACTGCCGAACACGAAGCTGTAGATCGCGACGGTCGCCAGCGGGTTGAGCATCGACCACGCCCAGCCGAGGAACGATCGCCGGTACTTCGTGCGCAGCTCGCGCAGCGTCAGGTTCCAGAGCAATTCGCGGGACGACCGCAGCGTTGTGAGGGCGTTCATCGGTGCACGTCGGGTGTCGCCAAGGCGGGCGAGCCTACCGCTGCGCCGCCTGGCTCGACGGGTCACTCGGTTCCCTCGCCGAGGCTGCGTTGCGGTGTCCGGGCCGATGCGCGTGCACCCGGCCGAAACAGGTGCGCGGTCTACACTTCGTCCACTCCGAGGAGGAACGTGGAACGGATCGCCGAGATGCAACGACCCGAACCGGGCGCGGCGCCGTCGTGAGACTGGTCGACCGCCTCGCACAGGACCCTCTCGGCGACACAGCCGGCGCGCAGAGCGACGCCCGGACGGATGCCGTCGACGACGAGCTCGGCCGACCGGCCCGTGTCCGCACCGTGCTGGCATGGCTGGCCCACGTCGTGCCGATGATCGCGATCCCGTTCGTGGCGTTCGCCTGGCGGATCGGCCTGTGGACGCTCAACCCGCTCGCTGCGCCGCGCATGGCGGTGTGGGACTACGCCACGTACATCAGCGGTCCGAACTTCCTGCGCACGGCGCCGATCTTCAGCATCCCGTTCGGGTCGACGCCCGATCACATGGCGCCGGTCGGTTCGAACCTCGGGATCACCGACTCGACGCCCTTGCTCACGCCGCTGTACCGCCTTCTGAACGCGATCGAACCCGACCGGCCGACCCAATTGATCGGGCCGATCCTGTTGGTCGCGTACATCGGGACGTTCCTCGCCGCGTACCGCCTCGTCGTGGTGCTGGCCCGGCGCCTCGACGCCAGCGACAGCGGGTGGCAGCTGCATCTCGCCGGGCTGTTCGGGGCCACCGCGCTGCTGATGAACCCGATGTTCCTGCTGCGCTTCGTGCACCCGACGCTCACACACCACTGGGTGCTGCTGTGGCCGCTGGCCACCGCGCTTGACGCGCGGGCGAAACATCCCGACCGGCGGCAGATGCTCGTCGTGCTGCTCCAGATCGCCGCCGCGTCGGCGATCCAGCCGTACTTCGTCCCGATGGTCGCGGTGATCCACGCCCCGTTCGTGGTGCGCGCGCTGCGAGCGGACGTGCGGGTCGGCGCGGCGCTCACCGGCGGATACCTCGCCCTCGTCGGCGTCGTGTCGTACCTGTTCGGATACGTCGGCTCCGGCGCCGCCACGACCAACGAAGGGTTCGGCAACTTCTCCGCCAACCTCGCCTTCTTCTTCGACCCCGCCTACCAATCGCAGTTGCTGCGCGACATCCCCTCGTTGCCCGACAGCTGGGAAGGCCGTGGATATCTCGGGGCGGGCGTGCTGCTCGCGGCCGTCGCCGGGTTCGCCGTGCTCGGCGCCACCGACGCCCGCCGGCTGCGGGCCCTCTTCTCGGCGGCGCGCTGGGCGCTGCTCGGCGGTGTTCTCCTCGCCGTCTACGCCGCGCTGCCGGTGATCTACGTGGCCGACAAGCGCATCGTCGATCTCTCCGGGGTGCTGTCGCCCTTCGAGGGCATCCTGACGACGTTCCGCTCGAACGGGCGATTCGTGTGGCTCGCGGCGTGGACCCTGGGCGCAGTGGTCGTCGTCGCGGTCGTGCTGATCCCGTCCAGGGTGGTGCGGTTCATGCTGCTCGGGCTGTGCGTCGTGCTCCAGGTGCACGACCTCACCCCGTTCCCCGTCGCCAGCCGCAGCGCGGCGGACTACGAGGTGGCAGCCGACGTCCTGGAGGCGATGAAGGAGCGCGGCGTCGAACGTGTCGAGGTGATGCCTCCGTCCATCGTGCATGCCTGCACGTCCGAGGAGATCCCGCTCGACCAGGTCGGACCGGTGATCCTGGCGGCGGCGGTCCAGCGCCTGCCGATCAACAGTGGGTATCCTGGTCGGCCTGTGGCAGGCTACGAAGAGGAGATCTGCGCCGGCCAGGTCGCGGCCTTCTCCGGCGGCGCACGGGATCCCGGGACGGCGTACATCCTCAACGCTGCCCGCCCCGAGGTCGCGTCGATGACCTGCACGCCGATCGCCCCCTCCCTCGTGGCGTGCCGATCGTGACGGTCCCGACCCAGCATTGCGTCATCTCGATGGCGACCCTCAACGAGGGGGACGCGATCACCGCGGTGCTGTCGGAGATCCAGGAAGCCGTCGAACGCCTCGCCACCATGGGGTGGACGACGACGGTGATCCTGATCGACGACGGCTCGATCGACGAGACGCTGTCGGCGGCGAAGGCCTTCGGAGAACGCTTCGACGTGCGCGTGCGCTGTGTCTCCGGCCCGCGCGAAGGCCTCGGGCGCGCCGTCCTGTTCGGTCTGCGCGCCGCGCTGGACGAAGACCCGACGTTGATCGTCACCCTCGACGCCGACGGGCAGCACGACGCCCGCGAGATCCCGACGCTCGTGCGGTCGCACCAGGCCCGCCGCAGCGATCTGACGATCGGCAGCCGATGGGTGCGCGGCGGCCGGTCCCCGGGGACGTCGACGTTCCGGATGGTCGGGTCGCGGGTGGGGAACCTCGCCTTCCGAGCGGTCAGCGGGGCCCGCGGGGTGTCCGACGCCACGACCGCATTCCGGGTGCTCTCGCCGCGTCTCGCCCGGTTCCTCCTGGCCACCGATGTCGCCAAGTTCCGTGGGTACAGCTTCTTCGCCGCGTCGGTCGGCCTGGCGGAGGGCGCCGGATTCCGCATCTCCGAAGTGCCGATCACGTTCCGGCCGCGCTTCGGCGGGTCGTCCAAGCTGTCGCGCGCCGAGGCGATGGCGTTCTTCCAGGCGCTTCCGTCCATCCGCAGGACGCGCTGCACCCTCGTCCAAGGCAACGACGAAGTGGAGTACCTCGCCGGTGACGAGCTGGAGATGCTCGGCGAGGCGCGCCGCTGGCAGCGCTACCTGTTGACCGCGTCGCTCGGTGATCTCGACGCCGGTGAGGTCCGCCGCGCGGTGGAGATCGGCGCCGGCTATGGCGGCGTGCTGCGCGAGCTCGAGGCGCTGTTCCCCGCGGCCGAGATCCTCGCCCTCGAACCGGACGAGGAGAACTTCGAAGTGCTGAGCGCCAACGTCGAGCGCGAGGGGCTTCGGGCGAAGGTTCGGTGCGCCCGCTCCACCGACCTGCTCGACGATCCGGCCCAGACCGACGCATGGGACCTCGTCGTGTACTCGAACGTGCTCGAGCACATCCGCGACGACGTCGCGGAGCTGCGCACCGCGCGCCGGCTCGCCCGGCCGGGAGGTCACGTGGTGGTGTGCGTGCCGGCGTTGGAACGCTTGTACGGCCCGGTGGACGCTCGCTCGGGTCACCAGCGGCGCTACACGCGGGAATCGCTGGAACGTGTCGTGCGCGAGGCGGGGCTCGACGTGGTCTCGTGCCGCTACCTCGACGCGCTCGGCGTGGCGCCGTACTGGCTGTCGTTCCGGCTGCTGAACCGATCGAGCTTCTCGGCCGGCGCCGTGCAGCTGTTCGACAAGGTCTACGTGCCGGTCACGCGGGCCGTGGATCGCGTGCTGCCTCCGGCAGTCCCGGGAAAGACCGTCGTGTGCTTGGCGCGGCGTCGCGACTGACGGCGTGGACGGCAGACGCGAGGCGGCGATCGATGTCGCCGTTGCCCGCTGTGTGGCCGTAGCAGCCGCGGTGGCGCTCGTCGCCCAGCGCGCGTATCTGATCATCGCGTCGCCCCGTCCAGGCATTTTCGGTGACGAGGCCGGCCTGTGGGCCGTCGCCCGGTACGTCGCGCGGCGGGCGCCGTACATCTCGATGTTCGACAACCCGCCGTACTCGGTGCCGGGCGGCATCGCGCTGGCGCCGATCGTTCGCCTCGTCGACAGCGCGGTGAACCAGTATCGCCTGTTCCTCGTGCTGTCCACGGTGTGCGGGCTGGCCGCGGCGCTCGTCGTCGCACGGCTGCTGCGCACGCACTTCGCCGAGGGCGTCGTCGGCCAAGCGCTTGGCTTCGCCGCCTGCGCGATCTTCCCTGCGATCGTGCTATCGGCCTCGTTCTCGTGGGTCGAGTACCTCGCCCCACTGTGGTTCGTCGCCGCCGTCGCCGCGGTGCCGGCGGCGCTCAGCTCCGAGCGACCGGTGTGGTGGATCGCGGCCGGGCTCCTCGCCGGTTCGGCGCCGATCGTCCACGGCCGCTTCGCGCCGCTGCCGGTGCTCATGACAGCGGTTGCGATCTCCGTGATCGCTATCCGGCGGGCGGTGACCGGCCCGGCTCTCGGGCTCGTCGCCGTCGCGGCCGCGTATTTCGTGTCCCGCTGGGGCAGCGAGGCGATCTATTCCCGCGTGTGGGACGACCCGCGCACCGAAGAGCGCGTCTCGTGGCTGGGGCGGCTGGACGAGCTGGCGTACTACCGCGCCGTGGTCGTATACGCGATCGGCCATGCCTGGTACGCGCTCGCGTCCAGCTTCGGTCTCGCCGCGCTCGGGGTGGCCCGAGTCGTCGCCGCGGTGCGTGCGGGCGGGGAGCGGGCAGCGGGCAGCGTGTGGGTGCTGGTGGCCTGTGGCGGGGTGCTGGCCTCGTCGGTGCTCGTCAACGCGGCCAACGGCTCGACCCCCGATCTGCTGGTCGCCCAGCCGGACGTGCTGTTCTACGGCAGGTACGGCGATCCGGCCGTGATGCTGCTGGCGGCGATCGGCGTCGCCTGGTTGGCGCGCGAGCACGACCGGTGGCGCGTCGCCGCGATCGCGGCGGCCGCGCTCGTCGTCTCCGGCGTCGCCACCCGGGCGTGGGCATCCGGAGCGCCGTCGCCTCAGGTGTTCGGCGTGCGCGTCCCAGGTGTGTGGCTGTTCCCGTTCGACGAACGCCACGTCGTGTCCGTCGCCGCGGTCACGCTCGTCGGCGTGGCGGCGATGCTGGCGCTGGTCGTGACGGGCGGCCGCGCGCTGCGGTTCGCGGCGACGGCGATGTGCCTGCTCGTCGCAGCGTCGGTGCTCGGCACCCGCAGCGTCGTCGACGTGCACGACACGTACGACTTCCGACCGCTCTACGAGCCGGTGCGCGACAGCGGCGCGACCCCCGGCGACGTGGTCGTCGCTGCCGATGTCGCATTCGACGAGGCGCTCACGCTGGCCGTGCTCGCACAGGAGTACTTCCTCGTCGGCGACGGATGGCGTTTCCGTGCGAGCGACGCGTTGTCAGACGAGCTGATCGTGAACGGGCTGCCGGAGGGCGCGAACCTCGTGCTGCTGCTCAGCGATGCCGACAGTTCGTCGCTGGCGGACTTCGCGGTCGTGTCGGATTGGTTCGGCATCGACATCCTCGTTCGCGTTGGCGGCGGCGGCGACAATGATGAGGTGATGGAGGCGGCAGCGTGACGGTTGTCTTGGAGCGGCAGGCGGGGGAGGAACGTGAGATCGCGCCTCCGGCGCCGATGCGGGATCGCCTGAGCACACTCGGACGGCGCACCGACGTGCGCGTCGCCGTCGTCACCGTGTTCCTCGCCGGTTATGCGATCGCGATGCTCATGTTGTGGATGGGCGATCCGGGCCGCACGTGGGCGTACGACACGCCGCAGGATCACGTCCGCTTGATCCTCGCTGAGCAATGGCTCGACACCGGCACGCCAACGTTTCCGTTGCAGCACTACGACGAGCTGCCTGCTGATGTCGCTCCGGCGTTGACCCCCCGCGACGCGAGTCTGGACGTGGCGACCGGAACCGTGATTCCGAAGGACTTTCCCAACGCACTTGCCCTCTACACGGCACTCGTTGCGATCCATCCACGCTTCGTGCAGCTCGTCGTTCCGCTGGGGTGCGTTCTGGCCATGCTCGCGGTCGGCTTCTTGACGTGGCGCCTCTGCCGCAGGTTCTGGCCAGCAGTCCTCGCCGGCGCCTTCGTCGCCATGAGCCCCCAGCTTTGGGCGGTCAGCTACAACGGGTCGTCGGTGCACGGGTTCACCATCGCGATCGCGGCTCTGGGCATTTCGCTGATGGTCGCCCCTCCGCCTCGCGTCCGACGAATCCACCGAGAAGACGTGCGCATGCTTCTCGCCGGCGTGGCGATCGGCGTGGCGATCGGCTTCCACACTGGGTGGGCTTTTGCGTACGCGGCGGCGGCAGTGCCGTTCATCGTCGGAGCGCGCCCGGCGTGGCGCGACGTCGGACGCCGGTGCGTCGTGTTCGTGTGCGGTGCAGTGACCGCCCTGCTGCCGACGGCGCTGTTCAACTGGTGGATCTACGGCTCGCCGTCGAAGACCGGTTACTCCCGCTTCGACGAGCTCGTCCAGGCGACCAATCCCACGTCGGCCATCCGAACGTTCCGCCTCGATTTCGCGGCACTGATGGACAACGTCCGGAATTATTGGCTTCGTCCCGAGTTCGTCGTCTTGATGATCGCGGCGATCTTTGCTCTCGACTTGGCGTTTCGGCGCCTCAATCGGCGATCTGCCCTGATCATCGGTGGCGTCGGCGCAGCTGGGTTGCTCTGCCATGTGCTGCTGACGGGAGCGCGGCAGCTGTATGGCACGGACGCGTACCGAGGGGCCGCTTCCTTCAACCGATACTCGCTTCCGCTCGTCGCGTTTGCGTCTGCCCTCGCAGCAGTGGGCGTGAGCCTGTTGTGGCGCGGCTTCGGTGGGCGGCTGCGGGCTCTGGCGGTCACGGTGGCCATCACGGTCCCTGCCGCCTCTCTCGCCGCGTTGCTCGCGCTGCCCAGCGGCATTCCCGCCGCCGTCGGACTCGTCAAGGACCGCCAGATCGTGCGCGACCAGGTCTTCGAGATCGTCCCGGAGGACGGCGTCGTCATCACCAGTAAGTACGACAAGCTCTTCTGGCCCGACCGGTCGGTGTTGGTTGCGTCATACCTGATCAACGACCCCTCGCAGAGCCTCAGCGATGTCGACGGGTACCTCAACGACCAGGTGCCCGACCCGGGCCGGATCGCGTCGGTTGCTCGACGGGTGCGCGACGTGGGCATCCCTGTGTACGTCTACGCCGACGCCTCATGGTTCACGTTGGACTGGCTCGCGTGGCTCGACGCATATCTGTACTTCGAGCAGGGTGAGCTCTGCCGGCGATCGACTCCGCTCGCGAAGTTCTGGATGGTGTCGGACGACTGTCTCGGAGCGCCGTCAGGAGATGGTCTCCTTCCCGACGCCGTGGACGAGCCCGATGGGTCAGACGACCCAGCCGCCGAGGAGGCCGGCACCATGCCGGAGGTCGAGCCCACCCATCCCCTAAGGTGATACGGCCGAGCGGGCCCGCGTCCGGGCTCCCGTCCTTGAACCCCACGATGACTGCACAGCGGCCGATCAAGCTCATCATCCAGATCCCCTGCTTCAACGAGGAGGAGACGCTCCCGGCGACGGTGAAGGATCTGCCGCGCAGCGTGCCCGGTGTGGATCTGGTCGAGTGGCTGGTGGTCGACGACGGCAGCAGCGATCGCACGGCGGAGGTCGCACGTGAGCTCGGTGTCGACTATGTGGTGAGCCACCCGCGCAACCGTGGCCTGGCGGCGGCGTTCCTCACCGGCCTCGACGCAGCGCTGCGCGCCGGCGCGGACATCGTGGTGAACACCGACGCGGACAACCAGTACGACGCCACGTGCATCCCCGCACTGATCAAGCCGATCGTCGACGGATCGGCCGACCTGGTCGTCGGTGAGCGTCCGATCGAGTCGGTGCCGGAGTTCTCTGGTGTGAAGAAGCGCTTGCAGCGGTTCGGCAGCTGGGTCGTGCGTCGTTTCTCCGGCACCTCGGTCGCCGACGCGGCGAGTGGGTTCCGAGCGTTCACCCGCGATGCGGCGATGCGCATGCAGGTGATGGGTCGGTACACCTACACGCTCGAGACGCTGATCCAGGCGGGGTTCGAAGGGCTGACCGTCGTGTCGGTGCCGATTCGCGTCAATCCCCAGACGCGGCCGTCGCGGCTCGTGAAGAGCAGTGGCCGCTACGTCTGGCGATCGGCGCAGACGATCATCCGCAGCTTCGCCGTGTACCGCCCGTTCCGGTTCTTCATGCTCCTCGGCTTCGTCCCGTTCCTCATCGGCGTCGGCATCGGTGTGCGCTGGATGCTCTTGCGCGCGTTCGCCGACCATTACGCGTCCCGCGTGCCGAGCCTCGTCGGCATGGCCGTCTGCCTGGTCGTCGGGGTGCAGTTCTGGATGGTCGCGTTCATGGCCGATCTGAACTCGGCCACCCGCCGGCTGGTCTCCGAGGAACGCCTGCGGGCTCGCCGCATGGAACTGGACGCCCTGCGTCGTGCGGAGGCGGATCCGCTCGGCCCGGACGATCGATGACCGCGACGTATCCCGCGAGCGACGCTGCGGAAGCCGAGCCGGCGCCGCCCGCGCCGCCGACGCCGGTCGGTGCGCTCGCGCGGTCCCGATGGCTGCGCGTCGCGCTCGTCGGGTTGGCGCTCGCCGCGTACGGCGCGTTCCTGTTGGCGCTGTGGATGGGCGATCCGCACCAGCAATGGATCTACGACTCGCCGCAGGATCACGTGCGGTCCGTCCTGGCGCAACAGTGGGCCGACACAGGCCAGCCCACGTACGACCTCGCGCTCTACGACGAGTTGCCGGCGGACATCGCCCCGGCGCTCACGCCGCGCGACGCCAGTCTCGACGTCGCCACCGGCACGGTGATCCCGAAAGACTTCGCCAACTCGGTGGCGCTCTACACCGCTGTCACGGCGATGCACTCGCGGTTGCTGCAGATGATCGTTCCCGTGGGCACGATCCTCTTCCTGCTCTCCACGGGCTACCTGGCATGGCGGCTCACGGGACGCTTCGCTGCCGCCGTCCTGGCAGCCGCCTTCGTCGCGGTGATGCCGTCGCTGTGGGCCGTCACCTACAACGGCAGTTCGCCGCACGGGTTCACGATGGCCGCGGCGGTCTTCGGCATTGCCCTGCTCGTGCCCCCGCTCGGCCAAGGCGTCGCCGCGATCGACAGGCCGTGGCGTCATGTCACGGCCGGCGTTCTGATCGGCATCGCCATCGGATTCCACTCCGGATGGGCCTTCGCGCACGGCGCAGCGGCGTCGGCCCTCATCATCAGTTCGACGCCGACCGTTCGATCCGTCGCGCGCCGCATCGCTCTGTGCGGCGCTGGCGTCGCGCTCGCGCTCGCGCCGACAGCGATCTACAACTGGTGGTTGTACGGCTCACCGCTCGAGACCGGCTACTCGCGCTTCGACGATCTGATCGAAGCCACCAACCCGGATTCTGGACTGAGGACGTTTGCCGTCAGCTGGAGCGGTCTGGGGAACAACGTCGGGCGTTACTGGCTGCGGCCGGAGGCGGTGGTGTTGTTCGCCGCCGGCGTCGCTGGCTTCGTTCTGGTCGTGCGTCAACGCCGTGCCCGCGTCCATCCGATCACGTGGGTGCTGATCGCCTTCGGGCTCGTCGCTCACGTGATGCTGACCGGAGCTCGGTACGTCTACGGCACCACGGCGTATCGAGGGAACTCGTCGTTCAACCGCTATTCGCTGCCCCTCGTCACGATGGCGTGCGTGCTGGCAGCGGTGTGCGTGTGCGCGCTGATGCAACGCGCTCATCTTCGCCGGGCGTTGGCCGGTGGACTGATCGCGGCCCTGGTGATCATCGGTTCGGCCGCCACGATCTATCGCGTGCCCGCGGGCTTGGCGTCGGGCCGAGGCTTGATCGAGGCTCGGCAGCGAGACCGGGCAGCGATCCTCGCCACCGTGCCGGAGGGCGGCGTGATCATCACGAGCCGCTGGGACAAGTACCTCTGGCCGCAACGCAGCACGCTGATCTCGTCGTACCTGATCACCGATCCGTCCGAGTCCATCGACCCGTCCGAGCAGTACCTGATCGAGCAAGTCCCGACGCCCGAGCGCATCGCGGAGGTGTCGGCAACGCTGCTCGACCGGCAGATCCCTGTGTTCATTCTCCGCGACGGCTCGTGGTTCAGCATGCGGTGGGCCGAGTGGCTCGACTGGACGCTGTACCACCAGCACGGAGGCTTGTGCCGGCGCGACACCGAGGTTCCTTGGATGTTCGAGATCACGAGCGAGTGCGCGGGGCCGCCAGCCGAGCCCGCTGCGCCACGTGAGCGCGTGATGGCCGACCCGTGACCGCGCCCAACGATCCGACCCGGTTGGTCGTCGCGGCGTCCACGTTTCCCGCTCGGCCGGGTGATGGGACGCCCTCGTTCGTGCGCGACCTGTCGCTCGTGCTGGGCCGCTCGTTCGAGACGGTGGTCGTCGTGCCCCGCGTCGCGGGCGGCGCACGGCGCGAGCGTGACGGCGAGCTCGACGTCCATCGCTTCCGGTACTTCCCGAAGCGATGGGAAGACCTGTGCGACGGAGCAATCCTCGAGAATCTTCGCGCCCGCCCGACCCGCTGGATCCAGGCGCCGGCGTTCATCGCCGCGGAGACGGTGGCGCTCGCACGCGCCGTGCGACGGTGCCGGCCGGACGTGCTGCATCTCCACTGGATGATCCCGCAAGGTCTGGTCGCCCTCATCGCTGCCCGGCGCGTGCCGTGGCTGCTGACCGTCCATGGGGCCGATCTGTACGCGCTGTCCGGGCGCCCGTTCGGGTGGTTCAAGCGTCGTGTCCTGCGCCGTGCGGCCGTCATCACGGTGATGAACGTGGAGATGCGCGACCGCGTCGTGGCGATGGGGATCGATCCGGCCAAGGTGGTCGTCGCGCCGATGGGGGCCGACATCGCGGGCCTCGACGAGCTCGCCGGCCATCCTGACCGTGATCCGCGCCGCCTGCTGTTCGTCGGCCGCTTGGTCGAGAAGAAGGGCGTTCGTGTGCTGCTCGACGCCCTGCGGTCGCTCCCACCCGACCTCGGCTGGCGGCTCGACATCGCCGGCGACGGCCCGTTGCGGGCGGAGCTCGAGAGCGCGGCCCGGGGTCTCGCCGTCACGTTCCACGGACAGGTCGATCGGGCTGGCCTCGTCGACCTGCTCCGGCACTGCGGCATCGTCGTGATCCCGTCGGTCCGGGCGGCCTCCGGCGATCAGGACGGCCGGCCGGTCGTGGTCGCCGAGGCGTTGGCGGCGGGCCGCTGTGTCGTCGCCTCGGGGCTTCCCGGCATCGACGAGGTCATCGTCAGCGGGCAGGACGGCGTCCTCGTCCCTCCTGGCGACCACGAGGCGCTGGCGACGGTCCTCAAGGATCTGCTCTGCGACCCCGAGCGCGTCGCGCGGTTCGGCGCCGCCGGGGCCCGCCGTGCGGAAGCGCTGTCGGTCGACGCCGTCGGCGCGCAGTATCGGGACCTGGCCGTGAGGGCTGCTCAGAGGCGGCGCCCGACCGCCATGTAGCCGAGGCTGATCCGCCGCGCGCCGACGCCGAGGTGGCTCGACACGAGTGGTCGGACCGCCGATTGCGGGAGGGTCACGGCGGAGCGGGCCAGCGCGCCGACGATGGGGCGTGCGTCCACCGCCCTTGCCACGGCGGATGCCGCCATGACGCCGAGGTGGGCGACGAACGTCACGGGGCCGCCGACGGCGCCGACTTCGACGACCTCGAAGCCGGCTTCGGCGACGGCGCGCTCCAGGCCGAAGTACGTGAAGCGCCGGAAGTCGTAGGGCGCCTCGTGGACCGGGTACATGAACGGCACGCTGATCAGCAGATGCCCACCTGGGCGGGTGACGCGGGCGATCTCGGCGAGCGCGCGCACGGGATCGTCGACGTGTTCGATGACCGACGTCGACAGCACCGTGTCGAACGTCGCGTCGGCGAACGGCAGCATCTCCGCCGCCGAGGCGACGGACAGGTGGGGCAGGGGGGCGATGTCGGCGCGGCACGACCAGTCGACGAGGTCGCGGTACCAGACCTCGTACGGCGCGTTCCCGCATCCGACGTCGAGCAGTGCTCCCTTGACCTTGTCACGGTGGCGGAACAGCCACCGCCCCTCTGCCGCCAGGGGCAGCAACGACATCGATGTTCGCCGGTCGCCGCGGGGAACTCCGTCGACGACACGCACCGACCCGTGTCGGGGGCGCACGCGGTCCGCTCGCTTCTCGCTCATGACGCTGACTCTGCCACGGGTTCGTCGATCGTCAGCGCTGCCGCCCGCCGATGCCGCCGCCGCAGGCTCGCCGAGCCGAGGGCGCCGAGGCCGACGAGCCCGTCGAGCACGGTCAAGACGGCCCGCGAGACGAGCGCGATGGCCAGCGCTTCGGACGCTGTCATCCGGTTGCTGAACGCGGCGACGAGCGCTGCCTCGCGGACACCGGCGCCCGACGGCGCGATGACGACGAGGAAGCCGACCGTCCACGCGAGCGCGAAGCCGCCGCTGAAGCCGGCGAGGTTGTCCGCCGTGACGTCGGCGCCCGCGACGTCGTGCGCGAACGCGAGGACGTGCACGCCGTACGCGGCCCACACGGCGATCGTCCAGCCCGCGGCGCGGGCCACGTCGCCGAGCGTCAACTCGTTCTCGAGCGGCGGTCGGTTCATGATGCGCAGCGCCCGGCGCACCGTGGGCGAGAGCACGCGGGGATGCAGGGTTGCCAGCGCGAGCGCGCCGGCGATGCACGCCACGACGGTGTAGCGGCGGCTGTCGCTGCCTTGGAACGGCAGCGTCACGACGAACACCGCGGCGCCCGTCACGAGGTTGATGATCAGCTGGACGACCGTCGCCACCGCCGTGCGAGAGCGGCGGATGCCACGCTCCGCGCCGAGCTGCATCTGCGTGGCGACCGTCCAGACGCTGCCTGGGATGTACTTGCCGAGCTGGCCGACGTAGAACACCTCGGCGGCATCCGTCGTGGCGATTTCGCCTCCCAGCGCGCGGACCAAGCCCGTCCAGCACATCACGCTGAAGCCGAGCGCCGCCGCGCCGGCGACGGCGGCGACGACCAGGCTCGTCGCGGACAACGACGAGAACACGTCGGCGAGCCGGTCGCGGTCGGCGACGATCGCGGTCACCAGCCCGGCCAGCATCACGACGATCGCGGCGACACGCACCGAGCGGCGACCGGCGATCGCATTGAGCCGCGCCAGCAGCGAGCTCATCGTGCAGCCTTCGATGGCGTGCCATGGATCCGGTCGAGGATGCGGCGCGCGCCGTAGGGAGTCGGGTCGGCGATCTGCTCGACGGCGTCGGCCGTGCAGTCACGGAGGATCGGCGCCAGCGCGGCGGCCAGCTCGTTCGCCTTCAGGCCGCGGCCGCCACTCGCCGCACCGGCGACGACGTCACGGGCGAGCGCTTCGACGCGGGCGACGGCGTGGTCGATGCGCCAGAAGCGCTCGAACTCGGCGCGTGCTGCGGCCCCGATGCGTGCCCGCATCGTGTCGTCGCCGAGCAGCGTGTCGAGCGCATCGGCGAGCGCTCGCGCGTCGCCGGGCGGGACGAGGATTCCGTGGTCGCCGTCGAGGATCTCGGCCATGCCGCCCACCCGTGAGGCGACGACCGGAAGGCCGGCGCGCATGCCTTCCAACACGACGAGCCCGAACGACTCGAACAGCGAGGGAACGCACAGCACCGAGGCCTGCGCGTACTCCTGGGCGAGCACGTCGTCGGGCACGTAGCCGAGGAAGCGGAAGCGGCGGAGCAGGTCGGGTCGATGCGTGAGCCGTTGTGCGAGCAGCTCGCGATAGGTGAGCTCGTGTTCGGTGTTCGGGGTGTCCGCCCCGGCGAGGCGCACCTCGGCGTGCGGGTGCGCGGCGAGGACGTCGATCGCCGCGTCGAACAGCGTCGGCACGCCCTTGCGCACCTCCAGCCGGCCGACGAACAGGATGCGCTGCTCGGGCGATCGCTCGGTGGCGATCGGCGCAGCGGCCGCGACGTCCTCGACCCCCAACTCGGCGACGTGGACACGCGCGCCGGGGGCCCGCGGCGCGCAGTCACGCCAGATCGCATGGCTGATCGCGTGGATCTCCGCGCTGTGGGCGAGCGTGACGTCCTCGAGCGCGGCGAGCGCCACCGGGTGCGGCTGCGTCTCCCACGACGGCATCAGCGAGACGACCTTCTGGAGCGTCGTCATGAGCGTCGTGACGGTGCGCATGTCGTCGTCGAAGAGGCACAGCAGCCCTTCGGAGTTCCAGATCGGGGCGATGACGAGGTCCAGCCCTCGGCGGTCGTGGATCGCACGCACCGCGTGGTACACGTTGGCGCAGTGCGCCAGGTTCGCGGCGAGCACGTGGTCGACGTCGACCGTGCCCGGCGGCGGGGGAGCCAAACGGTGGACCCACACGCCGTCTTCGTGGTCGACGCGCGCCACGTCGGGGGTGCGCGCCACGACGTGGACGTCGTGCCCGCGCACCGCCAGGCCACGCGCGAGATCGAAGGTGTAGCGCCCGATGCCGCCGACGTTGCCCGGCGGGTACTCCTCGGACACGAAGCAGATGCGCATCCGGTCACGAGCGATGATCGTGGAGAACGGCCGGAAGTCCTCGCCCCGGCGAGGCGCGATCTGGTGCGACTGGCGCGACCCGCGCAGCCCGCGTTCGAGGCCGACCTCGAACCCGGTGGTGATGCCGTCGAGGAACCCGTCGCGCGTCGCGTCGTCGAACGTGCCCTGGGCGTGCATCGCCGCCGCGACCCCGCGCAGCTCGTGCGCGTAGTCCGTCACCACGCGCAGCGCCTCGATCAGCCCGTGGTCCTCCCGGCCGTGCTGGAGCGCGAAGTAGACCCGGTTCTTCACCGGCGCGTAGGGGCGGGTGAAGATGCGCGCCGCGGTGCGAACCTGGCTGGCGAGGTACTTGTGATGGACCGCGCCGGCGGTCAACGGCACGAGCTTCCACCCCTTGTCGGCGAGCTGCATGCAGACCTCGGTCTCGTCGAGGAAGTACTCGATCTCCTCGTCGAAGCCGCCGATCTGCGCCAGCAGGTCACGGCGGAAGCACGTGTTCGTTCCCTGGAGGTAGAGGAACTGCCGCCCGTAGGGGACCTGCCAGCGGTCGAACGGGGGAGCGATGTCGAAGTACGTGCGCCCCAGCCGGTCGGCCGCCGAGTACAAGTATTGGAGGTCGGTGCCCGTGTGATCGATGACGAGCCCGCCCGCGCCCGCGACCTCCGGGTCGTCGAACGCCGCGTCGAGCACGGTCAGCCAGTCGGGCTCGGGGATCGCGTCGTCGTCGATGAACGCCACCAGCTCGCCCGCCGCGGCGTCGATGCCGAGGTTGCGCGACTTGCCGAGGTGAACCTCCGGGCAGGGAACAGCGCGCACCACGTCCGACCACTGGGCGAGCAGCTCGTCCGTGCCGTCGGTGGAGGGGCCGTTGACGACGACGACCTCGAAGCGTTCGTGCTCTTGCTGGCGCAGCGCACACAGCGTCGCCTCGAGGCTGGCGCGCCGGTTGTAGGTGTTGATGACGACGGAGATCTCGCGCATCAGCTCGCCGGCGACGCGCTCGAGAGCGGCTTGCGGCCCTCGATCTCGAACTCCTTGCAGATGCCGTTCGTGCGGCCCGACGCCAGCACGCGGACATCGGTGCAGCCGGCCTCCTCCAAGGCGTGGGCGAGCCCGTCGGTGGTGAACGCGTTGAAGTGGAAGTCGCCCTCGTACTCCTGGTCGCCGTAGGCGACCCGGCGGAAGTCCTCCCACGACGTGGCGCCCTCGTGCACGTCGTCGATCATCGCCCGCAGGTCGGGCACGACAGCGCGGAAGGCGCCGCCCGGCTTGAGCAGCTTCATCCAGTACGGCAGCAGCTTGCGGCGGAGCTCTTCATGGGGGAAGTGCTCGAGGAGGTGGGCGCTGAAGATCTCGTCCACCGACTCGGGCTCGAACGGCAGGCGGTCGATCGGGGCGACCACGTCCACGCCGGGCAGGGCGCGCATGTCGACGTTGACGTAGCCGTCGAGGCTGAGCCGCCCACAGCCGAGGTTGAGGCGCACGACGCCGTCGGCCGGCGTGAGCTTGTCCGGCTGGATGATGTCGACCGCGTCGAACGTCTCTCCGGCAGGCGCGGACGAGGCCGCGTCCCGATAGCGCAGCTCGTACATGAACTCGGCGCGGATCTCCTCGGTGCGCGAGGCGTTGCGCTGCTCGGCCGCGTCGACCCGCGTGACGACGTCGTCGAGCCACGACGTGATGGCGGCGACGCGCTCGTTCCAGCGTGCCTCGTCCTGGAGGCCGACCTCGTCGCGCAGCACGTTCAGACGGTGCGTGAGCTCGTCGAGCTGGCGCTGGTGGCGGCGCAGGCTGCCCGCGGTGGACGCGGCGGTGTCGTTGGCCGCGGCGCGCAGCCCCATGATCTCGACGTGGAGCTTGTGGATCTGCTCCCTGATCAGCAGATCGAGCCGCTCGACGTCGGCCCGCAGATGCGGAGTGACGGCCTTCTCGGCGACGTCGCGCGTGGTGCGCACCCCGGGGAGTCGGGTGCCTCGGTTCAGGATGCGCCCGAGTCGTCCCATCAATCCTCCTGAGGTGCGCGCGTTCGGTCCACGATGGCGACGTGCAACTGTACCCGGCAGCCCCTGCGTGACAGCGGCGCGTGAAGCCCGGAACGGCCTGCGGGACGTCGGCTAGCTTGCCCGGCGTGCCTCCGACGTCCGAAGCAACGGCAGCGCCGTCGGGGCTCGCGGAGCCAGCCGCAACCGACGGGGCTCCCGGCCCGCCCACACGCGTGCTCGTGGTCGTGGCCGCCGCGGCGGCGCTGGTCGCCGGCCTGCTGCTGCGCGGATGGGTGTGGCGATCGCCGTTCGGGGCGCTCAACGCCGACGAGGCCTACACGGGCCTGCAAGCGGCGGAGATCACCGGTGGCCGCATCCCGATCGTGATCCAGGGCAGCACGTATTCCGCGGTGTTCGAGTCGTACGCGCTCGCCCCGATGATCGCCGTGTTCGGTCAGCACGTCTGGCTGCTCAAGGCGGTCCCAGTGGTCATCTGGGGGCTGGCATCCGCTGCGATGTGCGTCGCTGCGCGGCCCTTCGCCGGCCGCGCCGGCGCGGCTGTCGCCGGGGCGCTGCTGTGGCTCGCCCCCGGAGCGATGCTGGTCGTGTCGACACGGGCGTACGTCGGCTATGCGCTCGGAATGGCCTTGGTCATCGTCACGCTGTGGGCTTGTGCGCGAGCGCTCGGCGTCGATCAGCCGGACGCCCGCATCGCGGCGATCGTCGGCGCCGCTGCCGGGCTCACGTTCTACGTTCATCCGATGTACCTCGCCGCGATCGTGCCGATGCTGGTGACGCCGTGCGTGGTCCACCGCAGATCGCTGCGGAGCTGGTGGGCGCCCGCCGCGATCGCCGCGATCGCCGTCAACGGCCCGTTCCTCGCCTGGAACGCCCGCAACGGCTGGCCGTCTCTCGAGCAGCCCGTCGACGACGCCGAGGGACCGCTGCCACGCTGCGCGCGCTTCTTCACAGGTCTGCTGCCCCGTGCGTTCGGCATGCGCGGCTCCGGCGGAGCCTGGACGTTGGGAGCGCCCCTCGGCATCACGATCTGCCTCGTCATCGGGGCCGTGGTGGTGTGGGGGGCATGGTCGCTGGTGCGTGCTGGTGGGCGGCAGCGCACGCTCGGGTTGCTGGTCGTCGCGCCGCTGCTGGCGTGCTGGCCGCTGATGGCGTTGCTCGCCAACCTGTCGTTCGTCGACGACGCCCGCTACGCGGTGATCCCGTTGCCGTTCCTGGTGCTCGCCGTCGCTCGAGCCGCGGCGGACGCCGTGCGCGCGATGCCCGAGCGGCTCCACGCCTGGGCGCGGCCAGCGGTGGTGGTCGTGTGGGTCGCCATCGCGTCGATCCCATTCCTGCGTCACGACCTCGGCGCCGATCTGCGTGACCCGAACGCCGCGACCGCGGCGATCATCGACGAGCTGTCGGCACGCGGGGTCGATCGGATCGCCGGGTACTACTGGCTCGTCCTGCCGATCGAGTACCAGAGTGACCGCGAGATCCGATCCGCGGTCGCCGGCCATCCGTTCATCGTGCGGGTGCCGTCGAGCCAGCGGCTGGTCGAGCAGACGCCCGCCGAGCGGGTGGCGTTCGTGTTCGACCCGGGCACGGACAATCCCTTGGTGCTGTGGATGCCCGTCGAGTCGTACGAGCGCGTCGAGGTCGCCGGAGCGATCATGTACGTTCCGTGGGCCATGGAGGCCACCTGACGATGTGGAAGGGACAGCGTCTGGCAGTCGTGCTGCCGACCTACAACGAGGCCGAGAGCATCGGCGACTGCATCCGTGGGTTCGAAGCGCTCGACGTCGTCGACGACATCGTCGTCGTCAACAACAACGCCCACCCCGACACGTCGTCCGCGGTCCTCGCCACGTCGGCGCGGGAGGTGTTCGAGCCCGTCCAGGGCTACGGCTCGGCGATCCGGCGGGGGCTCGCCGAGACCACCGATGCCGACCTCGTGTGCGTCTGTGAACCGGACGGGACGTTCGATCCGGCCGACCTGTTGAAGATGCTGCCGTTCACGGACGACGTCGACGTCGTCTTCGGCTCCCGCACCGTCCAGACGTTCATCCTCAGCGGGGCGAACATGGGCGCGTTCCTGCGGTGGGGGAACTGGGCCGTGGCGAAGTTCACCGAGGTGCTCTTCAACACCGTCTACCTCTCCGACGTCGGCTGCACGTTCCGTGTGCTGCGACGCACTGCGATCGACAAGATCGCCCCCGACTTCACCGGCACCGGCTCGGCGTTCGGGTACGAGATGCAGCTCCACGTCGTGCGCAGCCGGATGACGTTGGTGCAGATCCCGGTGAAGTACCGGCCGCGCGTCGGCACCAGCTCCGTGACCGGCGACAAGCTGACCGCCTTGCGCCTCGGGCTGTCGATGATCGCGCTCTGCCTGCGCATGCGCTTCGCCCGCCGCGACTGAGGTGGCAGGTCTCGACAGAGGCCGGTCGCCTACACTGACGCAGTCGTTTCTCGTGCCCATTGGAGTTGCTATGCCGCGCGCGTTCATCACCGGGATCACCGGTCAGGATGGTCAGCATCTGGCTGAGTTCTTGCATGGCAAGGGCTATGAGGTGTTTGGGTTGGTGAAGGGGCAGAACA
>CAZGUH010000029.1:0-51105 GCA_964529005.1 uncultured Ilumatobacteraceae bacterium | reverse complement strand
CGATCGCCAAGACGGTCCGGCAGGCGCTCGAAGAATACGCCAACACGATCAGCCCGACGCATGCCGGCGAGCACTGGGAGCGGGTGCGGCTGGGCAAGTTCGCGCGGGATCTGCCGTTCGTGGGCAAGCTCGTGAGCGACGTGCAGAGGGCCGACATCGCGCGCTGGCGCGATTCCATGACCGAGCTGGCGCCGGAGACCCGTCGCAGGGAATACGGCCTGCTGCGGGCCGTATTTGCGGCCTGCCGGGACGAATGGGAGTGGATCAAGACCTCGCCGTTCGAGGGTCTCAAGCCGCCGGCGCCCGGCAAGCCGCGCAAGCAGCGCTGGACCGATGCCGACATCCTGATCGTGCAGCAGGCGCTCGGCTACCAAGGCGGGCCGCCGGAGTACGCCAGCCACTACATCGCGCTCGCGATGGCGCTGGCGGTCGAGACGGCGATGCGCAAGGGCGAGCTGCTCTCGCTGGACGCCGACAACCGCGTCGCGTCCAAGCTGGTGCACCTGTTCAAGACGAAGAACGGCGACGAGCGGGACGTGCCGCTCTCGACGAAGGCGCGCGAGGTGCTGGACCTGGCGCCCTCGATTCTCGTGTCGTCCGACACGTTCGACACGCTGTTCCGCCGGGCGCGCGACGCCGCCGCGAAAGAGCATCCGCACCTGGCCGGCCTGCACTTCCACGACCTGCGGCGCGAGGCCACGACCCGTCTCGCGGCCAAGCTCGATCCCCTCACGCTGGCGAAGGTCACCGGGCACAAGGACCTCAAGATTCTGCTGGCGCGGTACTACGCTCCGAAGATGGAGGACGTGGCCGACCGTCTCGACTGATCTCGCGCTGGGCGAGCATCCATCGCTGGACCTCGGCCGCGTTCCATCGCGGAAAGCCCTTGCCGCCGATCCTGGCGGGCTTCGGGAAATCCGGTAGGCAGGTGACCTTCTCGCGCACCACACGCGGCTCGTAGGCCAGCATCGCGGCCACGCCTTCGGCATCCAGCCATTGGGCTTCAAGGGGTAGGGTCATCGTTGTGTGCCGGTGAGAACCGCGGCGATTTCCTCGGTCTTCGCGACCAGTGGTTTCGTGTCCAAGCAGACCGGGCAGTAGACGCGCTTCATCATCTTGGCGACCTCGGCCATGTTCAGCGGTAGATAGGCCGCGATCCACACGTGGCCGCACTTCGCGCACTTGCAGCCGACGCAACGCTCGGGGTCGCGCATCACTTCCGCCCCTCCCTCTCCCGCCGCCGCTCCCTATACCCGCAGAAGTAGCAGGGGGTCATGGGGTGGACTCGAACAGCCGCGCCTGCCGCTGCGCGTTCGCGATGCGCTCGCAGGCGATGTCGAAGTAGCGCGGCTCGACCTCGATGCCGATGAACTTGCGGCCGAGGTTGGCGCACGCGACGCCGGTGGTGCCGGAGCCCATGAAGGGGTCGAGGGTCATGCCCGCTGGGCCGGTCAGCGCGCCAACAAGGGACTGCATGGCATCGACTGGCTTCTCGGTCGGGTGCCCGTGGTCAGTGCCTGCGCGATTCGGGGTCAGCCCGATCCACCGATTGGGCACGTACCCTGAACCGTGCCAGCGTGGCGAGCCGATCCGGCTGACGATCGCCAACTCTATCGCGCTCGCGAAGCCTGGGCGCGGCGTCGGGGCAGGCGCCGACTTCACCAGCGCATACATGTTCGAAGGTGCCCAGCCACAGGCGACATGCTTCTGCACAAGGGAGAACTCATCGCGTGCCTGCACGCCGAATTCAACCGCCCAAGCATCGGTGGCCGCCACCAGTTCACGCCAGCCAATGACCTCGACGTTGTGGCCTGCGTCACCCCAATCCTCGATCGCTGTGCCATTGCGACGCCACACAGCAGATCCGGCCGGAATCCCATACGGCGGATCGGTGATCACCGCGTCGACCTTCGGCAGCGTCGTCAGCACTTCAAGGCAATCGCCCAAGATCAGCGTCGCATTGCCGATGCGCTCGACTCGCATCATCCCGCCTCAGCAAGGGAGAGGGTGGGGGTCATGCGCGCTGCACCGTGAACCAATAGTCGTAGCACTCGCGCAGGAACGCCTTGTCGTCAACGTTCGGCAGGAGCGCGTCCGCGCCGCAGTTCGGGCACATGCCAGTCTGATCCGGCGGCACCTTCCCCTTGCGCGGCACGAGATCGACCCACTCCTTGATATGCCGCGGGTCGATGATCTGCAAGCAGTAGTAGCAGCCCGCTGACTGCGCGGCGAGCAAGGCGGCACGGTTGTGGATGCTCGCTTTGCTAGCATTCTCGACAGTGAGCTTTGCCATCATCCCTCCTCTAGCAGGTGCGGGTCATGGGGCGGCGTCCATCTCGCGCTGTTCCTCGCGCAACGTCTCGATCACGCCGTCAGGCATGTAGTAGCCGAGCCCCCGCAGCTTTTCCAACTGATCTGCGCAATCGCCGGGGTTGTCGAGATAGAACGACTCGCCGGCGTGAGGCAGCGGGATCGGCACGGCGCGAGCCATTTCCAACCACGCCCGAAGCTGCTTGTGTGCGGCTATGTAGGCATCGACGTCGTCGAGCCCGGGCATCTCGATCGGAGGCTGGTCACTCTCGGCCCGGCTCTTAGCGACGTGGATCACCCATTGGTCTTCGCAGCTCGCGTAGACGTACACGTCGCTCTGGTCCGCCGTACAGCTCCATCGGCAATAGGACATCACTCCTCCTCTGGTAGAGCGGCGGGTGCCAGCACATACCGCACGACGCCGAAGTTGGTCCGCTCGCCCTCGCGCGTGCGCTCGATCGTCGCGGCCTCCGCTGCCTCGCGGGTCCGATACGGCTGGTCGATCAGCCGGTCTATGTACGTCCGGTGCCACAGCTCGACCGGGATCATGCGCCGCTCCCCAGCCAGCGGGCGCGGACGGCGCGGATATACGCCGCACATGCATTACTCGCACCCATCGCTCCGCACCAATGCTTGGCCCATTCGATTCCGTCGCAGCCGGAGGCGACTTCCTCCGCGAACTGCGAGACCGTCTTCTCTATCGCGCGCTCGATACAGTCATGCAAGCTATCGCCGGGGCAGTCGTCCGAATGCCACTTAGCGGACGCCTCCCGCGCCCTCGAACGACAGAATCCCGGTTTCGACCGCTGTGATCTGGCCCTTGATCCAGTCGCGCAGGATCGAATAGATCGCGACGCTGGCGACGTCCTTCGCCTTCCGCTCGTGGTCGACCCGCGTGCTGCGGCTGCGGTGGCTGTATGGGTGTTCCTTGAGCCACGCTGCGGCATAGCCGTTGACGCTGGCCTTCACGCTCACCGGGTAGCCGCGGTAGCGGAACTGCACCAGCAGCTCGCCGGCCTCGTAATCCATCATCTGGCCGAAGCTGGTGCAGCCGAAGCCGCGCAGGACCTTCTGCATGTCGTTGACGGCACGCTCGCCGCTGGTGGCGTTCTCGTAGGGGATGGCCATTACTCGTGCTCCCTCGTCACCAGATGCCCCGCATAGAAGGCGGCGCAGACGCCCACGATCACGCCGACGGCGCAGAGAAAGTCGGTCACTCCGGCGCTCGCATCGTGTAGACCATCGGGTTGTCCGTGACGTCGGACCGCACGGTCTGAATGTTCACGTAGTACGTGCCGCCCGGCTCCAAGCGGCACTGGCCGATGAAGCGCGGGGCCGCGCCGATGATGTAGTTAAAGCTGATCGTGCTGCCGCTCATGCTGTACGGCCACGGCGCATTGAGGACGCCGGGCGCAGCAGCAAGCGATGCCGTGCGCTTCCGCGGCCCGGTGCGGTCATCGGCGAAGAACAGGCCACCCTGCTTGCCGGCGGGCGTGTCCTGCGGGACCGTGAACTCGACCGCCGCGATTCCGTCGAGCGGGAAGGGCGCGATCTTCTGCGTGGCGTAGCTGCCGAATTGGCCGTTGACTTCGATGATGTTCATGCGTCTCTCCGTATGCCGCTCCATGCGGCCTCAAGGTTGCGGGCGGCGGATTCGGCGCCCGTCCAGGTCTTCGGTGCGTAGCGGTCGGCCGCCGCCTTCTCTTGCGCCGCGTGGCGCGCTTTCGCAGCGCGCGCATTCGCTGCCGCGCGTGCGCCGTTGGCCCGCGCTATCGCTGCCATGCGTTCCTTGCGGAAGCATCCGCACGACCGGACGCCGCCGCGCACGAGTGCCTGACTCGTGGCCTTGCCGCCGTTGCCGCACGTGCAGTGATAGGCCCACCATGTCGCGTTCGACTTGCCCGGCGGTCGGTCGGCCCGGCCGATGATGGTGAGGCGGCCGAACGTCTGGCCGGTGAGGTCGCGGAGCACTTGCGGCATGTCAGCCTGCCTTGCCGGAGCGCTGCGGTGAGAGTGGGCTACTCGCTGCGCTGCCGCCGGTCCCGGGGTGACGCGGGCCTTGGGCAGCATCCGCTTTCGCCCGTTGAGCAGCAGCCATCCGCGCCATCTGGCGGGCACGGAAGGCCGTCGAATCGTCGTCCGGCGGGATCCAACGAAAGCCGGGGTTCAGGATGTTCATGCCTCCTCCGTGGCCGATAGGAGCCGCTCCAGGTCGTCGGCTTCCTTGTTCAACGCTTCCATCTTGTCGCCGTCGCCAGCGCGTGCCGCGACGTACTTGCGCAGCGCGGAGGGCGAGAGCTTGTGCTTCTCGGCCTGCGCCTTCACGGCATCGCGGAACGCGCCCGCGTAGTCCTTCGCGACGTTGAAGCAGTGGACCAGCTCCTCGATGACGTGCTCGGAAGGCATGCCGGGCGTGGGCTGTTCGAGCTCGAATTCCTGCGGATCGGCGCTCATGGCTGCATCCCTATGTCGACTTGCTTCGCGATCGCGCGCAGTTGATCGAGGCGCGGTTGCAAGGCATGTTTCATCGGCGGCGGCAGCGCTTCCCATTCCGCCTTAACCTTGGCCGACCCGCCGGACATCGCGTCCGTCCTGAGGCGCGCAAACGTGGCCTCGACGATCGGGTCCGGCTCGGCGACCTTGCCGGCGGCCCATTCGGCGATGCGCCGGCCCGACTCCTCGGTGATCGGCTCGTCGAGCGGGAAGAGGGCGCGGTGCTGCTCCTGCAACTTGATCGGCTTCGGCACGCCCGGCGCATCCGCCGTCAGCAGGAACGACGCCGTCAGCTCATACGGCAGGTTCTTCTCGCAGACCGGCTGCCATCCCACGAAGCCGGTCGGAGACACCTTGGGGACGATCTTCGTCTTGCCGTCCTCCTTGATGATGTCGATCTTCTCCTCGGCGCGGAAGCAGAGGATCAGGTGCGCGCGCAGTTGCAGCAGCCGCGCGACCATGTGCTTATGCGCCATCTTGGGCTTGATCCAGGACGCCATCTTCACGGCGTCGCGACCACCCATCCGCTGGAACTCCTCTTCCTGCCAGTCGAGCAGCCCGCCCTCGCCGGCGTATTCGTGACTCATCGAGTCGACGACGATCACGGGATAGCCGGCCTTGTCGGCCGCGAGGATGGCTTGCTCGTATGCCTCCGGTCGGAACGGCGGCTGCATATCGCCGTGGTCGAACGCGAATTGATCGGCATAGTGCGTCGCGCGGCCGGCCTCGGTGTCGATCACCGCGAAGCGCTTGTCGCCGGCAATGCCGGACGCGAGGCGCATCGCCGTGAACGTCTTTCCGGACCCGCTCGCGCCCGCCAGGCCGATCAACAGGCCGACGTTCGAACGGATCGCAGGGCGAAAGGTGAAGCTCATCGCGGCCCCGACGGCATGCGCGGCTTCTCGGCCGGACCCTTGACGTCTCCGAAGTCCGGAGCCGCCATGACGGGCTTTCCGTCGATGACCTCGATGCGATGCGAATCGAACCATTTGCCGTCGTGGACCTCGCCCTTGTCGTCGACGGGCGGCGACAGGACCACCATCACGCAGCCGTACAGGTCGTAGCTGACCGACGTCACCACCCCGACAAAGCCGGTGACGCGGTCCCGGCCGCGAAGCCCGAGCAGATCAAGTCCTCTCATACGTGCGCACCTTTTCGGCAAGATCAGGGAACAGCAGGCGCCAGTCGCCGGATAGCTGGCGGTCCTCCCATTGCGCGGCCTTGTAGGCGGGCGGGTCCGGATAGCAGACGGTGGGCGGGTAGGCCGGCCAGTCGTCGGCCGCGAAGCAGCGCTGCCACTGCGACAGGGCGGCCGACACTTGCGGCTCGCCGAGCGCCCATCCTTCCGGCGGCAGGCCGACGGCCGAGCACAGGTACGGCGGGTCCTGTTCGCAAACGATGTAGATGTAGTCGGCGTTCTCGACGCCGAACGCGCGCTTCACGCCGCGCCGATACCAGGGCGGCGACAGGTAGTAGCCCTCGCCGTAGAGCATCGAGCGGCCCCACCCGGACGGCTCCGCGCTGCGCTTGGTGAACTTGAGGTCGCCCATCAGGTCGCGGGCTGTCGCGATGCGGTCCGGCCGCGCCTTGCAGGGCGTTCCGTTCTCGTCCCACAGGATCGTCACCTCGGACTCGCCGCCGCCCGGCTGGAACATCTGCCAGACCGCCGGCTGTGGGACGCGCAGGCTGTCGATGAAACGCCGAGCGGACGCGACCATCGCGTCGATCGCGACCATGTCGGTCGGCAGCACTGGAATCTTCCCGGCGGCTCTGGCTGCGTCCCTTGCCGCGCGGATGCTGGCGTTCGTCCAGCCCTCCGGTATCGCGCCCGTCGTCTTGGCCGGATGGTCGAACGGGTCGATGATCTCGACGCAGTCCCGCGAGCCTTCCAGCAGGATCGAGTGGGCGATCGTGCCGGCGTCCGACGCGTCCGAATGGTCGGCCGGTCGGTCAGGATTCCACGGCGACTCGAACCACGCCGCAGCCGGGCAGCGTTCGATCAGCGTGCGCAGGACGGACGCGCTGACCGCCTTGTGCGCGATGTAGTCGGCCATCTTCATCGCGACAACCTCGTCAGCCGCTCCGCCAGGTCGGTCGCCGCCGCCGCCCCGCCCATCGAGTACGCGATGCAGAGGAGGTTGCGCAGCGTGATGGCGGCGAGCTCGCGGTCCTCGGGCCGGACGAAAAGGTCGAGGAACTGACCGCGCATCCTGGTCAGCGCGTCGTCGGCCAATAGACTGGCTTCGATGGCGGCCATGGCGGCTCGGGGGTCGGTGGGCGGGGTCATGTCCTGATCCGCAGGTTGACGACGGGGTCAGCCTCGCCGTCGACGTAGCGCATCCAGTTCAGATCGATGTCGCAATCGGACGCGCCGAGTTCCTTGATGAGCGGGGCGACGTGTTCGCGAAGCACGCGGCGCAACTCCTCCTCGGCGGCATGCTTGCGCTCCAGAAACGATGACGCGCTCACTCGAACACTCCCGCCCACGCCAGCACGACCAGCGCCACGCTGCCGACGATGCCCATCCAGCCGATCAGCACGTCGACATCGAACCCAGTCCTGCGCGCCGGCTTGCCGATGTCCAGCAGCGCGCGGCGTTGGCGGATGGTTTGGGTCATGGCGCGCCTCCGAGAATCGCGGCGCTCCATAGCATGGTCAGCATCGGCGACAGGAACACGAGGCCCAGACCGAGCAGGCCGAACATGAGCTTCCGCTGTGCGCCCTCGGGATGCTCGATCCACAAAAACATGGATGAGAACCACGTCAGAAGAAAGCCGATGAGAGCCAAAGCGAACTGCGCTTGGGATTGGCTCATGGCGCGTCCGCCTCGATGGCTGCACGCTCGGCGGCGCGGAACCGCTCGTAGCGCGCGATGTACTCGCGCAGCGACTCGCGGTGGATCGTCATCTCGTCGCCGTCCGCGAGCATCTGCCCGACGTAGCCGACCAGCTCGGCCGCGACCATGCGCTGGTTGGTCACGGCTCGCTGGACCGCCTGTTCGTCCATCACGCCGCCTCCCGCTCGTCGCGCATCTCGTCGCACCGGCGGTCGGCGTACTCGTCGCGCAGCCGTTCTTCGTCGTCGCCAGCCGCTTCGAACAGCACGCGCTCGTGGTCGGCGATGTAGCGCACGGCGACGCCTTCGTGGTCCGGGTGCTCGGCGTGCATGTCCGCGACCCAGTGCTCGGCAGCCTGCTTCGACAGGTCGCCGAACTCGCCGCGCAGGCAGGCCAGCAGGTACTTCGGACCCTCGCGTTCGTAGCGCTCATAGCCGAGCGTCGCGGCGCGCTCGGACAGGCGGGCGAGGACGGTGGTCATGCTGGCCTCCCGCTGGCCTTATCAGCACGAGCCTGCGCGAACAGGTAGTGCCGCAGCACGTGCAGGACGACCTCCTCACGCGTGTTGCCGAGCAGCCCTTCCGCGGCCCATTCGTCCAATAGACCGATCAGCGCGACTGGCAGCCGGACGTCCACAACGACCGGCTTACTCGCCTTCTTCTTCACGGCGCTCATGCCGACCTCGTCGTCAGCAACGGCCGGTCGCTGTTCGCGGCCATCAGCGCGCGGACGGCCGCCTCGTAGAACTTCGCCTTCTCCCGGTGCTCGCGCGCGGTGTCCGGCGCGTCGGACCGATACGCTTCCTCGGCGTGGCGCGCGTAGTAGGTCGCCTGCTGGCGCATGTATTCGAGGGTGGTCATGCCGCCGCCCGCGCGATCGCCAGCTTCGCCCGCAGGAACGCCACCAGACGCCGCGCACCGGCTGCCAGCTCGTGCCTGCCAGCGACGTGCAGCTCGGCCACCCGGTAGATCGCCGCGCGGATCAGGTGCCGCAGGTGGGCAATCACGCGTCGCTCCCGCCCGCCGGCTCGCCCGCCTTGCCGGCCTCCTCGATCACCACCCCGGCCGCCGTCAGCTTCGCCGCCTCGCTCGGCGTCGTCGCCTTCAGGCTGATTCCCTGCCGGACATGCGCCCAGGCCGCAGCCTTGCTCGGCGCCTCGATCATCCGGGCGTCTTCGCCCTCCCTTGCGGTGTACAGCGTCATCTGCGGTCTCCGTGTGCCCCGGGGTGGGGCGATGGAGACATGGTAGCAACACTACCAAATGAATGCAAGGGGTACTACCAATTTATCTCATGGCGTGAGCGCGTACTGACGAGCGGCGACCTGTGGAACGCCGCCCCGCTGTAACTGGCCCGGCCATTGCTCCGCTGAAACACGGCTCGGCGGCCGGGGCCATCTCTTAAAGGGGGCTAGCGATGTCGGTGTTCGATCGAATCAGAGGCGCGGCGCTTCGAGATCCCCATGGTCAACCCACGAACGCCGGGGTCCGGCGCGCCTTCGTAGCAGACCGTGACATCGACGAGCTCGTCGGCATCGTCAAGGGTGTCGTGGCCGACGGGTCGGTGGTCGCCGCTGAGGCTCGCTTCCTGCTCGGCTGGCTCGAGCAGCATGCGAATGTGCGTCACGAATGGCCGGCATGCGTCCTATACCCGCGCCTCGCCGCCGCCCTTGAGGACGGGCACCTGTCTGAGGCCGAGGAGGGAGAACTCCTTGGATTGCTAGCTCAAACGGCTGGTGGCAACGCCCCTGCGCGTGGCGAGAAGAGCATGTCTACAACGCTACCGTTCGACCACCCCGCGCCTGCCGTTGAATTCTCTGGCTACGCTTTCTGCTTCACCGGGAAGTTCTACGCGGGGACGCGCGATTGGTGCGAAGGGCAGGTTCGGGCACGCGGCGGGTCCATCGCGGGCATCTCAAAGCAGTTGCGCTATCTGGTGATCGGCGAGGTCGGGTCTCGCGACTGGATTCACTCGACGCACGGCCGCAAGATCGAGAAGGCGGTCGAATTGCGCAAGGCCGGAGCGCCCCTCCTTATCGTTGCCGAGCAGCACTGGCACTCGTATCTGTAGCCATCCCTAAAGTCGCTTCGCCCCAGACTTCGCCTCGTTTGCGCGCTCCTTTGCGGCCACGTCAGCGGCAGCGTGTGTCGTCATATGAACGACAGACTCGTCTACGCTCGTTGAGCGTTGCTGCGCGATAATGGCGCCGTCGGGTCTCTTCCATGCTACGCGGCGGTTGTCGAACGTCGCACCAGCACGATTCTGCACAGTGCTTGTCTCGTCCACGGTAGGGCGCCCATATTTCTCCGTCAGTGCCGCTACGGTGATATCAAAAGAGGTTTCGTAAATTGTGATCGCCACGCTGGCGACGCGATCCTCGACGATGCGCACGGTGTAATCCTTGGTCGCGCCAGGCCCAAAGCGAGACGTAAGGATGGCTTGCTCTCGGCACTTCCTGTTGCGATCGCTCATGTCTGAAAGAGGTTTGCACACGCGATCGGGCTCAAGCTGCAAGAACCAGAAGCAAAACTGGCCATTGCATTTGAACCCCGGCAATGTTGCCAGCAACTCGGCCTTTGTAGCACCAATCGGTACGCCCTTAAACTCGAGCGGAGGCTGAGCTGCAACAACCCCGCACGGCAGCAGGAGCAGTGCAAGTATGCCGGCACGCTTCAAGCGTTTCCGCTCCTGCGCTTCCGTGGTTTTGCCGGCTTCGCTGCCGCCTTCGTTTCCTTGCGGGCCGCATTTAGCTTTGCGATCTTTTCCGCCGCGTTCCAGACCGTGAGCCGGACATCCTCGTCGCGGACACTTTCCTTCTCGTCAAAGAACTTGGGATGGCTGCGCGCCATCTCTTCTGCAGACTCAAGCGCTAGCTTCACTTGCTGCCGGACGGTACTGCATAGCGGCTCCGGCAGCCGCTCGATCCGATCCTCCAGCGTTCCCCCCTTCATGCCGAATACCATCCAATCGAGTGAGGTTTTGTAGGTCTCGGCCAAGGCAATCAAGTTCACCATGGCCACCATGGACGTGCCACGCTCCCATTGCCCGACGGCGGAGTGACTGGATAGCTCCAGCGTCGCGCCAATCTGCTCCTGAGTGAATTCAGCCTTCTCTCGGGCGCTCCGCAGCCGCCGCCCAAATTCCTTTAGTTGCACCCTCAACTCTCGGCGCAATTCTGCCGTCCCGGGTGCCAAAGCCTCGTCTTCCGCCTGGCTGCTCATACCACCATTTTGGTAGCGTTGCTTCCGTTTGTCCGGCAGTGGGGCTTGCATTCTCTTTGGTAGTGGTACTACCATAGGGGGATGACCCTTCGTAAGTACGCCAAGGTGCGCGGTAATCAGGCCAGGCTCGCCAAATCACTGGGGGTGACGCATGCCGCCATCCGGCAGTGGGTCGCTGGGCAGGTCCCGGCTGAGCGCGTCCTGGCAGTGGAATTAGCGACCGGGATCCCCAGGTCCTCTCTCAGACCGGATCTGTATCCGCCGGTCAAGGACACCCTGCAAACGGAAGCGGCGTAGTCCATGGCCGAATCCTCGCTGCCAGCGCTCGAACCGTCACGCAAAGCCTTGCAAGGGCTCTTGCAGCGCCTTGCACGGATGCCGCTGGAGCCCATTGCCAAGGCCATCGGCAAGAGCGAAAGCACCGCTTGCCGGGTGCGCGACGGCGAGTCCCCGCTGTCCCTTTGCGAGTTCTGCGACCTCGTCGACCTGGCCGGCTTAAAGATGGTCAGCAAGGAAAAGGTCTGTGTCGATCGCCCGGTCTATGAGGCGATGGCGACGGTGGCAACCAAGGCGATGAGCCTGCCTGAGTTCGCGCGGCAGCTCGTCTGGGACGACGAGTAACGCACGTGCTCGTAACCATCGAGGGGGACTCGACAATGAACCTGCTTGACGCGCGAAACGTGCGTCCACGCGGATACCGGCAGCACGACCCGGACTACATCCCCGGCGACGGCGACTGGGCTGGCCTCACGCCGTGGCTCGTCGTCGCCGTGTGGACGTTGATCGTTTGGGGGATCGTGTGATGGCGCCCGTCAGCAAGCCCGCCCGCGTCGTCGGCCAGCTTGCCGGAGTCGTCATCGGCGGCCTCACCGCCTTCGTCCTGCTCACCGGCCTCGGCGGCGTGCTCGGCTACGTACTCGGCATCGCCTGGCGCGTGTTCTTCTGGGTGACGGGATGAGCCAATCTCCGACCGCGCTCTCGCTCAACCAGCTCCGCAAGGACGGCTGGCAGTGTCAGGTCGTCGAGAAGACGCTGCCGAAGACGTTCATCAAGCAGGACCTGTTCGGGTTCATCGACATCCTCGCCGTGCGCGATGGCGTGACGATGGGCGTGCAGGCCACCGACTACACGAGCGTCTCGAAGCGCGTCAACAAGATCGCGTTGCTCGACACCGTCGACGCCGTCCGCAAGGCGGGCTGGAAGCTCGTCGTGTGGGGCTGGCACAAGGTCGGTAACCGCTGGACCTATCGGGAAGTTGACGTCAGCTGATGGACTCACCTTGCATGAACTGGGACGGCCCTCTGGATCGCCAAGGCTACGGGAAGAAGGGCGGCCGGCTCGCGCATCGACTCGCCTTGTCTTGTGCGCTGGGCCGTCCTCTGGTTGGGATGGCCCTTCACAAATGCGACAACCGATCATGCGTGAACCCAGACCATCTATACGAAGGCACTCACGCCGACAACATGCGAGACATGCGAGAGCGCGGCGGACGGAAGGGCATACGTAGTTGGTACGGCTATCGCACCAAATGCAAGCACGGTCACGAGTTCACCGTTAGCAATACCCGCATTGGTAGAGGCGGGGCGCGCTACTGCAGGGCCTGCGACGCCGTGCGCCAAGCCGCTTACAAAGCACGCAAGAAGGCATCGCGATGACCGTCCTCGTCCGCCGCGTCTCCGCATTCGAGGACTTCGAGCGCCGCGCGCAGGTCGAGGTCGGGCTCGATGATGGTCGCGTCGTGCGGTTCATCTTCGCCGACGCGCAGGCCGTCCTCGACGCGGCCGAGAAGCTGCGGCTCGTCGGCAACACGATGCTGCGGTACGTCGACCGGCCGGGAGCCGCCGCATGACCTACGCCATCGAAAAGGGCGTGCCGATCCCCATGCAGCAGGGCAGCCGCAACGGCGTGCTGCCGTATCCGTTCGCCGACATGCAGCTCGGCGATTCGTTCGTCGTCCCGGTCCCGCGCGACACGCCCGCGAAGAACATCCAGGGCATCGTCGGCAATCATGCCCGCAAGTACCGCGAGAACTACCGCGCCGACTTCGCCGTCACGACGCGCGTGATCGACAGCGGAAACGCGGTCCGCGTCTGGTGCGTCGCCTACGTCGAGCCGGCGAAGCGCACGTCGGCCAAGCCGCCGGCCCCGATCGCCAATCTCGAAGCGCCGCGGCTCGTCAAAGGGGCCGTCTCCCGATGACGCCCTTCGCCTACCTCGTCATCGGCTGCGCGCTCGTCGCCATCGGCGCCGCGTGGCTGCTGCTGTGGCTGTTCAGGCCCGTCTATCCCTACGACGAGGACGACGAGTGATCGACCTCCTGCTCGCCGCCATCGTCATCGCGTTGCTGCAGCTCTACCTCATCCAAAGGAGTGCCATGAACGACCTCACCCAACTGCAAACCGTCGTCGACAACCTCGAAGCGAAGGTCAACGAGACCGTCGACACGCTGCGCGGGCTCGCGCAGGAGATCGTCGACCTCAAGCAGGCCGGCAACCAGCAGGAGGCCATCGACGCGCTGGCCGTCCGTGCGCAGGGCATCCTGGACAACCTCACGGATGCCGAGGACGCGGCGGACAACCATCTGCCGGGCGCCGGCGAGCCGCAGCCCGAGTAAGCCCATGCAGCAGGCCACGCTCGACTTGGCGGTCATGCTCCAGCAGGCGCGCATCCAGCGCCAGCAGGCCAGCGCGCCCAACGCACGCGAACTCGCCCGCACCACCGACCCGTCGACGTCGAAGTCGGCGGCCGCGAGGGTGGCCGAGTTCGCCAGCCACCACCACACGCGCATCCTCGCCGCGCTGCTCGAAGGCTCGGGCACCGTCTACGCGATCGCCGAGCGCACCGGGATCGATGCGCATGCGGTCGGGAAGCGGGTAGGTGAACTCGCGCGACAGGGACTCATCGAGACGGCGGGGGAGGGGACGAGTCCATCGGGTCGGGCTTGCCGGGTGTGGCAGAGGAAGGCGAGGGCGTGACGCCAACGGTCGACATTCTGGTCGACGGTGCGCGACTCTCGGTATCACCGGAGGCCGCGAGCCTGTTCCATCGGTGTTACCGTCGGCTTCAAGGCGACGACCTGGTCGCAGTGCTCGCGAACGACTTCCCGCGCGGTACCGACTGGCCTGAGGGGCCTGATCTGCGCGTCGGCTACGAGCTGCTCGACGCGATCGCGTTGGCTGGCAAGCCCGGCTACAAGCAGGCCGACCCCTTTCTGACGTCCTTCGAGTGGCGGCGGGTGCGGATGATCGCGCTCCGCCGGGACGGCGCGAAATGCGCCTGTTGCGGACGCACATCCGCTGATGGCGTGCGCATCCACGTCGACCACATCAAGCCGCGGCGCCGGTATCCGGAGCTCGCGCTCGACGTGGCCAACCTGCAGGTGCTCTGCGAGGAGTGCAACCACGGGAAGGGCAGCGCGTTCGACGACGCCTGGCGCACGGAGACGGCGGCATGATCACCGCCAAGGAAGTCGCCCACCGACTGGCCGGAAACGCTGAGGCGGTGGCGATGCGCCTGCTCCCCGGCGGGCAGCGCGAGGGCCGCGAATGGGTCTGCGGCTCGGTCGCAGGCGAGTCCGGGAAGTCGCTGAAGGTCTGCCTCTCCGGGGAGCGTGCCGGGCTGTGGGCGGACTTCGCCGGCGGCGATTCAGGCGACCTGCTCGACCTGTGGGCGGCGGTGCGCCGTGTGTCCATCGCCGACGCGCTCAAGGAAGCTCGCGACTACCTCGGCATCCAAGCGCCTGCCTTCGCCGGATCGTCACCACGCACTTACCGACGCCCCGACAAGCCCGCCGCGAGCCGCCCCAAGGGCCGCGTGCTCGAGTACCTGCACTCGCGCGGCCTGACCGACCCGACGATCGCCGCCTACCGCGTCGCGGCCTCACCGGACGACGACGAGATCGTGTTCCCGTTCCTGCGCAACGACGAGCTCGTCAACTGCAAGTACCTCAAGCTCGACCGACCAGGCGGCAAGAAGATCGTCCGGCAGGAGAAGGATGCGGAGCCCTGCCTGTTCGGATGGCAGGCGATCCCGCCGACAGCCCGTAGCGTCGTCATCTGCGAGGGCGAGATCGACGCGATGACCTGGTTCCAGTCCGGCTACCCGGCCCTGTCGGTGTGGTCCGGCGCCGGCAACCTGCAGTGGGTGGAAAACGAGTGGGAACGCCTCGCGGCGTTCGACACGATCTACATCGCCTTCGACCGTGACGAGGCAGGCGAAAAGGGCGCTCTGGCGCTCGTGGAGCGTCTCGGAAGGGCAGTCTGCCGGATCGTGCGTACGCCTTACAAGGATGCGAATGAGTGCCTGCAGCGCGGCTGCGATCGCGTCGCGTTCCGGGAGCTGATCGACGAGGCCCAGTCCCTCGACCCGCGTGAGCTTCGCTCCGCCTCGGCCTACAAGACCGAGGTCATGGCCCGCCTGTTCCCGAAGGAAGGGGATCGCATCGGCTGGCAGACACCCTTCGAGAAGCTCGAGGACCGCGGCGTCCGCTTCAACCCGGCGGAGCTGATCCTGATCAACGGTATCAACGGGCACGGCAAGACGTCATTCTCGTCCCAGATCGTGCTGTCCCTGTTGCGCCAGGGCGCCAAGGCGTGCATCGCCTCGATGGAGATCAAGCCGGCGATGCTGCTCGAGCGCATGACGAAGCAGGCGTGCGCGCTGCCCGACCCCTCCGAGCCTTTCGCCGAGCACGTGCAGGACTACTGGCAGGGCAAGTTGTGGATCTTCGAGCACGTCGGGTCGGCCAAAGGGCAGTACCTGCTGAGCGTCTTTCGCTACGCCCGCGCCCGCTACGGGATCACGACCTTCGTCATCGACTCCCTCACGAAGTGCGGGTTCGCCGACGACGACTACAAGGGTCAAAAGGAGTTCGTCGAGGCCCTCTGCGACTTCAAGAACGAGACCGACTCGACGGTCTTCCTGGTGACCCACTCCCGGAAGCTGGAGAGCGAGCACCAGCGCGTCGACAAGATGGACATCAAGGGGACCGGGTCGATCGCTGACCTGGCCGACACCATCACCACGCTGTGGCGCAACAAGCGCAAGGAGGAAGACCCCACAGGAGCCCAGGAGGACGAGCCGGACAGCCGATGGCTGTGGCAGAAGAACAGGAATGGCGACTTCGAGGGGACGGTAAGGCTCTGGTACGACGCACCCTGCTACCAATACAGGGATGTCGCAAGCAGGAAATCCAGGCCCTATGTGACGCTCGTCCGACCCCTGGATATGGCCGATGACACCAGCACGGTCGCGTAACAGGGAGCGCCGTGGAGTACTACCGCGTCAAGAATTGGGACGATTTTCAGCACTACAAAGAGCGGAATCCACCGTGGATCAAGCTTCACCGGGCATTGCTTGATGACTACGAGTTCTGTTCACTTCCCGACATCACGAAGGGTCACCTCGTGCTGATTTGGCTTCTCGCATCCAGTCTCAACGGCCGCGTCCCGGCGGAGCTTGGCTGGATTCAGAAGAAAATCAGCGCACTAAAGCCACCGGACATACCGCTCTTGATCCGAACAGGATGGCTGATACCGGAGCAAGATGCTAGCAAGCCGCTAGCAGAGTGCAAGCAAGATGCTAGCGCGGTGCTAGACCTCGCGCGCTCGCGAGAGGAGAGAACAAATACTACAGAGGAGAGGAGAGGCAGAACGCGCACGCGCGCGGACGGCCCGACCGAAACCCACCGTGCCCTGGCGAAGCAGCTCGGCGTGGATTGCGCCAGCGAGTGGGAGTGCTTCTGGGACAGAGTCGAGTCCAAGGGCAAGGCGTGGTTCAAGGACTCCGAGGCAGCTTTCCGCAACTGGCTTCGGCAGGAGGCGAAGTACGCCGCCGCGAGGGGTGGCAAGCGGGTCGTCAACGGGGATGTCGATCGCGGGGAAGTCCTGTGACCGACCCCACCCACCAGCGGAGGACGGCGTGATGGACTTGGTCGTGGACGCCAAGGAGATCCTCTGCCTCACCGTCTACCGCGCGCTCTACGACGCAGGCCAGCCATGCACCAGGGTCGAGCTCGAGCGCCTCACCGGGCTTGACCGCTGGGCCGTACGCAACGGGCTTAAGGGACTGGCCCAGCGCGGCGTGCTGCTGAACCTGCCCGCAGGCGAAGGCATCCGCGCCTACCACCTGCGCCACGATGCCGAGCCACCGCAGGACATGCGGGGTCGTGCAGCGAAGTCGAGCCACACACGCGAGCGCATCCGCGCCAGGATGCTGGGCTACTGGTCGCGGGTTTCGATGTTGAAGTAGCAAAGGCTCGCCGATGACACTCCCCTCGCATGAGGGGTTTGTCGTCCGAACGCAAGCCGTGGCAGAACCGCGGCAGCCGCCACGCACGTGGCTACGGTGCCGAGTGGGATCGAGTCCGTCTCGAAGCGCTCGAACGGGACTGCTACCTCTGCCAACTGTGCAGAGCCAAGGGCCGAATCACTGAAGCCCGCATCGTCGACCACATCCGGCCGAAGGCCAGGCAGGGTACCGACGACCTCAGCAACCTGCAGACGATCTGCTCGGCGTGCCATGCCGAGAAGACCGCACGCGAGAACGGCATGCGCAAGCACATCGGTGCGTGTGACGTGTTTGGCGACCCAGTTGATCCGGAGCACCCATGGAACGCGTGATGGGGGGCGGATGCCGGGTAGGGGGGGGTGATCGCAAAGGTCTGAGCGCGTTCGCTCAGGACCGCCCGCGGGATTCAGAAAAAGGCAAAACCGCAGAACTCAGGGGTGGCTGCCGTGGCTAGGGCTGGCTCGGCCGAGGCTGCGATCGCGGCGATGCGTGGCACGGACCCGATGCCGCCCGAGCACGTGAAGTTGCGTGAGCGGGACTGGCCGTTCTGGTTCGACATCGTGCGAGTGCGCGCGCGGGAAGAGTGGACGCCGATGGACCTGATTCACGCGGCGAACCTCGCACGTTGCCTGTCGGACATCGAGAAGTTGAGCCAGGAAATGGGCGAGGACGGCGCGACGTTGGTCAACGATCGCGGGACGGTCGTGGCGAACCCGCGGCACGCGATCTTGGAGACGCTGTCCCGTCGCTCGGTGACGCTGACCAAGACGCTGCACCTTCATGCGTCCGCGTTGGGCGTCAAGCCGTCGGACATGGAGGCGAAGCGCCGCGACGAGCAAGTGGCGCGCGAGACGCAAGCCGACGACTTCGCCGGCGACAACCTGCTGGCCACGCCGGGACTGCAATGACGCGCGGCGAACGCATGATCGCGTTCATCGAACGCTACTGCATCGTGCCGGAGGGCGACCTTGCGGGCCGTCTGATGGTGCTCGAGGACTTCCAGAAGCGCTTCATCCTGGACGTCTACGACAACCCGGACGGCACGAACCTCGCGATCCTGTCGATCGCGAAGAAGAACGGCAAGACGGGCTTGATCGCCGCGATCGTGCTCGCGCACGTGGCCGGCCCGGAAGCGCGTCTGAACTCGCAGGTCGTGTGCGGTGCGATGTCGCGTGATCAGGCGTCGATCCTGTTCGACTACGCCGCGAAGATGGTGGCGCTGTCGCCGGCGCTGGCGCCACGGGTGCGCATCGTGTCGTCGCGGAAGCGCTTGTATGGGCTCGCCAAGAACGTCGAGTTCCGGGCGCTTTCGGCAGACGCGAAGCGCACGCAGGGCATCTCGCCGGTGGTTGCAATCGGCGACGAGGTAGGCCAGATCCGCGGTCCGCGGTCCGACTTCATGGACGCGATCACCACCGCGCAGGGCGCCTACGACGACGGGATCCTGTTCTTGATCTCGACGCAGGCGGCCAACGACGCCGACTACCTGTCGGTCGTCATCGACGACGCTCGCAACGACCCGAATCCGCACACGGTATGCCACGTCTACGAGGCGGAGAAGGAGTGCCAAGTCGTCGACGAGGCCGGCTGGCAGGCCGCGAACCCGGCGCTGGGCAAGTTCCGCTCGCTGGCAGACATGCGCAAGCTCGCCGACAAGGCGCAGCGCATGCCGTCGTTCGCGCCGACGTTCCGGAATCTGAACCTGAACCAGCGGGTTGAGACGACATCGCCGTTCGTCTCGCGCGACGCATGGAACCTGAATGCCAGCGAGATCGTGCCGCATGAGGGCGTGGCGCCGGTCTGGGCTGGCCTTGACCTGTCGGCCATCAACGACCTGACGGCGCTGGTCGCCATCTGGGAAGCCGGCGGCAAGTGGAACGTCAGCGCGACGTTCTGGACGCCGGAGCGCGGCCTGCGTGAACGCGCCGCGCGCGACAAGCAGCCCTACGACGTCTGGGCGGAGCAGGGGCTGATCCAGCTCACGCCAGGCGCGACCGTCGACTACGACTACGTCGCCGAGCAGGTGCTCGAGATGGCGGCGGAGTGGAACCTCCAGGCGCTGGCGTTCGATCGCTGGCGCATCGAGGTCTTCAAGGCCGCGCTGACTCGCAAGGAAGCGCCCGCATCGTTCCTCGAGGCCATGCAGCCGTTCGGCCAGGGCTTCCAGTCGATGAGCCCGGCGCTGGACTCGCTCGAGGGGCTGCTGCTGAACGGCCGTATGGCGCACGGCGGCAATCCCGTCCTGCGGATGTGCGCGGCGAACGCGAAGGTCACGAAGGACCCCGCCGGCAATCGGAAGCTGGACAAGCTGAAGAGCGTGGGCCGTATCGACGGCCTGCAGGCGCTCGCCATGGCGGCTGGTGTTGCGGCGGAGAACCTGCAACCCGAGGCCGCCCCCGAATACCAGGTCTTCAGCTTCGCCATGGGTGGCGGGGCGAGGGAGCGTGCCGCATGAAGCTCGACATCAAGCAGCCTGGCGTTGGCCAGGGCCTGCAACGCGCGTACTCGCGCCTCGACGTCAAAGCGGTAGACGAGTCGGACGACGCGGTCACCGTCCGCGGCATCGCGACGACGCCGACACCGGACCGCATGGGCGACATCGTCGACCCGCTGGGCGCGACGTTCGCGGCGAGCTTGCCGCTGCTGTGGCAGCACCGGCACAGCGAGCCCGTCGGCCGCGTCGAGTTCGGAAAGCCGACGAAGAAGGGCATCCCGTTCACGGCCACGCTGCCGCGCATTCGCGAGGCGGGCCGGCTGAAGGATCGCGTCGACGAGGCGATCCACTCGTTGCAGTACCGACTGGTCGGCGCGGTGTCGATCGGCTTCCGGGTGCTGAACGACGCCGTCGAGATCCTCAAGGAGACCGGCGGCCTCGTGTTCCACGAGATCGAGATCATGGAGCTGTCGCTGGTGACGATTCCGGCGAACAGCGAAGCAACGATTCACAGCATCAAATCGCTCGAAGGCGAAGGCTTGCGTGCCGCGATCGGCAAATACGCAGGCGGCGTCGTCGTGCGGTCACTTCCCGGCGCTTCGGGGCAGCAGTCAACCCATCCCCCGAAACCGAAAGGAAGTGAGATGAATCTCGCAGAGGTACTGAAGGCTCAGCGCGCCATGCGCGAGCAGAAGGCGGCCGAAATGGACGCCATCATGGCCAAGGCTGCCGAAGACGGTGGCCGCACGCTGGACGCCGCGGAGAAGGAAGCCTACGACACGCTGGAAGGCGAGGTCGAGGCGATCGACGATCACCTGAAGCGGCTCGAGAAGCATGCGGCGCTGGCGAAGCGCGTGCCGGTCGATGGCGAAGGCGACGGCGAAGACGGCGCGGACAAAACCAAGGCCGCCGACACAGCCGGCAAGCCCGCTGGCTACAAGCCCAAGGCGGGCGACGGTGTGCTGCGCCCGAACGATGCATTGCCGAAGGGCATCGCCTTCACCCGCTACGCGATGGCGCTGATGATGTCCAAGGGCGTGACGTTTCAGGCGCGCGAAATCGCGAAGCAGTGGAAGGACTCGACGCCGGAGGTCTTCAACGCGATCGACTTCGCGATCAACCAGCTCGGCGGCTCGACGGCGTTGAACGCGCACATGTTCCAGCAGAAGGCGGCCGTGAACGTTGGTACGTCGACGCATGGCACGTGGGCCGGCCCGCTGGTGCAGTACAGCCAGATGTCCGCGGAGTTCGTGGAGCTGGTCCGCAACGCCTCGATCCTGGGCCGTATGCAAGGCTTCCGCCGCGTGCCGTTCTGGGTGCGCGTCCCCCGTCAGACCGCGGGCGTGTCCGGCTATTTCGTCGGCGAGGGCGCGCCCAAGCCGGTGAACGCGCTGGCGTTCGACTCGCTCACTGTGCCGCCGTTCAAGGCCGCGGTGATCGTCGTCATCACCCAGGAGCTCGCGCGCTTCAGCAGCCCCGACGCCGAACTTCTGGTGCGCAATGACATGGTCAAGGGCATCAGCGAGTTTCTCGACAAGCGGTTCATCGACCCGCAATACGTCGGCGACGCGACCTCGCCCGCGTCCATCACGAACACGGCTTCGGTCACGACCGCCGCCGGAGGCTCGGTGGCGCAGACGGATGCCGCAGTCGAAGGCGCCTTCGGCAACTTCCTGGCGGCCAACATGGACCCGACTCGCGCCGTGTGGGTCATGTCGCCGATCGTCGCGCTGTCGCTGTCCATGAAGCGCGATACCCAGGACCGTCGCGTCTATCCGGACCTGACGGCGCAAGGCGGCACCTGGTACGGCTTGCCGGTGATCACGTCGAATTCGGCCGTCCTGGCGGGCTCGCCGACTGAAGCGGTGATCGCGCTGGTGGATCCGGCAAGCATCTTGCTCGCCCAGGATCCCGGCATCGACATCGACATGTCTAGCGAGGCCTCGGTGCAGATGGACAACGCGCCGGCGTCGGGCGCGCAGTCGCTGGTCTCCCTGTGGCAAAACAACCTGGTCGGCTTCCGGGCCGAGCAGTTCGTGAACTGGGTCAAGACCCGCGATCAGGCGGTCCAGGTGATCCGCTACAACCTGTCGCCGTCGGCGGTGTAGCAGTGAAGCGCGGGCAGACCTCCTCCTCCGCTCGCGCTGCGTCCCCGGCCTCTCCCAAGGGGCCGGGGCTTTTGCGTTATGGGTACGACCATCGCATGCTGGTCGCGGACGATGGCAAGCCCAAGGCGAAGCGGTACCGCCGGCGCGACATGCGGGCGAAGCCGTGAAGCTCTTCGGCTACGAACTGACGATGCGTCGCAACTCGACGGCGGTCACGCTGGTCGAGCGCGAGGCGCGGCCCGTCCCGTCGTTCGGCCTGGGCGGCATGTTCGGGCTGATCCGGGAGCCGTTCGCGGGCGGATGGCAAAAGAACGTTGCGGTCGAGGACCGGCGCAACTTGCTGGCGTTTGCCGCGGTGTACGCCTGCGTCTCCATCATCGCCCAGGACATTGGGAAGCTGCGTTTGCGGCTTATGGAGCAGGCCGGCGGCATCTGGGAAGAGCGTGACGGTGCATCGCCATTCCAGCCGGTGTTGCGCAAGCCCAACGCCTACCAGACCACCCAGCAGTTCATCGAGTCCTGGCTGATCTCAAAGCTGCTGCACGGCAACACCTACGTCCTGAAGGAACGCGATGCGCGCCGCGTTGTGACGCGCCTGCACGTGCTCAACCCGCGCCGCGTGACCACACTGGTCACCGAGCGCTGGGGCGACGTCTACTACGAGCTGAAGCTGGACGATCTTGCCGAGGTGCGCGAGGACCGGATGCAGGTGCCGGCCTCGGAGATCATCCACGACCGGTATCTGACGCTGTGGCACCCGCTGGTCGGGGTGTCGCCGATCTACGCTTGCGGTTCCAGCGCGACGCAGGGCATCCGGATCCAGGCGAACAGCGCGCAGTTCTTCGAGAATGCCTCGCAGCCGTCGCTGGTGGTGACTGCGCCGAAGAAGATCGGCGACGAGACGGCGGCGCGGATCAAGCAGAGCATCGAGACGAACACGATCGGCGTGAACCTCGGCCGGGTGCTCGTGCTGGGCGACGGCCTCGAAGCCGAGGCGATGACGATCAATGCCACCGACGCGCAGCTCATCGAGCAGTTGAAGTGGACGGTCGAGGATGTGGCGCGCGCCTACCGTGTGCCGTTGCACAAGCTCGCCGCGGGCCAGAACCCGACGCATAACAACATCGGCGCGCTGAATCAAGACTATTACTCGCAGACGCTGCAGTCGCTGATCGAGGCGATCGAGGCGCTGCTTGACGACGGGCTGGCACTGCCGAGCGGCTACCGGACCGAGTTCGACGTCGAGGGCGGGCTGATGCGCATGGACCCGCTGTCGCGCATGGACATCGCGAGCAAGGGCGTGAGCGCGGCTGTGTTCGCGCCGAACGAGGCGCGTGCGCGCGAGAACCTGCCACCAAAAGAGGGCGGCGACATGCCGCTCCTGCAGCAGCAGATGTGGCCGATCAACGTGCTGGCGAAGCGACCGCCGCCCAGCGAGGCATCGCCGTCGCCAGCGGCACCTGCGCCGGCGGAGCCGGTGCCGCCACCCGATGTTGAGGCCGAGGTCGGGCGCGCCGTCGCGCCGGTTGTCGAGAAGGTCGCCGATCTGGAGAAGGCACTGCAGGCGACTCCTGACGTCGTTCGGGCGGTCGTCAACGAACTGCTGGCGGCCCGTCTGCCTGCGCTGGCCGACGACGAGCCGACCAAAGAAGAGCGCGCCGCAATGGTCGACGAGCTCGCCACTTTGCTGGAGGCCGCGTGAGCGAGCCGTTGATCGGACGCATCGAGCCCATTCGCGCCAAGGATGGCCGCGACGGTCGTGATGGCAGGCAGGGTCCGCCTGGCCCGCCGGGTGCCGATGGCGCCACGGGTCCTGCCGGACCGCCGGGGCCGCCTGGCCCGCGTGGGGAGAAGGGAGACGCCGGACCGCCGGGACCTCAAGGCGAGCGTGGCGCAGATGGGTCTGCCGGGCCGCCTGGACCGGAAGGGCCTGCCGGCGCACGTGGCGAGCCAGGTCCACAAGGACGTGATGGAAAAGACGCGCCGCCCGCTAAGCCGGTGGCCTACCTCTACACCTTCGAGCGCGACGACCGCGGGTTGCTCGTCAGTGTGTTGAAGACCCCGATGGTCGCCTAGGAGACCGCCATGCTTCGATTCCTGCTTGTAGCTTTCCTTGCGCTCGTCGCCCTGCCCGCGGCCGCGCAGACCAGCGTGACCCGCAACTGCGTCACGCTGACATGTTCGGTCGTCGGCGACGTGACGACCGTAGCGGATGGTTGCCGACTGTACGACGGCGCTGCGCAGATCGCACAGGTAGCGCGTAGCGGCGCGAGCTGCCCATTCCCAGCGCGCAATTTCGCAGCCGGCGTGCACGTGCTGACGATGACGGCGTACAACGCCGACGGAGAGTCGGCCGCGAGCCCCGCGGTGACGCTCACGAGCCGCGTGCCGACGCCACCGCCTGCGCCGACGAATCTCCGCATCCTCCCTTAGCGGGCGGCCCCGGACAACCGCCGAAACAACCGGGCATGGCAATCCCCGCATCCGTCACGCTGTACGTCGACTGGAAGAATGGCGCACTCTCGGGCGGGACGTACACGGCAGCCACGCCCGATCGGCCGGACGAACACGAGTTCAACTTCACCTTCGCGACGCTGGGTGTTGAAGCGAGTGCACCATGGAATGGCCAGACGCTCGCTCACCTGCCGTTCTGGTACGCCAAGATCACGTCGGCAGTATCGGCCGCGACCATCGCGACGACAGCGGGTCGCTTCCTGATCGAAGTCAACGAGCAGGAACCGAGCGACCACATCTTCCTGGTGAAGGCCGATAACGAGTTCATGGGCCACTTCTGGGCGCACAGAAGCGGCGGCAACCTCATGGTGGTCTTGAGCTGGAACAACGAAGCCAGCGTCTGTGAGGTGGATCTCGGCACGTATCCGACCGCGCCCTTTGCGCTCGAGATCATCTACGACAGCAACCACGCGACGCCGAATCAACGTCTGCGGGCGCGACGGTGGGCGATCGGCGGCGCGCCGGGGGCCTTCAGCAACGCGACCTCAACGACGGGTGGCGCAGCGGCCATGGACGAGTTCACGCTCTTGCGCGTCGGCGAAGAGGAGATGGCCGGCATGCGTTACGGCCGAATCATCGCGAGCAACGACGTGAACGAGGACCTGTCCCTGGTCGACGAGTCCAGCGGCTCGTCGTCGATCCTCATGCAGATGATGCAGCACCACCAATAAGGGCAGGACATGGCGGCTCTGCACGACATCATCACGAAGGGTAGCGCGGATCGCTCCGTGACGCTTCGGTGTCTCGACGCGACGACGGGCGCGCCGAAGACGGATGTCGTCTATAACAGCGCCGGTATCGACCTTTGGTACCGGCGGGAGGGCAGCGATCGTGTCGCTGTCACCGAGGCGACGCTAGCAGACCTGGAGGCCGCGCACACCGATGGCGGGTTCCTGCACGTCTCCGATGGCGAGTACCGCCTCGATCTGCCGGATGCGGCCTTCGCGTCGGGCGCGAACCACGTCGACTTCGGTGGCACGGTCACCGGGGGCGTGTTCATAGGCGGACGAGTGCGCCTCGTCGACGTCAACCTGGAGACGGCCGACTCCGCCGGCGTCACGACGCTGCTCTCCCGTCTCTCGGCGACGCGCGCTGGCTACCTGGACAACCTGAGTGCTGGCGCCGTGGCGCTAGCGTCGACGTTCAGCGGTATCACGTCGCTCGCCCAGTGGCTCGGCCTCATCGCCTGCAAGCAGACCGGCGACGCGACGGCGCGGACGGAACTGCGCGCGACCGGCGCGGGCTCCGGCACGTTCGACGAGACGACCGACTCGCAAGAGGCCCTGCGCGAGCGAGGTGATGCGGCGTGGGTAACGGCGACCGGATTTTCGACGCTCGACGCTTCTGGTGTTCAGGCAGCCGCTCTCGCTGCACTGACCGCTTACGACCCGCCAACGAAGGGCGAACTTGACGGCGCGGTCGCGCCGCTGGCGACAGCGAGTGATCTGACCGCGGTAAAGGCCAAGACGGACCAGTTCGCGTTCAGCAATGGCGCGGTGGACGCCAACGTCGCTCGCGTCAACGACATCGAGCTTGCGGGCACTGGTGCCGTCGGCGTCGATGAGTGGAGGGCGGCGGCGTGATGCTCAACTGGATGGGCTGGAACGCGAGTTGGCTCGGCTGGGGAACCGCTGCCCCGATGCCACCGCCGCCTTCGCCCCCGGATCACATGACGGTCGGAGGTTTCCCGCGCCGACTCCACCTGCCGCCGCCGCGTGACGTCTATCTCGAGCGAGCGCTCGCCGAGGACCACCTGATGGTCGAGTTCATCGCGACGGATGACGAGGACGACGGAAGGACGTGGCAATGAACCTCAAGGCGCTTGCCGCTGATATCGCGCCTGTCGTGAAAAAGGCGATCGAGCGGGCCGTGGAGCCGATGACCGTCCGGCTCGACGCGGTCACCAAGTACGCGGAGACGCTCGGAGAGCAGCTGGCGCAGCGGCATCAATCGCTCGTCGACGAGCTTAAGCGCGTCGAGTCGACACTGATACCGGGGCCGCAGGGCGCCCCGGGTGTTGCTGGTCCGCAAGGCCCGACAGGCGAGAAGGGCGAGCGCGGTGAGCCGGGGCCTGTCGGCGAGCGCGGCGAGAGGGGCGAGAAAGGCGAGTCGGGAGAACGCGGCGAACCCGGGCCTGCCGGCGCCGAAGGCCCGCCCGGAGTCGCGGGTGAGCGTGGCGAGGCCGGTGAGAAGGGGATGGATGGGGCCGATGGCCGCGATGGGCGCGACGGTGAGGCGGGCCTCGACGCGCTGCAGATCACCATCCATCCGAGTATCGAGGTCGACCGCAAGTACGCGCGTGGCACCTATGCCTCGCACCGCGGCGGCCTCGTGCGCGCGAACCGGATGACGGATCCGCTTGCCGGGGCCGAAAGCTTCGAGAAGGCGGGCTGGCAAACCATCGTCAACGGGGTCGCGGATATCTCGGCAGAGCTCGCCGACGACATGCGCACCCTGTCCATCGGCATCGTGCTGACCTCCGGTGCTCGGCAGGTCGTCACGAAGTCGGTGCCGTTGCTGCTTGACCGCGGCGTCTTCAAGCCCGGCACCGCCTACGCGCGTGGCGACTGCGTCAGCTACGGCGGATCGATCTGGATCGCGCATGCGGATGAGGCCAGCGAGCGGCCGGGCACGCCGGACGGCGCGAAGCACTGGCGGCTCGCCGTAAAGGCCGGTCGCGACGGGAAGGACGGGCGCGACGGACGTGATGGGGAGCGGGGTCCGGCCGGCAAGGACGGAGCGCGTTACTGATGGCCGCGACACCGCAGCTCGTCACCATGCAGCAGGTCAAGGACCACGTCCTGGTCGACCACGATCTGGACGACGCGAAATTGACCGACATCAGCTATCAGGCGTCGGCCATCGTGCTGAACTACCTCAAGCAGCACGAGCGTGGGCCGCACGACACGCTGCCGGTCTACGACCCCGCGAACCCGACGCCGGTGTCGGTGTCGACCTGGCCATGGGTCGGTCCAGTGAGCTCGCAGCCCCCGTTCTACTGGCCGCCGGCAAAGGTCATCTATCGCGAGCTGCCACGGTACCTGGTGCCGGAGTGGCTGAACGGCAGTCCGGGCGGCGTGCCGTATGACGTGCAGGCGGCGACGCTGCTGGTGGCGGGCGCGCTGTACGCGGACCGCGAGGGCAAGGCGTCTCCCATCTCTCCCGCGGTCGAGGCCTTGCTCGAACGCTGGCGCGATCCGGCGGTGGCATGAATGGAAGCTGGCCGCCTTCGGCACCGAATCACGCTTCAAGAGCGCGTGACGTCGCAGGACGAGCACGGCGATCCGGTCGTGACGTGGACATCGTGGGCGGAGATCGTACCGGCGGAGATCGTGCCGGTAAGCGGACGCGAGTTCCTGGCCGGACAGGGGATCGTCGGGCAGGTGACCACGAAGATCCGCATCCGCTGGCGGCCGGGCGTGGTCGAGACCATGCGCGCGCTGCACACGGTGGATGCCGGCTCGCCGGGCCGCGTCGACATCTACAACATCGCCGCGGTGCTGCCGGATCCGGATTCCGGCCGCGTGTTCGTGTGGCTGATGTGCGCGCGCGGGGTGAATGATGGCTAACCGCGACGGCCGCTGGTACATGTCGACGGTCGTGATCCTTGCGAGCGGGTCGTCGCTGTCCGCTGAACAGGTCGAAACCGTGCGCATCGCGCGCGAGCAGCACCGCTGCTACGCCATTGCGATCAACACGACCTATCGCATGGCGCCATGGGCCGACGCGCTCTACGCCTGCGACTACACCTGGTGGCGCGATAACGCGGGCGGCGTGAAACAATTGTTTCACGGAGAGCGGTGGACGCAGGACGATCGCGCGGCGCGCGAGTACGGCCTGCAGCAGATCCGCAGCATCAAGGCCGTCGGGCTATCGCGCGACCCCGCCGTGGTCCACCAAGGCGGTGGCGTCAACGGCGGCGGCCACAGCGGCTACCAGGCCATGAACCTCGCCTATCACTGGGGCGCGGTGCGGATCGTGCTGCTCGGCTTCGATGGCCAGGGCGGCCATTGGCACGAGCCGCACACGTTGCGGGCGGACTCGCCGTTCGAGACGTGGCGCCGCGAGATGCCGGCGATGGCAGCCGACCTAGCGGCCGAGGGCGTCGAAGTGGTGAACTGCACGCCGGGTTCGGCCTACGCCTGCTTCCCGGTGGCCTCGATCGAGGAGGCGCTTCGTGCGCGCCCAGTTATCCCTGCGTGAGGCGATCGCTTACCGGCGCGATGCCTTCGCGGCGGGTCTCGAGCGGGCCGGCTTCCGTGTCGAGTCGCGCGTAGTGTCTCCGGCGAAGGACGACGTGCTGGTCATCTGGAACCGCCACGGCCAGGGTGAGGAGGACGCCCGGCGCTTTGAGGCGGCTGGCGCTCGCGTGGTCGTCGCTGAGAACGGCCACCTCGGCAAGGCGTGGCGCGGCGGCAACTGGTACGCGCTGGCGCTCGGTCATCACGCCGGTGCCGGTGACTGGCCCTACGGTGGTCCATCACGCTGGGATGGCTGGGGCGTGGAGCTCGGCCGCTGGCGGCACACCGGTGGCGACGTGCTGATCTTCGGCCAGCGCGGCATCGGCGAATCGGCGTACCGGAGTCCGCCGCAGTGGGCCGAGCAGATGCTCGATCGCATCCGCCGCCGCTGCCCGGACGTGAAGCCGCGGATTCGGCCGCACCCGGATGCGCTGCGTGGCGCGGCCGCGGTGCGTCTGGACGATGACCTCGCCGGCGTCATGGCCTGCGTGACCTGGAACAGCACTGCGGCCGCCTCGGTGCTGCTGGCCGGCGTCCCCGTGTTCTACGACTGTCCGACGTGGATCGGCGCGCAGGCGGGCCTCCCCGCGGCCGACCTGATCGAGGGCGCGGACCCGAAGCGGGACGATGCGGCGCGCCTCGCGATGTTCCGGCGCATGGCGTGGGCGATGTGGGATCTGGACGAGATCGCGTCCGGCGCGGCGTTCCGGCACTTGCTGAGGATGGCAACGTGAAGCCCATAACGCGAGAAGAGGCAAGACGCCTTGGCCTGAAGCGCTATTTCACAGGCAAGGCGTGTCCGCGTGGCCATGTTGCTGAAAGACTTGTTTCTAGCTACGGCTGTATCCCATGCGCAGCGCTGAGATTTGCGTCGTACTACGAGAAAAACGCTACCAGGCTAAACGCAGTCTCCAAAGCCTATCGGAATGAGAACAGCGATCGCATCCGTGGAAGCAAGCGAGCGTGGGAGGCGGCCAACAAGGTCAAGAAGTCAGCATATGACCGTGAATCATATATCCGCCACAAGGCGAAAAGGCGTCGCGTCGCCGCGGTCTATCGGCAACTGAACGCCGAAGCTCTTAACGCTAGCACAAGGAGGTGGAAGGCCAGCAACGTAGCTCGCGTGGCTGCGACGAATGCTGCGCGTCATGCTCGTAAGCTTCGAGCGGTTCCGGGCTGGGTGGACATGGAAGAAGTGCAATCGATTTACGAGCACTCGCGCCAGCTCACCACTACTACAGGGATTCGGCATCACGTCGACCACATTATTCCGTTGAATGGTCGCAACGTTTGCGGACTGCATGTAGCTGCGAACCTGCGAGCCGTTCCAGCCATCGTCAACCTCAAGAAGGGGGCGACATGGGAATGAGAGTCCTCGTTACTGGGAACGGAAAATCCGGGTCATACAAAGTCAGGGCGGAGCAGCTCGGCATCGCCATCGGCGCAACCGTGAGCGCTCAGCCTGCCTCGGTCAAGGGCTTCGACGCGCTGGTCCTAGTCAAGCGCCCGCAGAACCCGGCGCTGCACATGGCGCTTCGCGACGGCGTGCCGGTGATCTACGACATCGTCGACGCCTGGCAGCAGCAACTGCAGGACGACTGCGGTCGCCCCCGCGCCATGCGCTGGCTCGAGCAGCAGATCGCGATCGTCCGACCCGCGGGCATCGTGGCAGCGACCGAAGCAATGGCGAGCGACGTCCGCGAGGTCTTCGGCGGCCCGGTCTTGGCCCTGCCGCACCACGCGCGGCCCGGCCAGGCGGTCAACCCGGTACGCGAACAGGTGGCCACCATCGGCTACGAGGGCGCGGAGCGCTACCTCGGCTGGTGGCGTCCGTTCCTCGAGGACGAGGCGGGGCGGCGTGGCTGGACGTTCCGCCTGAATCCCCCCCAGCTCGCGGATCTGGACATCGTGGTGGCGGTGCGCGAGGACATCGGCTACCCGACGAAGCACTGGAAGTCGAACGTAAAGCTGGCGAACGCGCAAGCCACCGGCACGCCGATCGTCTGCAACCCCGAGCGCGGCTACCAGGAGACCGCCGGCGGGCACTGCGCCTACGCCAATGATGCCTATGAGATGGCGATCGCGCTGGACGATCTGACGCCGCACGCGGCGCGTGTCAAGTACGCCGAGGCGCTGCGCGCCAACGTGCCGACACTGGACTACGTCGCGGCTCGCTACAAGGAATGGCTGTGCACGTCGAAATTCTGACCGGCACCCGCCAGGCGAGCCCGACCGCGACGTTGATGCTGAACGCGCTGGTCGTGGCCGCACGTGAAGACGGTCACCACGTCACCACGCCGGCGGGCTACGAGGGCAAGGGCGACGTGCTGGTGCTCTACGGCTACGGCGCGCCCGATCGTGCGGTGGCGCGCGACGCGCACGTCGCCAGCGGCCGCAAGGCGGTGTTGTGGGATCTCGGCTACTTCCAGCGCAAGAAGATCGTCGGGCACCTGCGCGTGTCGATCGACCGCGACCACCCCTGGCACCTGCTCGACCACGCGCCGGCGGACGGCTCGCGCTGGGACGCGCTCGGCGTGAAGCTGCGCAACACCCACAGGCCGGACGGTCACATCCTGCTGATCGGGTTGGGCAAGAAGTCGCGGCACTACCTGCGCGAGAGCTCATGGGAGACGCGCAAGCTGCGTGACATCAAGTCCCGCTATCCGGGGCGCCGCATCGTCTACCGGCCGAAGCCTGGAAGCGTCGACTTCCCGCGCCTACCTGTGGACACCGACATGGCGACGCCGATCGAGCGGCTCCTTGACGGTGCGTCGCTGGTCGTCTGCCGGCATAGCAACGTCGCGATCGACGGCATCGTCGCCGGTATTCCGTTCGAAGCCGAGGACGGCGCCGCGATGTGGATGCTCGGCAAGCCGTTCGACGAGGCGACCCGGCTCGACTTCCTGCGCAAGCTGGCCTGGTTCCAGTGGAAAGTCGACGAGGCGTCGCAGGCATGGCAGTTCGTCAAGGGGCTGCTGTGAAGTTGACCCGCTACAACGATCCCTTCCCGCACGTCGTCATCGACGACTACCTGTCGATGGAGACTGTGCGCGCCATCAATGCCGAATGGCCGGACATCGGCTGGCTGAAGGAAGATGGCCGCGTCACGCGGAAGTGGTCAACGAACGACCTGACGCCGACTGCGCGTGCGGCGGCCGACGACATCGAGACGTGGCTGATCGAGGAAGCCATCGGTCGCGCCGGCATCGTCCCGTATCGCGAGACTGCGCTGCATAGCATCCCGCCGGGCGGGTTCCTTGGGATGCACTACGACTACAACGTCGAGAAGGCACTCGGCCTGCGTCGTCGCGCCAACGCCCTAATCTATCTCAACGAGGGCTGGCAAGAGGAATGGAAGGGCCACCTGCAGCTCGGTCTTGATCGACCGAAGCTGATCGCGCCTGTCGCCGGTCGCTGCGTCATCTTCGAGACAAATAACCGGAGCTGGCACGGCCATCCGGTCCCGCTTGCGTGCCCGCCTGATCGTCAGCGCCGATCGCTCGCGGTCTACTTCTTCACCGATGACGCAGGCGACGAGGTCCGCCACACGACCGTCTACCACACGAAGGCGAGGGCGGCGTGAAGCTGATCAAGATCAATGCCGGCTGCGGCAAGACCTACATCGACGGCTACACCAACATTGATGTCGCGCTGACGCCTGGCCGACGTTCGCCCGACATCCTCTGCGACATGCGGAAGGTGCCGCTTGGAGACGGCTGCGCGTCTGAAATTCTCGCAGTCCACATCTTCGAGCACTTTTATCCATGGGAGGCGATCGAAGTGCTTCGCGAATGGCGCCGTCTGCTCATACCCGGTGGCGCCTTGATCGCAGAGATGCCGGACGTCATCAAGTGCTGCCGGAACCTCGTCGACGGCGTGACGCGGGAAGGCCGGCATCCCGACCAGCTTGGCTACTGGGGTCTGTATGGCGATCCACGCCACGAGAACCCCTACATGATGCATCGCTGGGGGTGGACATTCGCGACCATCGCGCCCTTGCTGGCGGACAACGGCTTCGTCGAGATGGCCGAGAAGGAGACCGTGTTTCACAGCAACGGTCGTCGGGTGCGCGACTTCCGCGTGGAGGCGCGTAAGGCATGAGTCTCCGCGTCTACATCGGCTTCGACCCGACCGAGGAGCGCGCCTACAAGGTCGCGGCGTCCTCGCTGTTCCGGCGCGCCTCCCAGTCGGTTGCTGTCGTACCGCTGGTGGCGGAGCGCCTGGCAGCGACGGGCTTGCTGCGCCGGCCGACCGACACGCGCGGCGGCATCTACGACCTGATCAGCAACGCGCCGGCGGCAACGGAGTTCGCGATCTCACGCTTCCTTGTCCCGCATCTCGCGCAGACGGGCTTTGCCGCCTTCTGCGACTGCGACATGGTGTTCCTTGGCGACATCGCCGAATTGTTCGCCCTGGCCGATCCGCGCTATGCGGTGCAAGTGGTCAAGCATCAGCATGTGCCGACATCGGAAACGAAGATGGTCGGCGCTAAGCAAACCGCCTACGCGCGCAAGAACTGGTCGAGCCTGATGCTGTGGAACTGCGACCACCCCGCTAATCGGCGGCTTTCGCTGGCCGACGTCAACACGCGCCGTGGGCTCGAGCTGCACCAGTTCTACTGGCTGCACGACATCGAGATCGGCGAATTGCCGGCAGGCTTCAACTGGCTCGTGAACGAAGCCGAGAAGCCGGCAGACGTCAAGGTCGCTCACTTCACCAACGGCGGCCCCTGGCTACCCGGTTGGCAGCCTAAGCCGCACGACGAGCTGTGGCTCGCGGAGGAGGCCGCCGTATGGTGACCCGGGTGCGCGTCGACGGATTGCGCCAACTCGGCGAGCGCATGAAGCGCCTCTCGAGCGACATCGCCTTGAAGGCGGCTGCGCAGGCGACGGCCGGCGGTGCGCGCAAGGTGAAGAAGCAGGCTCAGACGAACATCAAACGCTCGCCCTCGGTCGTCACCGGAACGCTGCACGACGCCGTGATCGTGAAGAAGCTGGGCAAGCGAGACACACAGCTGACCTCCGAGCACATCGTCACGGTGCGGCGGCGCAAGACCGGCCGGAAGACCAAGACGAAGCAGGCCAGCGCCCCGCACGCGAGCTTCGTCGAGTTCGGCACGGTCAACATGCCGGCCGAACCGTACCTCCGCCCGGCCATCGAGCAGGACCAGGCAGGCACGATCCAGGCGATGCTGGAGCCACTGCGCAAGCGACTGGCGAAGGAGGGCGTGTGATCTCCGCGCTTATCCACCAGACGCTCGGGCCGCTGGTTCACGGCCGCTGCTATCCCAACACGTTCGCGCAGCCTAACGGCGGCCCGCCGACGTGGCCGGCGATCCGATACACGCTGATCAGCTCCAATCCGGCGGCCGACATCTGCGGGACCGCGGGCACCAATCTCGACGACACCCGCGTGCAACTGGACGTTGTCGCCAAGACCTACGGCGCCGCGGCCGTCCTCCGCGACCAGGTCGTCGCTGCCATGCAATCGCTGTCGCCACCGTGCATCCGTGACGGCGGCTTCGAGACGTTCGACGACGAGACCAAAACGCATCGCGTCGTCATGGACTTCGTCTTTTACCCGTCAAGTGCGTTGACGGGCTCCCCTCCGTAAACCCCGTAAGGAAACGAAATGGCCCAAGGCAAGCGTTACAAGTTCAATGGCACGACCATGGAAGTGCAGACTGGTCTGGATGCGATGAAGGCAGTCACCGGCATCACCCAGGCCGACCCAGCGATTGCCACCGTTGCGACGCATGGCTACGTGCTCGGCGATGTTGTACGCCTCGCCGGCATTGCGGGCATGGTGGAGCTCAACGGTGCGGTCGTGCCTGTAGACACGCCGATCGCCTCGGGATCATTCGCGTTGGCGGGTGTGGATTCGACCGGCTACACCACGTTCGAGGCCGGATCACCGCAGGACGCACGCGTGCAGAAACTGCTGTTCACCCGGTTCTGCGAGCTCACGGGCATGAATCAGCAGGGCGGGACCACGGAAGAGATCGACGTCACCACGATCTGTTCGACGGCCAAGGAGTTCGAGACTGGTCTGCCCGATTCCGGCACTTTCCAGCTCGACTTCAACTTCGCGCCCAATCAGCCGGTGCAGGCGGCGATCCGTGCGGCGGAGGCCTCAGGCGAACAGATCGCCATCCGCATCACGCTGCCCGGCGATGGCGGCAAGGTGATTGTGATCGGCTCCGTGCAGCAGTCGAGCTTCCAGGGCACGGTCGGTGCCATCTGGACGGGCTCGGTGACGTTCAAGCTCACGGGACAGATTTTTGTCCTGGAAGCCTAACCGAGCGCTGCGCAGGAGAGCCAACAACATGAACCGCGATCAACTCGTCGCTGCAATGCAGGGGACGGCGGATGAGAAGCCGAAGCCGGTCCCCACGAAGTGGGGCACGGTGTACGTGAAGAGTCCGACGGTGGCTGAGGTCGAGGAGCAGATTGCCGAGCGCAAAGAAGGCTCGGACAAGCATGCCATCGCTCGCGCCGCCGCACGGCTGATTTGCAACGAAGCCGGGGAACGGATCTTCGATCCGGACAACCCCGGTGACGTGGCACTTCTTGCTTCACAGCCGATGGCCTACCTCTCGGCAGTGACGAACGCGTTCAACGAGGGCGACGCGGCGGGAAACTGACGCCGCGTCAAGTCCTGATCATGGACTTGGCGCTTCACATGGGGCGGACGGTGGCTGAGCTGGCGGCGACAATGACCGAGCGGGAGCTTGCGCTGTGGGCGCGGTACGGGCGCGAGCAGCGGTTCCCGACGCGGCGCATCGAGTGGCACCTCGCACAGCTCGGGCAGGTGATCGCTTCGGTCATGAGCGGGAGCAAGGCGTCCCTGTCGGAGTTCCTTGTCGACATGACACCTAAGCCTGAACCGAAGGTCGACCACGAAGACGCGGCACAGCAGCAGCGTGCTGGAATTGCTGCGGTGGCCGGGCGCGGCGTGTACGTGCTCGGTAAGCGCAAGAAGGGATAGGCGATGCTGGGGCAGCTTGTCGTCAAGCTTGGGCTCGATGCAGCCGACTTCACGAAGGGCCTGACGAAGTCCGAGGCTGACGCCCGCCGGGCCGCGCAGAAGATTGCAAAGGACCTGGAGCAGGCCGAGAAGTTCGCGGCGCGCTTTGGCGCGGCGCTAGGCGCCGGTCTCTCTGCGGCAGCCATCGCTTTCGATCAGATCATCAAGTCGGCTGCTGACTTTCAGGACATCAGCGAGCGCATCGGCGACAGCGCCGAAGCGGTGGCGTCTCTTGGCGTAGCGGCTGGTACGGCCGGCACGTCGATGGAGACGATCGAGCAGGCGACGATCCGGCTCACCAAGGGGATCGCCGGGCTCGATAAAGAGTCCGAGAGCGCGCAGCGGGCGCTGCAGGCCCTGAACCTGCCGATCGAGGAGTTCAAGCGTCTGTCGCCGGTGGATCAGCTTGAGTCCGTCGCCAAGGCGCTGGCGGGCTTCCGTGATGGCGCCGAGAAGACCGCCGTGGCGGTGGCGCTGTTTGGGCGCAGCGGTGCCCAGCTGTTGCCATTCCTCCGCGAGCTCGGCCAGGAGGGCGGCCGGCAAGTCATCCTGACGCAGGCGCAGATCAAGGCGGCTGACGAGTACGCGGACTCGCAAGCGAAGCTGGTGGCTCAGGTGCGGCAATTCGCGCAGGCGGCTGCCACCGAGGCTATTCCTGCACTCACCACCCTGGGCCGTGGGCTGAAGGATGCGGTGGTTGAGGCGCTCGGCCTGCAGAACGCTACGAAGGAGATGGTGCAGCAGGAGGTCCGCGCGTGGGCCGCAGATGGCGCGATTGCGATTGCCACGCTGGCGGAGTCGTTGATCTTCACCGCGCGCGCTGCTCGGGCAGTCGTGGGGTCGTTCGAGACAGTGGCGGCGGAGGTCGACGTCCTCCTCAAGAGGACGAATGCACCGAGCAACAAGCTGACCGGCACGCTTGGCTTCAGTCCTGAAGAGGCGGCCGCGGCGGAGAAGGATCTCCGCGACGCGCTGGAAGCTCGCAACCGGATCCGGGAACAGGCGGACCAGCGATACATAGACTTGGTGCGCAAGAACGCGGCCACGGTCAGCGAGGCCCTGCGCGCGGAGTTCAGTGCGGCCCGCCAGATTCCCGTCACTACGTTCAGCGATGCCCGGCTGGACAAGTTCGGCCCCGGTGGGCCGAAGCTGCCGAGTCTGCCGAAACTGACGTTCCCTCCGGGCGGCAGCGGCATCGACAAGGCGATGCGCGAGCTCGAGCAGTTACGAGACTTTGTAGACAGCCTCGGTCGAAAGAGCCTGGGTGAGCAGATCGGCCTAGACGACAGAACCATTGCCGACTTGGAGCGCCTCGATGAAGCTGCCAGGCGCCTGAATCTCACGACCGCCGAACGCGCGCGCTTCATCGACACGATCTTGAACGCCGACGGCAAGTTGCGTCGCGAACAGGATGAGATAACTAGAGCTTACGAGAAGCGGCTCGAATCAGAGCGCGATCTCGTCAAGAGCGCTGCCGAGATGCTGTCGCGAGCGCAGGAAGAGGCCGGGGCGATTGGCCTATCGGACGAGGCCAGGGTTGCGTATCTGATCAACCTGGAGAAGGAACGCGCGCTTCGTGAGACCGGCGACGCCAACATCCAGCGCTTCATAACCGGCTACTACGACGAAGCGGCAGCACTGGCCGCCAACAACGTTGCACGTCAGAAGGCTTTCGATGCCGCCAAGCGTGGTGTCGAGTCCGGCAAGCGGCTAGTCGCCAACCTGCAAGCACAGTTGGGCGTCATCGGCCTTACGGCTAAAGAGCAGGGAATCTACAACGTCAACCTTGAGCGGGCTGCCGCCCTAGTCGATGTGCTGGACGAGGCCGAGCGTGCTCGCATCAACACGCTTTACGACACCGCCGAGGCGCTGGTGGCGGCCATCGATACCCAGATGCGCTGGGCCAACGACGCGGCCGCGATCAACGACACGATCAATAGTAGCTTCGTCGACAACTTCACGGCGCTGATCGAGGGCACGAAGTCGGTCAAGGACGCCTTCAAGGACATGGCCGACGACATCGTGAAGCAGATCAATCGGATCGCCGCGCAGAAGATTGCCGAATCGCTATTCGGCCCCTCGGGGGGCACGGGGGGCATTGGTGGATGGTTTGCATCGCTGTTCGGGGGCGGGGGTGGCGGCTTCGGCTTCGGCTCGCTGTTCGGCTTCGCCAATGGCACCAACTTCGCCCCCGGCGGCCTGGCCCTTGTCGGCGAGCGCGGCCCGGAGCTGGTGAACCTTCCGCGCGGCGCGCAGGTGATCCCGAATCACGAGATCCGCAACTTCAACACCCGCGGCGACATGATCCAGAACATCAACATCACGATGCCGGCCGGCACGGATCGTCGCAGTGCGGCGCAGGTGGCGATGGAACTCGCGGTGCAGTTGCGCCGGCACACGGGACGGCACGGATGAGCTTCCTTGAGTCTCCCCGCTTTCCTGACTGCGTGGCATTCGGTGCCAGCGGCGGCCCCGGTTTCATGACCGATATCGTCGTCGTGCAGGGCGGCACGGAGTATCGCAATCAGGTCCGCTCGCTGGAACTGGGACGGTGGGAGGTGTCGCATGCGGCTCGCCGCCCGGCCGAATACAAGCCGTTGCAGAAATTCTTCAGGCTTGCCGCAGGTCGCGCCAACGGATTCCGCTTCAAAGACCATCTCGATTACAGGTGCACCGCCAATGTCGACGGCGTCTTCACGCAGTTGACCCCGACCACCTTCCAGATGTGGAAGCGGTACGACCTCGGGGGCAGCGAGAATTACCTGCGCAAGCTTCAGAAGATCGTGTCCGGCACGGTCACCGTGACCGGTGGCACCGGGGCAACGGTCGACCTGCAGACCGGCATCGTGACCGTCGCCAGCGGCACGCCAACGACGTTTGCCTGCGAGTTCGACGTGCCTTGCCGGTTCGACACCGATCAGATGGTCGCCACTACGGTTACCAGGGCCAGCGACGGCGAGCTCCTGGTGACCTGGGACTCGATCCCACTCGTGGAGATTCGGGTGTGAGGACGATCCCGATCGCGCTGAAGAACCACTACGCGCAGCCGTATCACCGGCTGGCGACGTGCTGGAAGGTCACGCTGCGCGATGGAAGCACGCACCGCTTCACCGACCACGACCAGCCGATTCATATTGAGGTGGGCTCGCCGACGGTGGTGGAGACCTACGAGGCGGCGACCGGCTACACGGCCTCCAACATCGTCACCTCGGATGCGCTGAATGTGGATCCCGGCGAGGTCCAGGGCATGCTGGTGTCGCCGTCGATCACCGAAGAAGACCTGCGCACCGGCAAGTGGGACTTCGCGCGCTACGAGATCTTCCAAGTCAACTGGTCGGACCTGTCGCAGGGCAAGCACATCCTGCGCGTGGGCACGCTAGGCGAGGTGTCGACAGACCGCGGCGTCTTCCGGGCCGAGCTAGACGGCTTAATGCAAGCGTTGACCCGCAATATCGGCGAGCTGACGGGGCCTGCGTGCCGGGCCGTTTTCGGTGACGCGCGATGTGGCGTCGACCTGTACCCACATACAGTCACGGGGACGCTGACCGGTGTCAACGAAGATGGCATCACGCTCTACGACAACGGGCGGACCGAACCGGGGCCGGGTGGCGGCTTCTCGATCAATGCCATTCTCCTTGGCGGCACACTGGCCCGCGTCACGGTCGACAGCCCCGGCGGCAACTTCCCCATCCGCAACGGCGATCCCGTGGCTGTCACTGGGATCGCTGGACCGGTTGCTCTCAATGCGACATGGATCGCGCGTGATGTTCTGCCTGGGGACCCCTACTCCAACATCGATTTGATCGTCGATACGACAGACTTCCCGCCCTATACCTCGGGGGGGCTCGTCACGCCGCTTGGCACGGAGTCCGGCTACTTTGAGCATGGCGTGATCGAGTTCACCACGGGCGACAACGCCGGCTATCACATGGAGGTGCGCAGCTACAGCGAGGGGCAGATCACGCTTGCGTTGCCGCTGCCGTTCACGCCGCAAGTCGGAGACGAATACATCCTGATCGCGGGGTGCGACAAGCAGTTCGCGACCTGCCGCGACCGTTACTCGAACCAACTGAACTTCCGCGGTTTCCCCCATCTTCCTGGTAACGACAAGATGCTGCAGGTCGGGAGGCGGGCGTGATCACTGTGGTTGAGGAAGCCCGGTCTTGGATAGGGACGCCGTTCCGGCATCAGGGACGGGTCAAGGGCGTCGGAGTGGACTGCATCGGACTGGTCGGGCAGGTAGCCGTCGTCTGTGGGATCTCTGGTGCCGAAGCGTGGCGGAATACGCCGCGCTTCCATAACTACGGACGCCAACCAGATCCACGTGTGTTGCTTGCCGGATGCGAATTGCTCATGGACCGGGTCCCGCTGCACGAAGCCGCAACCGGCGACGTCCTGATCATGAAATTCGGGGCCGGACCCCAGCACTTCGGCATCGTCTCGCGGACGGACCCGCTGTACGTGATTCACGCCCTTGCGCAAGTGGGTCGCGTCTGTGAAGCCCGCGTCAATGCCAACTGGCCGTACCGGGCCTATCGGTTCCGCTGCTGATGGCATCGCTCGTTCTCGGCGCAGCAGGCTCCATCGTTGGCTCGTTCTTCGGGCCGCTAGGAGCGTCGATCGGTTGGGCCGTCGGCTCGGCGATCGGGAACCTGATCGATCCACAGAAAGTGGAGGGGCCGCGCCTTACCGATCTCAAGGTGCAGTCCTCGCAGTACGGCTGGTTCATTCCCATCATCTACGGGACGACACGTGTCGCCGGGAATGTGATCTTCTCGACCGACCTGGTCGAGCATAGCGAAACCAGCGATGGCAAAGGGGGTCCGGAAGTCACGACCTACAGCTACACCGCCAGCTTTGCGGTGCTGATCTGCGAGGGGCCGGTGGTTGCCGTCACCCGAGTCTGGGCGGACTCCCGTCTGGTGCACGACACCACGACCTACCAGTCCGAGCAGGCGATGCCGTTCACGCTGTATCGAGGGACGGCCGACCAGGGACCCGATCCCCGCATGGAGGCGGAGTTGGGCGCGGGCAACGTCCCAGCGTACCGGGGATACGCCTACATCATGGTCGAGGACTTGCCGCTTGCCGACTATGGGAACCGGATTCCCCAGTTGACCTTTGAGGTCACAACGGTCGCCGCCGAGGACGTCGCGCTGCACATCACCCGAAGGCGCGATGACATTCCGGAACGCGAATGGCTCAATGGGTCACCGCAACACGGCAGCGGATGGCCGTGGATCAACAAGTGGGAGACGCACGCCGAAGGGAAGATCGTCGTCAAGGATCGCGGCGGCAGTCCCGCGGGCCACGACTATGACGATAGCAGCCTCGGCTATTCGGGTCCGACCAACTACCCCGGCAGCGGAGGGTTGCCCGACATCGCCATCTACCTTGTTGCCAGCCCCTACGTGATTGGCTGGTACTACGAATACTGCGGTGAGTATCTGATCCACGGTGAGCTTCACAAGATCTACGCGAACCCGCAGTTCGCAACGAACGAGACTCAGGCAACGCTGAATCGGAACCCGGCCGTTTGCTCAGGCAACGTCTACAACAGTGGTGACGATGCCAATGTGCTGTGCGATCTCGAGATCGCCAGCAACGGCGGCATCCCGGACGGCGAGCACGCCATCGCCGTCATCATCTCGCAGGACAAGAAGGATCTGTACATCCTTACCTCGCCCACCTACGCAAGCTATGTCATCGACAAGTGGTACAGACTGCGCGATGGCATCGTGGTGGATAGCGGCACTGTAAGCACGCCGGGGAACGCGATCGGACTCTGCTACGGGAGCGGCGCCCATAGCACCTATGCGGGCTTCGTGGCCGGCATGGCCGAGAACAATCAGGAATGGATCTGGTACGCCGATGGCGCCGGCTCCCGGGTATTCAAGACCTATCGGATCACCGATAGCAACGTTCTGGTGTTCAATGATGTCGGCGGGCAATGCCAATTCACGGAGGACACCTTCTGCCGCATCTCCGTGTACGTGATTGCGGAGGGCTTCTGCGGAGTCGTGGCGGCCGACGACATTGCGGTCTGTTCGCGCTACCCCGTTTACGGGACGAATGGTCCCTCGCTCGCGTCAGTGGTATCCGATATTTGCTTGCGCGCAGGCTTACAGCCCTTCGAGATCGATGTTGCGGACCTGGCTAACGACTATGTAGACGGATACTTTCTATCGCAGCAGGGGGCCGCCCGAGGCGCGATCGGGCAGTTGCAGAACGCGTACCTATTTGATGGTGTGGAGTCCGGAGACGTCATCAAGTTCGTGAAGCGTGGCAGGCCGCCTGTGCGCACGATCGACGACGATGACCTGCGGGCGGCCGAGTACGGGGCCGCCGAATTGCCGGCTAAGCTGGCGTTGACGCGAACGCAGGAGGTCGAGCTACCGCGCGTCATCACCATCAACTACGTCGACAAGGACACCGACTATCAGCAGGGCTCGCAGTATGACGAGCGCCAGATCACGGCCAGCGAGCGCGCCGAGACGATCGATCTTGCGATCGCGATGACTGGCACGCGCGCAAAGCAGATCGCGCAGACGCTGCTGTTCGATCGGCATATCGGGCGCGACCGCTTCACGTTGCATCTGGCCAGGAAGCATATCGACCTCGAGCCGACGGATGTCATCGTAGCCGGTGGACGCCAGATCCGGCTGACGCACAAGGACGAGTCGCCGGTCGGCACCATCAAGTTCGACGCCGTGTCGAATCATCCGAAACTGTACGTGGCCGGCGCGGTGGGGGCGGCTCAGATCGGATTCGTCCCGCAGCCGGCCCCGGCTGTCAACCAGGTGTCGCTGGCGATGATCATGGACCTGCCGCTGATCGCCGACGCCGATGCGCAGCCGGGCCTTTATGCGTTGGCCGCTGGCGCCGACTCCGACCGCTGGCGCGGCGCGACGCTCTACAAGTCCAGCAACGATGTCGACTACGTTCAGGTCGGCTCTACACAGGACGCCGGTGTCATCGGGATCACGAGCACGGCGCTGGGGAACTATACCGGCGGGATGTTCTTCGACGAGGGCAATATCTTGGACGTCGAGCTTGTGCCCGGTAGCGCCGGCATGTCCAGTGCCTCAGCCGATCAGGTCATCAACGGTGCCAACCGCTGTGTCATCGGCAGCGAGATCGTCGGGGTCAAGAACGCGACGCTGCTGAGTGGCCAACGCTACCGACTGTCGGGCCTGCTGCGCGGCCGCTACGGAACCGAGTGGGCGATGGGAACGCACGTCGTGGGCGAGCGCTTCTGTCAGCTCCCGGCGCTCGACATACCCCTGTCTGGGAGCGAACTCAACGTCACACGCTACTACCGGGCCGTCACGCTCGGCCAGCCGCTAGCCAGTGCGCAGACGATGACGGTCACCGCCCTCGGTATCCGCATGAAGCCGCTGGCGCCGGTGCACGTTGGCGGCGGTATGGACGGCAGCAACAACGTCAACATCCACTGGACACGGCGCTCCCGCCTACGTACGCCGTGGCCGGGGACCGGCGAGGCGCCGCTTGGCGAAAGCAGCGAGCGCTATGTGTTGCAGATCTGGAACGCCGCCAGGACGTTGGTAGCGCGTGTTGTCACGGGCCTCACGGCACCGTCCTACCAATACACCGCGGCGATGCAGACGACGGACTTCGGCGCGCCGCAGCAAACCGTCTACGTCAGCGTCGGTCAGCTCGGTACCTACGAACTGGGCTACGAAGCGGTTGCGGCGATTCCTGGCAGCGGGTCCACCATTGACGCTCCGCTGAACCCCGTGCCACCGTACAACCAGAGCACGCCACCGTCGGAGGGAACGACCGACGAGAATCACATGACCAACTTCGGCAGCTTGCTTGCGGGCAATGCACGGGACCGGCAGTTGGCCTGGTACTACCTGAGCGTCCCGGCCGTCGCGTCGATCAATTGGTACACCCGCATGCAACCGCAGATCATCATTCGCTTCTTCGGCGGAGACTTCTTTGCGTTCGCGGCATGGACGAACGAAGGCTACAACAGTCCCGGTCCTGACGCCGGTGAGAACGCCTACCTGGTTGCGCTCGCAGCCACAGCCTGAACAGGACACACTATGGCCAGTTCCGCCACACACGTTCCGCAGCTTGCGACGCAGCAGGCACAGCCGGATGTCATCATCAATGCGCTCCTTGACGCGGCTTCGCCGGCGATGCTGTTCGGGCGCAACTTCGCTACGACTTCCGGACTCACGTGGGGTTACCTCGGCGGGGTCTTGGATGTCGCCGGGACGCCGACACCGATCGCAAATGGCACGGTCACGCTGGCGGCAAGCGCCACCAACTACGTCGAGGCGACTACCGCCGGTGCGGTCAGCGTCAATCAGAGCGCTTTCACGAACGGGCGCATTCCTCTGTACACGGTCATCACCGGGGCAAACAGCGCTACGTCGTGGACCGATCATCGGACCGGACAGGGGAGCGCGACCACGGGGGCGGGCTCGGTAGTCATCCAGGTCGCCTGCTCAGACCTGATGACAGACCTCGAAGCAGGCACCAGCAAAGCCTACTTCCGGATGCCGTACGCAATGACGCTCACAGAGGTGCGGAGCTCCTTGCTACGTGCTGGAAGCTCTGGCGTCGTCACCGTCGACATCAACAAGAACGGCAGCACCATCCTGTCGACCAAGCTGACCATCGATGCGGGAGAGAAGACGTCCGAGACCGCGTCATCCGCTGCCGTCGTCAGTGATGACGACCTAGCCGACGACGACGAGATCACGATCGACATCGATGGGGTGGGTAGTGGCTCGATTCTTCCGCGCGGGCTCATCGTGACCCTCATTGGAGTGTACGCGTGATCATTGATGCGTACCGATATGCTGCGTCGGCGCCACCTATCCCACCGACGCCCTATACCTGGAATCCGGCCGACGTCGGCACGGGAATCACCCTTACTGATGGCGACCTTACGGTCACGGGCACGGATCCGACCGTCGCGTGGCGAAACGCAAGATCGTTCAAGTCCAGCATCAGCGGACTTCGGTACTTCGAGTGCCTGTGCGTGACCAAGCCGGCCAACGGATACATGAACATCGGCGTGGGGTTTTCGGACACGTCGCTGGTGCATCCCGTTGGAGACGGTACCACCGGATGGTCATGGCAGGCCTTGTCGCCGGGATACCGGTGGCACGGCGGGGTCTTCACCAACATCGGCGTCAACTTCACGGACGGAGATGTGCTTGGTGTCGCTGTCGACTTCGACACGGGGGTCATGCAGTACCGTAAGAATGGATCGCTCATCGACGCGCCGTTCGCGTTCACGCCATCGGTGGCGCTCTATCCCATGGTGGGGGTCGTCACGTCGGGGGTATGGACAGCCTATTTTGAAGTGGCGGAATGGGTACATCCGCTTTCGGGCTACGCCGCCTTCGGAGATCCATGACCATGGACTACTACGACTACATCACGCGTATTGTCGTCGAGCTGCCGGGCGTGGCGGCACTGGGGTTGCTGGTGCTGGGCGCGATCGTCGTGTGGGGCGGCGGGCTCTCGGTGCGCCGGCTGATGCTGCGGCTGGACACGCAGGATGCCGCACTTGCGCTCATCCGGTCGATGCTGGCCCGAGAGCTGCGCGCGATGGGCGAGCGGCTCGCCCGCGTCGAAGGCGTGATCGGGCTTCCGCCGCCCGTGCAACCGCCGCCGGATGATGACGATGCCTGATCCGCGCGAAGATCCGATGTACTACGCGGTCGCGCTCGTGCTGGCGGCGATCGTGATCGCGCTGGTCGTGGTCGTTGTGGGGGCGCTGCGGGCATGAGCACGCTCAACTTCGCGTCGCTGCTGTCGTCGCAGAACCTGCGCGCCTTTCTTCGCGTCGTGCGTGAGGGCGAGTCGTCGCAGGACGACGATGTCGCCTATCGCATGCTCGTCGGCGGCGGGACTTTCGACTCGTTCGCCGACCACCCTCGCCAGCGCATCTACATCCAGCGGCTGAACCTCTGGTCGACGGCGGCCGGCGCGTACCAGGCGCTAGCGGGCACGTGGGATGACTTCGTCCGCGCCTGCGGGCCGCACGACTTCGGCCCCTACTCGCAGGACTGCTTCGCGGTCTGGTGCGTCTACCGGCGCGGCGCGCTCGACGACGTGCTCAGGGGCAACATCGCCGAGGCGATCGAGCGGTGCAAGCTCGAGTGGGCCAGCCTGCCGGGCGATGCCTACGGACAGGGCGGCATCACGATGCAGCGCGCGCTCGCGGTGTGGCAGCGCTACGGCGGCACCACGTACACCACGGCGGACCGCCCGCCCGCACCGATCATCGAAACCGACCCGGACGGCGATGGCCTGCCGGGCGTCACGGCGCGCCCCGAGGATCTCGTGCGCCTCAAGGGAGATACCACTATGGCACCTGCACTGATGCTGCTCGGCACGGCCCTGCAGCCGCTGATCCAGTCCCTCATCTCGGCGTTCACTGCGCCGGCGCAGGCGAAGATCGCGACGTCGCTTGGCAAGGCCGGCGCCGATAGCGCGGTCGCCAACCAGTTCGCGGAGCAGCTCATGCTTGCGGTCAAGGGGCTTGCCGATCAGGCGATGCAGGCCGCTGGCGTGGCGCCGCCTGCGGGCTCGCCAGCGGCCACGGCAGCCGCAGCGGTCCCGATGGATATCCCGGCGGCGGCGGAAGCCATCGCGGTCGTCAAGCGGGATCCTGCGCTCCTGGCGGCGGCGGAGCAGTCGGCGACGACTTTCCTGGACACGGCCGCGCCGTTGCTCGACAAGCTGGCGGAGTACGAGGCGCGCGAGTGGGCGGCCACCGAAGCCTCGGCCGACGCGGCCGCGCGCCGGCACGCCGAGTATCAGGACGCGGATGGCTGGGACATGACGCGCACGCTCGTCTACGGCTCGCTGGGGTTCGTGGGCGTGCTCGCGACGTTCGTGTGCGCGATCGCGGCGGCGCAGGTGTGGAAGTCCAGCGCGGGCGCGCCGACGACGGAAGTCTGGGCGGCGATCACCGGGTTGATCGGCGCGGCGGTCGGCATCTTCACCACGATCGTTGCCTTCCGCTTCGGCAGCAACCGGCAATCGGCCGCCAAGGATCTGACCAACGCCGCGCTGGCCGGCGAGCTGACCCGGCGGCAGGCACGATGACCGCCCGCAAGCGCCCCAAGCCGCGCCCGCCGTCCGGCCGGCCGCAGCCCGTCGACGGCACACGCTACCGCACGCCGGACGACGGCGATCGCCACGCGCCGCCCCTCGCCGAGGCGTTCGCGCGTGCGGCCGCCGCCGAGGCGGAGCGCGAGAAACGTAAGAGGTACCACTGATGCGAACCCTTATCCTGCTCGCCGCGCTGCTCGCGCTGCCGGCCCATGCCCGCGACATCTGGACGCCCTACGACGGGCCGACTGGTATTTCGTGGTCGAAGTACAACGACGCGGCCTCGCTGCCGTGGCGCACTGCCGGCGGCGACATCGGTCCCGCGGTCGCGACAATCAAGCAGGCGCTGACTGTCGGCCAGCGCAACGCGTTCGACGTGACGTCGGTGATGCGCGCGGAGGGCTTCGCGGTCAAGGGCAACCGCATCTTCGACGTGAGCAGCAAGGAGGGCGCCGCGCCGCCGAAGCTGCGCGTGACGCTGGCCGACGGCAGCACGATCGCGCTCGACCCGATCGCGGACGTCGGCATGTCCTCGTCGACGACGAAGCCGACCGGCACCAGCGCGGTGCTCAAGCTTGGCAGCGGGGCGGTGCTGTTCTTCTTCCCGCGCGTGCCGGATAGCGCGGTATCGGCGGCCCTCGAATTTACGCCCGCGAAGGCGTATAGCGGCGCGGCCGTACCGACGTGGACGCTGCACGAGGTCGCGATTCCTCGTCAGCCGGTGCCCGAGCCTCGTCTCGACGGCATCGCGTCGCAGCTCGTCGACGACCAGGGTATCGCCGCGCACCCGTCGGTGCTGTGGGCGACCGGATTCGAGCCTGGCCAGACCTACGACACGCGCTGCCCGGTCAGCATTCCGCCGGTGGCCGGCTACCAGCCCGCGCTCGGCAACGCGCTCCAGAACACGATCAAGGGCACCGCGCAGGGCGCGACGGGCACGTGGGAGCATTGCCAGATGCCCGAGCTCTACTTCGGCGGCAGCACCTACGACATCGTCAATCCCGGCACCGAGAAGCGCGAGTTGTTCATGCGCATGGAACTGCGCTTCGGCTCCGACTACCGCGACCTCGTCGGCGACCAGGGCGGCAAGCTCCCGCTCGGCATGGCATCAGGCTACCGCCAGCCTGGCACGTACCGCGATTACTGTGGCAATGGGGGCCTGACCTGCGCCTCCGGTGATCGTGGCTGGTCGGCGCGCGGCGGCTACTCGGTCATTAGCGATCCCGGCAATCCGACTTACCCGGGCGTGCAGGGGCACCAGTACGTCTACCGCTACCAGCAGCCCGGGCTCTACGGGCAATTCGTGCCCTGGGGGCCGCTCGGGATATTCGAGCTCGACCGCTGGTACACCCTGGAAATGCAGATCGTCATCAACACCCCGGGCCAGGCCGACGGCGTGCTGCGTATCTGGATCGACGGGCGCCTCGCGCGCGAGCTGACCGACATTCCCTATCGCGGGCCGACCACGCTCGCGGCGATCGCGGCCAAGGGCGGCGAGCAGCTCATCCGCTCATTCTGGCCAACCTGGTTCCACGGCGGGAAGAACCCGCCCAGCCACACGATGCACGGCTGGGTCGACAACATCGTGGTCGCGACCGAGTACATCGGCCCGCGGCGGGCGGGTGCCCCGGATGTCACCTTCCCGGGGCCGTTCGTGTGCCGCGCGGGCCAGCGGCCGGTGTGTCAGTAGTCAGCCCGCGGATGACGACTGCCGCCGCTTGACGAGCCGCAGTGTCGGATGCTGGTCGGTGCGCAGCAGGAATAGCTCCCACCGGCTCGGGTCCATCGCCTTCCGGCCGGCCTCGATCTCGGCCCAGCGCGGCTGCGCCCCGTAGCCCGCGAGCTCGGCCGCCTTCGCAGTCGACAGCCCGGCGCGCTCGCGGGCAGCGCGGATTTCGGCGGGGGTGGGCTCAGCGGTGATCATTGGTCTTCTCCTGTCGTGCGTCGTACAGCGCGCGGACATTCGAGCGCTTCGCGATAGCGAGTGCTTGATTGATCGCCCACTCTGCCGCCTGCCATAGCTCAACGCGGGCAATCGGCAACCCGCGCGCGCGGAATTCAGCGGCGAGCAGCGGCGCCAGCTCTTCGAGCTTCGTAATTGCGTCACCGCGCAGCACGACGACGCCGGATGACCGGTGCAGGGCGTCGATGTGCAGCTTGAGTCGCTTGCTTCGCACAGACCCGGGGTCGCAGCCGATCTCGGCCGCGAGCACCTTGTCCGGCACGGTGCCGAGCCGGGCAATCAGTTCCGGCGTCCACTTCAGTCGCCGCGCCTGTCCGCTCTTTGCATTGTCGCTCACGGTGCGACCCTTCGAATTACGGCCGGCAGCTCGTCGACCGACCCGAGATTGACCGGGATCGGCGGCATCCAGCGAACATCGTGCTGACGATCTGCCGGCGCGATCGCAGATCCGTCCGGCCGCTTGCGCGCGCCGGCGAGGAAGGTATGCCAGTGCGCGCGGCGCACGTGCCCGCGCACCGTGCGGCCAGCGCCCTCGCTGTCGTGCTGCGTCTCCGCGCTTGCGTAGGCCGCACGCAATGCCGCACCCATCCGCACGCCGACATCCCATGCCGTCACGCCATCGGCGGGGAACAGGCGCCAGCCGTGGCGACGCGTGCGCACCGGCTCCGGGTTTCCCGGCTGGCCGCGCTTGCCGCTGATGTCCGCGGTCGTGCAGATGTACAGCAGCAGATTGATGACTGGCCGCAGCCAGCTCGCCACGCCGGCCGTCACCTCGGCGGCGGGAGATGTCACGCGCCCGCCGTGTTCGACCCAGCTTTCGAGCGCCGCGGTGACGCACTGCTCGACCGACCCGCGCGCAAGCGCGATGTGCTGGGTCGGCAGAATGATCGGGTCGCCAGCGTCGATGTCGATCGTCACAGCAAGCAGGTCTTGCCGCCCGTCGCTGTCGATTCGGCACCATGCGCCATGCAGCGGTACCGACTCATTGCTGCCGGCGGCCGGCGGAACGGAGAGCCCTGGCGTCTCGATGTAGATGCACCACTCCGGCAGGCGCGTCAGCACCTGCGCCGGCACGTCGTCGGCGGCATGCGTGTCGATCAGCGCTGAGTACAGCGCGGGATCGACGCGATAGATGCCTTGCGTCATCCGCCACGTCGCGTATGTAAGCCCGGCAGACGTGACGTAAGCGATCCCACTCGCGCCGAGCTGCCGCAGCGCGACGACGTGGCCCCGTGGCATACGATCGAACTGCGCCGGCAGCGCTTCATTGAGAGCCGGCACCGGCACGTAGATGTGCGGCGGCCACGACTGGCCGGCGCCGCGCGCAGCGTCGCAGGCAGCGAAAAGCCAGGTGAACGCCGGCCCAGCCCGGTCAAGCCGGGTCCGGGCGCGGTGGGTCCGGGGCGCGAATTGCACTACCGCGTCTGGTCGGGCGCGACGTCCGGACCGAGCTGGCCGTTGCCGAGATGCTCGCGGACTTCGATGTTGCCGGCGCCGCTAGTCTCGATCGCTTGCTCGGTCATGGCTTTCCACGACCGGTAGCCGGCTTCCCGGGCGAACGCCTCGCACGCCGCTTCGATGGTCGCGCCGCGATAGTCGCCGAAGTCGATCGCGTTGGCTGAAAAATTGAAGGTCTTCATGATGAGGCTCCTTTCGAGCTTTCCCCGGCTACGCACCGCCGGTCGGTGTCGGGATCGTCGATCCCATGAGTCAGACTATACGCTTAGCGTATAGACATGTCAAGCACTATTTTCGCCGTCCGTCGCCTACTTCGCCACCCCGACGATCCGCAGCCCGCGCCCGGCCTGCACGTCCACCGGCAGGTCCAGCGCGATGCCGGCGCGCTCGTGGTGATCCTCGATCGCCCCGATCGCGATGTCCCGGGCCGCGCTGCCGGGCTCGGCCACCCGCGCGACGCGGTGCAGGGCGGCCAGCAGGGTCGGCCCGGCGGCCAGGAGCGGCCCGCAGTCGATCGGGACGTGGGAAGCTAATACCCGGCCGTCCGTGTCCTGCACGACGTTGTGCAAGCCGGCGTAGTGGTGCACGAACGCCCACGGCCCGCGGTACGTCGGAATCGTGCGGGAGAGGTCGAGCGGGGTGCGGTCGCGGCTGGGCATGGGGGGCAGTGTAGCGGGTCCTTGGGGAGGCACCGAATCCGCTCTGTACGCCATGCGGGCGCCACGTCACCGAATCTCCCTATGACGCAGGGTTGCCTCTTCTGGGCACCACGTAACATCCCACCACGCCGACATTTTCCGCCATTTCCATAGCGGAATGGGCACCTGAACGGCCCTCTTCGGTACACTCCTTCCCGCTCTAAATACAGTTCTCTGGACGCCACACGGGCGCCAAGCGGGGAGGGGATGGCGACGTACCGAAAGAGGGGCGATTCCTGGCGGGCCGAGGTCAAGCTCTTCGGTACCCGCGCGTCGGCCACGTTCCCGCTGAAGGCCGAGGCAGTCGCCTGGGCGACCGAGACTGAGACCGAGATCCGCGCCAAGCGCTACGGGTTCGCGATCGCCAAGACGGTCCGGCAGGCGCTCGAAGAATACGCCAACACGATCAGCCC
>CAZGUH010000028.1:0-51577 GCA_964529005.1 uncultured Ilumatobacteraceae bacterium | reverse complement strand
GCGCTAGGGGTTGCTCGGGGCGACCCGGTCGAATCGTTCACTCATCGGGTCATTCGGACACTGGGCCGCCCGCTCCGATTCGCTGTACCGAAGCCGGGATGGCGTCGATGCCGCGTCGAGCGTTGGCAGCGAGGCCCATCGCGTCGACGCCGCGAGTTTGCAGGAGTTCGGCGAAGTGTGTGAGATCCTTGCGCACCAGGTCCTGGGCATGCTGCACCGCATCCATCGGGATGTGGCGGCTCAGGGCTTGAAGCGCGAAGCTTGCTCCGCTGCTGGTCTCGACAATCTGGGCAACCTTCTGGACGTCGAAGCCGAGGGACTCGGCGACGACGAGCATGTCGCTCGCATTGGCGAGGTTGGCGGCATATAGAGCGTTGTTGAGCAACTTGGCGATCTGGCCGGAGCCGGCGGGGCCCAGATGAACGATCGAACGCGCGAACGCAGTGAGGACTGGCTCCGCCCGCGCGAACGCGTCGGCGTCGCCGCCGACCATGACCGTCAACGCGTGCTCCGCTGCCGCAGCGGCTCCGCCGCTGACGGGTGCGTCCAATACGTATGCGCCCGCTTGCTCCGCCGCGTGTTCGAAAGATCGGCATGTGTCGGGGGAGCCGGTGCCGTGGTTCACCACGATGCTGCCGGGGCGCACGGCCCCCAGCAGATCCGGAAGGAGGCCTTCGACGTCGCCGTCATGCCTGAGGCAGAGACCGATCAGATCGCAGTTCCTGCCCAGCTCGGCGACGCTGCGGCTCACCGTGTGTGGTACGCCGCCGAGCGCGGCGAGCGACTGTGGACGCCGAGCCCATACGTGGAGGACCCATCCGCGTTCCGCGATCGCCCGCGCCATGGGGGCGCCCTGGTCGCCGAGTCCGATGAACCCGACAGCGGAAATGGTGCGAGGCGCGGGACGCTGGATCATCGGCGCTCCCAGGCCACTCCGGCACTCTCGCGATCCCAGGTGTTCGGCGTACATCCCTCGTCACGCAGGAGGTGCTTGAAGACACGGCCGACCGCGCTGACCGGCAGGGCTGCACGAAATTCGATGTAGCGGGGAAGCGCGAAGTACGGAACTCGCTCCTTCGACCACTCGAAAAGCTCCTCGGGGGAGAGGGTCGAGCCGACTGTCCGCACGGCCGTCACCTTCACCTCGTCTTCGCCGACCTCCGACGGCACCGCGTGCACGGCGACCTGCTCGATGTCCGGATGGACGAGGTAGACCGATTCAAGCTCTTGGCTCGAGATGTTCTCGCCCCGACGTCGGAGGTAGTCCTTCTTGCGGTCGACGAAGTAGAAGTAGCCGTCGTCGTCGAACTTGCCGAGATCGCCCGTGCGGAACCACAACTCTCGCGTCGCGGCGACGGTGGCCTCAGGACGCTGCCAGTACCCCTTGAACATCACGCCGGCCCGGCGTGGTCTCGCGACGACCTCGCCGACCTCGTTCGGTCCGAGCTCACGGTCTGCGTCGTCGAAGATCCGAACGTCGAAGTCCCGATCGTTGCGCCGTCCCGAGCTGCCGGGGGGCTCCCAATCCCCAAACGACAGCGTGGTCAACGGCACGGCCTCGGTGAGTCCGTAGGTGACCCCGCCCACCTTCTCGACCCCGAAACGGTCTCGCCACACCTGCTGTACATCGGGGGCGAAGGGGGAACCATGTACCACCCGCACCTGGTTCCGGCACCGGGTCATCTCCGGCGTATCGGGCATCTGCGCGATCAGCGTCCCCATCGAGCCCAGAAGGTTGACGACTTTCGCCGCAGTCCGCTCGATCTCGGGCCAGAAGCCCGACACCGAGAACCGTGGTGCGATCGCGGCCGTTCCGCGGACCAGCAGGGTTGCCGTGATCGTGTTCCCGATCAGGTTGAAGTGATACATCGGCAGCGGGCTCCAGTTGAGCTCCTCGGGCCCACGCGCGGTCTGGTCGATGAAGCACCGGGCAAGGTTGACCACGTACCCGTGCGGGATGATGCAGCCCTTCGAAGGTCCGGTCGTGCCGCCCGTGTACACCAGAAGCGAAATGTCGGTTGCTGCGGGCTCGTTCCATGAGATCTCGGCTCCAGCGACCAGTTCCTCGAGCGGCATTGGGCGATACCCCGTGTGCGCGGCGCCGCTCGGCCTTCCCCTGATCGCGAGGGTCTCGAGCGATGGCAGCCCGGCCCCCAGCGTTGCGAATCGCTCCTCCAGGTCCGGTTCGCAGAGCACGATCCGTGCCCCGGTGTCGGCGATGACATGGCGTAGGAACTCACCTCGCAACGCCGTGTTGACACCGACCCAGATGCCACCGACCATGTTGGCCGCAAACCATGCCGCAACACCGTCGATGTTGTTGTCGAGCATCGTGGCGACGGTGTCACCCGCGCCGACTCCAAGTTTCCGGAACCCGTTCGCCATCGCACAGGCCCGAGACCAGACGTCGGCGTAGCTCCACAGTTGCCCGCTGAAATCGAGGAAGGGGCGGTCGGGAGTCGCGTCGACCGCTGAGCGCAGCAAGTGGAGTGGCGTGGTCTCCCCAGCCGATCCGTACCACCCGTCTACGTTGCGCATCGTCACACCCCCAGCACTCGACGGCCGATGAGATCCCGCATGATCTCGTTCGTGCCTCCGTAGATGCTCATCGCGCGCCCATCGCGCCAGGCTCTGGCGATCGGGTACTCCTCCATGTAGCCGTAGCCGCCGTGCAACTGAAGGCACGCGTCGAGCACCCGGCGATTGAGGTCGGTACACCACCACTTCGCTTCGGCGGCCTCTTCGGCAGTGAGTTCGCCCTCGTTGAACGCCGCGATCTGGTGATCGACGAAGACCCGTGCGATGTCTAACTCCGTGCGCATCGTCGCCAGCGTGAACCGGTTGTGTTGGAACGCGCCGATCGGCGATCCGAAAGCATGTCGGTGTTTGGCGTACTCCAACGTCCATCCGAACGCAGCCTCGGCGTGGGCGACGGCAACAGAGGCGATGCCGAGGCGCTCGCCTGCCAGGTTGTCGATCAGGTGGTAGAAGCCGCGTCCCTCCTGTCCGATCAGGTTGGCCATCGGGACCCGGACGTCGTCGAAGAAGAGCTCTGCCGTGTCCGCGGCGTGTTGGCCGATCTTCTCGAGGTTGCGGCCGCGCGAGAATCCGGGCATGCCTGCTTCGACGACGAGCAGGCTCAGGTTGCGATGGGGGAGCGCGTCGGAGCCGGTGCGACACGCGACGATGACCAGATCGCTGGTCGTCCCACTGGAGATGAAGATCTTGGCGCCATTGAGCACGAACTCGTCCCCATCGCGGACTGCATTGGTGGCGATGGAACTGAGGTCGGACCCCGTGCCCGGCTCCGTCATAGCGACGGTGGCCAAGAGTTTTCCCGACGCCAGACCGGGGAACCACCGCTGCTGTTGCTCGGCGTTCGTCAGCGCCCGGAAGTACGCGACGGCGACGTTGTGGTTGAGGATCCCCTGACACGCGCCGAGCATGCCGCTCCCGCCCAACTCCTCGTGCAGGATTGCCTCGAACCGATAGTCATTCGTTCCGCCGCCGCCGAACTCTTCGGACACGCCCAAACCCATCAATCCGAGCGAACCTGCGGTCTGGTAGAGACCGGTGTCGACGACCCCGGCGCGCTCCCATTCGAGGAAGTGGGGCGCGACTTCGCGTTCGAGAAACCCGCGGACCGTTGCCCTGAACATCTCGTGGGTTTCGTCGTAGAGCCGACGTCGCATTAGTGGTTCCTCCATCCTCGCGGGCTGGCGATCGTTCCAACGATCTTGTTGACGCGCGCGATCAAGCTGGTGAGCGCGTCGGCGACGTCGTGCGGCCGTGCTCCGGGCAGCCGGCAAGCGGGTGGTAATTGCCAATCGAGCACGATCAATCCGTCGACGCCCAATGCGTGCGCGCGCTCGATCTGTCGGTCGTCGAGGTCACCCCTCAGTCCCGAGCGAACCACGAACCGGCGCCGGTCGTTGCCTGACTTCCGGCGTGTCGCGCCGAGCCGAGCAATGATCTCGCTCAACTGTTCGATCGTGGGGTTGACGCCGATCCATCCGTCGCCGCTGACGACCGCACGGCGAAGCGCGCGCTCGCTGTGCCCGCCGACGAAGATCGGAATCTGCCGTTCGGGTCGCGGTGCGACGCTCAGTGCCTCGAACGCGAAGTACTGGCCGTCATGGTCGACTGGCTGGCCCGTCCAGAGGCGACGCAGCAGTGGCAGCGCCTCGTCAAGGCGGCGTCCACGATGCTCGAAGGAGACGCCGACTGCCGCGTATTCCTCTTGCAACCACCCGGTTGCCACCCCGAGGTCGAGACGCCCTTCGACGAGCTCCGATGCCGTGGCGACGTGGCGCGCCAGTGGGACCGGATGCCAGAGCGGCGCGAGCAGCACGCTGGTCATGAATCGGAGCCTCGGCGCCGCCGCGCCGAGCCCGGTCACGAGAGTGATCGGATCGCAGAACTCGGCAATCGGCGGGAACACCGCGGGCCCCGTCCCGGCGTAGGGATAACTCGATCGGACCTGATCGGGAACGCAGAGATGATCCGACACCGTGACGCCGGTGAGTGGGGTCCGATCGAGACATGCGACCAGCTCCCGGAGAGGTCCAGGAGCCGCTGGCGGCAACGCGTACCAAATCTCCATGCCGATGTCACGGTCGACCGCAGGGAGAGCGGTGTGACGAGGTCATGCTGTGCGCTCCGGCGGATCAGCGGGAGTGAAGCGGAAGACGCGCTCGGCGTTGCCGCGAAGGATCTTGTACTGGACGTCGGCACTGAGTCCGGCGAGGCGATCGTTGGCGATCTCCATGGAACGCGGCCATGTCGAATCGGAGTGGGGGTAGTCGGTCTCGATCATCACGTTGTCGGCGCCGATGACCTCGACCGCGCTGGCGCCGTGGATGTCGTCGATGAAGCAGCCGTACAGGTGCTGGCGGAACAACTCGGAGGGCATCCTGTCGAGATCAAGACCGCCGTCTTCCACGAACACTGCGTCGGAGCTGCCCAACTCGCCTCGCAGCTCGCCGCGACCTGCCCAGTGACGCTGACGCTCGACGACGTAGTCGCAGCGTTCGAGCACATACGGGATCCAGCCGATGCCCCCCTCGGACAAGCAGATCTTGAGCTTCGGGTGGCGCTGCAGCACGCCGCTGAACAACCAATCGATGCACGTTGCCTGGATGTTGAGAGGCTGGAGTGCAATCGTGGCGACAAGGGGCATGTCTGGGGACGTCCGCGGCATCTTCGACGAGGAGCCGAGATGCGTGCACAACGGCAAGCCGGACTCGGCTGCCGCAGCGAAGACGGGCTCCCAGTACCGGCCCTTGTCGTGGATCGATGGGAGGTTCAGGGGGGATGGGTTCTCACTGAAGGCGATCGCCTTGGCGCCTCGCGATGCAGTTCGCTCGACCTCGGCGGCTGCGAGCGCTGGATCCCACAGCGGGATGATGACCATGGGGATGAACCGCCCCGGCGCCGCCGAGCACCATTCGTCCAACATCCAGTCGTTGTACGCCTGCACGCAGAGCAGGCCGAGCTCGCGATCGTCCGTCTCGTAGAACGTCTGCCCGCAAAATCTCGGGAACGACGGAAAACACAATGAAGCGAGGACGCCGTCGCGATTCATGTCCTCGATGCGAGCCACCGGGTCATAGCAGCCGGGGCGCATGTCCTCATACGTCATCGGGAGCGGCGCCAGCTGTTCGAGGTCGCGCCCGGCCGCGGCAGCGAGGCCGGTGGTCGGGATGCGCTTGCCGTCGAAGAACCAGGCCTCGCCGTGCTCATCACGTCGAAGGGTCGGCGCGACGTCGCGCAGGCGTGAGGGCAGGCGGCTCTGCCAGACGTTTGGCGGCTCGAGGACGTGGTCGTCGACCGAGATCATCCAGTCACAACTCACCTTGATCGTGCCTCCTGTGGCGACGGGTGCCCGGAGGGTCGGCACCTCGCTGCGGTGAGCCCGTTAGTGAAGTCATTGTTCCGAACAATACTGTGCGGAGTCTGAGTTGTGCGAAACTTTGACTCTCATGAAGATCGGACTCCACCTTCCCCAGGCGGGACCGCGCAGCTCAGCCAGAGCGGCCATCGCCACTGCCCGAAGCGTCGAGGAGCTCGGCTTCGACTCGGTCTGGTTGTTCGACCACCTCATCGCCCCTACGCACGTGAAGAGCAGGTATCCAGCGACGAGCGATGGCGCCTACGCCTTCAAACCCGAGTTCCCCTACCTCGAAGCCACCGCTCTGCTGGGCGCGCTCGCAGCGGCGACGACTCGCGTTCGGATGGGAACGAGGGTGCTCGTCTCGATCCTTCGGCCGCCCGTGCTGCTCGCCAAGCAGCTGGCGAGCATCGACGCCATCTCAGGAGGCCGGCTGGTTCTCGGCGCGGGCATCGGGTGGATGCAGGAGGAGTTCGCCGCGGTGGGCGTTCCGATGGAGCGACGCCTTGCGCGCCTCGACGAGCACGTTGCGGTGATGTCCGGCGCATGGCGAGGGATCGCCTCCTTTCGCGGTGAGTTCTACGAGCATGTGGAGGCTGGCTTCTACCCGCGTCCGTGTCGGCCAAGCGGTCGCATCCCTGTATTGCTCGGCGGGAACGGCGATGCGCTGCTCCGGCGCGTCGCCCGCTACGCGGACGGGTGGGCCGTTCACTCGCCGCCCGGCACGAGTGTTGGGCGTCAGCACGACCTCATGCCGACGGAGCTCTTGGACGAGCGTCTCGCAACGCTTCGACGCTTCTGCGACGAGGCGGGCCGTGACTTCGACGAGCTGGAGATCGTCTCAGGTGGTCGACTGTCGAGCAACCCTGCCGATCTCGAGGCGCATGCCCGGCTCGGGGTGTCGACGTGCGCGCTGGTCAGCTTTGCCCCGCCCGATCAGATCGTCGAACGCGCGGCACGGCTCGCAGAGGTCGTCGGCACGGAGATCGCATAGGGCGAAGGCATCTCGCGATCATCTATCCCGCCCTGTCGTACGACGCCTTGATGTGCACGCCCCACTCCCGGATGCTGTCGGGGAACAGCGCGTCGGTGGGATCCACGATCTGGCCCCAATGCGCTGCCACGTCGTCGATGCTGGGGATGCCGCCCTTCGGTTGAGCTTGCCACCCTCGAGTCGCCGCGATGAGAACCTGCGAGAAGCAACCCAGCATGGACGAGAACGTCTGACCGCTGGTCTCGTTCTCGCGCGACAGGAGATAGGCGGCGAAGGGCGCCGAGTGTTCGGGCTCATACTCGCACCCCAGTGCATCGCGGACCTTGCGAGCCTCCGCGTCGCCCATGTACGGACCTTGCACGGAGTTGCGAGTACGCGCTGCCGGCATGAGCTGGTTGACGCGGATCCCGTGCTCTCGGCCCTCGATCGCGGCGCACCGCATCAGGCCGTGCAGTCCGCCCTTGCTCGAGCCGTAGTTGCTCTCGAAGCCCACGCCGAAGAGCCCGACCGCGGACCCGACGAGGAGGATTCGGCCGTAACGCTGCGCCTTCATGTGTTGGAACGCGCGTTGGGTCACGTAAAAGCTTCCGACCAGATTGTTGTGGACCACCGCCTCGAAGTCCTCGGCGAACAACTCGTCGAAGCGCCGGTGATGGCGGAAGATCGCCGCATAGTGAGCGAGGGCATCGACGCGACCGAACCGGTCGAGGGCAAGATCGATCACCCTGTTCGCGGCGGCCTGGTCGGAGATGTCCTCGTGCGATGCGACGGCCGTGCCCCCCGCGTCCGCGATCTCACGCGCGACGGCATCGGCGATCCGCGGATCAGGGTCGGTTCCGTCCATCTGGGCACCGTGATCGTTCACGATCACGTTCGCGCCCAGGCGGGCCAACTCGTGTGCACAGGCGCGTCCCAACCCCCGTCCTGCCCCCGTGACGACGACGGTTTGTCCCGAGAATCGAATGGTCATCGCTCTCCTCCTCTGGAGCCCGCCACGGTCAGTGTTGCGAGCTCGTTCTGTGGCATCGCCGTTGATCGGGCGACGGCGCTTTCGAGATTCTGCCTGTCCGGGCCGGGGGGTTTGCAGTGGCCGTGGGGCGACCGTACATTAACGGAACTATGATTTCCACACGAGTCGCGCGAAGCGCGCGTTGCTGAGGCCTCGATGCCCAGCCTGGAGTTTGAAGGTGAACTGTCGACCCTCGGATTCATCGGCCTCGGCGTCATGGGCTTGCCGATGGCAAGGAACCTGCTGAACGCCGGGTATCCGGTCATCGTCCACTCCCGGAGCCGGCAGAGAGCGGACGATCTCGTTAGCGAGGGTGCCCGATGGGCGAGTTCGCCGTCCGACGTGGCCCGCGCGGCAACGGTCGTTGTCACGATGCTGCCGGATTCATCGGACGTCCGAGATGTGGCGGATGGCCCGTCGGGGCTGTTCGCCGGAGCGTCGCCAGGCCTGACGTGGATCGACATGAGCTCGATAGATCCGCAGGTGACGCGTTCGCTCGCAGTGAGGGCGGCGCAGTTCGGCATCGAGTGCCTCGACGCGCCGGTGAGCGGAGGTGAACGGGGGGCCGTCGATGCCACGCTCTCCATCATGGTCGGCGGCCCACAAGCCACGTTCGACCGCTGCCTGCCGCTCCTGAGTCGGCTCGGGGGCGCCGTCGTCCGCGTGGGCGACACTGGGGCTGGCCAGCTCGCGAAGGTCTGTAACCAGATCGTCGTGGGCTGCACGATCGCTGCCGTCGCCGAAGCGTTGACATTGGCTGGCCAAGCCGGCGTGGACCCGGCCGCAGTTCGACAGGTGATGCTGGGCGGCCTCGCCAGCAGTCGGGTGCTCGAGGTACACGGTGAGCGGATGCTGCGCCGCACGTTCGCCCCCGGCTTTCGTGCCGTCCTGCATCGAAAGGACTTGCTCAATGCGCTCGACGCTGCCCGCGGATCTGGGTCGGCGCTGTTCTTGACGGCCTTGGTCAGCGAGTTGATGACCGCCCAAGTCGCTGCCGGCGGCGGTGATCTCGACCACGCCGCGCTCGTGAAGGTCTATGAGTCGCTGTCGGGTCGACGCCCCGTCGAAGCCGCTACCTCGCTGGACGATCCGGGCAGAATCGTCCGTTGACAAATGGAAGTAATCATCCGTATGGTGTCTCGCACTGACGGCCCTGCGGAGGCTGTCTTCCGCACATGACCTGGAGAAGGTGAGCACGATGATCGATCTGCCACGCGCGAGTCTGCTCCGCTGTTCCCGAATTCCTCGAGGAGCCGGCCAGCTAGCCCTCGCCGTGATCCTCACGGCCTCGGCGGCGGCGTGCGGTTCTGAAAACCAGCCGCCCTCGAGCAGCGAGGTCTCGGCCGGATCGACACAGCCACAGTCCTCGACGGATTCATCCGTACCCTCAGAAGCCGCTCGCTTCGACCCGTATGGCGGTGCCACGGCGACGCAACTCGATGCCACTGGATGGTTTCGCACGGCTGAGATCGACGGACGCTCGTGGTTGATCACCCCGGACGGTCATCCGTTCTTCTCGATCGGGGTCAATCATGTCTCGTCATTCAGCGCGTTCGATCCGGCTGGAAATCCCGCATACGGCGAGGCGGTGATTCAGATCTATGGAGATGCCGACGAATGGGCGAACGCGATGGTGGGCCGCTTTGCTCAATGGGGCGTCAACACGGTCGGTGCCTGGAGTGAAGCGGATCTGTCCCGATTTTCCGGGCGCGTTCCCTACACGGTGGTGCTTGGGCTCGGCCGGCCTGACGACGATCTTCAGGACGTTTTCGACCCCGAATGGATCGACGACGTCACCGAGACCGTCGATCGGTTCGTCGACCTGCACGGAAACGATCCCTGGCTCGTGGGCTACTTCACCGACAACGAGATTCCGTGGTTCTCGTTCGAAAGCCTCCTCGACCACTTCCTCCAGATGCCGCTGGGCACTCCCGGCAACTCCGAGGTGCATCGATACCTGCAGGAGCGGTACGAGAGCTTCGCCGATCTGAAAGCGGACTTCCCGGACGTCGCGGCCAACGACTGGGCGACGTTCGAAGAGGCGCCGGAAGGCCTGGGGCTGGGGGACACGGAGGGCGCTCAAGCCACGGTCGTCGCGTGGTCGGCTCACGTCGCGGCCCAGTACTTCGAGATCACGAGTCGCGTCTTGAAGGATGCCGACCCGAATCACCTCAACATCGGCTCGCGGTTCGTCGCCCAGTCGACTCCGAGGCCGGTGGCCGAGGCGGCGGCACCATTCGTCGACGTCGTGTCGGTCGACTTTTACGATCTCGCACCAGAAGTCACGCAGTTCGCCAACGATTTCGGTCGCACCTATGGGTTGATTCCGGTCGCCAACATGCTCGAAGGATTCCACGATGCGACCGGACGGCCGCTGCTCGTCGGTGAGTTCAGCTATCGAGCGGCCGACGCAGGCCTGCCGAACACGAATCCCGAGCACTTCCTCGTTCTCGCCACTCAAGCGGACCGCTCCCGCGCGACGGCGAACTTCATGCAGTGCGGGCTGAACACGTCGTACCTCGTGGGGGCACATTGGTTCGAGCTCGTTGACCAGCCGGCGGAGGGCCGGATGGTCGACGGCGAGGACAACAACTTTGGGCTCCTCAACGAAAACGATGAGCCCTACGGCCAACTGATCGACGCGGTGCGCACCGCCCACACGGACGCCTACATGCGGCTCGACGACCCGTCCCAGATCCTGCCGTGTTCGCCCATCGGCGAGTCCGAGCCAGGTGAATAGTTCGTGCTCGAAGCCCTCGCGCCGGGTCCCGGCAATCAGCAGGACGCGCTCACACGGGCCACGGCCGACGGCCGCGCTTGAACGCTTGGGTCTGATCGTCCTCGGCCGCTTCCTCGCAGCCCACTCGAAGCGCTCGTTCGAGTTCGTCGGTCGTGAACGGCGGCCCCTCCAGTGTCTCGTGTCCAGGAGCGCGCAGGCCGTCGATCATGATGCTCGTCAGCCGCCGGGCGAGACGCTCCGGATAGCCCGAGCCGTGGGCCAGCGCGATCGCGAGCATCATCACCCGCAGGTCGCTCAGCTGTACGTCGCGCCGAAGATACCCTTCGTCCTTGGCTCGCTGAGTGAGCGCGTCGAGGATCTCGTACAGCGCCATCCGTTGCTGTCGCAGGTCGGGTGAGCCCTTGATGTGGCCAGCGATGAATTGAGACAACGCGCGGTTCTCGGACTGAAGGCTCGTGCCCCACTTGATGTAGCTGACGAGGCCTTCCCACGCATCTTGTTGGCGCGCGGCCTCTCGGGCTACCTCGAGCGTGCGCGCGAACCGCGCCTCAAGGAGCGCGTTGACGAGCGCTTCCTTGGTGTCGAAGTTCCGGTACACGGTCGCCACGCCGACACGCGCGGCGTTGGCGACGTCAGTCATCTGGGCGTCGACGCCGAGCCTGCCGAAGATGTCGTTCGCCGCTTGCAAGATTCGCTCGCGGTTGCGGCGCGCGTCCGATCGCCTGAGTGCCGTTGGTTCCGGCTCGTCGGCCATGGGCCGCCTGGCCGCGCGGCGGGTCGGCGCAGCCGTCACAGCATTGGCGGCCGGCACGTCTGCGGATCGAGCTTTCCCGACGGAGACTTTCTTCCGGGGCCGGTTCTTGTTGGAAGCGCGCTTACGCCGATCCACGCTCGTAGCCGTAAGGTTCTCGCCGTCGTCAGCCGTCACTGATCACGGACGGTATCACAGGTGGATGAAACGTTCCCGGACGCGCTCCTCCAGCAGCGACGCGAGAGTGCCGACAACGAGCCGCCGGAAGTGCTCGCTCGAACTGTGCTGTTGGAGAGCATCCTCGTCGACGTACTGCTCGAACAGCAAGAAGCACGTGGGGTCATCGAGCATCTGGGTTGCCTCGTACCGCAGACAGCCCGGCTCCGCGCGAGTCGCAGCCACGAGCTCATGCAGGCAGCGCGTAACCTCGTCGACGCGATCCGGTCTGGCCCGATAGTGGACGACGAGTGTGATCATGCTCTCAGATCTCTCTTTCATCCCAGCCCCATGACGTCGACCAACTGATCGATGGTCACGTTCACCGATTTGCAGATGTCGATGACCCGCCGTTCTCTGTCCGCCATCATCCGTGCCGTCTCTGGTACTTGCGCGGCAATGTCCAGAGGCACGTTGACGGCTCCATGCTGATCCACGTGAATGAGGTCTCCAGGGACGACGTCCAGCCCCGCGACCGTGACCGGCACCCCGACTTCGAGGATGCGCACATGCGCGTGGGAGACCGCGAGCCCTCTCGCGAACACCTTGAAGCCGCTCTTCTGGATCTCGGGAAGATCGCGCACGGCGCCGTTGGTGATCACGCCCTGGCACCCCAGTGCAAGGTGTACATAGGCGTTGACGCTGCCCCACAGGGTTCCGAAACCCGGTTCCTCATCGACGTCTTCGACCACCATGATGGAGGGCCTGGGCTGGGCCGCAACATATCTCCACGCGTCGGCAAGGCTGACCGGCCACCGGCGCGCCGGGTCGCCATGGCTGGTCACCCGGGCCGTTGCCGCATAGCCCACAGCGGCGCCGGCGGCGGGAGTGAGGCAACGGAGGCCGTCGCCGGAGCCGTTCGTAATCCCTTCGTCGCGTTGCCGTACCCCGAACCGCTCGATGGCGTCCGCCACCGCCGGGGACGAGAGCCGACCGAGATCGTCGAGCACGGACGGATCGATCCGTGGAGTGTTCGCCATCGATGTGTCTCCTGTCATGCGGTCAGCGCCGGCGGCGCGTCGGTCGGCCATTTCAACCAACGGCGGATCGAACCGGAGAACAGCGCCTCTTTGTCGGAACGCGACACCTGATCGGTGAAGGCGAGGTAGTCGATTGCCTCTCGGTAGCTGTGGTGATCTCGGCAACGGGTGAAGTCGCTGCCCCACATCAGGCGGTCCACCCCGAACGCGTCGATGATCGCGTGGAGATGAGGCCACAGGTCGTCGAAGGGATACCGACGTGACGAGAGGTGGGGAGCACCGGTCAGCTTGACTGCGACGTTGGGGAACTGTGCGAGCTCCAAGACGTCGGGAAGGTCGCCGAACAGTTGGGGGCCGGACGACCATGGCGGGTGGGGGAGGCCGAGGTGGTCGACGATGAGGATCAGGTCCGGGTGAGCGTGTAGCACGGCGTGGAGCTCGCGCAGATGACCGTGCATCAGGACGAACACGGGCAGGCGGTGACGCTCTGCAGCTGCGAAATACGGCTCGAAGGACCCGTTCCTGAACAGCTCGGCATTCGATCCATCGGGTGGATAGCCGATGATGAGCCGAATGCCCACGATCCCAGGCGTGGAGCTCATCTCGGCGACGAAGTCGTCAACGGTGCCATCGATCGGAAGCCGAGGACTCGCGAACGGAAGCCCTCCGAAGCGCGTGGGATCGCGATCGAGGTAGGCCCGCACGACATCGAGCTTGGCGCTAACGACGGCTGCGGTGACCCCTACGGCGTCGAGCGCGGTGAGGGCGAGTTCGACGCTCGCGGCGAGAGCGTCCTGTGCGCATAGCCCTTCGCTCCACGCTGCTGGGTGCACGTCATGGATCTGGGCGTCAATGATTTCCATGGTTCCACACACCTTTCGCTCCTGCCCTCAGACGTGGACCGGGAACGTCGCATATCCGGGGGTATGCATCTCGTACCTCCGCGTGGGCGGAGTCTCGCCGTTGGCCAGCGCCGGGAACCGTCGCAGCAGCATCGGGATGGCCACTTGCGCTTCGAGGCGCGCCAACGGAGCGCCCAGGCAGTGATGGATGCCGACGACGAAGCTCAGATGCCGGTTGGTATCGCGGGTCACGTCGAAGCGATGTGGATCCGGGAATTCCCTGGGATCGCGGTTGGCTGACACCAATATCGGCATCACCGTGGCTCCTCGCGGCACCGCAGTGGCGCCGAACTCGACGTCCTCGGTCACGCGTCGCCAGACCATGTGCACCGGCGGGGAGAAGCGCAGCACCTCTTCGACCATGCTGGGCACGGTCTCGGGTCTCGCTCGGACGACCTCCAGCTGGTCGGGATGGGCGAGAAGGTCGGCGACAGCGTTGGTCAGCAGGGTCCGTGTCGTCTCGTTTCCTGCGGACAGCAGCAGAATCCCCATGCGGGCGACGTCGTTGTCGGTGAGTCGCTCGCCGTCGACCTCGGCGTGCACGAGCGCGGTCAGCAGGTCGTCGCCCGGGTTGGCGTGCCGTTCGCGAACAGCGGAGCGCATGTACGCGGCGAACTCGGCCGCGTCGCGGTGCGCCTGCTCGCGTAGCTCCTTGGGCAGCAAGGGCGAGGCGGACTCAGCGACCGCATCCGACCAACGCGCGAACTGCTTGCGGTCGGCCAATGGGATTCCGAGCATCTCGGCGATGATCTCGAGAGGAAGAGGGGCTGCGAACTGCTCGACGAGGTCGACCTCTTGGCCCGGTACGAGCTGGTCGAGCAACTCGTCCACGATCGCGGCGATCCGAGGTCTCATCCCCTCGACGGCCCGAATCGTGAACGCCCGGTTGACGAGAGCGCGCAACCGCGTGTGAAGCGGCGGGTCGCTGAACAGCAGGCCCGGCCCGTCGTGCTCGAATCCCATCGCCGTGAGGACGTTGTCGGTACCCTGCTCGTGCTGCGCGGTCGGCCAGTTGCTCGAGAAGCGGACGTGGTCTCGGAGGATGGCTGATACGTCCGGATAGCGCAGCACCATCCAGTTGCCGGTCTGCGGCTCGAAGTGGACGCCGTCGCGGTCATTGCGCAAGGTCTCGTAGATGCGGTGCGGGTTCTCCCGGAACTCGTCCGAGAAGAAGTCGATCGGTCCCATGGCTGTCCCCCTTCGCTGGCGCCGTCACCTCGTCGGGCGAAGAGACGTTGGCGGAACAAAGACTATCAGTTGGTGGCGCGCTAGGAGAGGTGAAGTGCCGTGGCGAGTGTGGCCAAGCCGTCCATGTCCCATGGGTACGGCAAGAAGAAGTTGATCTGGTCGGCCCCCGCGTCGGCGTACGCGCCGATGCGATCGACCACTTGGTCGACGGACCCGGCCAACGCGTGCGCGCGGCGAGGTTCCGGGAGCGAGCTCGGATCGGTCCCAAGAAGCAGCATGAGGTTCACCGAGGTCTTGATCTCGTCCACCGGTCGACCGAGTTCTTCGCAGTTTCGCCGCAGCTGATTGACCTTGCTCGCGTAGGCCTCAGGGGGGACGAATGCGGTGTTCCAGCCATCGGCGAGCTCGGCGGCGATCCTGAGGCCTCTCGGGCCGGACACACCGAGCCAGATGGGCAGGCGACGTTGCAGCGGGCGCGGCTCATGGCGCGCTTCGGTCAGCGTGAAGAACGTCCCCGCAAAGTTGACGACGTCATCTCGGAGCAGCCCGGTGACACACCGGGTAGCTTCCTCGAGCATCTCGGTGCGCACTCTCGCCGGTGGATGGGCGAACCCGTACATCTCGTAGTCTCCCGGCACTGACCCGGAGCCGAGACCGATCGCGGCGCGGCCGCCGGACAGGTGGTCGATGGTGATCGCCGCGGATGCCAGCACCGCAGGGTGGCGGAAACCTACCGAGTAGCACAGGACGGCGCACTGGGCGCGCGAAGTGGCCATTGCCAGCGCCGTATGGGCTGTGACGGACTCATTGCTGCTCGCTGCAACCGCTCCCGGGAAATGGTCAGAGGTTGAGATCCAGCCGTAGCCCAGGTGGTCGACGTGCTGCCAGACCTCGATGAGGTCGGAAATCGACTTGCCTTGGGCGTTGGTGTGGATCCCGTAGGTCGTCACGATGCATCCTCCAGCGGGCGTGCGGCCAGGGCCTACTTCCGGTACTGCGCGGAAGTGTAATTCCACCCCGGTGGAGCGCGAGCCCGAGCGCTCCTTGGTTTGGGTATTCTCTAGTGAAGGAATAAGTTCGGTAGTGATGAAGAGCGATCTGCGAACGGCTCACGACGGCGTCAAGGTGATGACCTTCGTGAAGCGGCCGTCAGCCTGCACCGTCGAGGACTTCCAACGCGAGTGGCGAGCATGGGGCGCTGAACGGGTTGGCGACCTACCGGGTGTCGTTCGCTACGTCCAAAGTCACACGCTCCCATCTGGCTACGGACGCCACGATCCCATGTACGACGGCGTCTCGGAGCTGTGGGTGCGCGGAGCTTCGCTCGCTGATCCGAGCCGCGTCGAATTCGATCGCGGGGGACCGGCGAGTCGGGCGCACAGCGTCTCCCTCATCGTCCATGACGTACTCGTCAAGAGCGGGCCAGTTCCGGCGAACGCGCGCAAGTGCTTTGCGTTGACCTACAAGCGACACGACCTGGCCATCGCTGCGTTCCATCGCCATTGGTCGGAGAGCCACGGCCCTCTCGCTGCCGAAATCCCCGGGATGCTGCTCTACGTGCAATGTCACGCCAGACGGCTTCGCCGGACGGCCGGGGGCCGGCTCTTGGCCGGCTGCGCGATCACGTGGTGGCGCGCGACCGCCGACCTTCGCCAGGCGATGGAGACGCCCCAGTACGCCGCTGTTCTGGACGATGAGCCGAACTTCACCGATGGGCCGTCGCCCGTGGTCCTCACCACCGAGGAACTCGTCCTCGTAGGGCCGGCTGCGGCGTGACTGGAGCGCGGCCGGCATGGGTGCGCTGCTGCTTTGACACATCGACCCATTAACCGTAGGATTTGTTCCGATGACATCGGCACTGAAATCGCCCCAAGACCAACCTTCGATCGGCGATCTCATCGACAGCATCCCTATCCACGATGTCGACACCCACTTGGTGGAGGTGCCCGACATCTGGACGAGCCGGCTCTCGAGCGCAAGGTGGGGCGACGCGATCCCTCACATGGTCCGCAGCGACACCGGAGTGCTGACATGGCTCGTCGGTGGGAAACCGGCGATGCGCTCAGGCTCGATCCTGCCGCGGGACAGGGACCATGTTGACGAGCCCATCACCGTGGACTCCTTCCCCGCGCACCCGATCTACGAGGGAGACGCGTGGCGAGGTGCGTTCGATCCGTCGGCCCGTCTCGCCTGGATGGACCAACATGGGATTCGGTCCCAGGTCCTCTATCCGAACCTGGTCGGCTTCTTCATCAAACCGTTCGTCGTCAATCTCGAGCCGCAGCTCGCCACCGAATGCATGCGGGCATTCAACGACCATCAGGCGGATTTCTGCTCGGCGGCTCCTGACCGGCTGATTGCGCTGGCGAACCTTCCATGGTGGGATCTGGACGCGGCGATCGAGGAGTTGCACCGTTGTGTCGAGCTCGGTCACAAGGGCGTCAATTTCGGCTGGCGCTTCGAACAGCTTGGATTCCCCCGCCTCCGGGATCCGCACTGGGATCGGCTCCTGTCAGCCATTCAAGAGACGGGGCTGTCGGTCAACTTTCACATCGGCTTTGCCGGTGATCCCGATGATGATCCCGCGCTCCAATTCGACACGCGGCTCGACACGCTCGACCGCGTTGCGACCGCGGCCGCACTGTTCGCCGGGAATCTGCACTGCATCACCGAGCTGATCATGTCCGGCTTGTGTCGTCGCTATCCAAAGCTCCGTTTCGTGTCGGTGGAGTCCGGTGTTGGCTTCATCCCGTATCTGCTCGAAGCCTTGGATTGGCAATTCATGAACCAGAACCTTCACCGGAAGTACCCCGATTGGCTGCTCCCATCGGAGTACTTCCGACGCCAGATCTACGGGTGCTTCTGGTTCGAGAAATCAGTAGCGAGGGTGGCCGATCTGTATCCGGACAACTTCATGTTCGAGACCGACTTCAACCACCCCGCGAGTCTCACGCCAGCCGAACGTCTGCCGTCGGTGAAGAGCCCTCGTGACCTCATCATCGAGAACCTCGACGGTCTTCCCGCGGTGCTGGTGCGCAAGCTGCTCCACGACAATGCGGCGAATGTGTACCACCTCACCGATTGACGGGAGATCTGGGATCGCCATCCGTAGTCGTGGCAACCGAGCCGGACGCGGCCGCACGCGTCAGGCGCGCGTCGCGCGCTCGGCGAGCCAGCGGTTTGCGTCGGCGGCTGTTCCCGGCGGCAGCACAGGTGCCGGGTGTTGCTCGCCTGTCGATTGATTCCAGATTGACCGATCCGTCGCCAGAAGGTCACCCCCATAGACGTGGATCGACGCCGTCCGGCGGACGATCTCCGAGGAGTGGATGGCGTTCGCGGGAAGTGAGAGCACATCGCCCGCTGTGAGCAGCAGGCGTTCGTCGGGGCGAATTCCGTCATCGTCGCGGACGTAGGTCGTGCAGTGCTCCTCACCGCAAGCAAGGCCCGTCACCGCCCACACACGGTGCTCGTGGGGATCGACGACATGCCCCGGGCCGACGACCGTGGCGTAGACGGTGAGGTGCAGGTCGCGAAACAGCACGGCGGTGTCTGCGCCGGCCCGAGCGGTGAGGACCGCAGCCTCGACCCAGCCCGGATGCCCGATCGCCTGAGCGACCAGGTCGGCAATCCGCTCGGGTTCGCCGGCGAGCTCGCGACATTCGTTGACGAAAGCGCGTTGGTCGAACGTCGGCACGGAAGCGATCCCCCCTTCTCCGGCGCGACTTACCGGCCTGCTTCGGTGCCGCCGGCGACGATCCGCGACATGGCGTCGTGCAGCGCGGCTTCGCGATCACCGCGGACTTCGGCGCCCGCCGGCCGCCAGGCGACGAAGCCGTCGGGTCGGACGAGGACCGCCCCGTCCGGTTCGATGGTGCACGGGCTGGCCATCGTCACGAGCGATCGGACGGCGAGAGGAACCGCGCTGAGGCCGGCGATCTGCTCGCCGGCGCGGCGCCATTCATCGGCGTTGGGCCCGCAGACGAGGACGAACCTGGTGTCGAACCAGTCGATCGTCGACTCCGTCCACGAGGCATCCATCCAAACGTGAGGGAAGCGAGAGCCTGGACGATCCGTTGGCCAGTAGTAATCCGCCCGGAACGGAGGTGGCGTCGTGCCGTCGGGAATGAGAGCGCCTTTCTCATAGGTGAGGCCGAGGACCTGCGCTTCGGCGTCGGCGATCGCCTCGAAGTTGGCGACCACCTTGAACATGGCCTCGGGATCGTCGTGGCGACGCGCCATCGCCTGCGCGCTCTCGCGCATCCGGTCGCTGTTGGCGACCGACCAGTCGATGATGGCCTGGAGGACTGGACGACGTTCCGACTCGTAGGTGTCCAGCAATCGATCGGGTGCGCGCCCCTGGAGGACCAGCGCCAGTTTCCAGCCGAGGTTCTGGACGTCTTGGAACCCGGAGTTCATGCCGAGGCCTCCGGATGCAGGTATGAGGTGGCACGCGTCGCCGGCGAGGATGACGCGGTCTCGTCGGAAAGTCTCGGGCAGAAGAGCACTGGCCCGCCACGTCTTCATGTTGATGAGCTCGATCTCCAGGTCCGGGATGCCCCAGTGGGCGCGCAGGACGTGGATGAGATGATCTTCGTCCAGCAAGGAGGTGCTGTCGTCCGCAGCGTCCGATGCCAGGGGCGTCGTGTAGATCCACCGGTCGCCGGTGTTGCCGGCGAACATCACCCACCCTGGCGGCACCGTCGGGTCGTCGGGCCAGACACTGAAGCCGAAGCACTGGTGGACCTGCGGAAGGTGCTTGGTCTCGGCGCGATACTGGTAGCTGCAGGTTCGAGCGACCTCACCCTGACCTTCGAGGGGGATGTCGAGCGCGCTACGGATTCCACTGGCGACGCCGTCGCACGCGATGACGTAGTCGGCTCGAACCTGGAACGTGTCACCCGTCTCCAGATCGTGGGCGGTTGCGGTGACGCCGTCCTCGTCCGGATCGACATCGACCACCTCGCACCGTCGCCGCAGCGTCGTCAGCTGGTTACTGCGGACTGCCTCGTCCAGCACGTTCTCGACGACGTCCTGGGTGACGGTGCAATTCCCCACCGGCGAAACGAAATACGACTCTGAGACACGCGGAACACCGAAAACCCGACCGGTGACGCTCTCGCAGAACCAGAGTTGGCTGCGCTCCGGGCGCAGCCCGCCGGCGCGTATCGGTTCGTCGAGGCCCCAGACCCTGAACATCTCCATCGTGCGGATCGAGCACCCATGTGCTTTGGGGTGGTCGGTGGTGGAGGGGCTTCGTTCGAGGATCAGGTTCTTGATGCCGAACCGGTCCAGCACCAGTCCCATCGCCAAGCCGATCGGGCCCGCGCCGACGATGAGGACGGGAACCTCCATCATCGCGGGCCACCCGACCTGGGACCGGGGTCTGTGGCGAGCGTTGTCAGCAACGAGCGTGTCGTGTACACAGTCGGACTATATCTTCCGGTCTGCGCGTTGTTCAAAGCTCGGCTGACCCATCGTGGCATCTCGCGGGTTGCAGCACAGCGGACCGCCTCAGATATGATAGTCATTGTTCCGTCTTGAACGATTGGGAGCGATAGCGGGTCTCGGCAGGCAACGTCTGCGAGCCGCGAAACGAGGACGACCAGCCGTGGTGGCAGTCGCCGACAGGGGCTTCGCCGGGGCGGTGTCCCGAAAGGAGCGCACATCTGATGTCTGAGCGGCAATGGGAGCGGATCACGTATGCGACGGTCGGCAGCGTCGCCAAGGTCACCATGAATCGACCCGAGGCGCGCAACGCCATGGATTTCCTCATGCTCGACGAAATTCAGGAGGCATTCGAGAGCGCTGACCAGGATGAGCGGGTGAGGGTCATCGTGCTCGCCGGAGCGGGTAAAGACTTCAGCGCCGGGCACGATCCGGGGCCGAAGGCTCGGGGCGCCCGTCGTCCGAACATGCGGGCGTCGGACATGAGCCTCTGGGATCCCGACGACCCGGAATGGGACCAGAAGCTCTGGTTCGGCGAACAGCAGATCTTCTTTCGTCAGGCGCTCGCGATGCGCGACGTGAGCAAGCCGACGATTGCGCAGGTGCATGGTCGTTGCATCATCGGTGCTGTGATGAACGCGGCGATGTGTGACCTCATCGTCGCATCCGATGATGCGAGCTTCCGCATTGCGAACAGCGAGATCTTGACCAGCCCGTGGGACCTCGGAATCCGCAAGGCGAAGGAGCTGCTGTGGACCAGCGAGCCGCTCGATGCACAGGAGGCATGGCGCTTGGGGTTCGTCAACAAGGTCGTGCCACGGGACCATCTCGACGACGAGGTGATGGCGCTCGCTGAGCGCATCGCCAAGCAGGCGCCGTTCACCACGATGCTCACGAAGCGGTCGATGAACCGGATGCTCGACCTCATGGGTCAGCGCGACCACTTCGACTACCACTTCACAAGTCATCAGCTCTGGCACCGCACGCGAAGCGGTCGTCAGATGTTGGAGACCGCGAAGGCCGCGCGCGAGTCCGGTTCGATGAAGCGGCTCGTCCAGGACCCGGAGTCGTCGTCCTAGACCGCCGTAGACGTCACTCCAACGGCTCGACACGAGGAAGGACTCGCGCTATGTCCGATCGCCCGGCACACCCCTTCGCCAATCTCATGTACGAGAAGACCGACGGCGTGGCCGTCGTCACGTTCAACCGTCCGAAGGCACTCAACGCGCTGTCGCGGGCACTATTTCGTGAGCTCGGCGAGGCACTCGAGGACGTCGAGCGCGACGACGAGACGCGGGTGCTCGTCATCACCGGTGCTCCAAGGGCGGACGGTCGGCCGTGCTTCAGCGCCGGCGGTGACCTCAAGGAGATCGCCGACGAGGGTCTCGAGGACCTCGGATTGAAGGGGCCAACTCTCGTCGACGAGGTCGAGGCGCTCGCCAGACTCACCGGAGCAAAAGGCCTCGCCAGCTTGTCGAAGCCCACGATCGCCGCCATCGACGGCATCTGCACCGCCGGTGGCATCGAACTGGCCGAGGCGTGCGACCTGCGCATCGTGTCGGAGACGGCCGCAATCAGCGATCTTCACATCAAGAACCTTGGCATCAGCGCTCCGCTCGGCACGGCGTGGCTACCGCGGATCGTCGGCGTCGCCAAGGCGAAGGAGTTGATGTTGACGGGCGACGTCATCGACGGACGCGAAGCGTGGCGCATCGGCTTCGCCAACCAAGTCGTGCCGCCCGGTGAGCTCATGGAGCACACGATGAACCTGGCGAGGAAGATTGCTCGGATGGATCCGATCGGCGTCCGGTTGGCCAAAGCGGCGATCAATGCGAGCGTCGACACGGACGTCGCGCACGCGCTCGCATATTCCCGCTTGTGTTTCGCCGCTCATTCCCCGATGCACGGAATCAACGACTTCGCCGGGCGGAGCACCCCCGAGTCCTGACTACTCGGCCAGCACAGGTGGCCGGTGGCCTTGTTCACCATGACCAGAAGGAGAACCCGATGAGACTCGACGGACGCGTGGCTGTCGTCACCGGAGCCGCGGGCGGTATAGGTCGCTGCACGGCCGAGACGTTCGCGCGCGAAGGCGCGGCGGTTGCGATCTTCGACCTCAACCGAGATGGAGCCCAGCAGGCTGCAGACGGGATCGCGGCGTCGGGCGGCCGGGCCTTGGCGGCGGCGGTGGATGTCACAGATCGGACAGCCGTCGACGAGGCGGTGCGCGACGTGATCGAACGATTCGGCACTGTCGACATCCTGGTGAACGACGCCGGAGCTTGGGGAGGGATCGGGAACTTCCTCGAGGTCGATCCGAACCTGTGGGCCAACAGCATGGACGTCTGCTTCTTTGGAACCCTCAACTGCTCGCGGGCGGTCCTCGGTGAGATGACCGCGCGCGGCTACGGCAGGATCGTCAACGTCTTGTCCGATGCCGCGAGAACCGGCGAGGCACGCATGGGTCCCTACGCAGCGGCGAAGGCCGCGGTGGCCGCCTTCAGCAAGTCGTTGGCTCTGGAGGTCGGCAGATCGGGCATCACGGTGAACTGCGTGTCCCCCGGCCATACCAAGACGGAACAGAACAAGGCGCTGCGTGAACGCTACAGCGAAGAGAAGCTCAGTCGCCCCTACCCGGTGGGCCGGCTCGGAGAACCGCAGGACCAGGCAAACGCGATCCTGTTCTTCGCGTCCGACGAATCCAGCTGGATCACCGGCCAGATTCTCAGCGTCAGCGGCGGCTACACGATGGTCGACTGACCGGACGTGCTGGAAGGGGGAAACGGTGTTCGACGACCTGCGCGTGCTCGATCTCACCGGCGAAATCGGCGTCTACTGCGGCAAGCTGCTCGCCGACCTGGGCGCGGAGGTCATCAAGGTCGAACCGCCTGGCGGCGATCCGATGCGTTGCTTCGGGCCATTCGCCGGCGACGAACCCCACCCCGAGCGCTCACTGCACTGGTGGTTCTTCAACACCAACAAGAAGAGCATCACCTTGAACATCGAGGCAGCTGCGGGTCGGCGCATCTTCATGGAGCTGGCGAAGACCGCGGACATCGTCCTCGAGACCTTTCCACCCGGACATCTGGACGAGCTCGGGATCGGCTATGCCCGGCTCTGCCGAGATCACCCGAGCTTGATCATGACCTCGATCACTCCGTTCGGTCAGACCGGCCCGCATCGCGGTTACCAGGCGTCGAACATCGTCGGTTGTGCAATGGGTGGCCAGATGTTCCTCACGGGCATCCCCGGCGAGCCACCGATGCAAGCCGGTGAGGACCAAGGGTACTTCCAAGCGGGGTTGCACGCCGCCGTCGGAACCTTGATCGCCGTACACCACCGAGATGGATGCGGCGAAGGGCAACAGGTCGACGTGTCCATGCAGGAAGCGATCACGCTTTCGACCGAGTTCGCCATCAACTATTGGGATCTCGAGCATCACGTGCGTACGAGGACGGGCATCGACCACCGGATTCCGGGCTACGGCACGTACCAGTGCAGCGACGGCTGGGTGTTCCTCACGGCCGGGTTCAACGGCTGGGAGAGACTGGTGGACTGGATCCAAGAGGGTGGATGGGGGCTCGAACTGGACCGCGACGATTCACGTCGCGGCAACGCTGACGAAACCGATGCTGTTCTGATTACCTGGTTTCTCCAACACACACGACAGCAGGTCGTCGATGCGCTGCAGGGTCGCCACGTCGGCGCGATGCCGGTCAACTCTCCCGACGACGTCTATCGCAGTCCGCAACTCGCCGCGAGGGGGTTCTTCGTCGAGCTCGATCATCCGGAACTGGGCGCGAAACATCGGTATCCCGGAGCGCCGTATCGATTCAGCGAGACGCAGTGGTCGCTCGCCCGTCCTGCACCGACGATCGGTGAGCACACCGACCAGATTCTTCGCGAACTCGGGCTCTCGTCATCGGACCTGGACGCTTACAGAGCCGACGGGGTGATCTGAGTGCCGGCACTCCAACCGTTCAGCGGAATCCGCATTCTCGACTTCAGTTGGTATGGGGCCGGTCCACTCACCACGCGCTTCTTCGCGCTCTATGGGGCCCAGGTCGTCAAGATCGAATCTCGTGCGCGGCTCGACGCCGTTCGATGGGTTCCTCCTTTCGCTGGTGGCACCCCCGGATACAGCCTCCCCGCCGCGACCGAGGTCACCGACCCCAACCTCTCGAGTCCGTTCAGCAACTTCAACGCGAACAAGCTGAGCATGGAGCTCAACCTGGGCCACCCGCAAGGGCGTGCGATCGCCCGGCGACTCGTCGCTGCCAGCGATGTCGTGATCGACAACTTCGCCCCCCGCGTCATGGAGGAATGGCAGCTCACCTACGGCGATCTCGTGAAGGTCAAGCCCGACATCATCGTCGTTCGGATGCCGATGATCGGCAATGCCGGTCCCCTTCGGGAATACGTCGGTCTCGGCGCGTCGCTGGCGGCGATGTGTGGACTCGATCATCTCACCGGTCTGCCAGAAGACCCGCCTCTCGGCCTGGGCACCAACTATCCCGACATGACGAGCAATCCGTGTCACGCGACCATTGCCGTGTTGGCCGCGCTGCGCCATCGACGTAGAACCGGCGAGGGCCAGCAAATCGAGATCGCCCAGATGGAGTCGACGGTGCAGCTCGTGGGGGTTGCTCTCATGGACCGTTCGGTCAACGGGCGCGATCAGCAACGTCGCGGCAACACACACGAGCGCGCATGCCCCCACGGCGCCTATCGCTGCGCTGGCGACGACCGCTGGTGCGTGATCTCGGTGGGCGCCGACGACGATTGGCGACGTTTGTGCACTGTGATCGGACGAACGGATCTCGCGGACGATCCGAGGTTGGCGACGTTCGCAGGTCGCCGGGCGCACGAAGCCGAGATCGATCGCATCGTGAACGACTGGACCGCTTCACGAGCCGCCGAAGTCGTCATGAAGACTCTCCAAGCGGTTGGTGTGGCAGCTGGGATCGTGCAGACCGGTGAGGATCTGCTCGACAACGACCCTCATCTCGCAGCAAGGAAGCACTGGGTGTATCTGGACCATCCTGCGGCGGGGCGTCTCGCGCACACCGGCGAAACGTTCAAACTGTCGAGCGCGCCGGCCGACCTCCGTGCTCCCGGGCCACGCCTCGGAGAGCACACGGCGGAGGTGTGCCGTGACTGGCTCGGCATGACGCTTGCAGAGGTCGAGGCGCTCCGCCAGCAACAGGTCCTGTACTAGCCGCTGGCGCGCGCTAGCGAAGGACGCCGGAGCGTTCGAGCGCATCGATCACGCTGTCGTCGAGCCCGAGCAGATCGTGCAGCACCTCGCGGCTGTGTTCGCCGAGGAGGGGAGCGGGCGTTCGCACGCTGGCGGGTGTGCTGCTGAGGCGGGCGGGCTGTCCGAAGATCGGCGCATGCCCAAGGACCGGGTGCTCGACCCAGACGAAGTTCTCGCGGCTGAGGAGGTGGTCGTCGAAGATGCGATCTCCGATCGACAGGCACGGCGCCGCCGGAACGCCTACCTCTTGGAGCGTGGTTGCGAGGGTCTCACGATCGTGGAGCGTGGTCCACGATCGCAGTCGTTCGTCGAGCTCCCGTCGCTGCGCGAGACGGCTCGTCACGTCGGAGAAGCGATGATCCGACGCCCACCCGGGGTTGTTCATCGCATGCCGTAGTGCTGCCCACTCCTCGTCGGTGTGGACCTCGATCGTGATCCACTCGTCCTCACCGGCACACGGGAAGACGCCAGCCGGCGCACCCGGCACCGTGAGGTTCCCTACCGGTCGCGCGCTGCGGCCGTTCATGGCGGCGTCGATCACCGGGAGGGCGAGCGCGGTGACCATCGCCTCCCACATCGACAGGTCGATGTGGCAGCCCACGCCGGTGATCCGTCGGCTGTTCAGCGCGGCGACGGCCAACAGCGCTGCATGGAGCCCGACGTTCGGATCGGCATACGGATGTGTCAGACCGAGAGGGGGTTCGTCTTCGTAACCCACGAGCGCGTCGAGCCCGGTCACACTCGAGATGGTTGTTCCGTACCCACGGATCGCCGTCATGGGACCGGTCAACCCCGTCACCGATTGGGACACGACGACGATCTGTGGGTTGACGTCGCGGAGCGCGCTGTATCCCAACCCCAGTCGATCCAACGTTCCGGCCCGCATGTTCTCGCTCAGCACGTCGGCCTTGGCGACGAGCTGCAGCAGGATCTCCCGGCCTTCCGGGCGCTTGAGATCCACGACCAGGCTCTTCTTGTTCCTCGCGACGTTGTGGAACATCGGGCTCTGGTTCGGATCGGGCACGTCGCCGATGATCGGGCGACCCTGGCGTGCCGAGTCGAGGCGCGTGGAGGACTCAACTTTGATGACCTGCGCCCCGAAGTCGCCCAGCACCTGGCCACACACCGACCCAGCCCAGACCTGGCCCAAGTCCAGCACGACGATTCCGGCGAGAAGGCCTTCGGCAGATCGGCCGACCGGAACGCCGGCCGGGCGCATTCGGGTCGTGCCCGTGCCCATCTTGACCGAAGGCCGACGTCGCTGGTCGTGCACAGCGGCGCTCGCCGCGCCGAGCACCGCTGCGGTGTGTTGCCCGAGGCGAGGTGCTCGAGCCACCGGAGAGTCGGCATCCGGCTCGGACCCAGCGATCCGAAAGGGCACTCCAGGAACCGTCACCGAGGCACCGGATCCAAGGCGAACCGTGCAGAAGAACCGGCGAGCCAGCAGCTGTGGTTCACGCAGCAGCTCGCCGGGCGTCCGCACTGGCGCATGTGGCAAGCCGCGGTCGACGAACATCGCGAAGAGCTCGTCCTTGGTGTATTGCTCCAGCCAGGCCTCGATGAGCGAATCGAGCTCGTCGGCATGGATGCGCTGATTCTCGTGTCGATCCCTGAACCTGGGATCCTGCGCCCACGCCGGGTTACCCATCAGGTCGAGCAGAGTCCGCCACTCCTTGCCGGTCAGCGACGCCAGCCGAACGTAACCGTCTCTGCACCGAAGAATGGTGTATGGATACATCGCTCCGGGCATTCGCCTGCCCCCCCGCTGGGGACTTCGTTGGCTGAACACGTATGCCGCTGCCGACAATCCGGTGTGGGAGGCCGAGAGCGCATCGACTGCAGAGACGTCGGCTACTTGGCCGCCCGTGCCAAGCTCATCGCGTGCGTACAGCGCGAGCATCGCGGCGATCGCGCCGTAGAGGCCGGCTTGGTAGTCGCCGAGGAAGAATGGCGGGGTCACGGGCTCGCGTCCTGCCTCGCCGGTCTGAAGCGTCAAACCGGAGTACGCGCACGTCGTCGCATGGGTGCCACGCCAATGCGCGCGCGGACCGGTGCGACCGAACGGCGTGATCGACACGACGATCAGATGCGGATGGGCAACCGATATCGCAACCAGGTGTTCATACGTCGCGTCGAAGCTCTCGTCGACCAGCAGGACGTCGGTCGAGTCGAGCAGCCGCTCGAGCGCTCGCCTGCCGGCGGGGCCATCCCAATCGAAGGAGATCGAGGACTTGCCTCTGTTGAGATAGGCGAAGAAGCCGCTCCCTTCCGCGTCCGGAACGTCGCCGAAGAAGGGGCCGATGCGCCGTGTCGGGTCCCCGACACCGGGCCGTTCGACCTTGCACACGTCGGCGCCGAGTTGGTTGAGCAACTGCCCGGCGAATGGTCCGGAGACCATTTCCGCCACCTCGAGTACCCGCAGGCCGGGAACGAACTTCATCGACGGGTCGGACTAGTCGGAGGGAGTCGTCGTAACGGTGCGGGAGGGCAGCTCGACATGCGCGCTTCCACGAGCGGTGATTTCCCCGAGTTGGTTCTCGCACCACAGTTCAACGGACACGAGCGCTCGGACACCGTCCGTCCATGCCCGATCGACACGTCCGAAGCACCAGGTGGCGTCTCGGTGAATGTTGGGCAACGTCAGCCGGACGTCCAGGGACCGAAGCGATCCGTGATCTCCAGCCCAGTTCGTCAGCAAGCTCGCGCACCAGGCGATCCGATCGAGCCCACAGTCGTGGGCGTCAGGAAAGCCGAACAAGCGCGCCACATTTCGATCGAGGTACGAACGGTCCCATGAGTCCGGCCATCCTGCGCCATCGGCGACGAACGCAACCGCAGGATGCCTGTCGATCTCCTCGAGCCAGTACGAGAACGGCTTCACGGGGGTCACCGTCGGAACGAAGGCCTCCATGTCCGTCGGGGCGAGGGGCCCTTTCACAACCGGTGTCAGCTCGTCACCGACGCGGACGTCTTCCCAGTACCTGGGTACCATGCCGCGGATCTCTTCGGCGTCGTACGCGGCCTCGACGCGCGCGAGCTCCTCGCTGGTCCAGCGATGACGCGTCCGGTTCTGATACTTGGCGATCCGACGAGCGGCGTCGCGCTCGATGCGAAACGTCGTGGTCTCTGCCGTGGCGAACTCGCGCCCGTTTCCGTCGTGGTATCGAACGTGACCGATCTGTTCGACGAACCGGCCGGCGAACCGCCCGGTGCGTTCACGAACGTCGAGCAGACGGACCTCGGGCACCACGGTGTCACCCGGGCGAACCGGGCGCACGAAGTTCCATCGGCTTCTCGCGATGATGTTGTGCACGCCCGAAAGGCCTGGCGCAACCACCGATGGGTGGACGGTGTAGAGCCAGCACGGATGGGCGATCAACGTCCCGTGGCACGAGCGTCGGCCGTACTCTTCGCTCAGGAAGAGGGGATTTCGCTCACCGATCGACCGCGGCCAGTTGGCGAGTTGCCGTGTATCGCGGTCGCGGCGGCGGACTCGCATCAACTGTCCCTTCAATGCGGCCACCTTGGCGATCTCGGCCGCGGTGATCTGGGGTTGCGGTGGAATGCTGATCGAGCTGTCGAGACCGGACATCGCTATGCCCCTCGCGAGCAGAGCCGTGCCGTTGCGGTCGCTGACATGGTGATCTCGCCGAGTTGGTTGCGGGCCGTCAGGTCGAGGTCGACGAATCGTTGGTCCCGATCCACGGTCTTACCGGTGACGCGGCCGTGCACGAAGGTGATGTCGCCCATGATGTTGGGGCGTTGCAGGCGACCCGAAAGCCTGGTGAGAAAGGCGTCGTCTCCCAACCAGTCAACGATGCGTCCCAGCCAGCCGATGCGGTGCGGGCCGTAGTCGTAGATGCCAGGCATGCCGACCTCTTTGGCCATGGAGCTCTCGAAGTGCGCTTGGTGGGGATCGTCATCGACTCCCGATTTGGCATCGTGGTGCACATTTTCGGGGCGCTGACGCCTGTTCAGCAATCCGTAGACGTGGGCAGCACCGCCTGGGCCCCCGAACGCGATCTCGGCCACGCGCAGTGGCCCGAACACGTAAGGAGGCAGCTCGTCGCCCTCGGCGACATCCTCCCAATATCGGACGACGGGGCCGCGAATCGCCTCGCCTCTGATCATGGCTTGCGCACGTGCGAGCTCCTCTGGGCAATACGAGGCAGCTCGTGGTTCGTAGCTCAGTCCGCCCGACTTCCTGGTTCGAGGGACTCGCATCACTCCGGTATGTGCGACCGCCACAATCTCGTCCCGCTGGTTCCGATAGATCACTTCGCCCTTCTGGAGGATCATGCGTGGCACCGTTCGACCTTGGAGCTCGACCGCCTCGACGAGCCGTCCTCGGTAGCTGATGAGGTCGCCCTCCCTGACCGGGGAGTGGAAGTCCCAGGTGGTCTCGGCGTCCACAGCCTGGACACCCCGCAGCTTGGGTGCGACGACGACGTAGGGGAGCTTTGCGGGTGGGTACAGCAGTGCTCCCCAGCGAGTGCGCTTGGCGTACTCCCGGTCGAAGTAGATCGGGTTCCGGCTACCGGTCATGGTGGCTGCCCGCTCGATGGCCTCGCGTGTGATCTCGATCGACCCGCTCGCGCTTCGCAACTCGACGCCGATGAGTTGGCGGGCCTCGGCGAGTGTCTCGTCGTCGAACTTGGCGATCGCTGATCCGGTGCTCTGACCCACGATCGGAATCATAGTTCCGAATAGGTGAGGTGACAAAGCGGTGGCGGCCCACCGATCGGGTGATCGGTGGGCCGCCAGGCCGAGGTGTTGAGGTTGGATCGGAGTCAGTCCGAGGCGGGAAGGGCGGCGGTCGCCTTCAGTGAGAGCAACCGGCCATCGACCGACAACGCCCCGTCGCCGCCCGAGATGCACAGCACTTCGATTCCCGCATCGTGATCGACGTATCGCTTGCCGACCCGGGTTCCGTCACCTCGGAAGGCGCTGTCGACGGTGGCGTCTCGCGGGACGTCGCTTGTCGACGGCGCCATGGGGTGTCCGCCGCATTCGAGCGACTTCTGTTGTGCGGCGCGTACCACGACGACCTCGGTCGTGCAGGCGACGCTCTTCCAGCGCGATCCGACTCGTAGCTCCACAGGCAACTTCCTCCTACTGCTCGGTCGTGTTCCGACTCGTGGAGATCGGCGTCATGAGTCCAGCCAGACTCGGTCGAACAACCAGACACCATTGACCGCGTAGGTCAATCCGTGCAGCTCCTCCGTCGAGAAGGCGACGTTCGGAAGCTGGAAGATGTAGTAGGCGACCGCATCTTGAGTGACGATGATGTCCTGAACTTGCCGGTAGAACTCGGCCTGCTCCTCGACGTCGAGGGTCGCCTCGGCGGACTTCAACAGCTCGTCGACCTCTTCGTTGGAGTACTGACCGAAGTTGCGCTGCCCGCCGGTCCCGTAGAAGTCCCGGAGGTTTGGTGAAGGGTATCCGGCGTTCCAGTTGAATTGGGCCAGGTCGAACCCGCCCTCGGCGAGGGTCTGCGGGTAGACAGCGGCATCGACGAGGTTGAGCTCGACGTTCACGTTGTCGTAGTCGGCGAACTGGGCCTGGAAGAACTCAGCGGCCCCCGCGCCCTGCTGCGCAGCGGTGAACTGGATCTTCATCGGACCGCCTGTCCGCTCGGCATACTCGTTGAAGAGCCGCTGAGCCTCATCGTGGTCGTATGCAGGGAAGGTTGCGTCCGGATTGTTGAACAAGCTGCTCGGTTGAAAGATGCCGTCGAGCGCCATGCCGCGACCCGGCGAGAGGGTGTCGACGATGAACTGACGATCGATCGCGTGCTGGATGGCGAGCCGAGCGTCCTTGTCGTTGAACGGCGGCCGCTGGACGTTGAAGAGGAACGTCCCGCCGCCTCCAGGGGTGTAGATCGTCAACACTTGGGCATCGGGCGCCGAGCTGGCGTCGTGGTCGGGGCCGGCATCCATGAGTTGGCCTTCGCCGTTGAGGAATGCGTTCAACCGTTGGTCGTCGTCGGCGATGAAGCGGATCTTCAGCGAGTCGAGGTATGGCCGCGGTTGATCCCAGTAGCTGTCGTTCCGTACGAACTCCGCGCTGCCGGAGGCATCGAAGGAACGCAGCACGAACGGGCCAGCGCCGACCGGGGCGGTCTGGAGGAAGGCCGTCTCGTCGGCCTGGAGGGCCGTCGGGGACCCGATGAACCCGAGGTTGTCGGCAACGGTGCGATCGAAGGCCACGTTCGGCGCAGCAAGCCCGATCTCGAGCGTGAGGTCGTCGACCACCTCCAAGGACGCGATCTGCGCCGTCACCCTCCGAAGTGGATTCTCTTCCTGGCCGGGGCCGTCGATGCGCTCCCAGTTGTACTTCACCGCCGCGGCGTCGTACGGGGTGCCGTCGGAGAAGGTGACGCCTGGGCGAAGCTTGAGAACCCAGGTGCTGGGATCGGTTGCCGTCAGCGATTCGGCCATCCAGGGCACGACGGAATCCGTCGTGTAATCGTTGTACACGAGCATTCCGTAGACAGCAGCGAGGTACGAGCCCGGTGCGGTCGAGGTTCCCGCTGACAGCGCGGGATCGAACGTCGGGAGCTGGACGCCGAAGTAGAGATAGGTCAGCTCGCCGCCGGCGGTCGCGCCCGCGTCCACGGACGCTTCCGTGATCGGGCTCGAGCCGGGTGTCGTGTTGCCGGTGGTGGATGTTGCTTCGGGGGCCCCGGTGGTCGCGGTGGACCGGCCGTCAGTTGTGGTCGGGTCGTCGTCGCCGCCGCAGGCCGCGGCCGCTACGGCGAGCACTGCCGCGCAGGCGGCGATTCCGAAGCGCGTGGCTCTGGATCTTGGACGCATGGTTCCCCCTTGTCTCAGTGAAGGGCAGCGTCTCTCCCCGAAGAGGTGCCCCGTTGAAACGGAACATTACCTCTGTTTAGAGTTGCCATGCAAGCGGTCCTGGGTAGTGACACGCCACGTAGTGGTCGTCGCCGACGCTCGTCAGCTCGGGCTGTTCTGCGGCGCACCGATCGGTCGCCCGTGGACACCGCGTGCGGAATCGGCAGCCGCTGGGAGGTGACAGCGGCGACGGCAGATCGCCGGAGATGGGCGCTGCGTCCTCGCAACGGGAAGGGTCGGGGTGCGGGACCGAACTGAGGAGTGCCTGTGTATAAGGATGCTGCGGATCGGCCCAGAGAGCCTCGGCCGACGAGACCTCGCAAAGCCTCCCGAGGTACATCACAGCGACGCGGTCGCTGATGTTCTTCACGACGGCGAGATCGTGCGAGATGAAGATCAGCGTCAGCCCGAAGCGCGATTTCATGTCCTCGAGCAGGTTCAGGATCTGTGCTTGCACGGAGACATCGAGAGCCGAGACTGGTTCGTCGCAGATCAGGAGGGCCGGTTCGATGGCGAGGGCCCTTGCGATCGCCACTCGTTGGCACTGCCCGCCAGAGAGTTGACTGGGGCGGCGGCCACCGTGGATCGTGGGGTCGAGCCCGACAGCCTGGATGGCGCGATCGACGCGTTCGTCCCAGGGCTTGGGAACCCGACCGATCGACAGCCCCTCGCCGACGATGTCGCGCACCGTGCGCCGTGCATTGAGCGACGAGGTCGGGTCTTGGAAGATCATGTGAATTCGTCGACGGGTCCGGCGGAGCTCACGCGTTCCCATCAGGCTGAGATCGCGACCTTCCAGGAGCACCCGTCCAGCGGTCACATCGGAGAGCATCATCGCGGCTCGGCCTGTCGTCGACTTGCCACATCCGGACTCGCCCACCAGGCCGAGCGTCTCGCCGCGCAGAACGTCGAAGCTCACGCCGCTCACGGCGTGGACCTTGCCCTTCCCGGACGCGCGCCGAGACGCGTACTCGACCACGAGATCCTCGATCGTGAGCACGACATCGTCGCCGTGCCGCAGATAATCGACGCCGATCCCTGCCATCAGGCTGCTCCCGATGTCGAAGGCACTGCGAGCCCTGCCGCGCTCGACCCCCTCGAGAGGTTCTTCTCGATCGCCCGCTCGCCCTCGGCGGAACCGATCGGGAAGAAGCAGGCGTGGTGGTGATCGCTTCGCCCGGCCGCCACGACGAGGGGCGGATCCTCAACGAGGCATCGTTCCTGTGCTCGCGTGCAACGCGGGGCAAACCGGCAGCCCGGTTTCGGGTCGAGGACTTCGACCGGCCTCCCGGGGATCGCCGCGAGGCGCGTGTGACTGGGTTGCTCGAGCCGCGGGATCGCCCCGAGGAGCGACGCCGTATACGGATGCCGATGGCCAGCGAAGAGCTGCGCGGTCGGCGCCGACTCGACCACCTGGCCGGCGTACATGACCATCACGCGCTGGGTACAACGGGCGACAACGCCAAAGTCGTGCGTGATGACCATCATCGCCATCCTCTGCTTCTGTTGAAGCTCGGCGAGGAGATCGAGGATCTGACGCTGGATCGTCACGTCGAGTGCGGTGGTGGGCTCGTCGGCAAGCAAGAGCTTGGGCGAACAGGCGATGGCGATGGCGATGCTGATGCGCTGACGCATGCCTCCCGAGAGCTCCTGCGGGTAACAGCGGAGCCGCCGTTCGGCGTCCGGAACGCCGACCATCTCGAGCAGTTCTCGGGCGCGCTGCTTCGCGGCTGCCGGCGAGACGCCCAGATGCAGTCGTAGCGACTCACCGATCTGGCGGCCGATCCGCATCACGGGGTTGAGGGAGGTCATCGGGTTCTGGAAGACCATCGCGATCTCCCGCGACCACAGCGAGCGAGCAGCTCGGTTGGAGAGTCGTTCGAGATCTCGGCCGTCGAACCAGATGGAGCCAGCCTTGAGCGCTGTCTGAGGCGTCAGCCGCATGACCGATCGGGCGAGCACGGACTTGCCCGATCCGGATTCTCCGACGATTCCGAGGGTGTCGCCCGCCTCGAGCGAGAGCGACACTTCGTCGACTGCGTGCAGGTATCCCGGCCCGGCCGGGAACAGCACCGTCAGGCCATCGATCTGGAGCAATGGCCCTGCTGACCGCTGTTGGTTCAACGGTGTCCTCGCTTGTCGACGGTGGCGATGCGGTTCGTGATCCGCTCGCCGACGACCCGGAACGAGTAGACGGTGAGCACCAGGCACGCCGAAGGGACGAAGATCAGATGCGGCGACGTTCGCAGGGCCGGACGCCCGTCGTCGATCATGCCTCCCCAGCTCGGGCGCGGTGGCGGGACGCCCAAGCCGAGGAAGCTCAAGGCGCCCTCTGCGACGATGAACCCGGCGAGGACGAGAAACAGCACTGCAACGATGAGGGGAAGAAGCGCCGGCACGATCTCGCGAAGCATGATGCGTGGGGTGGTCGCGCCCATCGATCGGGCGGCGATCACGAACTCCCGATCGGCCAAGGCCAAGGTGCGAGCCCGCGTCACCCGGGCGAAGCCCGGTATGCCGAGCAGCGAGAGGGCGATCACGATCGTGAGCACGTCGCGGCGGCCGATTGACGCGATCGCCATCAGCAGGATCAGGCCTGGGAAGGCCAACAGGGAATCGAGGAGCAGGTTGATGACGGCGTCGACCTTCCCGCGGAGGTAGCCGGCCGTGACGCCCACCATGGTTCCCAGTGTCGCCGCGATGGTCGCAGCGCCGAGGCCGATCAGCAGCGATTGCCGCGCGCCGTACACGATCCTCGACAGCATGCTCCTCCCGAAGCTGTCGGTGCCGAGGAACTCCGGCCACCGCAAGCCTGGCGGAGTCCGCACGGCAAGCCCACGTTCGATGCTGGCATACGGTCGAAGCGGGAGCAGGTCCGCGAACGCGGCGGCGGCGATGATCACCACCAGCCACCCGGCTGCGATCCACACGGCGATCTCGCGCCGTTGGCGCCGTTGACTCTCTGCTTGCGCGATGAGCCTGGCCGCCACGCGTTCGACACCAGCACTGCGAACTGGGTCTCCCGAGCGGTTGACGGCGTTGGAGGTCGTCGAGATGGGCGGACTGGACGCGGTCATGTGGTGCGCTCCCTGAGTCGAACGCGCGGGTCGAGGTAGCCGTAAGCGAGATCGATCGACGTGTTGATGACGACGTACGCGGCGGCGATGAACAGCACCACTCCCTGCACGGTGTTGACATCTCGGGCCTGGACCGACGACACGAGGAGCGATCCGATTCCCGGGAAAGCGAAGAGGAACTCGACGATGACCGTTCCTCCGATGAGGTGGCCGAGGCTGATTCCGGCGGAGGTCAGCAGGGAGAAGGAGGAAGGGCGGAGCGCATGGCGAAAGAGGACCGCTGCCGGAGAAACGCCCTTGGCGCGGGCGTTCAGGACGAAATCTTCCTCGAGGGTCGCCGACAGGTCGGCGCGGAGTACGGCCGCGAACCGAGGGATCAGGTCGAGCGCGAGGACGAACGCGGGGAGCACCGCGTGGTGGAGGTTGTCGAATGGGTGGTCGGTCAACCACACCCACCCTGTGGCGGGGAAGAGCTTGAGACGCAGCACAAGGACGTAGACCAGCACCGGGACAGCGACGAAGGCCGGCGTGGACACGAGGATCGACGAGACCGAACCCCACACCCGATCGAACAGCCCGTCGCGCTTGTACGCGCTGTAGACGCCGAGCGGAACTGCGATGGCGAGCGCAATCGCCATCGCCAACACCATCAGCTCGAGCGTGACCGGCAACGCTCGAAGAACTTCGTCGGTGACGTCACGCCGTGCCGCCTCCGTCACGTTGGCCCGATACGACAGGCCGAGATCGCCTTGCACGGCATTGCCCAACCAGTCGAAGTATCGCTCGAAGAGCGGTCGGTCGAGACCGAGATCGGCGTGCACCTTGGCGACGGCCTCAGGCGTGGCGTCGAAACCGAGGACCGCATACGCCGGGTCGCCCGGCGTGAGGTCCATCAAGAACGCGGTCATGAAGGTCACGAGCAGCAACACGAGCACGAGGTGGATGGTTCTCGATACAACCGTGTTCAGCACCCTTCCCCCCGGACCTCATGGCTGTGACGAGACCACGGGGCCTCGTCGGCCAGTTCCTCGTGGACGCGACCGTAGTCCCGCGAGCATGCAGATCGTTCCGCGAGCATTCAGAGTTTATGTTCCGCTCCGAGGTGATGGCAAGCGGTCAGGCGGCCGGGTTCGTTGGCGACGAGCTCATGTCGACGGGGGCGCCACGTTCAGTCACCGTGCGGTCGCTTCATCCCGCTTCCGATGGTCGCCCTCGACGCGTCGATCGGCGGCTCAGCGGACGGAGCCTCGGGCCTCCGCCAGTTTCGCGCGCGTCTCGTAATGGAATTATGATTCCCATCACATGTCGCGATGGCTGCTGGGCGGCCCCTGCTCTCAACAGGAGATGACGATGGACTACAGCGACCTCGCACCCGACCTGCTCATCGAGAGCCGTGGCGCGATCCGAATCATCACCATGAACAAGCCCGGCCAACTCAACGCGTTCTCCGACGAGATGCATCGTGGGATGTGGCAGGTGTGGGCGCGTCTGATCGAGGACGAGAGCGCGTCCGCGGTGGTGCTGACGGGTGCCGGACGGGCGTTCAGCACCGGTGGCTATTTGCCGAGCTTCGCTCGGAACCAGCAAGATCCGGTGTGGCGCCGCCGTGACATCAGGCAGATGGAGCGGATTGCGAACGCGATCATCGACTGCGAGCTCCCGATCGTCGCTGCCGTGAATGGTCCGGCGATCGGCCTTGGTTGCAGCCTCGCAATGCTGTGCGACATCGTCGTGATCGCCGACGATACCTACATGGCCGATCCTCACGTCAGTGTCGGCCTTGTTGCTGGTGACGGCGGCGCTGTCGCCTGGCCGCTCATGACGAGTCTCCTCAAGGCAAAGGAATACGTCCTGTTAGGCGATCGCATCCCCGCGGCCGAGTGTGAACGGCTCGGCCTGGCCAATCATGTCGTGCCGGCTTGTGATGTTCTGCCGAAGGCGCTCGCCCTGGCCGAACGGCTCGCCGGGCAACCGGCTCAAGCCGTCCGCGACACCAAGCGGGCGATGAACATTCACCTTCGCCAGGCGGCTCATCTCGTGCTCGGGTTTGCGCTGGCCGCTGAAGTGGACTCGTTCACGACGGAAGACGTCCGGCGCAAGGTCGACGAGTTCGCCAGCCGCGGCACGCGACGCTGACGATGCCTACGGACGCCTTCCACCGGGAGCACGTGTTCATCGGTGGCGAGTGGTCGACTCCCGCGTCGGACGGCGTGATCGACGCGGTCAACGCGTCCACCGAGGAGCACATTGGTTGGGTGCCTCGGGCGACAGTGGGCGATGTCGATCGGGCCGTTCGGGCCGCGCGGTCGGCTTTCGACGACGGGTCGTGGGCGTCGTGGCCGGTCGAGGCCCGCGTCGAGCGCATTCGCGCACTCCTCGCTGCGCTGGAGTCCCGGGCGGACATCATTGCTCGCCTGGTGTCAATGGAGAACGGCCAACCGATTGTCCGCGCGCCCATGGTCCAGGTCTACGGACCGATCGCGGCGGCCCGTGAGATGCTCGACGTGGTCGCGGAGCTGAGACTGGTCGAACGCCGGGAGGGCGTCCGCGTGCCCGGCACGCTGTACCGGCGACCTGTGGGAGTGGTGGGCGCGATCATCCCGTGGAACGCGCCGCTCTTCCTGACGCTTTTGAAGATCGTGCCCGCCCTGACGGTTGGCTGCACAGTCGTCGTCAAGGCGGCGCCGGAGACGCCGCTCGACGCGTACCAGCTCGCTGACGCGTGCGCCGAGGCGGGATTCCCGCCGGGCGTCGTCAGTGTGCTCGTGGGTGACCGAGACGCCGGTCGGGCTCTGGTCGAACATCCCGGCGTGGACAAGATCGCGTTCACCGGAAGCACCGCAACGGGTCGGTGGATCATGGGGCGACTCGCAGAACGCATCGGGCGGGTCACGCTCGAGCTCGGAGGCAAGTCTGCCGCTGTCGTGCTCGACGACGTTGACCTCGACGCTGTGCTGCAAACCTTGTCTGATCGCATGACGATGCTCAGTGGCCAGATCTGCGTCTCGCTGAGCCGGATTCTGGTCCCGCGCGGGCGCCACGACGAGATCGCCCAGGCGCTGGCAGACACAATCGCTTCGCAGAAGGTCGGCGACCCTCTCGATCCGGACACGGTGATGGGCCCGTTGGTCAGCGCTCGCCATCGCGAACGCGTCCAGGGCTATATCGACCTCGGCCGTGCAGAAGGCGCCCGGCCCATACTCGGTGGGAGCGGGCGTCCTCCGGCGGGGCTCGACCGAGGGTGGTATGTGGAGCCGACGCTCTATGCCGACGTCGGCAACCACTTCCGGATCGCGCAGGAGGAGATCTTCGGGCCGGTGTGGTGCGTGATTCCGTACGACGACGACGACCAGGCGGTACGGCTGGCCAACGACTCGATCTACGGTTTGGCCGGGGCTGTCTTCACGTCAGATCTCGAACGCGGTCGACGGCTGGCCGCAGGGATCATGGCCGGAACCGTCGGGATCAACGGGTGGACCAATGACCCGCGCTTCCCCGTCGGTGGCTTCAAGCAATCCGGGTTGGGCCGAGAACAGGACCTCGACGGGTACGCCGGATACCTCGAGACCCAGGTGGTGCTGGAGTTCCCATCGGTCCCATAGGTGGAATCGTCCACGTTCACGACCCCTCCCGGAGGGTGTCGCCTGGTGCTCGATACATCATTGATGGTCCGGTAGCGGGCAGGCCGAATGCCGCATTGACACGGTCTTGTCGTCTTGACAAGCGGAGTTGTAATTCCGTATCCTGCGCCGACGATGGACGAACTCGGCACGCCACACCTCCATTTCGAGCGCGACGGCCCGATCGCCTGGTGTCGAATCGACCGCCCCGAAGCCCGCAATGCCCTGACTCCGGCGATGTACCGGGGGCTCGGGCGGGCCATTCAGACGACCGTCGATGACCCGCAGCTCGCCGCTCTTATCCTGACTGGGACCGGTGACGTGTTCGTGCCGGGTGGTGACATGAGCCAGTCCGGCGAGGAGCGCTGGCCCGACGGTGTTCTGCCGTTCACCGCCATCCGTGCGTCTCGCGTCCCGGTGATCGCCGCCGTCAACGGCATCTGTCAGGCGTCCGGTCTGCTCTTGGCGTTGCTCTCGGACATCGCAGTGGCGAGCGACCGGGCCACGTTTCGGGCACCCGAACTCCTCCGTGGGTTTCCCGACATGTGGTTCGCCGCCGTGCTTCCCGCGCATGTGGGCGTGGGGCGAGCGCGCGAGTTGATGCTCACGGGACGGCGGGTCGATGCCGACGAGGCGCTCGCCATCGGCCTCGTTGAACGCGTCGTCGACCACGATCATCTCGCCGCCGCGGCCCGCGAGGCTGCCTTTGAGGTCCTCGACACCGCACCGGCGGCACGCAACGCCTGGCGGAGGATGGTGAGCCAGACGTACGGCGTGGTCGACGAGATGACACAGGGGGCAGCAGCCGACAGTCCCGAAGCGCGAGAGGGATTCGCCGCATTTCTCGAGAAGCGGCCGCCGAATTGGAGTTGGCGGCCCAGCCCGGCTTCGAGCTTCCCTTCCGGAAGGTAGGGAAACAGGTCATGAAGGCCGCTGTACTGCGGGCTGTTCCCGGCCAACTACAGATCGAAGAACTCGAGCTGGATGCTCCCCTTCCGGCGGAGGTACGCATCCGCACCGCGTATGCTGGGCTGTGCCACAGCGACTTGAAAATCGTCGATGGCCGCTTTCCGTCGAATGTCCCCGTCGTCATGGGGCATGAAGCCGCTGGGGTGGTGGAGGCCGTCGGCGCCCGCGTGACGTACGTTCAACCTGGGGACCACGTCATCACCTGCCTGTCCAGCTTTTGTGGTGAATGCCGGTTCTGCCTCGTGGGCCGTCCGAATCTCTGCAGCGCTCGCTCCTCGTTGTCGGCGCGGCCACGACCGTCGCTGCACGATGACGGCGGCGAGCCGGTTGCCGCATTGGTCGGTCTGGGAGCATTCGCCGAGTCGATGCTCGTGCACGAGCGATCGGTCGTCAAGGTCCGGCGAGACATGCCACTCGACGTCGCCGCGCTGATCGGTTGCGGCGTGACGACAGGCATGGGCGCCGTACTTCGCACAGCGAAGGTCGAGCCCGGGTCGGCCGTGGCAGTGATCGGCTGCGGCGGCATCGGTCTGTCCGCGGTGCAGGCCGCCCGCATCGTAGGGGCATCGCGCATCATCGCTGTCGACGTGTCGCCCGCCAAGCTGCAACAAGCGCTGACGATGGGCGCTACCGACGCGGTCGACGCGACGCGTCAAGACGCGGTTGCCGCAGTGAGAGCTCTGAGCGGTGGCGGCGTCGACTACAGCTTCGAGGCGGTGGGCGCGAAGCACACGGCCGAGCAGTCCTTCGCGATGCTTGGCCCCGCCGGCACCGCCACCGTCATCGGCCTGGTCCCACCGGATCAAACGCTCGATATCCCGGCAGGGGAGCTGTACCTGCTCGAGAAGCGGTTGCAGGGATCGACGATGGGATCCAACCGCTTTCGTCTCGACATGCCGTGGTACTGCGACCTGTACATGGCCGGCCGTCTCAGGCTCGATGAAATGGTGACCTCACGCCGTTCGCTCGAGGACATCAATGCGGGATTTGACGAGATGCGTCGTGGTGAGGGTGGGCGCACGTTGGTTCGGTTCGCGAGCACCGACCACCTCGGGAATGCGGCCTGAATGACGAGGGAGCCGACATCGAGCGCGGCTTGACGCGGTTTGATGCCAGAGAGCGTGCGTTACACGGCGGCATCTTGTCGCTCGTTATATAGGGAAGTAAAATTCCAGAAATTCCGCGGGGAAGGAGCGTCGCTTGAATCACGGAGACCCGATCGTGTCGAGAGGTCGAGGACCAGGTCGTCGCTTGGGATGTGCGTGCCAGTGACGTCTGCATCCGCTCCTGCCAAGGTGCTCGACGCGTTCGTCAACGTCTACCAGGAAGGAAGAAATCCCTTCGCTGCCTCCGCGATCGAGCATGAGGTTCTTCGAATGTTCGGCTCACAAGCGGATACGGCGACCTTCTCGATCGAGCGACTGATTCAACTGATGGACGAGGCGGGGGTCGAACGAGCGATCGCGACGCGCCCCCTGACCGTCGGGGATCCGACGGATCTGCTGGACCTGTGCGAGCGGTACCCAGAGCGCTTCCGCGCCTCTTTCGTCGTCGACGACGTGACCAGAATCCGAACGGCGTGCGCTCTCGTGGAGGAACTCGCGCCTCACCCAATGGTCGTGGCGATGCGAGTCGTGCCGCATGTTCTTCGTGAGCCGCTCAACGCGCCGTGCTTGTACCCCATCTACGAACGTTGCGAGGCCCTCTCGATCCCGATCACGATCAACGTAGGTCTGCCGGAGCCGCGGCGACGTGCTGCTGGCCAGCATCCGCTCCTGCTCGACGAGGTGCTGCTCGACTTTCCCGATCTCGTGGTGGTCGGTGCGCACATGGGACACCCCTGGGAGCGCCTCCTCGTCCGGCTGATGACGAAATACGAGAATCTCTACCTCTGCAATTCCGCCTATCTCGCCAAGTACCTCGACCCGTACCTGGTCGAGTTCATGAACAGCTCCCGTGGACGCCACAAGGTGATCTTCTCCTCCGACCATCCGGTCTTGGCACTTGCGCGGGCGGCTGACGCGGCGAGACAAGTTCCGCTCTGCAGTGAGTCTCTCGATGCCTTTTTGCGCGGTAACGCCATGCGAGTCTTCGGTTGGCCGCCGGCCGCCTAGGAGCGGTACGGAGCCGACTTCGGCCGAGCCCCTCGCGGCGCTGTCGGGCGGCCTGGTGCTCTTGGTCGACCCGCGCTCCAACTCCCAGCGCGGTCGACGGATTCAAGGACGTGGCGTAGGGCGAGGGCCTCGTAGGAGCTGCCCGGGGAGGTCACCGGTGAACTGATCGTGATCGATGGTCTGCACCCCCCCGACGAAGGTGGCCACGTAACCCTTTGCCTTCTGGACGAGACGTCGTGCTCCGCCGGGAAGGTCGTGAACCATGCGCGGTGGCTCGAAAGTGAGCCGGTCGAAATCGATGAGATTGACATCGGCGCGCATGCCCGGGGCGACGAGCCCGCGGTCGAGGAGACCGTACAGTTCGGCAGTCTGGCGAGTCTGGCGGTGCACCACGAACTCGAGCGGGAGTCTTGGGCCGCGCCGGCGGTCTCGCGTCCAATGGGTGAGCATGAATGTTGGAGTGCCGCCGTCGCAGATCACGCCGCAGTGTGCCCCCGCGTCGGCGAGGCCCATTCGCGTGGACGGGTGTCGATGGGCTTCGTAGGTGAACGACAGGTCCCCGTACGCGTAGTTGAAGAACGGCGTCAGGATCATGCCGTTGCCTCCGTGGGCGCACAACTGGTCGATCACGAGTTCGATCGGATGGCGGCCGGCCGCTCGCGCGGTTGCCGCGATCGAGTCGGACTCGTGCGGTTCGTAGTCGATGTCGCCGTCGGCCACCGCCCACCACTGATGGATCCTCCCGAGCACGAAGTTGGCGAACTGGCCGTCATCAGGAATCTCGTCGATGAAACGGCGGCGAAGCATCGGGTCTTGCAGCGCACGCACCCGCTCGTCGAGGGGGAGCGCGGCGATGCTCGCGTACGCGGGGTGGAACGCGAGCGGGTTCAGGCTGCCCTCGAGGCACATGAGCAGCCCAACGGCCCTCCCTGCCACCTGAGCCACGACGGGTACTCCGGCCGCCCTCGCCTCGTCGAGGCGGCCCAGAGCGTCGCGCCACACGTCGGGCCGACGATGCGACTGGTTGAGGTTGACGCTCACTGTGCGGCCCGTCCGGCGGGCGAGCTCGAGCATCCACGGCCATTCGTCGACCGGCATCAGCTCATGATTGGGCGCGAACTGGAACACGCCGTGCCCGACCCCTGCCATCGCTTGTGCGATGGCGATCAACTCGGCGGCCTCGGCGTGGGTGCCTGGTACGAGTTCGCCCGACTTCGAACGGTGCAGCGGGGTCCGCGATGTCGAGAATCCGAGCGCTCCGGCTCGGAGCCCCTCGGCGACGATTGCAGCCATCGCAGCCATGTCCTCGTCGGTTGCTGGTTCGTTCGCTGCGCCTCGGTCGCCCATGACGTAGCCGCGCACCGGACCGTGGGCAATCTGTGTGCCGATGTCGAGCGCGTACCGGCGGCCGCCGAGCGCATCGAGGAATTCGGGAAAGCTCTCCCACTCCCAAGCGATGCCCTCGGTCATTGCCGAACCCGGGATGTCCTCTACCCCCTCCATCAGCTCGATCAGCCACTCGTGCCGGTCGGGCGCCGCCGGCGCGAAACCCACTCCACAGTTCCCCATCACCGCGGTCGTCACCCCGTGCCACGACGACGGTGTCAGAAACGGATCCCACGAGGCCTGCGCGTCGTAGTGGGTGTGCACATCGACCCAACCGGGCGTCACCAGTCGTCCGTCGGCATCGATCTCCCGCCGCCCCGCGCCGACATCGGGCTTCCCGTCACCGACCGCCACAATTCGGTCGCCATCGATCGCGACATCTGCGTACCGACCGAGTGAGCCCGAGCCGTCCACCAAGAACCCACCCCGGATCACCACATCGTGCATCACAGCTACGCCTTTCCTCCCGGGTGAACGGTGGTTCGACCCGGAGCCTGATGTGAGACAGATTATTCCACAAACGAGCGAGACTCCGTCAAGGCTGCCGCTCGCTCGGTGGAGCGCGGCTTCGGATCAGGCTGTTACGAGAGGAACGGGCCGACGAGCGTCCGGAGCTCGCCGGTGCGCTGCATGACTTGGCTGTGGCGGGTGGCGGGCAGCACTGCAAGTCGGCAGTCGGGGAACAGGTCGAGCATCTCGGCGGCATGGTCGAGCCGAACGAAATCGCGGTCGCCGATCACGAGGAACGTGGGGGCGATGATCGAGCGGATCTCCTCGGCAGTCCAGCCGGCGAAGTCGTGCACGACCGGCTGCATGCGCTCGAGAAACGGGAAGAAGTCGGCCGGGTTCGGCGCCACCGCCTTGTAGTCGGCATGCCATGCCGCGAACTCTTCCTCCGTCGGAAGGCGCGGGTCGTCTTGCTCTGGCGCGGTGATCTCGGGGTGGTAGCCGTCGGAACGGATGTGCGACGCCGCCAGCACCACACGGCGGACCTTGGTCGGATGGCGGAGAGCGAGGCTCGTGGCGGTGAGCCCCCCGAGGCTGTACCCCCACACGTCCGCTGGCCCGCTGCCCGAGATCCGGTCGAGCAGCTCGGCGACGTCGTCGGCGAACCGTTCGATCGACATCGCGCGGCCCGTGTCCGGCGTGTGGCCGTGGCCTTGCAGCTCGACGCCGATCACCCGGCGACCCTCGGTGAGCCACGGGAGCACGTCGCCGAAGCTGCGCTCGAACGTGAGGACACCACCGTGCAGCGCGACGAGCGGCGGCCCTGCCGGGTCGCCGTGTTCCTCGTACCAGATGGGGACGCCGTCGATCTCCTCATGAGGCATGCCCTTGCGACGGTACTCGCGATCGCTCGATGCCGGCGCCGAGCGTGCTAGAGCTTCGCGGTCGTCATCGAGTGGGGAGGCAGGCATGACTGCGACGAGACGCCCGGTCCGATTCGACGGCCAGAGCGTCGTCATCACCGGCGCCGGCAACGGTCTCGGCCGCGCGTTCGCGCTCGACGTGGCAGCTCGCGGTGGCATGGTCGTGGTCAACGACAATGGCCGCGATCCGGAGGGCCGCTGGTTCGCCGACGTTGTCGTCGACGAGATCAGCGCAGCCGGCGGCGTCGCGGTCGCGAGCCATCATTCCGTCGCTGGCGCCGAGTCGGCCGTCGGCATCGTCGACACCGCGCTGGACGCGTACGGACGCGTCGACGCCCTCATCAACAACGCCGGCAACAACCACTGGAGCACGTTCGAGGACACCGATCTCGACCTGCTCGAAGCGATGTTGTGGGTGCATCTCAAAGGTCATTTCCTGCTGACACAGCGGGCCTACGTGGAGATGGCTCGTCGCGGTTCCGGGCGAGTCGTGTTCGTGTCGTCGACGTCGGGCCTGTTCGGCCGCGAGTACGGCGTCGCCTATGCGGCCGCCAAGACGGGGATGGTCGGCCTGATGAACGTCGTCGCGATCGAAGGGGCGAGCAAGGGTGTCCGGGCCAATGCTCTGCTGCCGGAGGGTCTCGGCACCGCGATCCAGTCGCGCACGATCCGGCGTGGCTCCGCCCCGGCGCTGCAATTCGCCGCGGACGACAGCAACCCGCGCGCAGGTGTGGCGTTCGTGGCGCCGCTCGCGACCTACCTGGCGAGCGATCAGTGCCAGTCGACGCACGGCATCTACGCCGCTCGCCTGGGTTGTTATTCGCGCATCTTCGTCGGCGCGGCGCCGGGCTGGCTCGCCGAGGGTGGCTCCGCGCGCACCGAGGCCCCGACCGCCGAGGACATCGCCGCGCACTGGGACGAGGTGTGTGATCCAGCCGGGCTCGCGTTTCCGGTGACGGCTGGCGAGGAGCATGATCTCGTCGCTGAGCGGCTGCGCGCAGACACCTGAGTCGCCAGACGAAGCGTTCGATCGCCACGCTGGGGCCCACTGTCGCGGCTCAGCTTGTGTGTGACGATCCGCACTGCCTACGTTAGGTCGGCTTATCTACGTCAGCTGTCCCGGTTGCACGTGGTCGTCGAGGAGGTGCAGTCCCTATGAGAGGTCGCGTAAGGCGAGCGGTTGCCGTGATGGCTGGCGTGGCGATGGTGTCCGCGGTGGCCGTGGCGTGTGGCAGCGACGACGACGGGTCGGCGTCGACCGCAGTGTCGACGGCCCCTGGCGCAACCTCATCGGAGCCGCCTTCCGATGTGACGTTGACCGTGTACACGGATCAGCACGCCGAACTGGTCGAGGGTTTGACCCAGGCGTACACCGATGCGACCGGCGTGACGTTCAACATCCAGAACGATGCCACGGTCGGTCAGATCTTGGCCGAGGGGGGCGCCTCTCCGGCGGACGTCTTCTTGTCGGAGGATCCGACGCCCGTGGCCGAGCTCGGCGCGGCGGGATTGTTGGCGCCGGTGAGGCCGTCCACGTTGGAGCAGGCGCGTCCCGGCCTCAGCTCCGGCAGCGGATGGTGGGTGGCGTACGCGGCTCGCACCCGTGTGCTGTATTACAACCCGACGGTCATCGATGAGGCAGACCTTCCGGCGACGCTCGCTGACATCGTCGACCCGAAGTACGCAGGCCAGTTCGCGTGGGCGCCCTCGGGCGCGTTCGTGGCGACGACGCAGTACCTCCTGTCGACCCAGGGCGAGGAAAGGACTCGGACGTTCCTCGAGGGGATCAAGGCCAACGGGGTCAACGAACAGAAGAACGGCAACGTCCGCGACACGGTCGAGGCCGGGACGCATGCGATGGGCCTGTCGAACCACTACTACTGGTGGGTGCTCGCCAACCAGCGAGGCGGGCCGGAACAGCTGACGTCGAAGATCTATCATTTCCCGAGCGAGGATCCCGGCAACCTAATCCTGTCCTCGGGAGCGGGGATCCTGGCATCGAGCGAGCACGTCGACGCCGCCCAGGACTTCCTCGCCTGGCTGACGTCTGCCGACGGTGGCCAGAAGGTGATCGCAACGGCGGACCCCGAGGTGTCGGAGGCGCAGTACCCGATCGCGCCCGGAGTCGCCAGCTCGATCGCCGGTGACCTGAGCGAGGTGCAGTCGCCCAGCTTCGACATGGACGTCTTGGCCGAGGTCAGCCAGGCAGAGGAGTTGCTCAAGGAGATGGGGTTGTCCCAGGGGTGAACATTCGCGGACGGGACGTGCCGGCAACGGTGACAGCGCTCGGCGCCGTCGCCGTTGCCGGGCTGTCGCTGACGCCCGTCGCGTACCTGTTCATCTCGGGAGTGTCCCTCGGCGACATCCGCCACGAGTTGCGCTATTCGGCGACGACCGAGGCAGTCGTCCAGACGATCCAGCTGACTGTGTTGGTCAGCGTCCTGACCGTCGCGCTCGGCGTCGGCTGCGCCGCGCTCGTGGTCCGCACGAGCGTTGCGGGCCCGCGGGTTCTGACCGTCCTGTTCGCCGCGCCGCTCGCCGTGCCGGGATTCATCAGCGCCTACGCGGCCTACTCGGCGCAACTCGTCTACGCACCACACTCCCGATTGGTCACGAGTCTCTTCGGCTCCGCAGTGGTGATGTCGCTCACCCTCTACCCATACGTGTTCCTGCCCTGCGTCGTCGCGCTCGGCAACGTCGACCCGGCGTTGGAGGACATCGCCTCGAGCCTTCGTCCGAACGCGATGAGCCGCTGGCGCCACGCGATCGTGCCCGCCTTGCGGCCAGCTGTCGCTGCCGGCGTGCTGATCGTCGCGTTCCACGTGCTCGCCGAGTTCGGCGCGATGGCTCAGTTGGGGCGAAGCACGCTGACGACCAAGATCATGGCCGAGTTGCTGGACTACGGCGACTACCGGTCCGCACGTTCGTTGTCGCTGCTGCTCGCCGGCCTTTCGGTCGTCGTCCTTGCGGCGACCGCGCTGATGACCGGCCGCGGCAGCACGTTGCACACAGTCGGCGGCGCCCGCCGGCCACCACGACGCCGCGCCTTGGGCTGGGCGCGCTGGCCCGTCACGATCGCCGCGCTGGCGCTCCCCCTCGCGGCCCTCGGCCCCTCGGTGGTGATGACCATTCGTGGCTTGACCAACTCGCACCGAGCCGCCGTGGTCGATTGGGGCCGTGTCACCGACGCGCTCGGCAACACTCTCAGGTTCGCGCTCGCCGCGGCGTTCTTCGCGACTCTCGCCGCGCTGCCTGTCAGCTGGTGGGTCAGCCGCCACCGAAGCGCAGCGTCGTCACTGACCGAGCGCGCCGTGTGGCTGGCCCACTCGATCCCGAACGCGATCCTCGCGCTCGCGCTCGTCTATCTCGCGACCCGTGTCGCGCCTTCCCTCTACAAGACATCTGCGGTCCTTGTCGCCGGCTACGTGATCCTCTTCCTGCCGCTCGCCGTCAGCTATCAGCGCGTCGGCCTCGAGACGTCACGACGGATCTACGAGGACGTCGCCGCCTCGCTCGGAGCCCACCCGCTCAAGAGCTTCGTCAAGATCAACCTCCCGCTGGCGCTGCCGGGGTTCGTCGCCGGCGCGATCCTCGTCGGGCTCGACGCCAGCAAGGAGCTCACCACGACGTTGATGCTGATCCCGTTCAACGCCAACACGTTGTCAACCCGGTTGTGGGCGACGACCAACGGAGAAGCGCTCGACTTCACCGCCGCCGCGCCCTACGCGTTGATGCTGCTCGCGCTCGGCTGCATCCCGGTGTACGCCCTCGTGCGCCACGCGTTGCGCGAGCTCACGGTCCATGGACGCTGAGCACGCAGGCGGCGCCGCACCGGTCGGTTCACCGGGCGCGTCGCCGATGCTGAGCGTGCGGGGCCTCGACAAGACGTTCCGTGCGACCGGCCGCGGTCCGCAGCGCACCGACGCGCTCGCCCGTGTGGTTCTCGACGTCGCCGCCGGATCGTTCACGGCGATCCTCGGCCCGTCGGGGTCTGGCAAGACCACCCTCCTGCGGTGCATCGCCGGCTTCGAGCGCCCCGACAGAGGCGCCATCACCCTGGATGGCCGCCTCCTGGACGGGCCGGAGGGGCATCACGTGCCGCCACACGCCCGCCGAATCGGCATCGTCCCCCAAGAAGGCGCTCTGTTCCCTCACCTCAGCGTCGCCCAGAACATCGCGTTCGGGCTCATCGCGATGAACCGTCGAGCCCGGCGAGCGCGCATCGACGCGATGCTGCGCCTCGTCGACATGCCCGGATACGGCGAACGACGTCCACACCAGCTCTCCGGCGGGCAGCAGCAACGCGTCGCGCTCGCTCGCGCGCTCGCACCCGAACCACAACTCGTGCTGCTCGACGAACCCTTCTCCGCACTCGACGCGAAGCTCCGCAGCGACCTGCGCGACGAGGTCCGGGCGCTCTTGCAACAGATCGGCGCCACCGTCGTGCTCGTCACGCACGACCAGGAAGAAGCGCTCATCCTCGCCGACCACCTCGTCGTGCTCCGCGACGGCCATGTGGTCGCCGACGGCAAACCTCACGTCCTCTACGAGCAACCGCCCGACGTCGACACGGCGCGGTTTCTGGGCCGGGCCACGATCCTGGCCGCTCGGCTCGACCGCGTCAGCGGCCAGGTGATCGCCGACTCCGAACTCGGCCCGCTTCCCGTGCACGCCTGGCACGGCCCCACGCCGACCACCTGCCAACTGGTGCTCCGACCCGAGAACGTCGTGATCAGCCCCACGCCGACCGCCGTCCGCGGGTCCGTCGTCCAGATCGCCTACCGCGGCGCCGACGCGCTCGTCACCGTGCGACTCGACAGCGGCGCCACGATCACCGCCTCCACCCCCGGACATCTTCCTTTCGGTGTCGGTGACGCCGTCGGCATCGCGGTGCTCCGCCCGCCCATCGCTCTCAGATCGGACGGATCGACCGGCTGACTCCCACCACAGGTCTCACGGGCGCGCAGCCCTTCGCTGGTTCCTCGACGCGGCCATCCATGAAGCGCAACAGCAAGGAGATGACGACGTCGAAGCGCTCGATGTGGACGAGATGGTCCGCCTGCTCGACCACGGTGAACCAGCCACGCCGGAAACCGTGCGCGACGTCGAGGCACGACGCCGGCGGGGTGAAGCAGTCGTGCTCGCCGGTGAACACCAGCGCCTCCGGGCCGTCGACGACGTCGGTCAGGTCGAGTGGGCAATGATCGAGAAGGCGAGTGCTGTTCGTGGCGTACTGCCGAAGCGCGTGGTCGGACATGCGGATGATCTCTCCCGCGAGCACGCGAGCGGCGAGGTCGCGACGCATGATCGGCAGGCCGAGGTCGCGGCACAGCAGGCCGTCGACCACCACCGCGGCCAGCCCTTTCCGGTCGCCGCGCAGCGCGAGGTCGATCGAGGTGCGGATGCGTTCGCGCATCGCGTCGGGGATCGCCTTCATCGTGCCCACCAGCACGACCTTGTCGATCGTCTCGGGAGCGATCTGGGCGAGCCGGTGCGCTGCCGGCGTGCCGTAGGACGCGGCGATCACGTTGACGACGTCACATCCCGCGTCGTCGATCACCATGCGCAGGCATTCGGCGAGGAAGTTCACTCCGACGTCGGGCGGCAGGACGCTCGACGAGCCCATGCCGGGAGGATCGACGAGGATGACGGTGGTCCGCTCGTGGAACACCCGGGCGAAGCGTGACCACGAATCCATCGTCTGGAACGCGCCGCTGACGAAGAGAGTTGGCGCGAAATCCCTTGCCCGTCCGCCGATGCGGCGGTACCTGAAGCTCATCCCGTTTCGCTCGAGTGTCCGCTCGATGCTCGCCCGTGCCATCCCTGTCCGAGTCCCTCCGATGCGTCTGCTGGTCAGCGCTGCTGGTTTGCGGACCGGCCTGGCGACGGTAGGCCCTGCCGCTCGCGATCGTGATGTCCGCTCGGTTTGACTCACGGCGCGCGTCGTCCGAGGTGTGGCGAGAGACGGTTGACGACATTTAGATGTTGTGTTAAATAACGAACTCGTGAAATATTGCTCGACTCGGGAACCCGCATGAGCGTCACTGCCCCGGACCGGTTCGACGCCGTCTTCGCGGCGCTGTCGGACCCGACGCGGCGGTCGATCGTGCGCCGGCTGGCCGACGGCGAGGCGACGGTGCTCGAGCTCGCCGAGCCGTTCTCCATCAGCCTTCCGGCCATCTCCCGTCACCTCAAGATCCTCGAGCATGCGGGGCTGATCAGCCGGGGGCGGGACGGCCAGCGGCGTCCGTGCCGGTTGCAGCCCGAACCGCTGCTCGAGATCGCCGCGTGGGCCGAGCACACCCGAGCCGCATGGGAACACCGCCTCGACCGCCTCGACGCGCACCTCCGGCGCGCGTCCGACCGAACCGCACCTCGCCGTTGAACGGAGGAGCAATGTCCAGCACACCTTCCAGCACACCCTCCATCGCGGACCCCACGACGTGGACGCTCGACCGCGAGATCGTCCTCGTGAGGATGTTCGACGCACCTCGTGACGCGGTGTTCGCCGCATGGACCGATGCAGATTCCTTCTGCGACTGGTTCGGCCCCGAGGGGTTCACCTGCGTCGTCCGGGAGATGGACGTACGGCCCGGCGGCCGCGCCCGCTTCGACATGACGTCGCCGACGGGCACCCTGTACACCAACAGGTTCGACTACCTCGAGATCGTGCCCGGGCGACGCCTCGTGCTCGATCACGGCTCCGACATCGACGACGACCCCGAGCGCTTTCGCGTGACGATCACCTTCGACGCGCAGGCGAATGGGAAGACCGTGTTGACGCTGCGGCAGCTCCACCCGACCGCAGAGCAGCG
>CAZGUH010000027.1:0-51664 GCA_964529005.1 uncultured Ilumatobacteraceae bacterium | reverse complement strand
GCACTAGCGTGTCGCCCGCATGTCGGTGCCAGGTGGCGAAACCCCGTCGCAATCGTGGCCGGCGGGCTGGTACCCGGACCCCCTCCATCGCTTCAGCTACCGCTATTTCAACGGGCAACGCTGGACGGCCGATGTCGCGGAAGCAGGGGCCCGGTTCGTCGATCCGATGGGAACCGCCGCCGGCGCCGCCGCGCCGATGCGGCACGCCGCCAACCCTCCGAGAGCTCAGCGCCCTCCGACCGGCAAGGCGATCGCCTCGATGGTGCTCGCGATCGCCGGCGCGGCCATCGGCTGGCTGCCCGTCTTCTTCGTCGCCGGGTTCGTCTGCGTCGTGCTCGCCGTCGTGTTCGGCGTGCTCGGCCTGCGCACCGCCGCACGCCATGCCGGCGCCGGAAAGGGCTTCGCGATCACCGGCTTGGCGGTCGCGCCGGTCGCCGCCGCGGCGTCGCTGGCAGGGCTGTTCTTCACGATCGTGCTCTTCGACCGCATCGACGAGTACTTGGAGGAAGGCCCGCATCACGCCGAGGTCACCGGCTGCGCGCCGGGCGCGTTCGGAACGGTCGACGTCGCAGGATCGATCGAGAACCTCAGCGACCGCGACCGCGGGTACGTCGTGCGCGTGCTGGTCCACCGGCGCGGCACCGACAACGTCCTCGCCGCCGGCGACGTCCAGATCGACGACCTCGCCCCCGGCGCCACTGCCCCATGGTCCATCCGGTTGCCGGCCGGCACGACCGACGTCGCCTGCGAGATCGCCGAGGTCACCGGCCCCTTCCCCTTCGGTATCGATCCCGACTAGCGCGCCGGCACGAATGCGTCCTGGGTGCGCCAAGGTGACCGTACGGCCGCCCTTCTGCGCCGTTTCCGGTTCGAACCCGATCAGCGGCCGAGCGTGATGCCGCACTCGTCGCGGGCGTAGGCCCCGAGCCCGGCCTTCGCGTCTGCGACCTCTTCGCTGTAGAAGGCCTCCGAGCGCTCGAGAGCGGCGGCATCGGCCTCGAGCGCGGCGAGATCGAACCCGACTGATTCCACCGCCGCGGCGTACTCGTCGAAGCCGTGGCGCACGGCCTCTACGGCGGGGCGAACCTCCTCCGGGGCCACGGCGGCGAGCTGGGTGAACGTCTCCCGGCCGCTGGTGACGGTCGCCCGCAGCGCGTCAGGGCTCGCGCCAGCAGGAAACGTGATCTGGTCCGAGCGCTGCAAGATCTCGCAGAAACCGGCGGCATCGTCGTCGCCACCACCGCAGGCTCCGAGCACGACGACTGCGCTCGACACTGCGGCGAGGCCGCGCATCGCGCGGGCGGGACGGGAACGGGACGGCGTTCGTCGGGCGACCACGCCTTGCCACGCTATGCGTCCCCGCGGGCGCCAGGGGGTCAGTCGGAGCCGAGCCCGCGCCGCAACGTGCTGATCGGATGGGTGAGCCCGCCGAGCCCCGCCTGTTCGAGGATCTGCTCGACGATCGCGTCGGCGTGGCTCGGCCGGTCGCCCGCGGCCTGCGCGAACCTGCCCGACGCCTCGGCGGCGTGCCCGACATTGCCGAGTCCGCCATCGGGCCCATGGGCGACGTCCGGCAGCGTGATCGGCGGCGGTCCCCCACCGGGCAACGTGATCGGCGGGAAGCTCACCGGCGGAAGCGTCTCCGGCGGAAGCGTCGCGGGCGGGATCGTCTCCGAGGCAACGGTCTCCGGCGGAAGCGTCACCGGCGGGACCGTGAGCGGAGGCGCCGACGCCGGCGGCGGCGCGGTGTCCCGTGGCGCCGTGGCCGACGGCGTCGGAGGCGTGGCACCGGTCGTGGCGACCGGCGTCGTGGCCGTTGTAGTGGGGGGTGCGGTCGTCGGCTCCGTCGACACGCTGGTCGACGACGTGGCCAGCGTGACGACCGGCGCCGGCGCGGCAACAGGAGACGCAGCCGTGCCGGAGGTGGCCGGCGGAGCAACCGGAGCCTGCGACGACGTGGTCGTCGCCGTGAGCTCGGGGGTGATCGGACGGTCGACCGCGGCCCCGCCGACCGCGGCGACGACGACCGCGCTGGCGGCCAGCGTGGGAACGCTGAGCCGCAGGCGCAGCTCGGCGAGCCGAGCGGACGTGAGACCGACACGGCTCCCCCACCGCACCAGCACGCCGGCGACCGGCAGTGCGACGATCGGCCCGAACGACGCCCGCAGGGCGCGATTGACGTCGCCGAGTTCGTCGGCCAGCTCGGAGCAGGTGCTGCACCCGCGAAGGTGTTCGGTGACGTGCCGGCGGTCGCGCCGGCCGAGGTTGCCGCGCACGTACGCACCGACCCGGTCGCGGTTCTCGCGGCACGCGGGGTCGCGCGCCGATCCGACGTGCCGCTGGAGGTAGGCCTCGCGCAGCCCTTCCCGTGCCCGCATCGCCAGCGCTGCGGTGGCATTGGGAGCCAGCCCGAGCTCGTTCGCTGTGGATGCCAGCGACCGGCCCTCCACCACGGTGTACCAGAGCACCTGGCGCCAGCGGTCGGGCAACGACTCGTACGCCTGCCGCGCCAGGCTGCGATCCTCCCCGGCGACAGCCTTCTCGCCGACCGGGTCCGCCGCGCGATCGTCGGCCGCAGCCGCGGCCAAGCGCTCATTCGGATCGGCGCCGGCGTCGCGACGGGAGTATGCCGCGTGCCGCACGCACACCAGCAGGTACGGCCGGAAGGCGGTGTCGGGCCCCCCGCCGCGCCGCAGCGCGGCGATCACACCCGTGAACGCCTCGGCCACGACGTCGTCGATCTCGTCACGCGATCGCACCAGGCTCCACGCGGCGGCGCGGGCGGCGAGGTGATGACGCTCGTAGAGCACCGCGAGCGCGTCGTCGTCCCCGGCGCGGGCGCGTTCGAGGAGCGTGTCGTCCGACATGCTCCCGGTTGTCGGGCCTGAGCCATTCGTCACGTGGAACCGCCTCCTGCTCCCTTCGCCGCTGGCGCGGCGCCCCGAAGAGTAGGCGTCGCAGCCTGGACCGCGCATGCGTACTTCGCCCGCGACGAGCGCGGGCCGTAGGGTTCGTCGGGTGAGCTGTTCCCGAGCGGTCGGTTGATGCGCACGAGTCCTGCCGACCGACCCCGCCCGCCCCACCGCCGGAACCCGTGGATCGTGGCCCTGCTCGCGGTGGTGTGCGCGCTGATCGCGGCGATGTGGGTCTACGCGTTCGGGTTCGCCTCGAAGGAGGCGATCAACAAGGTGGGCGACCGGGCATGGGCCGAGCGCGGCGAGCGCATCTGTGCCGACGCCCGCCAGCAGCTCATCGACCTCGCCGTGTTCGAGTACGTCGACACGCCCACCGCAGACGACATGCGCCGGCGCGCCGAGCTGGTGACCCGGTCGACCGACATCCTGCACACGATGATCGACGACGTCGTCGCCGTCTTGCCCACCGACGGCAAGGGTCGCGACATCGTGCCCCTGTGGTACGAGGACTACCGCACCTACCTCGACGATCGGCGCGACTACGCGGCGAACCTGACCTCGGGCGACAACGCGCCGTTCGCCGAGTCCCAGGTCGACGGCATTCCCATCAGCGAGAAGCTCGAGACGTTCGCCAGCGACAACGAGATGGACAGCTGCGCCCCGCCGCACGACCTGAGCACGTAACGCCGCGCCGCAGCACCGCGCGCCGGGTGGCCCGTCAGGTCTCGAACGCGTCGCTCAACACGATCGCCATCACGACGCTGTTGAGAATCGCGTGGGCGACGATCGTCACACCCACGCGGCGCAACAGATAGGCGGCGACCCCGAAGGCCGCGCCGATCGCGCCGGTGACCATCGCCAAGCCGATGTTCCCGGCGCCCCGGCCGGTGTCGACGTGAGCGAGCCCGAACAGGACGGCCTGCGCAGCGATCGCCGCCGGCACGCCCATGCGCGACAGGAAGCCGCGCAGCACCACCGCGCGGAACACGATCTCCTCCACGATCGGCGCTGCGACGACGGCGAGCAGCAACAACGACACGACGTACGTGCGGTCGGCGGCGAGCTCGTTGACCCCTTCGGTGTTGCTCGAGATCGGAATGTTGGTGGCCATGATGAACCACACGATGGCGATCTCGGAAGCGACGGCGCCGACCCACGTGAGCGGCGCCCAGCCGAGGTCGTCGAACCGGAACTCGAGGCCCAGCCGACCCTGCACAGGTTGGTCGCTGACGCGACCCGTGGCGACGATGCACCACGCCAGCGCGGGGGCGTAGGCGACGACCGCGGTGATCGCGACGTACACGAGGATCGGCCATCGGTACTGGACGAGGTGGTCGAGCAGCACGCGGCTCGCCAACAGCGACACGCCGAGCACGGCGATCGCGCCGAACGCGACCTGGATGGGGAGCGTCGGGTGGGCCGGTCGTTTGCCCGCTGCCGGTGGGCCAGCCGGGACCGCGACGTGCTGTGTCCACCCGCGGCCGTCCCAGTAGCGCACCGATCCCGGCGCAGAGCCGTCGGGGTACCAACCCGCGACCGGCGCCGATGGCGGGGGGAACGAAGCCGGCACGGCGCGAAGGATAGGGCCGCCCCCGGGCCCCCGCTCGGCCTCCTCAGACACGGCTGAGCGGGAACGCGCTGGGCAACGCCGACGCGTAGAGCCAGTCGTCGAAGAATGCGCCGAGGTCGCGCCCGGCGATGTCGCTCGCCAACGCGATGAACTCCTCGGACGTCCGCGACGTGCCGAATCCCTCGCTCACCCATGCCCGCAGCAGGGCGAAGAACGCGTGGTCGCCGATCTCCGCGCGCAGCGCGTGCACCACCACGGCGCCGCCGTCGTAGGAGCCGAACCCGAACAGCTCGGCGGCATCGGGGTCGCCTGTGGTGACGTGCACGCCGGCGCGGCGGCGGAGGTTGGCCTCGGCCTCCTCGTCGAGGTCGAGCAGCCCTTGATCGTCGAGCCACAACCACTGCATGTACGTGGCGAAGCTCTCGTTGAGCCAGATGTCGCTCCACCGACCGGGGCTGACGGCGTTGCCGAACCACTGGTGGGCCAGCTCGTGGGCGAGCAGCAGATGCTGGCCGTAGCCCAGCTCTCCGGGGAAGTCGTCTCTGCTGAACAGCGAGCGCGTCTGGTCCTCCATCGCCAGCCCGCCGAAGCTGTCGGAGAACGCGAGCCCGTAGTTGTCGAACGGGTACGGCCCGATCAGCGCCTCGAAGAACGCCAGCTGGTCGTCGGTGATGTCGAAGTACGGCTGCATCCGTTCACGGTCCTCGCGCAGGACGGCATGCGACAGGACCAGCCCTGCGGGGGTCGTCGACTCGACGATCTCGTAGTCCCCGGTGAGGAGCTGGATCAGGTACGTCGACATCGGGTCGGCCATCTGCCACACCCAGGTGGTCATCCCCTCAACATCGGTCGACGACACCAGGCGGCCGTTGGCCACAGCGGTCGTGCCGGTGGGCACGGTGATCGCGAAGTCGTACGTCGCCTTGTCGAGCGGGTGGTCGTTGGAGGGCAGCCACGTGCGGGTGCCGTCGGGCTCGTTCAACACATAGCTTCCGCCGTCGGTGTCGAACCATCCGCTGGGCAGACCGGCGGCGGAGGGGGCCGCATCCGGCTCGGCGGAATAGGCGATCTCGACCGAGATCACGCTGCCGGGCACGACGCCGCCGGCGGGACGGATGCGCAGCTCCGGGTCGTCGATCTCGAACGCGGCATCTGCGCCGTCGACGCGCACCGAACGGACGTCGAGACCGACGGCGTCGAGCGTCAACTCGGCTCGGGCCTCGGTCGGCGCGATGTCGAGCGTGACCGTGGCGTCGATGCGGTCGCGGCGCGGGTCGTACGTCAAGGCGATGTCGTAGTGGCGGACGTCCACGCCCGGGTTGCCGAGGTCGGGGAACAGCTCGTCGCCGACACCGTCGGCCCCGATGCCCGGTTCCACGTCCGTCGTCTGCGGCGGGCGCGGTTGCGTCGTGGGAGGCGTGGTCAGCGGTGGCTCGGCGCCCGGGGCGCTCGTCGCCCCGGCCGTGCTGTCCGGGGAGGTGTCGATGGCGGCATCGCCGACGGACACACCGGCGTCCGAGCCTGCGCAGCCCGCACCGACGAGAGCGACGGCGACGGTGGCGCACGCGAGGCGTGACAGCGAACGGTGGAGGGGGTGCGGGCGCATGAGGACGCTGAGTCGATCACGTCCCGGCGCTGGCCGCCAGCCAGGACGCCGACCGCGGTGCGTGCACGGCGGCGACCGCAGCCGCACGCCGCGTGGCGACACCGGCCGCGGCGCGGCGAATCCCGCCTGGACGCCGCGTTTTCGCTCATGCGCTCGGCGTGATCTGCCGAAACCCCTCCACGGAAGCGGGCCGCTTCGGCAATCGAGGAGACACGACGGAATGACGCAGTTGGGGCGCCGCTTGAGCCGTACGGTCGCGACGGCCGCGGCATGCCTCGCTGTGGTCGGCGCGGTCAGCACGGTCGGCGTCGAGTCGGCCCGTGCGGAGGCCATTCCTCCGTTCATCCCCGCCGACGCGCCGTGGCTCACCGTCGTCAACTACTACCGCGCGATGGCCGGCCTCGGGCCGGTGAGCGAAGACCCGGCGCTCTCCGGCGGCGCTGCCAACCACTCGTGCTACATGCTGTTCAACGGCATCAGCCACGACGAGGTCCCGGGCAGGCCGGGCTACACCGACAGCGGCGACATCGCCGGGAACAACGGCAACGTCGCCGTCAGTTCCGTCGTCGGCACGTCGGCGCGCAGCCACATCGAGCTCTGGATGACGGGCCCCTTCCACGCCATCGGCATCCTCCGGCCGAACCTCGCTCGCGTCGGCTATGGGCAATGCGACAATGCCGACACCAGCCCGTGGCGCTCGGGGGCCACCCTCGACGTGCTCAACGGGCTGACCAGCGGCCCGCGTCCGGCCGAGCCGATCCTGTGGCCGGGCAACGGGACGACGACGAGCTTGACGAAGTTCATCACCGAGAGCCCGAACCCGCTCGACTACTGCGGCTGGACCGGCGGCGCCGGGTTGCCGGTGATGGCGCTGATGCCCGAGCCGGTGTCGTCGATCAGCGTGGCGATGAGCGGCCCGTCGGGCCCGCTCGAGACCTGCGGCCTGTATTCGGGCAACACCTCGGGCACAGCACGGGCGCTGCTCGGCGGTGACAACGCGGTCGTCGTGATGCCCCGCGGACCGCTCGAGCCCGGCGCGTACACCACCACGGTCACGACGCAGGCTCGCTCGGTGACGTGGACGTTCACGGTCGACCCCGCCGCGGCCGACGGAGTCCAACCCGTCCCGACGGCGACCGCGATCGGCCCGATCTCGGGCTACACGCCCGTGACCCCGTTCCGCTTCATCGACAGCCGGATCGACTTCGGCGCCACGTCGCTGACTGCCAACGTGCCCAAGCGGGTGTCGGTGGCCGGGAGCGCCGGGATCCCGCCGGACGCGACGGCGATCAGCGCCAACTTCACGATCGCCGACGCCAGCGCCCCGTCGTACCTCACGGTCTACAACTGCTCGGCCTCGGCTCCGACCGCGTCCACGCTCAACTTCGGCGTCGGCGAGGCCGTGCCCAACGGGGCCATCATCCCGCTCGACGGCCTCGGCGACCTGTGCCTCCTCTCACCCGTGGGGGCCGAGATCATCGTCGACATCACCGGCTACTTCCGCTCGTCGACAGGGTCGCGCTACACGTCGATCACGCCGAACCGTGTGGTCGACACCCGCGTCGGGTTCGGCGCCGCGACGCTGCCGGCCGACGGCGTCATCGAGCTCGACGTGCGCCCTGGCCTCGGCAACCCCAACGGCGTGCAGGCGGTGGCGATGAACGTCACGGCGGTCCAGCCCGCAGTGGACGGATACGTCACGGTCTGGCCGTGTGGCATCCCGCGCCCGACGGTGTCGACGGTCAACCAGCGCGGGGGCGCGGTGAAGGCGAACATCGCGATCGTCGACGTCCCCGCCGACGGGAGGCTGTGCTTCTACTCCTCCTCGAGCACTGACCTGCTGATCGACCTGATCGGCTACTTCAGCGCCTCCGGCCATCGCATCACACCGCTGTCGGTGACCCGCTTCACCGACACGCGTGACCTGTTCCGGCCGTCGATGAACGCCGGCACCGGCGGGGCGCGCGTGGCGGCGGGCCAGACGCTCGTGATCCCGATGGCCGGGATCCGCGGCGTGCCGTCGAGCGCCCGTGCGGTGTCGATCAACGTCACCGCCGCCGACGGCCTCGCCGCCGGCTATCTCACCGTGTGGCCGTGCGGCACGATGCCGACGGCATCGACGGTGAACTTCGTGCCGGGCGTGGCGGTGGCCAACGGCGCGCAGTCGAAGCTCTCGGCGAACGGCGAGCTGTGCGTGTTCGCGTCCGCGCCCGTCCACGTCGTCGTCGACATCACCGGCGTCTGGAGCTGACCGCGGCGGTCAGCGATGCATGCCGTGGTCGTGCACGCTGGCACGCAGCCGCAGCGTGTACACCGAGTCGCCGGACAGCACGCCGCCGCGTGCCAGCAGGCGGCCGTTCTGCCAGTTGGCGAGTCCGAGCTCGGGGCGCTGGAGCGCGAACTGGCCGTCGACCCAGCGGGTGAAACCGTTGCCGACGAACGGCGCGTCGATCGTCGCGTAGAAGCGTTCGAACTCGGACTCGTCGGCGGTCATCAAGCTGGCGGTGAACAGCGGGCTGTGTTCGTTGAACAGCCGCACGGCGTCGTCGACGCTGTCGACGACGGCGAGGCTGACTTCCGGCGATCTCTCCCACTCCCACTCGTGGCCCAAGCGCGCGATGTCGATCGGTTCGACCTGCGGCTCATCGTGCGGCCCGTCGGCGCGCTGCACGCGCACGGTGCGCTGCCGCCACTCGGCGGGGATGTGCGGCATCGCCGATGGCGTCGCATGGACCTTGCCGACGGTCTGGCGCGCTGCGGCCGCGGCCGCCAGCGCGTCGAGAAAGCGCGGCACGAGCTCTCCGGCGCGCTGGCGCACGATGCAGCACACGTTGAGCGTGTTGCACACCTTGCGATCGAGGCTGTGCTGCACCGCGGCGGCGAAGTCGCCGGCGTCCGCGCTGCTGGCGGCGACGACCCAGGCGCCCCCGGTGCCGTGCAGGCTCACCGGCACGCCGCTCTGGCGGGCCACGGCCCCCAACTGGCCCACGGCGGCGCCGGACCCGCGGGCGACCGCGAGGGCGAGGCGGGGTTGGCTGAACAGCGCCAAGCCGGCGGCGCGCGACGGCGTGTCGAGCAGGCACACGGCGCCGCGCGGCAAGCCGGCCTCGCTCAGCGCAGGCCGCACGGCATGGGCCATGATCGCTCGTGCGGTGGCCAGCGCGTCGCTGCCGATGCGGAACACGACCGTGTTGCCGGATCGCAGGACGCCGGTCGCATCGGCGAAAACGTTCGGCCGCCCTTCGAAGACGAAGCCGACGACACCGAGCGGCGCACGCCGCGACTGCACCGACCAACCGTGGTGGCGCACGGTGTCGACCACCTCATCACGCCGACCCGGTGACGAGCGCCAGACCTCCAGGCCGTCGATCATGCCGGCGCGCATCGACCGGCTCAGCACGAGGCGCGTCGTCGATCGGCCCGCCGCCGCGGCACTGGCCACATCGGCCTCGTTCGCTGCCGCGATCGGGGCGAACGAGCCGTCGTCGGCGAGGCGGGCGGCGAACGCCTTGTAGAACTCGGTGATCTGTGCGTCCGTGCATTGGGCGAGCGCTCCGAACGCGGCGGCAGCCTCGTCGACCGCAGCCGTGACGAGGGCGTGGTCGGCGGCAGGGATGCGCAGCAGCGCGCCGGTGTCGTGCACGACCACGAGCCGGTCGCCCGGCGAGAACTCGCGCGCCAGCCGTTCGTCGACGTAGGAGATCCGGTTCCCGCCGAAGACGATCGGTTGACCGGGCTCCAACCGGTCGAGGGGCGCCACGTGGGTCATGGGGCGCCAGCGTAGGCGGACCTCGACCCCGAACACCGGAGAGACCTGCCGTATCCTGCGATGGATGTCCGACGACGGTCTCTACTTCCGCCAGCTGCTCTCCGGGCGCGACTTCGCCGTCGACGACCCTGTCGCGCAGCAGATGGTCAACTTCGCCTACCTCGTCGGCGACCGGCAGACCGGCGAGTGCGTGATCGTCGACCCCGCGTACGCCGTCGACGAGCTGGTCGCGATCGCGGCCGCCGACGACATGCGCGTCGTCGGCGCGCTCGGCACCCATTACCACGCGGACCACATCGGCGGGTCGATGATGGGCGTGACGATCGAGGGCGTCGGCCGACTGCTCGAGCAGGTGAGCTGCCCAGTGCACGTGCAGCGCGACGAAGCCCCCTGGGTCCAGCGCACGACCGGCCTCACCGACGCGGATCTCACGCTGCACGATCCGGGCGACGTCGTGCGCGTCGGCTCGGTCGACATCCAGCTCGTGCACACACCGGGCCACACCCCCGGCAGCCAGTGTTTCCTGGTGCGCGGCCGGCTGGTCTCCGGCGACACGCTGTTCCTCGACGGCTGCGGGCGCACCGACCTGCCGGGCAGCGACCCCGAGCAGATGTACGACAGCTTGCGCACGCTCGCCGCCCTGCCCGACGGCACGATCGTGTACCCGGGACACCGCTACAGCGTGCCGTCGAGCGCCACCATCGACGCCGTCCGCTCGATGAACTACGTGTTCAAGCCGTCGACCAAGGACCAGTGGATGCAGATGTTCGGCGGCCGCGGTTGATGCACGGCGAACCGGCGGCTTCCGCGATCAGCGTTCGGCAGCTGACGAAGAGCTACGGCTCGGTGTTGGCCGTCGGTGGCGTCGACTTCGACGTCGAGCGTGGCGAGACGTTCGGGTTTCTGGGCCCCAACGGCGCCGGGAAGTCGACGACGATCCGCATCCTCTGCACGCTCGCCCGGCCGACATCCGGCGACGCCACGATCTGCGGCTTCGACGTTCGGAACGAGCGGGAAGAGGTGCGCCGGCGTATCGGCCTCGTGTTCCAGGACTCGACGCTCGACGGCTACCTCACCGCCGAGCAGAACCTCCGGTTTCATGCCGAGCTGTACGGCGTCCCCAAGCGTCTCGCCCGCCGGCGCATCGGTGACGTGCTCGAGATGGTCGGCCTCGCCGACCGTCGCTCGTCGACCGTCGACACGTTCTCGGGCGGCATGAAGCGCCGGCTCGAGATCGCCCGCGGCCTGCTGCACGCGCCGCAGGTGCTGTTCCTCGACGAGCCCACCGTCGGCCTCGACCCGCAGACCCGCGCGTCGATCTGGGAGTACATCAACGTGTTGAAGCGCGACACCGACCTCACGGTGTTCCTCACCACGCACTACATGGACGAAGCGGAGAACTGCGACCGGATCGCGATCATCGACGGCGGGCGCCTCGTGGCGCTCGACACGCCCGCCGCGCTGAAGGCCGCGGTCGGGCAGGACCGGGTGCAGATCCGCACGGCCGACGACGTGGCGGCCACGGCGCGGCTGCGCGAGCACTTCGGCATCGAGGCCAGCATCCACGACGGCATGCTGACGTTCTCCGTGGCCCGCGGCGAGCAGTTCGTTCCCCGGCTGTTCGCCGAGCTGGGCACGCCGATCCACTCGGTGCACGTCGCACGCCCGAGCCTCGACGACGTCTTCATGGCGCACACCGGCCGGACGATCCGCGACGCCGAGGCATCGACGACCGATCGCCTGCGGGCGTTCGCCAACGCGCGGAGGTGAGGCGGGAGATGGCGACCACCACGTCGATCACCGAGACCCCCGAGACGCCCCGGCGCGTCGAGCTCGAGCCCACACCGGGCGGCACGGCAGCCTTCGTCCGGGCGGTGAAGATCGTCTGCCACCGCGAGCTGCTGCGGTTCGTCGTCGACCGCACCCGCGCCGTGTCGTCGCTCGTGCAGCCGTTCTTCTTCCTGTTCGTCATCGGCACCGGCCTGCGGCAGCTGACCGGCGGCGTCGACGGCGACCTCGACTTCCGCACGTTCGTCTATCCCGGCATCATCGCCATGTCGGTGCTGTTCACGTCGATGTTCTCGGCGATGTCGATCGTCTGGGACCGCGAGTTCGGCTTCCTGCGCGAGATGCTGGTCGCGCCCGTGCCGCGCAGCGCGATCATCGTCGGCAAGGCGCTCGGCGGGGCGACGGTGGCGACGGTGCAAGCCGCGATCCTGATCGCCGTCGCCGGCACGGTCGACATCCCGTACGACCCGCTGATGATCCTCTCGCTGCTGGCCCAGCTGTTCCTGCTGTCGTTCACCGTCGCCGCGTTCGGACTGGTCCTGGCCGCACGCGTCCGCCAGGTGATGGCGCTGATGGGCGTCATGAACTTGGTCGTGATGCCGCTGTTCTATCTTTCGGGCGCGATGTACCCGCTGGGCAACCTGCCCGGCTGGCTCCAGGCGCTGTCGCGGTTCAACCCGATCACGTACGCGGTGGCGACGATGCGCCACACGGTCTTCGCCGAACTCGACCTCACCGACGCGGTGCGCGCCGAGTTCGATCCGCGCCTGACGTGGCACGGGTGGGAGCTGCCCTGGCCGCTGTGCATCGCGACGGTCGCGGTCCTCGCGGTGACGTTCCTGTCGATCGCCATCGCCCAGTTCCGCCGCGCCGAGTAGCGGTCGCTCGCGCCGGACGGCGCCAGCTGGCAGGATCTCGCCGTGCATCAGCCGCGCTCGATCCGCGTCTTCGTCTCGTCCACCTTCCGCGACATGCAGGCCGAGCGCGAAGAGCTCGTCAAGCGCGTGTTCCCACGCGTCCGGCGGCTGTGCGAGTCGCGCGGCGTGGCGTGGTCGGAGGTCGACCTCCGCTGGGGTGTCACCGACGAGCAGAAGGCCGAAGGCGCCGTGTTGCCGATCTGCCTCGCCGAGATCGATCGCAGCCGGCCGTTCTTCATCGGTCTGCTCGGCCAGCGCTACGGCTGGGTGCCCGAGGAGATCCCCGCCGGGCTGACCGACCTGCTCCCCTGGCTGGCTGGCGTTTCGGGCACGTCGGTGACCGAGATGGAGATCCTCCACGGCGTCCTCAACGATCCCGACGCCGCGGGGCATGCGCTGTTCTACCTGCGCGATCCCGCGTGGTTGGAGACCCGCCCAGCGCAGGAACGGGCGGTACTGGGCGAGTTCGCCTCGGCGGATGAGATCGCGCTGCTTGGCCCCGAGGCTGCCGAAGCAGCCGCCGCCGAGCGGCGCGCTCGCCTCGACGGTCTCAAGGACCGCATCCGCGGCTCCGGCCACCCGTGGTGGGAATATCCCGATCCAGTCGCCCTCGGCGAGCGCGTCCTCGCCGACCTCACGGAGATGGTCGAGCGGCTCTACCCGGCCGACGACACGCCGGACGCGCTCGCCCGTGAGAGCGCGTCGCACGCCGCGTTCGGCGCCGCGGCGGCGCACGGCCACGTCGCCCGCCCGGCGCTCGCCGCGCGGTTGGACGCGCATGCGGCCTCGGCGGACCCTCCGCTCGTCGTCCACGGTCCTGCGGGGTCGGGCGCCACGGCCCTGACGTCGACGTGGCTGGAGGCATGGGGCGCCGCACACTCCCACGACGTGCTCGTCCGCCACCACGTCGGCGCCACGGGCGACTCGGCCGACTGGCTGGCGATGGCCGCCCGGCTCGTCGGCGAGCTGGCCGCCGGCCACGGCTTCGGCGATGTCGACCACACCGCGCTGGCCGGCGATGCCGCCGGTCGGCGCGCCGCGCTGTTCGCCGCGTTGGCGCGCGCCGGGCGCGCGCCGCGTCGCACCGTCCTGCTCGTCGACGGCGCCGATCTGCTCGGCGACGCCGACGGAGCACCCGACCTCACCTGGCTGCCACGCGACCTTCCTCCGTCAGTCCGCGTCGTCGTCACGGCGGGCGGCGACCGTGCCGTCGCGGCCGCCCGCCACCGCGGCTGGCCGGTGCTCGACCTGCCGCCGCTCGACGAGGCCGAGCGCCGGGAGCTGATCCGCGCGTTCCTCGGGCGGTACGCGAAGGGCCTCGACGAGCAGCACGTCGCCCGCCTCGTCGCGTCGCCACAGACCGGCAACGTGCTGTACCTGCGCACGCTGCTGGACGAGCTTCGCCAGCACGGCGACCACTTCAGCATCGGCGAGGTGATCGATCACTACCTCGCCGCCGAGACGCCCGACGATCTGCTGGAGCGGGTCTTCGCCCGCTACGAGGCCGACTTCGAGCGCGACCGGCCGGGCCTGGTCGGCGACGCGTTCCGAGCGTTGTGGGCCGCGCGCCGTGGCCTCAGCGAGCCCGAGCTGCTCGGCATCCTGGGCATGGCGGGCGGCGAGCCGGGAGGCGAGCCGCTCCCCCATGCCGTGTGGTCGCCGCTGCTGCTGGCCGCCGAGCAGGGTCTGGTGACGCGCTCGGGTGTGCTCGCGATCGCCAGCGACGTCCACCGCCGGGCGGTCGAGGACCGCTATCTGGCCGGCCCGCACGAGCGCGCCGCGGCTCACGCGCTCGTCGCCCGGGCATTCGCAGCCGAGCCGCTCGGACCGCGGGTCGTCGAGGAACTGCCCTGGCAACAGTTCGCCGCCGGCGATGTCGACGGCCTGGTGGCGACGCTCTCCGATCTTCGCTTCATGGACGCGGCGTACCGGCAGGACCACGGCGACCTGCGTGCGCTGTGGGCCCGCGCCGAGGCCGCCGGCCGGCGCGTCGTCGACGCCTACCGGCCGCTCGTCGACGAGCCGGCGCGCGACCCGGACGCCGCGTGGCAGGTGGCCCGCCTGGTCACCGATGCCGGCTACCCCGCCGAGGCCGCCCGCCTCCACCGCTTCCTGGTCGATCACGCCCGGCGCGAACCCAACCCGGCGCGCCTGCGGGCTGCGCTCGTCAACCTCGGCAGCGCGCTGTGGCTCCAGGGCGATCTGGAGGATGCCGAGGGCCCGCTTCGGGAAGCGATCGATCTCGCCCGCGCCGCGGGTGACACCGTGGCGTTGCGCGGAGCGCTGGGGAACCTGGCCCTGTGCCGCCGCGACCGCGGCGGCGCGGCGGAGGCCGCTGCCCTGTTCGCCGAGGACGCGGCGCTCTGCCGCCAGACCGGCGACGTCCAGGGCCTCCAGGCCACCCTCGGCAATCACGCTCAGCTCCTGCGCGCCACCGGGCAGTACACCGCAGCGTTGGCGATGCTGGGCGAGCAAGAGGAGTTGTGCCGCGCCACGGGCGACAGCGTGGGCGTCGCACGGTCGCTCGCCGGCCAGGCTGCGGTGCTGGCCGACCAGGGCGACCCGGCCGGCGCTCTGGAGCGGTTCCGGGCGCACGGGGCGGTCAGCCGCGAGATCGGTGACCTGCGCGGCCTCGCCGAGAGCCTGCTCAACGAAGCGGGGACGCTGCGCCAACTCGGCCGCCGCGACGAGGCGGCGCAGGTCGCCGGCGAGTGCGAGGCCCTCGTGCGCCGCCTCGACGACCAGCCGCTGCTCGCCCGCATCCTCGATGCCCAGTCCCGAACGGCGGCGGAGGAGGGACGCTGGGCCGACGCCGCGCGCCTGGCCAACGAGGCCGTCCTGACGGCCCGCGCCGCGGACGCGCCCGGCGCGCTGGTGCTGGCGCTCGGCATCGCCGGCATCGCTCGCCGCGAGCTCGGCGATCTAGCCGGCGCACGGGCCGCGCACGTCGAGGAGGAGCAGGTCGCGGCCGGCGCGCACGACGCGGCCGCGGTGGCTGCCGCGCGCGTGAACCTGGCGGCGGTCGACATCGCGTCGGGCGACCTCGACGCCGCGCTCGCCCGCTACGCGCAGGCCGAGCCGGTGCTGCGCGAGCTGGAGCTGCACATGGTGCTGACGCCGATGCTCGGCAACCGGTGGCAGGTCCACCTGCACCGCGGGGACGCGAACGCGGCGATCACGGATTTGCTCTCGGGGGCTGCGAGCGCGGCGCGCATCGGTTCCGCGCAGCAACGCAGCGAGCTGCTCACCAAGGCCGTCGAGCTGCTGGTGTCGAGCGGACGGATGGCGGAGGCCGAGCCGGTGTGGGCCGACCTCGCCGAGGCGTGCCGGGCGGTCGGCGACGAGCCGGGCATCCAGCGCGCCGTCGGCGAGCGGGCGTTGCTCGTGCTCGGCCGTGGCGATCTCGCGCTGGCGGGGACGCTGCTCGACGAGCAAGAAGAGATCTGCCGGCGCATCGGCCATCAGGTGGGCCTCGCCGCATGCGTCGGCAACCGGGCGATCCTCAAGCGGCAGCAGGGAGACCTCGCCGGATCCCTCGCCTGCGTCGAGGAGCAGCTGGCGATCGCCCGCGCGAGCGGCAACGGTCAGGGCGTGCTGTTCGCCACCGCCAACCGCGGGGACGTCCTGGCGGCGATGGGCCGCGTGGCCGAGGGCATCGCCGGGCTGGAGGAGGCGCGTGCGCTGGCCGCGGCGTGGAACGTCGCCCCGATGGTCGCCCAGCTCGACCAGATGATCGCCGCGCTGCGGGCCCGTGGGTGATGCCGCGTCAGCGCGGCGCGGGCTCGAACCCGGCGCGGGCGAGCAACGCCGGCAGCGCACGCGCCGACTGGAGGTTCTGGGCGCGAGCGCTGGCTGGCAGGTCCGCCCACGGGACGAGCAGAGGGTTGCGGCGCGCGGCGTCGTCGCGCACCGGACCGTGGGTCCATCCCGCGGCCGTCCGGTCGTCGAACCATCGCTGGTGCTCTCGGGCGGCGAGGGCCTCGACCTCCGCGTCGCTCAGCTCCGTGCCGGGGGCGCCCCACCGGCGCAGCGGGGCGAGCTCGTAGCCGAGCGACGCCAGGTCGTCGAGGATCCCGTCGACGCGGCGCCTGCTGACCTCGCGCTGGTCGTCGTCGAGCTCGTCCCATGGGCGGGCCAGTGCCGTGCCGTGGCGCTCGGCCGGCGTATGCGCCAGGTAGTCCTCGTGCACGGCGCGGGCGAGCTGCTCCCGCACGCTGCCGTCGATGATCTCGGGCGTGCACGTGCGGTCGAGGAAGGGGAACAGCGCCACGCCGGGGAACGGTCCGTCCAGCCCGACCGCCGACGCGAGCAGGCCGCCGAGCCCGGCCGCCGTCCGCACCCGGACCACGATCTCCGCCGCGCCCTTGACGATCGCCTGGTGCACGAACAGCGCGCTCGACAGCGCGAGCGACTCGTCGTCGAAGGCGACCGCCACCCACGTCGGCGGATCCTCGCGCAGCACCTCGGTGAACGCGTCGACGGCGCCGGGCGCGGGCTCGTCGAGATCGAGGTCGACGAGGCGCGCCGCGCATACCCCGCTCAACGCCGGATGCTGAAGCCGCAGCGCCTCCCACCGTCCTGAGGCGGCGCGGTCGACGATCGTGATCCGCAACGGCTCGTTCTCGTCGGCATCTGCCCACTGCTGGGCGAGCGCGACGACGAGGCTGCGTCCGAACTGTCCGAGTCCCAGCACGGCGACGTGGGGTGCGCTCTCGCCGGCGAACGGCGGGTGTTCGGACAGCAGCGAGCGTGCCGCCCGCTCGTGGAGGTTGAAGTAGCTGATCCGGGCGCCGCCGCGGCCTGTGAGATCGGCGGCGCGCAGCAACATCGTCAGCTCCGCGTCGGTGAGGTGGACCGAGCAGCGCAGCGCGTTCGCGGGCCGCGCGCTCGCTAGCACGCTCGCCGCGGCGGCGATCTGCACATTCGTCGCGTCGGCCCCGCACACCGCGATCAACCGCGCGGCGCGGTCGGCCCGTGCGGCGCGCAGCATCGCCGCGTCGGCGGCGTCGCCGATCAGCACCGTGACGCCGCGCTCGCGCGCCCCGGCGACACCCGCGGCGTTGGCATCGGGCTCGATCGCCGCGACGCGGTGGCCGGCTGCGGCGAACGACTCGGCGATGCGGCCACCGGTGTCGCCCAACCCGCAGACGACGGTGTGGCCGCGGGCGAAGCGCAGCCGGAAGCGCCGGAACTGGTCGGCGAACACGATCGAGGCGGTCTGAAGGACGGTGCCGGCCGCCATCAGCGGGGCCACGAAGCGGGCGATCTCGAGCCGCCAGTTGAGCGTGTCGTCACCCCCGCCGTACTCGAGCGTGGCGAGCTGCACGGTGAGATAGAGCGTGTCGAGGAACGAGCGGTCGTAGCCGCCGTCGCCGGCCTGCTGGAGGAAGCCGCCGATGCCGAGGGTCAGCAAGCCCAGCCACGCGAGCGCGAGCAGGTACCAGCGAGCCCGCGCGTCGGACAGCAGCCTCACGCCGGCTCCGGCCGCCGCACGAGCACGACCTCGACCGCCACCCCGCGATCGATCGCGTAGTGCACGATCTCAGCCGTGCCGCCGCGGCCGCGGGCCTGCTCGCCGTCCCACACGGCGATCAGCGCGTCGCAGCGGTCGACGACGGCGCGGCCCGCGCGTTCGTACGCCTCCTGGCGGGACCAGCCGAAGTCGGGGTCACGATCACGATCCCCGGCGGCGGCGACCTCGACGCTCGATGCCGTCGCCAGCAATTCGGAGAACTGCCGCCGCGAGGCGTCGGACGTGAAGTCGTCGGCGTAGTCGTCACCGGCGAGCGGCAGGATGACTTCGAGCGCGCCGTGGGGCCGGCGCAGCACCCGGTCGACGACGAGCCGATCGGCGCCTTCGGCGAGGCTGGACACGACGGTGATCGTGGTCGTGTCGTCGGGCGCCAGACGTTCGAGGACGGCGTCGATCGCGTTCGTGACGGCGTCGACGTCGGCGAACGACCGGTGGCCGGTCACACCCACGCGCAGCGCGTCCCCCGGCTCGGGCGTGCCGGTGCTCGCGCCCACATCGGCTCCCACGCGCGCCGATGCTACTTCCGCAGCCGCGCTCCCCCGCGGCTCTCGGCCTGCCCGCCGGTGTCTCAGGCCCCGTCGCGCGGCGACAGCGCCCGTGCAGCGACGGGCGCAGCGCCGAGGGCGGCTGCATGCGGAAGGACCTCGCCCCACGTCGCCACAGCGGGCGCCCCGACGTGCGCGAGCTGGGTGTTCGACCGCAGCCAGTCGGCATAGGCGATCCATCGCCGGCGCTCGTCGTGACCCTTGGCGGTCAGCGTCAGGCCCGACAGCAACGCCGCGACCAGCGCCAGCACCGGCCCGGCGAACACCGCGAACCACCCGAGCGCGGACAGGCCGCCCGAGGCGACGAGCGCCACGACGCCCATCGCGATCGAGGCCGGCAGCAGCACGAGACCTGACAGCGTCAGCCGCACGAGGCGGCGTTTCATCCCTTCCAGCAGCAGCACACGGCGCAGGCGGCGGGCGGCACGGCGGCCGTCGTCGCCCCACAGCGGCGGCCCGGAGAACGTCGCCGACGCCGTCAGCTGGCCCTGCGGGCGCAGGAGGGCGAGCACCGCCTCCTCGAACACGGTCGTCCCACGCGCGCCGACCGGCACCGTGAGGACGAACCGCTTGCTGTCGACTCCGTCGATCGAGATCACCCCACGACGAGCCAACTCGAGCAGCGTGCCGGCGACGACCGAACGGTCGCCGGGCCCGGCCTCCCCGACGACGAGCCCGGCGAGCGCGGGCTCGAGATCGCTCGGCGGCGAGTACACCGCATCGACACCGACGCGCGTCGGGCTGCCGTCGTCGGCGGCACGCCGATCGCGGCGCGCCGCGGCGAGGCGCCAGGCGATCCACGCGACGAGCGCCAGGAGCATCGCGGTCAGGATCGACGCCGTGACGCGGGCCCCGGCGCGCCCGGCGCCGGGCGCACGCAGCTTTTCGCCCACCGTGCGGGCAGCGGTGCGCGCCTCGTCGATCGCGTCGTCCACCGAGCCGGGGGTGATCGCCAGATCGGGCGCGGCCGCCGACGGCAGCCGGGCGACGAGCGCCACCGCGTCCGCTCCCTCGTCGACGCCCACGAACCGCACCGAGCCCGCATCTGCTCCGGCGCGGATCGGATCGAGACCGGTGAAGAGCATCTCGACCTCCTCGGCGGCGCCGGCGAGGTGCAGTGCGCCGTCGACCGCGATGTCGCCATAGCCGACGCCGTCGATGTAGCAGCGCGGGCACGGGAACAGCGCGCCGTCGCCGTCGAGGTACGACTCGCCGACCTCGAGCAGCCGCAGCATCGCCCCGTCCTCGAAGCGGGTCACGCGTCCGGGAAGCTCGTAGGTGATCGTCGCCGGGCCACGCACCGGCACTGTCGCGTAGAGGCCGATGTCGGTGACCACCGGCGTGCCGTTGACCGCCACGTATCGGGCGCCGTCCGGGACCCGCACGTCGATCTCGCGTTCCGCCCGATCGTCGAGGTCGTAGGTGATCCGCACCGACAGGCGGCCGTCCGGGGCGACTGACGCGACCCACGTCGCCGAGCGCAGCCCGTCGGCTTCCGGCCGCACGACCAACCGCTCGGTGCGTGCGCCCACCCAGGCCTGCAACGGCAGGAGCGCGAGCACGACGAGCAGCACGACGGCGGGCAGGCGGCGGATGGTCGTCGTCATCGGATCAGCTGTCGATCGCGACGATCGCGCCGTCGAGGTCGGCGAAGACGGTGGCGAGGTGGCCGCGGGCGTCGTCGACGCTGATGTTCCACACCAGCCCGAAGCCGTACGAGAGACCGACGCGCAGGTCGACGTCGGTGGCGACGAGGTCGCCCGCGAAGCGTTGCTCGATCGCGCTGACGAGGCGTGCGGGGACGGTCAGGTCGACACCCTCGAGCGAGAAGCTCTCCTCCTGCGTGAAATCCGGCCCGGACACGTAGAGCCCGTCGCCGTCACCCGGGTAGTACACGGCGCTGTACGAGCGGTTCGGCGACGCCGGGTCGAGCCAGCTGACGTACACGTTGCGGTCGTAGACCGACACGCGGATGAACCGCTCCGGCCGTGGCTCGGCCTCGCTCATCACCGCCGACACGGCGGCGGCCAGCTCCGTGGCGAGCGCGCTGGACCCGCTCGGAGCGAGCCCGGCGGTGTCCCGCAACGGCATCGCGGCCAGCTGCGGCGAGTCGGCGAGGTCAGCGGGAACGGTTGCGAACGTCGGCGCGGCGACGCGCTCGGCGAGCGGGAGAGCGACCTCGCGACCGCCGCACGCGCTGATCGCGAGCGGGGCGGCCGTCACCACGACGATGGTGCGCGCCCACGCTCGCCTCAGCACGACGCAGGATCATGCCACGGGCGCGCGAACGCGCCGTGGATCGCCGCGCCGCCGTCAGCGTCGTGAGCGTCGTCAGCGCGGCGCGCGCAGGCGGCGGACACGCTCCTCGGTCGTCGGGTGCGTGCGGAACATGTTGGCGAACGCCACGCGGCGACCCGTCAGCGGGTTGACGATGAAGTGGCTGGCTTGCGCCGGCGGGACGTTCATCGGGATGCGCTTGGCGTACGCCTCGAGCTTCTCGAGCGCTCGCGCCAACGGCTCACCGGCGCCGAGGAGATCCGCGCCGCTGCGGTCGGCCTCGAACTCACGGCTGCGCGAGAGGGCCATCTGGAGCAACGACGCCGCGATCGGCGCGACGAGCGCTGTCGCCAGCAGCACGATCGGGTTTCCGCCCTCGTCGTCGTCACGGCGGCCGCTGAACATCGACGCCCACATCGCCATGTTGGCGACGAAGCTGATGCCGGTGGCCACCGCTGCCGCGACCGAACCGATCAGGATGTCGCGGTTGCGGACGTGCGCGAGCTCGTGGGCGAGCACACCGCGCACCTCGTCCCACGTGCACACCGCGAGCAGCCCTTCGGTCACCGCGACCGCGGCGTGGTTCGGGTTGCGCCCGGTGGCGAATGCGTTGGGCTGCTGCTCGGGTGAGATGTAGAGCTTGGGCATCGGCATGCCGGCGCGCTCGGTGAGCTCGCGGACGATGCGGTGGTATTCCGGGTAGCGAGCAGGATCGGCCGGCGCCGCGTGCGCCGCGCGCACGGCCAACGTGTCGGATTTCCAGTACGAGAAACCGACCATCAACAGCGCGAGCACGAGGCCGATGACGGCGCCGCCGCGCCCGAACAGGGATCCGATCAGGACCATCAGCCCGCCGAGGCCGGCGAGCAGGGTGAACGTCTTCAGGGTGTTGCGAAACATCGTGAGTGGGTCTCCAGGACGGCAAGGGCGGACCGAGCTGCCTCTGTGGTGCTCGTCGCGGAATGCGTCCGATTCTACCGGCGCAGGCCGCGGCCTGGCTGGGATCACGTGGCACGAGGTGGCGAGAATGGGGCGATGAACGGCACGTCCAGGGCCCCCGGCGGTGATCCCGACCGGATCGAGCTGCTCGGCATCCGCGAGGTCGGCATCATCGGCTTGTTGCCCGAAGAGCGCGAGCGCGCCCAGCCGTTCGAGGTCGACGTCGTCATCGAGCTCGACACGCGCAGCGCGGGAGCGACCGACGATCTCGAGCAGAGCGTCGACTACGGGGTGGCGATCGACATGGTGGCGAAGGTCGTCGCGACCGAGCAGCACCTGCTGCTGGAGCGCGTCGCGGCGCGCATCGCCGAAGAGGTGCTCGGCCTGGCGCGCGTCGACGCGGTCGAAGTCGCAGTGCGCAAGCTGCGCCCGCCCGTGCCGCACGACGTCGTGTCGTCGGGTGTCCGCGTGCGCCGCCGCCGTCCCGACCTGGTGGCGCTCGAGCGCCCGTTGACCACCGCGTACGTCGCGCTCGGCTCGAACCTCGGCGATCGCCGTGAGCACCTGCGCTTCGCCGTGTTGAACCTGCCGGGGGTGCGGGCGACGTCGGGGGTCTACGAGACCGATCCGGTCGGCGGTCCCGACGACCAGGGGCCGTACCTCAACATGGTGGCCGAGGTCGAGACCCGCTGGGATCCGTACAAGCTGCTCGACGCCTGCCACCGGATCGAGCGTGCCGCGAACCGCGAGCGCACGGTGCGCTGGGGGCCGCGAACGCTCGACCTCGACCTCCTGCTCTACGACGACGTGCACATCCAGAGCGACGAGCTGACGCTGCCCCACCCGCGGATGTGGGAGCGTCGCTTCGTGCTCGCCCCGCTGTCGGAGATCGCGCCCCACCGCGTGCCCGCCGGCTGGGATCAGCGGCTGCCGGCCGGCGGCATCCGCCGGGTCGACGACCTGGCCGTCTGAGCGCCCCGCGACGCGCTCAGGCCGCTTTCGCCCGGGCGCCCGGTAGCGTGTCCCGGCCGCAGCCCCTGCGCTGCGATGTTCTGGGCACTTCAACGCTTCGACGACGTGTGCAGAGCCCGGCGATCACCGCCGCACTCCACCTTCGATCAGGAGCCACCATGTCCATGCCCCTCGCGTCCGATGCCGACCTCGGCGCGCCCCACCGACCCGGCCAGACCGCCGATCACGCAGCCGACTTCCACGGCCTGCCGAGCGACATCGCCCGCCGCCTCGCCAGCCGCGGCATCACCGCGCTGTCGCCGATCCAGGCGGCGACGATGGCCGACCTCCTCGCCGGCCGCGACGTGTGCGCCGCGGCGCCGACGGGGTCGGGCAAGACACTGGCGTTCGCCGCGCCGTTGATCGCCCGGTTGGGCAAGGGCAAGCCCAACCGCCCTGCGGCGCTCGTGCTGTCGCCGACGCGCGAGCTCGCGGCGCAGATCCACAAGGTCCTCGCCGATCTCGGACAGGTGCGCGGCCGCTGGTCGGGCGCCGTGTACGGCGGTGTCAAGCAGGGTCCGCAGGTCAACAACCTGCGCAAGGGCGTGGACGTGCTCGTCGCCTGCCCGGGCCGCCTCGAGGACCTCATCGAGCAGGGGCATGTCAAGCTCGACAACGTTCGGATCGTCGTGGTCGACGAGGCCGACCGGATGAGCGACATGGGTTTCCTGCCGGCCGTGCGCCGCATCCTCGACCAGTGCGCACCGCAGCGCCAGACGATGCTGTTCTCCGCGACCCTCGACGGCGCGTCCGACGCGCTGGCCCGCACCCACCTCGACGATCCCGTGCGCCACGCCATCGCCGCGCAGGCCGAGGATCTCAGCCGCTCCACGCACCTGTTCTGGTCGACGTCGCTCGACGAGCGCGGCGCGCTGTGCGCCGACGTCGTGCGCCGTGCCGGACGCACCGTCGTGTTCACCCGCACCAAGCACGGCGCCGACCGGCTCGCCGAGCGCCTCGAGCGGCTCGGCGTGCGCGCCGGCGCGATCCACGGCGGCAGGAGCCAGGCACAGCGCGACCGCACGCTCGCCGCGTTCCACGCCGGCAGGATCGACGCGCTCGTCGCCACCGACGTCGCCGCCCGAGGCATCCACGTCGACGGCGTCGCCTGCGTGGTGCACTTCGACCTGCCCGACAACGGCACCGATTATCAGCACCGCTCCGGGCGCACGGCTCGGGCCGGCGCGACCGGCATCGTCGTGTCCCTGGTGTCGCCCGAGCAGCGACGCCACGCGCGCACCCTCCAGCGCGTCCACGCCCCCGAGACCGGCCTCACCGCACCGGCGCTCGACGTGCTCGGCCCCGAGCGCGAACGCGAGCGCGGTCGAGAGCGCGATCGCGAGCGCGAGCCGGCGAGCGAGCGGCCGATCAGCCGGACGCGGCCGAGCCGGCCCCGGTGCGCACCAACTCGACGAGCTCGCTCTGGGAGTGGACGCCGAAGCGCCGGAACAGCGCGGTGAGGTGGTTGCGAATCGTGCTCTGGCTGAGGTACAGCTCGCGCGACATCGCCGGCACCCGCTGACCGCGCAACAGACGGGTCAGCACCTCCCATTGCCGCGACGAGAGATCCTCGAGGCCCGGCATCGCCGGCTCGGGGTGGATCGTCTCGAAGCCGCGCACCACACCTGACGCCTCGACCTCCCGCGCGATGCGCCACAGGCGCCGCTCGAGATCGGCCGTGCGGTCCGACGGCAACGACGCGCCGTCGCTCGCCACCGTGTAGGCGAACCCGAAACGCAGCGCCTCGCCGGCCAGCGGCGTGATGATCAGCCGTCCGGGCACCCATTCCCCGTTGTGTCCCCGCATGCGCGCCGCGGTGTCGACCGCCCCGCGTTCGACGAGCGCTCGTGCGGTCGCCGCATAGACCTCGGCCAGGTCGTCGCGGTGCACCAGGTCGACGAGCGGGGCGCCGACGATCTCGTCGAGGGGGCGCCCGAGGAGCGATTCCACGTCGACGCTCGCCCTCGCGATCGTCCACGTCGCGTCGAACTCGCCGACCACCATGCCCGCCACCCTCGCCGGCCACTCCGACGCGGTGAGCTCGTGATCGTCGTCGACGTCGGGGGTCGCGACGCCGATGGGCGTCGCGACCCACACCGCGTGACGGCGCTCCGTCTCGTCCAGCACCGCGACCCACACCTGCGCTTCGAACTCGACCGCGTCGCCGCGGCGCAAGCGGCGACGAGCCTCGTAGGCGTCGATCGCACCCGTGACCATCAGATCGAACAGACCGTCGCGCAGGGCCGGGTCCTCGACCACCACGTACAGGTCGAGCGGGCGCGGGTGGTCGGCCTCGACGGCGAGCAGCTGCCTCATCCGCGGGCTCATCACCACGACGTCGCGGGCCTTGATGTCGATCACCGCGACGGGCAGCGGGCACTGTCCGACCAGCGCGCCGAGCGCGCCCTCGTCGGACGCGTCGTCGAGCGACTGCATCGCCGCGACCAGCGCGAGCCACGCATGCACCGTTCGGCGCGGCAGCAGCTGCTCGGACATCGAACGAGCCACCTCCCCTCGGGCGGACCGAGTGGAGCGATGGTACCCCGGATCACCGGGGTGGTCACGCGGTGTCGCCGTCTTTCCAATTCCTTGCGCGTTTTCGCTCGCTCCGCCGCCGCTTGTCGTCGAGCCGCCGCTGGGTCGCCGCTCGGCTGGGCCGGGTCTGCACCCGCGGACGCTCGACCCGCAGCGCATCGGCGAGCATCGACCGCAGCCGCTCCAGCGCCTCCTGGCGGTTCCGCGCCTGCGAGCGCTCCGCGGTCGCGACGACGCGCAGCTCGGGACCGAAGCGGGCGAGCAGGCGAGCTCGCTGCACGGGACCAAGCGACGGCGAGCCGGCGATGTCGAAGCGCAGGTCGACCTTGGTGTTGGAGGTGTTCGCGTGCTGGCCGCCCGGCCCGCCCGAGGCGGTGAAGCGCAGGGTGAGCTCACGCACGGGAATGCTCAGCGAGCGCGTGACATGAAGCCTCTCTTCGCCCTCGGCCACCACCGCACCGTACCGTCGTGGCCGTGGCTGAACCGATCTCCGAGCGGAAACGGACCACGGCGTCATGAAGACACGCCCGGGACGCGTGCTCAACGATCGCTACACGCTCAGCGCGCACATCGCCACGGGTGGCATGGGCGAGGTGTGGCGCGCCCACGACGAGCTGCTCGGGCGGGATGTCGCAGTGAAGGTGCTGCGGCACGAGTTCGCCCAGCACGACGGCTTCCTCCGCCGGTTCCGTGACGAGGCCCGGCACACCGCGTCGCTGTCGCACCCCGGCATCGCCGCCGTGTACGACTACGGCGAGCAGGACGGCTCGCCGTACCTCGTGATGGAGCTGATCGACGGCGAGCCGCTCTCTGCGACGCTGGCGCGGATCGGCCCGATCCCCCTCGACCGCGCGCTGCGGATCCTCGCCGACACCGCCGACGCGCTGCACGCCGCGCACCACCGCGGCGTCGTCCATCGGGACGTGAAGCCCGGCAACCTGATGGTCACCGACGACGGCCGGGTCAAGGTCACCGACTTCGGCATCGCCCGCGCGATCGGGGCGGCGCCCATCACCGCCACAGGCGAGATGCTCGGGACCGCGCACTACATCTCCCCCGAGCAAGCCGCTGGTGAGCTGGCGACACCTGCGAGCGACGTGTACGCGCTGGGCGTGGTGGCCTACGAGGTTCTCACCGGGCAGCGACCGTTCGCCGCCGACACGCCGATCGGTCTGGCGATGGCACACGTGCGCCAGCCGCCGCCTCCGCTGCCGTCCACCTTGCCGTCCGAGGTCGCCACCATCGTGATGCAGGCGCTGTCGAAGGCGCCCGCGGAACGGCCCGCGGACGCGGCGACCATGGCCGCGCAGCTGCGCGCCGCATCGGAACGAACGGCGGTCCTGCCGCAACCGCCTGCACCGCGTGCGCCGGCGCGCCGCGCGGCCTGGTTGGCTTCGCTCGCCGTCGCGGCGGCGGTCGTCGTCTCGGTGACGTTGCTGCGCGGCGGCGAGCGGGAGTCGGGCTCCGCGACGTCGCTGCCCGATGCGCCGCCGGCGAGCACGACCGTCGCGCCGACCTCGTCCGCACCGACGACGACGCCGGCCCCGACGACGGCGCCGGCCACCTCGGCGCCGACGACGGCGCCGGCCACCCAGCAGATCGTCGTCGACCCGGCCGCGTACGTCGGGCGCAAGAGCGGGCAGGTGCGCTCCGACCTCGAGGAGCTCGACCTCGTCGTCGTGTCCGAACCTGTCCCTGCCGGCGACGCGCGGCCCGACACGGTCGTCGACGTCACACCGAGCGGTGAGCTGCGCCCCGGCGACACGGTGACGATCCACGTCGCCGAGAAGTCCAAGGGCCCCAAGGGCAAAGACCGCGGCGACGAGGACGACTAGCGCGCGCCGCGCACGGCGATCATCTTCCGTTCACAAACAGGTGACCCTCCGGACATCGGCGCTTCGTACCTTGCCGACCGACCCTCACAGCATCACCCCCAACGTGAGGCCGAACAGTGAAGGAAGGCATGAGGCAGCAGCGAACACGAACCATGCGGGCCCTCGTCGGGCTCACCGCCGTCGCCGGTCTGGCGCTTGCGGCGTGCGGTGACGACGACGAGCCCGCGAGCAGCGCGGCGCCAGCAGCGTCGAGTGAGTCGACCGGGGGCGAGGCACCCTCGACGGCAGGCGAGGGAGAGGCGCCGGCCGGCGAGACCGTGAAGGTCGGCGTCCTCCAGTCGCTCAGCGGCACGATGGCCATCAGCGAGGTCGCCGTGCGCGACAGCACGCTGCTGGCGATCGAGGAGATCAACGCTGCCGGCGGTGTGCTCGGCAAGCAGATCGAGCCGATCGTCGAGGACGGCGAGTCCAAGCCCGAGGTCTTCGCTCAGAAGATCGAGACCCTTCTCACCGGCGACGAGGTGGCGGTCGTCTTCGGAGGGTGGACGTCCGCCAGCCGCAAGGCGATGAAGCCGGTGGTCGAGGGCCTCGGCGGCCTGCTGTTCTACCCGGTGCAGTACGAGGGCCTGGAGGTCTCGCCGAACATCTTCTACACCGGCGCGACCACCAACCAGCAGATCATCCCGGCGTTGGACTACCTGAAGGAAGAGGGTCTGACGAAGGTGTTCCTCGTGGGCTCGGACTACGTCTTCCCGCGTACGGCCAACAAGGAGATCAAGGCCTACGCCGCGGCGAACGGCATCGAGATCCTCGGGGAGGAGTACCTCCAGCTCGGTGACACGAACGTCCAGACCGTCGTCCAGAAGGTGCTCGACGCCCAGCCGCAGGTCGTCTTCAACACCCTGAACGGTGACACCAACGTCGCGTTCTTCAAGGAGCTGAAGGCCAAGGGCAACACACCGGACAAGATCCAGACGATCTCGGTCTCGGTGGCCGAGGAGGAGATCGGCGGCATCGGCCTCGAGAACATCGAGGGCCACCTGGTGTCGTGGAACTACTACCAGACCACCGACACGCCCGAGAACGCGGCGTTCGTCGAGGCCTTCAAGGCCGAGTACGGCGAGAACCGCGTGACCGCCGACCCGATCGAAGCCGCGTACAACTCCGTCTACATCTGGGCCGCCGCGGTCGAGAAGGCCGGCAGCTTCGACGTGCCGGCCGTCATCGACGCCGCCGCGGGTCTCGAGCTGGCGACGCCGGAGGGTCTGCTCACGGTTCACGACTTCAACCACCACGTCTACAAGACGGCTCGCATCGGCGTGATCACCGCCGACGGACTGATCGACGAGGTGTGGAACTCGGGCGAGGCGATCGAGCCGGATCCGTGCCTCGACACCTACGACTGGGCCGACGGCCTGGCCGACGGCGCCGCACGCCAGGAGTGCGACGCCGCAGCCGCCGGCTGATCAATCACCTGCGCGGGTTCGGGACCAGCCGGTCCCGAACCCGCTCGTCCATCCCTTCGATCTCGAGGAGCCTCGTGCAAACGATCCTCACCCAACTCTTCATCGGCCTGAGCCAGACGTCGATCCTGCTGCTGATCGCGCTCGGATTGACGTTCACGTTCGGCCAGATGGGCGTGATCAACATGGCCCACGGAGAGTTCATCATGGCGGGCGCCTACACGCCGTACGTGCTCCAGACGAAGCTCGGGCTGTTCGCTGGAGCGTCCGGTCTCGCCTTCCTCACCGCGCTGCCCGTCGCCTTCGTCGTCGCCGGCGCGCTCGGCATCGTGCTCGAACGTCTGCTGCTGCGCCGGATGTACGGCAGACCTCTCGACACACTGCTCGTCACGTTCGGCGTCAGCCTGATCCTCCAGCAGTTCGCCAAGGACCGGTTCGGGGCCCAGCCGGTGAACGTCTCCGCGCCGACCTGGCTGCGGGGCAACTGGAGGCTCGCCGGTGTGACGATGACGCACACTCGCCTGTTCATCATCGTGCTGGTGATGGCCGTCATCACGCTGGTGTGGTGGTTCATGAACCGCATGCGCCAGGGCCACCGCATCCGGGCCGTCGTGCAGAACCGCGACCTCGCCGCGGTGAGCGGGCTGCACACCCGCCGGGTCGACGGGATCACCTTCTTCCTCGGCTCCGGCCTCGCTGGCGTCGCCGGAGTGGCGATCTCGCTCGTCGGGTCGGTGGGCTTCAACATCGGCGCCAGCTACATCGTCGACGCCTTCTTGGTGGTGATCGTCGGCGGGTTGGGCAAGCTGCGCGGCGCGATCATCGCCGCCCTGGCGATCGGCGTCGTCAACAGCTACGTCGAGTACGAGACCTCGGCGACGCTCGGCAAAGCGCTCGTCTTCGCCCTCGTGATCGTGTTCCTCCAGGTCCGCCCGAACGGCATCGTGTCGCTGCGCACCCGCGGGCTCACGTCGTGAGCGCGGTGACGATCTCCGCCGCGGGCACGAGCCCGATCACGCGACTGGCGCCGCGCACGGACAACCCGTGGATCGCCCGGGCCGTGTTCGTCGCGTTCGGCGCGGTGATCTGGTTCATCCCCGACATCGTCGACGGCCCCGCCGAGATCCGGAAATGGGCCGAGTACCTCTGCTACGCGATCCTCGCCGTCGGCCTCGACGTCGCGTGGGGTTACGGCGGGATGCTGGCGCTCGGCCACGGCGTGTTCTTCGGGCTCGGCGCGTACTCGATGGGCATGTACCTGACGCTCGAGAACGTTCCCGACGGCTCCGAGCTGCCGACGTTCATGTCGCTCTACGGCGACTACACGTCGCTCCCGTGGCTGTGGAAGCCGTTCCAGAGCTTCTGGTTCACGATCGTCGCGGTCGCCGCGATCCCGATGGTCATCGCCGCGCTGCTCGGGGCGCTGGTGTTCACCCGCCGCGTGCGCGGCCCGTTCTTCGCGCTGCTGACGCAGGCGACCGCGTTGGTGTTCTCGTTGATCCTGATCGGCAACCTGCCGCTGACCGCCGGCTTCAACGGCCTCACCGACTTCACGACGATCTTCGGCCGCAACAAGTACGACCCCGACACGAACCTGTGGCTCTACCGGATCACCGCCGTCGGGCTGCTGGCGGTGCTGGCGATCGCCCTCAAGGTGGTGCGCAGCCGCTTCGGCCGCCTCCTCGTCGCGACGCGCGACAGCGAGCCGCGCGTCCGCTTCCTCGGCTACAACCCGGCCCTCGTCAAGACGGTGGCGTTCACGCTGTCGGCGGGCATCGCCGGCATCGCCGGAGCGTTCGCCGCGCCGGTGATCGGGATCGTCTCGCCGAACCAGTTCGCGGTGCTGCCGTCGATCCTGTTCGTCTGCTGGGTGGCGGTCGGCGGGCGCGGCACCCTGTGGGGCGCGGCGATCGGAGCGCTCGTCGTCAACTGGGCGCGCACGACCGTCAGCGAGGCGCGGCCGGACGACTGGCAGTACGTGCAGGGCTTGATCTTCGTGCTGGTCCTGGCGTTCGCGCCGGGCGGCATCATCGGCTTGGGCAAGGCGGCGACATCCAAGGCGCGACGGCTCTTCGGCCGGCAACCCGCCGCCGAATCGACAGCGGGGGTGACGGTATGAGCGAACCGGTCCTGGTGGTCGGCGACGTCGTCGTCGAGTTCGACGGATTCCGGGCGCTGGATCGTGCCCGCCTGAGCGTCGAGCGCGGCGAGCTGCGGTTCCTGATCGGTCCGAACGGCGCCGGCAAGACGACGCTGATCGACGTCGTCACCGGGCTCACCCGGCCGACGTCGGGACGTGTCGAGTTCGAGGGTGTCGACATCGGCCGCCTGCGCGAGCACGAGCGGGTGCGGCGCGGCATCGGGCGCAGCTTCCAGACGCCGACGGTGTTCGGGTCGCTGAGCGTGGTCGAGAACCTCGACCTCGCCGCCACGTTCCGCCGCCGCGTGCCGTCGCTGTTCCTGCGCCGCCGCGGCGTGTCCGCGGTGGTGAGCGCGACGCTCGAGCGCATCGGGCTGGGCGACGTCGCGTTCCGCCCGGCGGAGGTCCTCAGCCACGGACAGAAGCAGTGGCTCGAGATCGGCATGCTGCTCGTGCAGGAGCCGCGGCTGTTGCTGCTCGACGAGCCGGTGGCGGGCATGAGCACCGAGGAGCGGTTGGCGACGGGCGCGCTGCTCGAAGAGCTGGCCGGCGAGCACACGATCATCGTGATCGAGCACGACATGGCGTTCCTTCGCCGCTTCGCCCGCTCGGTCACCGTGCTGCACGAGGGCCGCATCCTGTCGGAGGGCTCGGTGGCCGAGATCCAGGCCGATCCGGTCGTGCGCGAGGTCTACCTCGGCCGCTCCCGCGACGCGCGCTCCGGCGGCGACGAAGCCCCCGCCGCGTCCGCCGATCTCGCCGAGGTGGCGTCGTGAGGCTCGACGTCGAGAACCTGATGGTGTCGTACGGGCGCACCCGCGTCCTCTTCGACGTCTCGCTGTCGGTCCCCGATCGCGCGCTGGTGTGCCTGATGGGGCGCAACGGGGTCGGCAAGACCACGTTGCTCAACGCGGTCATGGGCCTGCTTCCGCTCGAGGGCGGGCACGTGCGCGTCGACGGCGCAGACGTGCGCAAGCGCGCCGCCTACGAGCGGGCACGGCTCGGAATCGGGTACGTGCCGCAGGGCCACCAGGTGTTCCCCCACCTGACGACGCGCGAGAACCTGCTGGTCGTCGCCGAGCGCGCCGGAGCCGCGGCCGCCGGGGCGCTCGACGAGGTCCTCGACGTCTTCCCGGCGCTGCGCACACTGCTCGACCGCCCCGCCGGCCTGTTGAGCGGCGGCCAGGCGCAACAGCTGGCCATCGGGCGAGCGCTCGTCACGAGGCCGTCGATGCTGATCCTCGACGAGCCGACGGAGGGCATCCAGCCGTCGATCATCATGGAGATCGAAGACGCCATCGCCCGCCTGCACGAGACCACCGGGATGGCGATCCTGCTGGTCGAGCAGTACGTCGAGTTCGCCCTGCGCCTGGCCGATCGGTACGCCGTGATGGAACAAGGCCGCATCGTCGCCGACGGCGAGACGCGCTCGGCGGACATGTCGTCGTTCACCGAGTTGCTCGCGGTGTGACGACCGCCCGGAGGGCGTCGGGGGATGGTCGGCAGATCACCGGTCTGACGGCCCAGCTGCGCGGGGTATGGGGACCCCGTGAACGACTTCTTGAGCGACGTCCAGACCCTGCGCGCCCGGGCGCGCGAGCACATCGACAAGGGCCCCATCACCCAGGATTACGGCGCCGACCGCGAACGGGTGGTGGCGGTGTTGAACGAAGCTCTCGCCACCGAACTGGTGTGCGTCCTGCGGTACAAGCGCCACTACTTCATGGCAGAGGGCATCAACTCCGGGCCGGTCGCCGCCGAGTTCCTCCAGCACGCCACGGAGGAGCAGGGCCACGCCGACCAGATCGCCGCACGCATCGTCCAACTCCAGGGTGAGCCCGACTTCAACCCGGCGACGCTGGTCGAGCGCAGCCATGCGGAGTACGTCACCGGGGCCAACCTGATCGACATGATCCGCGAGGATCTCGTCGCCGAACGCGTCGCGATCGCGTCCTACGGCGAGATCGTCCGCTGGCTCGGCGACAAGGACATCACCACCCGTCGCCTGATGGAGAGCATCCTGGCGGTCGAGGAGGAGCACGCCGACGACCTGCTGACGTTCCTCCAGCAGTTCGGCGCATCCGATCTCTGACGCGCTGGGGCCCCGCGCGGATCCGGTGCCGCGAGTGCTCGAGCCGCTACGATCCGGGCGTCTGACCCCCGCCTCGGAGCGACCTGATGAACGACCGGCAAGACGGGCGTAACGGCCGATGATCGCGATCCGTCGTGACGTGCGCGCGCTCGTGGTGGTCGGCGTCACGGCTGCCGCCGTGTGCAGCGCCATCGCCCTCACCCAGTCCGGGTCGAGCGACGACGTTCTCCGCGGCGGCGCCGTCGCCGTCGCCGACTCGGCTCCCCCGAGTTCGACGGTCGCGGACTCCGCCCCGGCGCAGACCACGACCGCTCCGGCCTCCCCCGCCGCCGACACCGAGACCGATGGCCTCCAGGACATCGACGATTCGACTGCGACGGCGACCGAGACCTGCACGATGAAGGTGCTGTCGGTCCGCCAGGGCGATTCCAACGACAGCGTCATGTGCGTGCAGGAAGCGCTCGCCACGGCCGGCTTCTACAACGGGGTCCCCACCGGCACGTTCGACCAGGCGACGTACGACGCCGTGCGGGCGATGCAGCAGGAGCGCAACCTCTACGTCGACGGGGTGGTCGGGCGCGAGACGGCTCTGTCGATCGGTGTCTGGCCCGACGAGGAGTCGCTGGTCGTGCGCACGCCTCCCCCGCCCGCCGGCGCGGTCGATCTGCTCGGCTACCCGCTCTCGTCGGTCGCCACCAGCGGGCCCGACGCGCCGCCCCTGCCCGAGAACTCCGGCAGCGGCCGCCGCCTCGTCTACGACCGCGCCGGCCAGCGCATCTGGGCGGTCGACGGCGACGAGCGGGTGATCCGGTCGTGGCTGGTGTCGGGCAGCCAGTACAGCAACGAGCTTCCCGGCACCCACGCGGTCTACAGCCGCTCCGAGATGTCGACGGCGTGGAACGGCAGGGCCTACCTGCCGATGATGGTCCGCTGGCTGAAGACCGAGCGCGGGCACATCGGATTCCACGCCATCCCCCTGCACGTCGAGGACCGCTCGCCGTACCAGACCGAAGCCGAGCTCGGCACTCGCCTCTCGGGTGGCTGCCAGCGCCAGGCGAACGCCGACGCCAAGTTCGTGTGGGACTTCGCCCAGATCGGCACGAAGGTCGTCGTCATCTGACACGCCGCTCTTCGGCGCCGCGGTGCGATCGCTCTTGATCGCAGCGGCAAGCGTGCCGATAGGGCTGCGTGGCCGAGTCACAGGTCCATGTCGGGCACACGCAGACGCGGTGGGGCGCGTGGTGGGACCAGCGCCCTCGCCTGCTGCGCGCTCTTGCAGTCGTCGCACTCGCCGCAGGGCCCGTGTACTTCACGTGGCGCCTGGCCTTCACGTTCGACGGCGCCGACCCGGTGATCGGCGCGCTGCTGCTCGCCTGCGAGCTGTACGGGTTCTGGTCGCTCACCACGCTGGCGTGCTTCTCGTGGCGGATCGACCCGCCGGTGCGGCCGCCGGCGACGCCCGGGCGCGCCGTCGACGTCTACGTGTGCACCTACAACGAGCCCGAGGAGGTGCTGCGGGCGACGCTGACCGGATGCCGAGCGTTGCGCTACCCGCACACGGTGTACCTGCTCGACGACGGCCGCCGGGAGGAGATACGCATCCTCGCCGAGGAGTTCGGCGCGGTGTGGATGACCCGACCGGACAACATCCACGCCAAGGCCGGCAACATCAACCACGCGCTCGAGCGCACCAGCGGTGAACTCGTGTTCGTCCTCGACGCCGACCACGTGCCGATGCCGGACGCGCTCGATGCGCTGGTCGGCTACTTCGACGACGAGCGCGTCGCGGTGGTGCAGACGCCGCACGACTTCTACAACCACGACTCGGCGCAGCACTACGAGGTGGGACGCCACGAGCAGAGCGTCTTCTTCGAAGTGATCTGTCCGGGCAAGAACCGCCACGGCGCCGCGTTCTGGTGCGGCTCGGCGGCATTGATCCGCCGTGACGCGCTGCGCGAGGTCGGTGGCGTCGCCACGGAAACGATCGCCGAGGACTTCCACACCACGATCAAGATGCAGCGTCGCGGGTGGACGACCCGCTACCACGGCGAGACGGTCATCCAGGGCCTCGCGCCCCACAACCTCGCGGCCTACCTGCTCCAGCGCGACCGCTGGGCGCGCGGCAACCTGGCCGTGTTCACGACCGCAGAGAGCCCGCTGCGCGCCCGCGAGCTGCCCGCCGGCGTGCGGCTCTCGTACTTCGCCTCGCTCGCGGCCTACGTCGCCGGACCGGTGAGGATGCTGACGCTCGCGCTGGTCACGGCCGTCGTGTGGAGCGGCCTGCTGCCGATGCACGCCTCGACGGCCGAGCTGCTCGCCATCTGGGCCCCGTTCACCGCGCTCAGCCTGCTCGCCGGATCGGCGCTGTGCCGTGGGCACATGAAGGTCAAGGACGCCTTCCACTTCGAGGTGCTGACCGGCGAGATCCACCTGCGGTCGCTGCGCTGCGTCGTGCGCCCGGGGAGGATGAAGTTCAAGGTGACACCGAAGGAAGGGATCGACACCGGCGGCGTCGACAGCCTCCGCCAGCTGCCCCTCGTCACGGCCGTCACCGCCCTGCTGTGCGCGGGCGTCGCGCTGCGTGCCGTCGAGCTCGCCGGCCCCTCGCTGCTGCCAGAGCTGCCGGGCGCGGCGGCCTGGGCCGTGCCCGCCATCGCGACGGTCGAATGCCGCCGGTTGGCGCGCACGTTGCGCCACGTGTTGCGGCGCAACCAGCGCCGCCTTCAATACCGCTTCCCCTGCTCCCTCGGCGCGCAGCTGCTGACCGACGAGGCGACGATCCCCGCGACGCTCACCGACATCTCGCCGCGTGGCGCGCGGGCCCTCGCCGCGGTGCGGATGCCGCGGGGCAGCTCGGTCTGGGTCGACGTCGGCCTTCCCGCCGCCGACGGCCGGGTGACGCGGCACACGTTGCTGGCCACGGTGACCGGCGGCGCGCCCGACGGCGACCAGTTCGGACATGGTCTGGCCTTCGTCGACGTCGACGACCAGGCGCGCCAGGCGGTGATCGAGTACTGCTACGTCGTGCGCACCACCGAGCGCCTGCGCGGCGCTTCCCCGGTCCCCGGCGAGCGCGCGCCGCGCCGCGCTCAGCCCATACACTTCGGCGCATGACACTGAGCGTCGGAGACCGCATTCCTGCCGTCGAGATCAAGACCATGGGCCCCGAGGGCGCTCCCGTGCCGGTGAACACCGGAGACGTCTTGGGCAAAGGCAAGGTCGTGCTGTTCGCCGTGCCGGGGGCCTTCACCCCGGGCTGTTCGAAGATCCACCTTCCCGGTTACGTGGCCCACGCCGACGAGCTGAAGGCCAAGGGCGTCGACACGATCGCGTGCGTGGCGGTCAACGACGCGTGGGTCATGCAGGCGTGGGGCGAGTCACAGGGCGTCGGCGACAAGATCGTCATGCTCGCCGACGGCTCGGGCGAGTTCACCAAGGCGATCGGCCTCGAGTTCGACGCCACCGGCGCAGGGCTGGGCACACGTTCCAAGCGTTATGCCGCCGTCCTCCAAGACGGCGTGGTGCAGAGCATCGACGTCGACGAGCGCGGTGTCGACCAGAGCTCGTGCGAGACGGTGCTGAGCAAGCTCTGAGCGGAGCCGCCCTCGAGCAACGCATCGCCGCGCTGCTGCGCAGCTTCGGGTACGCGGTCACCACCAACGAGATCGTCGAGGGCCGATCGGGCGCGCGCCACGAGATCGACGTGCTCGGACACAAGAGCGACGGGTTCGCGACGTTCAGCGTCGCCGTCGAGTGCAAGGCCTGGGAGCGCCCGATCGAGAAGGACGTCGTCGCCAAGTTCGCGTTCGTGCTCGGCGACATCGGCGTGCGTGAGGGCATCATCGTCTGCTTGGGCGGCCATCGCTCCGGCGCCGAGATCGCGGCACGCGAGACCGGCATCGAGCTGTGGGGTCCGGACGAGCTGGCCCGCCGCCTCGGCGACGTCGCGGTCGCCGAGCTGGCCTCGGGCACGAGCCGGTGGACGGCCGGGCTGGCCCCGCAGATCAGCGACGAGCGCGCCCGCCAGCTGGCCGAGCGCTCGCTGCGCAGCGGCCTCGTCGGTCGTGGCGAGCGCATCACCACGGCCGGGCGCGCATGGCTGCCGGCGGCGGTCGTCCAGATCGCCGTGTCCCGCTGGGAAGGGCGCCGACGCCCCGTGCTCCAGACGCGCCGCATGTGGAACGCCTACGAGCTGATCGACGGCACGCTGCTGGCGTCGTGGACCGACCCGCCGGACGTGGTCGACGTCGACGTCGGCGCGGCCGCGGTGCCGCCCCGGCACAAGGACAGCGCGCCCGCTCGGGCGATCGCTACCGCGGTCGCCAAGCACGGCGCGGTCACCACGGCAGCGGCCACCGAACGCGCCGCACGGCGCCTCGACGAGCTCGCCATCCCCACCGGCTACGACGTCCTCACCGAAGCGACCACGTCGATCGTCGTGCCGCTGTACGTCGCGCTCGCCACGCGCCGCGACGCGGAACGCGTCGTGGCCGTCGATCTGTCACGCGGATGGGTCGACCCCGAGCTCGGCGCTGTGCTGTCGCGCAACGTGCACTGGATGCGCAGCGCGATCACCGGCGCCGATCACTCCGGCGGCTTCCCGGCGCCGTAGCGCGGGTCGGCGACGCCTGCGGCGAACGCGGCGGTCTGAGCCGCCGAGTACTGGATCCGGTAGTCGAACCCCGTGCTCGGCTTGGTGTCGTTGAACCACACGGACCCGATGATGTCCGGGTGCGCGGTCGGCCCCTGGAAGGACGATTCGGTCCACCGGCTCCGCAGCGGGTCGCCGACCGAGGCGTCGCCACTCTGCACACATACGGCCTGGTCCCTCGCCCGGAACAAGGGGCTATGGATGACAACGGGGTGAACGGCGCGTCCGCCTCCGGGTCGCTCAGGGACTGCGAACCTCGACACGATTGCGACCTGCGCGCTTTGCCGCGTACAGCGCCTCGTCGGCGCGGGCCACCAGGGTGTCGACGTCGCCGAGATGGCCGGCGGCGCAGCCCACGCTGACGGTGACGTCGAGCTTCCGGTGATCGCCGATGGCGAACGGCTCGGCGCCGACGACGGCGCGCACGCGTTCACCGAACTCGATCGCTGCTGCTGCGTCGGGCACGTCGAGCGCGAGCGCGACGAACTCCTCGCCGCCCCACCGCACGAGCACGTCGCCGGTGCTCTCCACGACGCGCCGCACCCGCTCGGCGACGCCGCGCAGGATCACGTCTCCGACCGCGTGCCCGTGCTCGTCGTTGACCCTCTTGAAGTGATCGACGTCGATCACGAACACGGCGAGCGCGGCGTCGGGACCGCGCGCCGCGCGCGTGTTGTCCACCCAGCTGGCGAAGCGCCTGCGGTTGCCGAGCAGCGTCAGCGCATCGGTCGCGCTCAGCTCGTCGAGCGCTTGCGCCTGGCGCGACAGCATGTCCTGTTGCGCCTTCGCACGCAGCGCCGCGGCCACGCGAGCGCACAGCTCGGCCGGCTCACAGGGCTTGCGCACGTAGTCCTGCGCGCCGAGCTCCAACCCAGTCGCGGCGTCCTGCGCGCCCGTGCGCGCGCTGAGGAACAACACCGGCAGGCCGCTGAGCGCCGCATCGGCCTTGAGCGCCCGCAGCGTCGCCATCCCGTCCATCACCGGCATGTCGACGTCGAGCAGCATCAGATCGGGAGGGTCGACGCGGCACGCCGCGAGCGCTTCGGCGCCGTTGCCGGCTTCGCGCACCACGTAGCCACCGGAGGTGAGCGCCCGGCCGAGGATCCGCCGCGTCGCCACCGAGTCGTCGGCCACCAAGATCGTGTGCGGCCGCACGCGGTCGTCACCGCGGCGGTCACCGTCGCGCGCCATCACGCTGTCTCACCTCGCTGCCTCGTGCCCTGGAGCAGCGTCACGACCATCGGAGAACCCGCGCAGGTGAACGCCACGCGGGCGATGACCGTGGCGCCGACGACCTCGATCTCGTAGTCCGAGCCGCGCGCCACCGCGGGCAGCGAGATCGCGCACGGCTGCGGCAGCAGCGGCTTCAAGTTGCCGGCGACCATGTTGGTGATCTCCCCGAGCGCGTCGATCACCTCGTCGAACGTCGTCGACGCGGCGTTGTCGAACATGGCCGCGGCGAGATCCTCGGCGAGGGTCAGCGGGCACTGGAGCATCACCGCGCCGTGCCATGCGCCGTCGAGGTGGACGATGCTCGTCACCGACGGATCGCCGATGTCGCGCGCCGACCCCGCGCGCGTGAGCTCGCGGTTGAACACCGTCTCCCAGATCATCCGCGTGACCTGCTCGATGTCGACGTCCGACGTCGATCGCCGGATCGATCTCACGCGCCGCCATGGCTGCCCCGATCCCGCCTCGTGAGGCGATAGCACGTGGTACGGCCAACCTGGACGCGTTCGTACGCGGCGTCGATGCCGTAGGTCGTCTCCGCCGCGCCGAGGAAAAGGTATCCCCCGACGCGCAGCACCTTCGACATCTCGCCGAGCACCGCTGTCTTGGTCGGCAGGTCGAAGTAGATCAAGACGTTGCGCAGGAACACGACGTCCATCTGCGGGATGCCCCACAGCGGGCGGGCGATGTTGACCCGCGCGAACGTGACCATCTGCCGCACGGCGTCAGCGATCCGCCAGTCGCGGCCGGTCCGTTCGAAGTACCCGACGAGCAGGCGAGCCGGCAGGCCGCGGTTCACCTCGAGCTGTGAGAACACGCCGGCGCGGGCCCGATCGAGCACCTCCTGCGAAAGGTCGCTGGCGAGGATACGCACGTTCGGGACGTCGGGGAAGTGCTCTCGCACCGTCATCGCCATGCTGTAGGGCTCCTGCCCGGTCGATGCCGCCGCCGACCACATCGACAACTGGCGTCCGCCATTGCGGGCGAGCGCCTCGGGGATGATCGTGTCGCGCAGCGCGTCCCACGGATGGTGGTCGCGGAAGAACGACGTCTCGTTGGTGGCGAGCGCCTCCACGACGGCCGCGCGCACCCCCTCGCCGGCGCCGGCGCGCAGCATGCGCACCAACTCTCCGACCGAGTCGAGCCCCTGCTGCTCGGCGACCGGAGCGAGCCGTGACTCGACCAGGTACCGCTTGCCGTCGCCGAGGGTGATCGCGCTCCGTTCGTGCAGCAGGCGGCGCACGAAGTCGAAGTCGGCAGCCGACACCCCGCTCACGACCCCGGCCCCTCCCGCGTCGATCGCGCGGCCCGGCTCGCCAGCTCACCGCCGATCTGGTCGAGCGGCAGCACGGCGTCCGCCAGCCCCGCCCCGGCGACCGCCATCGGCATGCTCGACACGACCGCCGACTCCGCCGATTGCACGATCACCGTCCCACCGGCGGCGCGCACGGCTTCGGACCCGCGCAACCCGTCGCGCCCCATGCCGGTCAACACCACGCCCAGCACGCCGGCGCCGTAGATCTCCGCTGCGGAGCGGAACAGCACATCGGCAGCCGGCCGGCACGAGTTCTCCGGCTCCTCGTCGTTGAGCGCCACCACGACGCCGGCTCCGTCGCGCCGCAGCGCCATGTGCCTGCCGCCCGGCGCGATGTAGACCGTCCCGGCCGCCACGTCCTCGCCGTCGACTGCCTCGACCACGCGCAGCTTCGACACACGGTCGAGCCGCTCCGACAGCGTCCGCGTGAACACCGCCGGCATGTGCTGCACGATCAGGACCGGCACGGCCAGATCGGTCGGGAGCGTGGGCACGATCTCGACGAGGGCGTTGGGCCCGCCGGTCGACACCGCGACGACAACCGCTTCGACCTGCCCGCGACGCCCGTCCGCCCGCCGCGACGAGCCTCCGGGCGCGGCGGGCGGCGGCGATGTGACCGCACAGACGATGGGAAGCAACTCGGCGCGCACCTGCGCTTCGGCGAGCCCGATGCCGTCGGCTCGCGGCTTCACGGCGAAGCCGGTGGCTCCGAGCGCCAGCGCGTCGAGCGTCGCCGCCGCTCCCGCCGACGTCAGGTGGCTGAACACGATCACCGGGAGGCTCGGCTGCGCCGCACGGATCGCAGCGAGCGTCGCGTAGCCGTCCATCTCCGGCATCTCGAGATCGAGGATGACGACGTCCGGTCGCAGCTGTTGCAGCCGTTCGAGCGCGACCCGCCCGTTCGGCGCCACTCCGACGAGCTCCATCGAGAGCTCGGATGCGAGCGCCCGGGCGACGACGCGGCGGACGACGACCGAGTCGTCGACGACGAGCACCCGCACGCGCGGGCGGGCGGCGGGCCGCGGCAACATCAGACATCGAACCCGAGCATGCGGAGCTTGTCCACGATCGCGTCCTTGGTGAACGGCTTCATCACGTATTCGTCTGCCCCGGCATCGAGCGCTCGCACGACGTTCGGGGCCTCGGTCTCCGTGGTGACCATCACCAACCGTGCCGTCGACGCGTACGGTGGCCGCCGCACGGTTTCGATGAACTCGATTCCGGTCATCTCGGGCATGTTCCAGTCGACGAGCATCAGCTCCGGCTCGAGCCCTGCCTCGAGGCGGGCGAGCGCCTCGCGCCCGTTGGACGCCTCGTCGACCGACAGGCCGAGTTCGGTCAGCATCCGGCTGAGCAGCATCCGGATCGCTCGCGAATCGTCGACGACGAGCGCGTTCACGTGATCTCCTTCAGCGCGCGATCGGCGTCGAGGACGAGCAGCAGCGCGCCCTCCACCGTGTGGACTCCCGTGACGAGCGACGCGATCGTCGGGCTGACCGTGGCCGGCACCGCTTCGATTCCCGCCGGGTCGACGTCGACGACGTCACGCTCCTCGTCGACCGCGAGACAGACCGCTTCTCCCGCGGACTCGATGACCACGCAGACCTGGGCGCGCGCCGCGTCGGCGCCCCGGGCGCGATCGTCGACCCCGAGGCGGGCGCGGGCATCGACGACCGTCACGATCTCTCCGCGCAGGTTGGCGAGGCCCGATACGCTGGGCGGGGCGAGTGGGACCGGGACGACCTCGTCGCCGCGCCGCACCTCGCGCACCCGCTGCACGTCGACGCCGACGAGCAAGGGGCCGACTGCGAACGTGCAGAGCTTCGCCGCCGTCATGCCGTCGCCCCGATCGGCATCGACGCGGCGAGCTCCGCGACGTCGAGCATCTCGGTGACTCGCCCGTCGACAACGAGCGAAGCGACCGCGCAAGAAAGAGCATCGGACCGCGCTGCAGTGGCGGGACACGCCGTCACGTCGTCGATGTGATCGACCACCACACCGACGAGTCCACGTGCCGTGTCGCACACGACGACCTGAACGTCACCGGCGCCGTCGTCCAGCTCGCCGGCCCGCAGCAGCGGCAACAGCATGTCGCCGTACTGGATCACATCGAGGCGGCCGGCGCGCTCGACCGCGTCGCGCGGGAACCGCTCCAGGCGGTGCACGGACGCGAGCGGCACGGCGACCCGCCGCCGTGCGCCGACGCTCGCGATCAGCACGCTCGTGGTGAGCGGTTGGGCGGGCTCAGGAGCGACCGCGGCAGCGCGGGCGCCGACCGGCGACCGCTCCACGCCTGCCCGCTTCGCGAGCCCTCCGACGTCGAGGATCAGGGACGGGCGCCCGTCGGCCAGGATCGTGACGCCGGAGAACACCGGGATCCGATTCGTCGCCCGCGTCAGCGGCTTGACGACGACCTCGGACGTGCCGGCGACGGCGTCGACGATCAGGCCGAACGTCGCGTCGTGGTCGTGGAGGACGAGGATCTCCAGCACGTCGTCGCGGCGCCGCTGGGAAACCTCGAGCAGGTCCGCGAGATCGACCAGCGGGAGCAGCTCGCCGCGCAGGCGGTGGATCCTCGCGCCGGCGACGTCGTCGATCGACGCCGCGATCGCCGGGCGGTCGAGGCGGACGACCTCGCGCACGTCGACCTGTGGGATCGCGTACCAGTGACCGCCGCTCGACACGATGACCGCGGGCATGATGCTCAGCGTCAGGGGCACGCTGATGTGAAACGTCGTGCCCAGACCCGGCTCCGACGTCACCTCGATGCTGCCGCCGACGTGGTCGAGGTTCGACCGCACGACGTCCATTCCGACGCCGCGGCCCGACACGCTGGTGACCTCCGTGCGCGCGGACAATCCGGGATGGAACATGAGCCGCAGCACGTCAGGGCGCGCGAGCTCGCCGGCCGTCTCCGCGCTGACGATGCCGAGCTCGATCGCACGCTGGAGGAGCCGGTCGCTGTCGACCCCTGCGCCGTCGTCGGACACCTCGAGCTGGAGGCGCCCGCCCTCGTGGACGGCGCTGATGCGCAGATGCCCGGCGGCCGGCTTTCCCACGACGGCGCGTTCGGCAGGCGCCTCGATCCCATGGTCGATCGCGTTGCGCACGAGATGGATCAACGGATCGCGCAACGCCTCGTTGACGGCTTTGTCGACGCCGACGTCCTCGCCGTCGATGTCGAGCTGCACCAGCTTTCCGAGCGCCTCCGACAGATCGCGTGCGACGCGGTGCAGCGGGCCGGTCACGCGGCCCACGGTCTGGAGACGAGCGCGCATCACGCTGTCTCGCAGCTCGCTCGTCACCAGCTGCAGCTTGCGGTACGGCGTCGTCAACGGACCGTCCGGCTGGGCGCGTGCGAGCGAGCCGATCTGACCGCGCGCGAGGACGAGCTCGCCGACCAGATCCATGAGCTTGTCGAGCAGGGCGACGTCGACGCGCACCGACGTCTCGGCCGCCGCGCCCGGCGATCCGGCACCCGGTTCCGACGGCGAGACGCGCGCGGCCACGTCGATCGCCTGCTGCGACCCGGCGCGCTGGCGTTGCTTGTCGATCTCGGCGACAAGCGCCTCCGGCGCGTCGACCTCGTCGGTGCCGTCGAGCTCGATGCGCGCCAGCGCGGCGCGCACCGCGTCGACGAGGCGCAGCAGCGTCGTCGTGATCGACGCGTCGAGACACAGCTCACCGGAACGCAGCGCGCCGAGGAGGCTCTCGCCCGCGTGGGTCAGCGCCTCCAGCTGATGGAAGCCCAGGAAGCCGCAGGTGCCCTTGATCGTGTGGACGGTGCGGAAGACGCGTGCCAGGAGCTCGGGGTCGGTCGGCCGGTCCTCCAGGTCGACGAGGTCACGGTCGAGCTGGTCGAGGTTCTCGCGGCTCTCGTCGAGGAACGCTTGGACAATCTCGGCGTCGTCGTCGTTCACGGTCGCCGTCCCGCCGCCGCTGGCGGGGCGGCCGCATCCAGACGGAAGCGCTCCACGAGATGGCTCAGCTCGGTCGCCATCCGCTGCATCTCCTCGGCGGCTCTGTGGGTGTCCGCAGCGCCTTGCGTGTTGCCGTGGGTCGTCTCCGCCACGCCGGTGATGTTCCGCGCGATCTCGGTCGAGCCCATCGCGGCGTCGCTGACGCTGCGGCCGATCTCGCTGGTCGTCGCCGCCTGCTCCTCGACCGATGCGGCGACGATCGTCTGGATGTCGTTGATCGTGCCGATCACCTCGGCGATCTCCCCGATCGCCGCCACTGCACGCTCGGTGTCGGCCTGGATGCTGCTGATCGTGCGGCCGATCTCGTCGCTCGATCGGCCGGTCTTGCGCGCCAGCTCCTTCACCTCCCCGGCGACCACGGCGAAGCCCTTGCCGGCTTCACCGGCGCGGGCTGCTTCGATCGTGGCGTTCAGCGCCAGCAGGTTGGTCTGCTCGGCGATGGAGGTGATGACCTTGATCACCTCACCGATCTCGGCCGCGCTGACGCCGAGCTTGGTGACGGTGTCGGTCGTCGTCGCTGCGAGCGACACCGCGGCGGCCGCGACGCGGGCCGCTTCGCTCGTGTTCTTGGCGATCTCGCGGATGCTCGCGTCGAGCTCCTCCGAGGCGACCGACACCGAGTGGATGTTGTGCGACACCTCCTCGGCCGCGGCCGACACGGTTCCCGCCTGTGCCGCGGTCTCCTCCGCCGCTGCGCTCAGCTGCTGGCTGACGGCGGCGAGCTCCTCCGACGATGCCGACAGCGTCGACGATCGCTCGGCGACGCCCGTCAGGGTGTCGGTCATGCGATCGAGCGAGTGGTTGAGCGCGCCCGACAGCTGGGCGACTTCGTCGCGCCCGTCGGCGGGGGCACGTCGCGTCAGGTCGCCGTCGGCGACGTCGCGCAACACGTCGACGGCCGCCGCGAGCGGACGCGTGATCGAGCGGGTGATCACGGTCCGCACGACCCAGGCGAGGACAACGGTCACGAGCCCGACGGACAGCATCAGCCAGAACGCCCACGAGGCCGCGTCCTCGGCACGTTGGTCGGCCGCGACCAGCTCTTCCATCGACGTCGCGGCGAGGCCGTCGATCGCCGCGATCATGTCGGCGACCGGTTCTTGGCTGCCGCGCAGCGAGAGCGTGCTCGCTGCCACGGGGTCGCGCGCACGGAACTGCTCCCACGCCTGCCCGTCGATCTCGAGAAAGCGCTCCAAGGCAGCTTCCACCGCTGCGATGTGGGCGAGCTGCTCGGCGCCAATCGCATGCTGCCGCACGACGCCGAGCCGCTCGCGGAAGCGGTCGAGGCCGGCCCGGAACGCCACCCGTCCGGGCGACGTAGCGTCGTCGGGAAGCTCCTCTGCGCCGGCGTAGAGCGCGTAGCCGATCTCGAATGCGGCCAGATCCTGGAGCTGGTCGACCTCGGCGACCATGTACTTCAGCTCCTGGACGTTCGAGCGGACGTCCGTGGCGCGGGCGATGTCCTCCAGCGCGTCTTGATGGCGTCGCGCGCTGACGACGCCGATCAGGATCACCACGATCAGCAGCACGACCGCCACACCGAAGCCGAACGTCAGTCGGGAACCGACCCGGCTGTTGCGCACGCTGATCACCCGATTGCCTCCTCCGCCGGATCGTCGCAAACGGGAGCGCGCGGTCCGCGCGCCCGAACGTGTCATCGGCGGCCAGAGGCCTCGGCTGAACCGGAATCTGCGCCCGGATGATTTCTGCTTGAGGAATCCTTGACGCCGGCCGATGCAAGAACCATGTTCCGGCCACGCATCGCAGCCTTCGCTGGCGCGCTCCTGTTCGCCTCGCTCGCGGCTCCGCTCGCCGCCCCTGGCGCGTCCGCCGCGCCTCCACCGCCCGGCAGCGAGTACGTCGTCAAGAACGGCGACTACCTGTTCGGGATCGCGATGAAGCTCCACGTGAGGTTCGCCGATCTCCTCGCCGCCAACGATCTGACGGCGGCCAGCGTGATCCATCCCGGCGACACCCTCGTCGTCCCCACCACCCGCGGCGTCCAGCCCGTACAGGCGAAGCCGGCCGCGAAGCCGGCATCCAAGAACGTGGACACCGTCGTAGCGTTCGCTCTTGCCCAGGCCGGCAAGCCCTACCGGTTCGCGGCCGCGGGCCCGGACGCGTTCGACTGCTCCGGGCTCGTCACCGCGGCGTACAAGCAGATCGGCGTGCGACTGCCGCAGTACAGCGCCCTCCAGGCGACCTACGGCTCACCGGTGGATTGGACGAAGGAGCCGATCGTGGCGGGCGACCTGGTGTTCATCGCCGATCCCGACACGGGCGTCATCCACCACGCGGGCATCGCGGTCAGCTCGACCCAGTGGATCCAGGCGGTGCGCGCCGGTGACGTGGTGCGCGTGGGCAGGATGCCCGCAGCGAGCAAGATCGCTGCCGTGCGCCGCATCGTCACCGGCTGAGCACCGCCCGAACCCAGCGGAACGCCGTCAGACGACGTAGCCGACGACGTCGATGATGAAGTCGGTGCCGCCCTGGCCGGCGGTGACGTTGATCCGGCCGGAGCGGTCGACGGCCACCGTGGTCGTCGTGCCGATCGCCTGGCCTGCGGTGTTCCAGTTGATCGTGCTCGACGGCGGCACGGTCGGCTCGTCAGCGGCGTAGATCGTCAGGAACCCGCCACCAGCGTCGGTGCGGTCGATGGTCAACGTCACCAGGGCCGCCCGCACGCCGACGGGCAACTGGAGGTCCACGGTGCGCGTCTGGCCGACGGCCAGCTTGCCCTCGACGGTCTGGCGGGAGTCGTAGACACGGTTGGGGGAGATCAGCTGGACCTCGCTCGCTCGTGCGGCGAGCTGCCCGCGGACGGCGCCGGTCGGGAACGACGCCGTATGGACGTTCACATAGAAGTTGGACGGGACCTCGGTGATCGAGTTGATCAGGGTCGGGTCGGCGGTGACGCACCGGGTCAGCTCCGGCCCGGTGTCGGCAGCGGTGATGCCGAAGTCGACGACGATCGGGCCTGCGGCGCCCAGGTCTTCCTGGTGGATGTGCGCCATGACCCACGGCTCGACGTTCTCCGTGGTCAGCTCCACGCACACCTGGCCGGTCCCGGCGTTCAGCGTGACGACGGCCAGGCCCTGGCCGTCGGGGTCACCCGGGTTCGGGGTCTCTTCCGAGCCTTTCAGGTGGGCGACCAGCGGGATCGCGGGGTCGCCGTTCGGGGCGGATCGGGCCCCGTTCTCGGCTGCGACGGCGTTGGTGATCAGCGCCGCGCTCGCGCCGCCGAGCACTGCGACCGGCACGATGAGGTGTCTGCGCGTGAATGCCATGGATGGACCCCCTGGGTGACCGAATGGGATGCGACCGTGTTCCCAGTCCAGACGTCCGCTAGCCATCCGGGCATGCCAGTGTGGGGGCCCGTGAGAACGACGACCACATCTGCCCTTGTCCTGGGCCTGGCGATGATGTTCACCGCGTGCAGCGACAGCTCGCAGGGCGCCGCGGAGAGCACCGGGCAGCCGTCGACCGAGACGCCGTCGACGTCGGCGGTCTCGACGACCACGAGCACGTCCTCGACGACCTCGACGTCCACCACGACCACCACCGCCCTGCCGCCGACCACGACGTCGACGACGATCCCGATCGTCACCGAGGGGGCCGTCGTGCTCGTCGCCAACGCCACCAACGTGCCGGGCGCGGCGGGCCGACTGACCGCCGAGCTGCAATCGGTCGGGTTCCAGCTGATGAAGGCCACCGACGCGGCCGGCAACGAGGAGTTCCTCGACGTCAGCAAGATCTACGTTCGGCCCGGTGGCGAAGCCGTCGCCGAGTCGATCGCCCGCCTCCTGGGCGGAATCACCATCGCGCCGATGCCGACGCCGATCTGGATCACCGGGGCGAACGCCGCGCTCGGCGACGCGACCGTCGTGGTGATGCTCGGCAAGGACCTGGCCGGTCAGACACCTCCGGGCCTGGTCACCGGCTGATCTCCCGGCAGGCCCGGCGGGTTCGGGTGCCTATGTCGTCTTGACGATGTACACGTCACACGGGGCATGGTGCGCGACCGCGGCAGCCACGCTGCCGAGCAGGCGCGCCGGGCCCTGCATGCGCCGGTTGCCGACCGCGATGATCGCTGCGTCGAGCCGGTTCGCCTCCTCGATCAGCACGTCGGCCGGCTTGCCCTCCCCGGCGGCCGAGGTGATCTTCAGCCCCGGGCGCGCCAGCGTTCCCGCGACCGACTGAGCGAGGCTCTCGGCACGGTCCATGCTTGACACGACGAAGCGGTCGCTGCCGACACCGATCTCCACGACCTCGTCGTCGTCGTACGCAGTCACGACGTGCAGCACGGCCCCCTTGGCGAAGGCCAGCTGCGCGGCCACCTCGGCGGCCTTTGCCGCGGTCTCGCTTCCGTCCACGCCCACCACGATGATGTTCCCCATTGGGACAATCATGCCCGCTCGGCGGACTGCCGGTGCGCATGCTGCGGTGCGGCAGGGGGCACATCGACGATCTTGCCGGGGTTGAGGTTGCCGCCCGGGTCGATGCCGTCGAACAGCGCCGCCACCATCCGCACCCCCACGTCTCCGATGTCGCTCGCCAGCCACCGGCTGTGCTCGGCGCCGACGGCGTGGTGATGGGACAGCGTTCCCCCGTTGTCGATGAATGCCTGCTGGATCGCGGCCTTGACGACGTCGTACTGGTCGAGCGGCGGACGGCCGCTCGCCGGAGCGAACGCGAACGTGAAATACAGGCACGCGCCCGAGTGGTACGAGTGCGAGAGGTGGCACATGATCCAGCCGCGCACCTCGATCTCGGCGAACGCGGCGTGGGCGGCAGCCACCACCCCGTCGTACAGGGCGCCGAGGTTCGACCACGCCGTCGACGTCTCCGACACGTCGGCGAGGGCGCCACGGTCGAGGAGGAAGTCGCGGATGTAGGGGGTGTCGAACTTCTTCTGGTCGTAGAGCGCGCCCGGCCCCGAGCCGATGCCGACACCGCCGTGATGGCGGACGATCGACGCGACGATCGCCCGGTTGCGCTTGACGTGCTCGGCGGCGCCTTCGTAGCCGACGAACGACAGGCACATCTCCGCGGTGTCGAAGCGCTTGCGCCGGCGCAGGTACTGCGTGAGGACGACCGTCTGGAGCTTGGAGGTCAAGCTGCCCTTCTTGCGGGTGGCGAACGAGAACGCAGTCTCGTTCGCATCGGACACTCGCGTGATCGAGACGTCGGTCTCGCTGGCCGCGATGTCACGCATCGCCGCCAGCGCCCGGGTCCAGGTCGGGAAGAGATACGCCAGGATCACCCGCTGCGGAGGCACCCGGTGGACGTGCACCGTGGCCTCGGTGATGATTCCGAGGCGGCCCTCCGAGCCGAGGATCATCTCTCGCACGCTCGGCCCCGTGGACGTCGACGGCACCGCACGGGTCGCCAACACCCCGGCCGGGGTGACGACGCGCACCGCCCGCGTGATGTCGGCGATGTCGCCGTACTTGTCGCTCTGCATGCCCGACGAGCGCGTCGCGATCCACCCGCCGAGCGTGGAATGGGTGAAGCTGTCCGGGTAGTGCCCGATGGTCCAACCCGCGTCGTTGAGCTGCCGTTCGAGGTCCGGCCCCAGCGCCCCGGCTTGGATCCGTGCCAGGTTCGACGTGGCGTCGATGTCGAGCACCGCGTTCATCCGGCCCAGGTCGACGGAGATCACCGGCCTGCGTTCGTCGCGTGGCGGCTCGAGGCTGCCCGAGATGTTCGTGCCGCCGCCGAACGGGATGACCACGGCGTCAGCGGCCAGCGCGGCGCGCAGCACCTGCTCGACCTCGCTCTCGTCGCGGGGATAGACGACGACGTCCGGTGGCCTGCCGACGTCGCCGGCGCGCACGCGCACCAAGTCGCGCAAGCTCTTGCCGTAGGCGTGCACGACGCGCTCCATCGCCTCGACGGTGACCTGCTCGGCCCCAACGGCGGCGGCCAGCGCGGAGCGCAACTCGTCGGGGAGGTTGGCCGGCGGCACCTGCAACCGTCCCGGATCCACGGTGAAGGCGGGGGCCGCGTCGAGGTCGATGCCGACGCGATCACGTACGAACGGGGCCAGGGCCGGTTTGTCGTCGTGGTGGAAGGCGACGTCGGGCTCGCCCCAACCCCACCACTTCATGTGTCGCACGTGCTGGCCCATCGAGCGCTGAAGTGTACGAAGCCGCTGCGATAGCGTGCGGCGTGTGGCTGGCTTGGAGGGTGCAGAGCGCGAGGCGGCCAGCCGGCGGCGGGCCGAGATCAGCGCTCGCTACCTGCGACCCAGCCCGGAGCGCCCCGTGTCCGCGGCGCGCGGTGTGCACCACGTCGCCCTGGTCTGCAGCGACGTCGAGCAAACCGTGCGCTTCTACCAGGACCTGCTCGAGTTCCCGCTGTACGAGATGTTCGAGAACCGCGACTACGGCGGCTCGACGCACTTCTTCTTCGATCTCGGCAACGGCAACGCGCTGGCCTTCTTCGACCTTCCCGGCCTCGACGTCGGGCCCTATGCCGAGGTGCTCGGCGGCCTCCACCACCTGGCGATCTCGGTCGAGCCCGAGCGGTGGCAGCGGCTGAAGACCAAACTCGACGAAGCAGGCATCGCGTACGCGCACATCGACGGATCGTCGATCTACTTCCTCGACCCGGACGGCGCCCGCATCGAGCTGATCAGCGACCCGCTCGGCGAGATGTACGGGCGCGTGCTCGGCTGACTGGGTCAGCGATCGATCGAGCGGTCGTAGAGCCGCACCGAGAGCGGGGCGCACACGACGACGATGGCGACGATCCAGATCGTCGAATATGCGAGCGGGTGGGCGATCGACCACGGATCTCCAGGCTGGACCGCCGTGTTCGGGTTGCCGAACTGCACCCGCGCCGCATCTGCCAAGGTGGTGACGGGGTTCCACTCGGCGATGCTCCGCAGAACCCGCGGCATGGTCGTGGTGGGCACGAACGTGCTCGCCAGGAACGTCAGGGGGAACATCAGCGCGAACCCGACGCCCATCACGGCCTCGGGAGTGCGCACCACGCTGCCGAGCGCCACACCGACCCAGATCATCGCGAACGCGAACGCGATGAGAAGCAGGTACCCGACCACGGCGTCGAAGATGCCGGCACGGATCCGCCAGCCGATGATCAGGCCGCACAGCGACATCAGGGCGATCGGCAGCGCCGCCTTGATCAGGTTGGTGATGGCGTGGCCGGCGAGCACCGCGCCGGGCGCGATCGGCAACGACCGGAAGCGGTCGACCGCCTGGTTCTTGCGGTCGTTGGCCAGCGACATCGCCACACCGAAGGCGGTGAACACGATGGTCTGAGCGAAGATGCCGCCCATCAGGAACTCCTTGTAGTTCCCACCGCCGGGCACGTCGATCGCCCCGCCGAACACGTAGGCGAACAGCAGCACGAACACGATCGGCTGCATCGTCGCATCGCTCAGCTGCTCGGGTTGGCGACGGAGGTGCTTGAGACCCCGGCGGGCGATGACCCAGGAGTCGTGCAGGAGCCCCTTCGTGGCGGTGAAGGTCGCGGCGGTCACTGGTCCACAGTCCTTGTGTCGAGACCGGGCATAGTTCGGTCGAGGT
>CAZGUH010000026.1:45662-52088 GCA_964529005.1 uncultured Ilumatobacteraceae bacterium | reverse complement strand
GCCTAGCCTGGGTACAGCCTGACGTCGTCGTGCGGCGCGGGGCCGCACCTTCAGGCCCAGTAGGGGGAGTGGGAGATGCGGAGATCACGCGCACTGCGCACCGGGGCAGTGCTGCTCGGCCTTGCTCTCGTCGGAGCCGCATGCGGCGACGATGACGACGGTGACGGCAGCGGAACATCGGTGGAGCAGACGACGGGCACGTCGGGCGGAACGACAGCCCCGCCGTCGTCAGGAACGACCGGAGGCACAACAGGTGGCACGACGGGCGGCGCCACGGGAACGCCCCGCGAGCCGCTCGGTGAGATCACGATCGCGTACATGCTGCCCGAGTCGGGCTCCCTGTCCGCGATCATCGACGCACTGGTGAAGCCGCTCGAGATGGGCGTCGAAGAGATCGCCGCGGTCGGCGACACCACGGTCAACCTCGTCGGCGCCGACGACGGCACCGATCCGAACGTCGCGGTCCAGGCGCTCGACCAGGTTCTGGCGCAGAACCCGAGCGCGATCATCGGGCCGGCAGCGACGCCGGTCATGCTGGCGGTGATCGACCGCATCACCGACGAGGGCATCATCGAGTGCAACGGCTCGAACACCGGATCGATCTTCACGACCTATCCGGACGACGGCCTGTACTTCCGAACGTCGCCCTCCGACATCCTGCAAGGCGCGGCGCTCGCCGACCTGATCGCCGGCGACGGCTTCACGGACGTCGCGGTCATCTACCGCAACGACGACTACGGCGTCGGATTCGCCGACACCGTGAAGGAAGCGCTCGAGGAAGGCGGCGCGACGATCGTGGCAGACGTGCCGTACGCGCCTGACGCGACGACGTTCGACGCCGAGGCCCAGGAGGTCGCGGCCGCCAGCCCGGACGCCATCGCTCTGATCAGCTACCAGGAAGGCGCGGGCGTCATCCAGGCGCTCATCGGCCAGAACGCCGGCCCCGACGCGGTGCAGCTGTTCGTCGCCGACGGTTTCAAGGACGGCGTCGCCGCAGCCGACGTCGACCCGAACAACCCGGCGGTGCTCGACGGCATCCGCGGCACGGCGCCGTCTGCGGCGCCGGAGTCGGGCGAGCCCACGTTCCCCGAGCGGTTCGCTGAGTTCGCGGGCGCCGACACGCCGACGATCTTCTCGGCGCACAAGTACGACTGCCTGATGACGGTCGTGCTCGCGGCAGAGCAGGCCGGCTCGACCGACTCCGCCGCGATCGCCGAGAACATGATCTCGGTGACGTCGGGTGGTGAGAAGTGCTCCACCTACGCGGATTGCCACGAGCTGCTGATGGCCGGCGAGGACATCGACTACGACGGCGCCTCCGGCCCGCTCGAGTTCACCGATGCCGGTGAGCCCTCGGTCGGCGCGTACGACATCTACACGTACGGTCCCGACGGCAAACCCGTCACCGAGAGCCAGGTGGTGATCGGCGAATAGCCCGCTCGAGGCCGGCGCTGCACGTCCGACGACTCAGGACGTGCGGCGCTGGCCGAGGCGGCCGAGGTAGAGATCGATGACCTTGTCGTCGTGAAGCAGGTCGCGCCCTGCGCCGGTGTAGGCATCGACGCCCTGATCGAACACGTAGCCGCGATCGCTGATCGACAGCGCACGGCGGGCGTTCTGCTCGACCATCAGCACGGTGACGCCGCTGTCGGCGATCGCCCGGATGGTCTCGAAGACCTGACCCTGGTTGGCGGGAGACAAGGCAGCCGACGGCTCGTCGAGCAACAGCAGGCGCGGCGACATCATCATCGCCCGGCTCATCGCCACCATCTTGCGCTCGCCGCCGGACAGGTTGCCCGCACGCTGCGTGCGTCGCTGCGCGAGGCGCGGGAACAGCTCGATCGCCGCCTGCCAGCGCTCGTCCCAATCGCCGGGCCGGAGGAACAGGCCCATGCGCAGGTTCTCCTCCACCGTCAGGCTCGGGAACACGTTGTCGGTCTGCGGCACGAAGCCGACGCCCTGCGCCACCATCCGGTGCGCGGGCGTGTTGGTCACGTTCACGCCGTCGACCTCCACGCGGCCGGCGCGAATCGGGATCAGACCGAAGACCGCCTTCAGGAACGTCGATTTGCCCGCCCCGTTGGGGCCGATGATCGACACCAGCTCGCCCGGCGCGACGGAGATGCTGGCGCCGTGGAGGATGTCGACGCCGGGCAGGTAGCCGGCGACGACACCGACCGCGACGAGCGTGGCGCGGCCGCCGTTCACAGCTGCTCGCCTCCGACCGTGCCGAGGTAGGCGTCGATCACCTGTGGGTCGGCGGCGACGTGGTCGGTCGTCCCTTCGGAGATCACCCTGCTCTCGGCGAGCACCACGATCCAGTCCGAGATCTCCATCACGACGTCCATGTCGTGCTCGACGTAGATGACCGTGCGGCCCTCTTCGCGCAGCTCGGCGATGTGGCGCAGCAGCGACTCGATCAGGGCAGGGTTCACGCCGGCCATCGGCTCGTCGAGCATCACGACGTCGGGATCGGCCATCAGCGAACGGGCCAGTTCGAGCAGCTTCCGCTGGCCTCCCGACAGCCCGCCTGCGTACTCGTCGGCCTTCGCAGCCAGGCCGAAGCGCGCCAGCAGTTCCCGGGCCCGCGCCTCCTGCTGACGCTCGGTCTGCCGCCACCGTCCGCCGAGCGCCGTGAACAGCCGCTCTCCGGGATGGGCCTGCGCCGCCAGCATCACGTTGTCGAGCACCGACAACCGGCTGAAGGCTTTCGTCAGCTGGAACGTGCGCACCATCCCGCGCTGTGCGATGCGATGGCTCGGCACGCCGATCAGCGTGCGGCCGTCGAGCGTCCAGCTGCCGGCGTCGGGTCGGTCGAAGCCGGTGAGGAGGTTGAACAGCGTCGTCTTGCCCGCGCCGTTCGGCCCGATGAGCGCAGTGATGCTCTGACGCTGGATCTCCAAGTGGTCGACGTCGACCGCGGTGACACCGCCGAAGCGGCGCACGAGCCCGTCGACCGTCAACACGGGATCGGGCTTGGCGACGCCCGGGACGGGTGCGACACCCTGCAACTCAGCGTGCATCGATCATCTGCTCGTGGCGGGAGCCGAAGAAGCCCTGCGGCCGGAAGATCATCAGGACCATCAGGCTGAGACCGACGAACGCGAAGCGGATCGCGCCGACGTCGACCGTATCGACGACGCCGTTGAACCAGCCTTCCGCGACCGCTTGACGGAGGAAGACGTCGAGCGCCTGGAACAGGAACCAGAAGACGAGCGTGCCGATCAGCGGGCCCCACAGCGTCGCCGGACCGCCGAGCACGACGATCGTGTAGATGTAGAACGTGATCAGCGGCCGATATTCGCCGGGCGACACGTTCTGGCGGTCGATGGCGAGCACGATGCCGGCGAGCGCGGCGATCACACCGCCGAGCACGAGCGCCTGGAGCTTGTAGGAGAACACGCTCTTGCCGACGCTGCTGACCGCGTCCTCGTCGTCGCCGATGGCGCGGACGACCCGTCCCCACGGCGACCGCATCAGCCGCCACATCGCCACCATCGCGATCACGACGATGGACCACGCGATCGCCATCACCCACAGCTGGCGAGCGGAGAACACGAGGTCGATGTTCCACCCGGCGATGCTGCGGATGCCGTAGCGGCCGCTGGGGATGGGGTTGATGTCGAGGATGTTGCCGCCGGCCGACTGGATGCCGCGCGGACCGTGGGTCACCGGATCGGCCCACCGCGACGTCGCGAGGAGCCGCAGGATCTCGGCCGTGGCGATCGTGACGACGGCGAGGTAGTCACCGCGCAGCCGCAGCGTGGGGATGCCCATGATCAACGCCAGGAGCGCGCCGGCGGCGAGCCCGGCGATCACGCCCACCCACGTCGGCCACGCAAGGCCGGTCGGGTCGCAGACGGTGGCGAACCCGTAGGCGCCCGCCAGCATGAACGCGACGTGCCCGAAGTTGATCAGGCGCGCCAGGCCGAACTGCACGTTGAGGCCGATCGCACTGAGGACGAACGCCGCGCCGGTGACGCCGATGGCGGCGGTGATGCCGGCGACGACGATGTCGGTGACGTCCATCTGCGTGAACCCTCTATCCGATCCGCTCGCGCTGGCCGAGGAGCCCGCGCGGTCGCACCAGCAGCATGCCGATCAACGCCGCGAGCGCCACGGCGAACTTCAGCTCGGTCGGGATCACGATGGTCGACACCTCGATCGCGAAACCGATGACGAACCCGCCGACCATGGCGCCGAACGCCGTGCCAAGGCCCCCGAGCACGACCGCGGCGAAGATCGCGAGCAGCAGGCGGAAGCCCATCGACCACTGGACGTTCTCGGAGATGCCGAACATCACGCCGCCGAGGGCGGCGAGCGCGGCGCCGATCACCCACGTGAACGTGATGACGCGCCCCACGTCGATGCCCGACGCCCGGGCGAGGTCGGCGTTGTCCGCGACGGCGCGCATCGCCGTGCCGGCTCTCGTCTTCAAGATGATCAGCCCGACGGCCCCGAGGACGATGATCGCGATGGCGATGATCCACAGCGACTTGGCTTCGACGTTCACCGGCTGGAAGGCGCTGAGCGGGCGCTGCACTGCGTAGTCGTCGTAGGGATGCGGCGATCCGTCGAAGGCCCACAGGATCGCGTACTGGAGCAGGAGCGAGAGCCCGATCGACACGACGAGCGTCGAGACGTTGCCCGCCCGCCGCCGGCGCATCGGCCCCCAGATCGTCGCCTCCTGCGCCCATCCGAACGCCGCGACGATCAGCACCGCGGGGATCGCGGCCAGCCCGATGTAGAGACCGGGACCGCTGTCGGCGGCGTTGAAGTACCAGGCGATGACCGCGCCGAGCGTCACCAGCTCGCCGTGCGCGAAGTTGACCAGCCCGGTGACGCCGAAGATCAGGGACAAGCCGATCGAGGCGAGAGCGATGATCGCGCCGAGCTTCAGCCCGGCGATGCTGAGGTTCCCGAGCTTGACGAGGGCGCCGGTCTCGCGCCGTTCGCCCCCTGCGCCCACGCCAGCGCCTTCGGTGAGACGGAAGTTGGCCACCTTGCTCTGGCCGGTGAGCACGTCGACCTCGCGGTCGGTGCCACCGGTGATGCCGAGGCCCTCGGGGAACGTGTCGGGATCGACGGCGACCTCGTAGGTTCCGGCGGCGGGAACGACGATCGTGACGATGCCCTCGGCGTCCGTGGAGCCTTCGCCGACGGGGCCGTCCTCACCGGTGACGGAGACGCCGACGTCGGCGATCGGTTCTCGAGCGGCGCCGCTTCCGGTGAACGCCCGAACGACGATCTCGCCGACGCCACCGTCGTCTGGGGGCGCGGCCGCTGCCAAACCGACCGTGGCAAACGTGGCGGCGAGCGCCGCCACACCCACCATCACAAGGCCCCAGAGCCGTTCCCCCATGGTCGCCCGCAGCCTAGAGCACCTCGTGGGGGCAGCGATGGAGCTCGTGCGCTCGGTGGCCGTGCGACTCAGGCGCCCGTGCTCAAGTGAGTCTGACGATGAGGACGACGGCGAGGAGGATCACCGCGACCGCCAGCACGACCCACGGCCACCAGCGCCGCTTGACCGGCTCCGGCTCGGGCGGTGGCGGCGGCGGCTCGACGTACACCTCCACCACCGGCTCGGGAGGCGGCGGGGGATCGAGGTCGGCGGTGCAGCGGATGCAGTGCGTCTCGCCGAGCGGGTTCAGCTCGCCGCACTCGGGACACAACCTGCTCCCCACCGTCACCCGGCCGCCGGTCCCGGGAAGACGCCGCCGTGTCGTGTCGGCGCCGTTCGACGCCATCACCAGCGGCGCGTCGGAGCGTGCCCAGAACAGCGGGAAATCGCAGCGCTCGCAGAACTCCTCGGCGTTGCGGCGCATCGAGTCGAACTGTGCCTGGAGCCCGCACTCGGGGCAGGTGATGGTCGTCATGGCGCAGCCTCCGTGCTGGCGGTGGACAGTTGCGGCGAACCGGACGTGGGCAGGGGAGCGGGGTGCACGACGCGGCCGCCGACCACGAGCTCGAACGTCACCGACGCGGGCAGCTCGTTGCGGATGATCCTCACCAGGTCGCTCTCGGTCGCCCACCCGGTCGACTCGACCTCCATCCGCACGTGCGGCGCGGGGACCGGCGCCTCGGCCTCGGTGTAGACGCCGCCGCTGTCTTCGACCGAGACGACACCGCCGCAGATCAACTCGAGCAGCCGCGTCATCCCGGGCTTCGTGCCACGCCACAGCAGGCCGGCGGAGTACTCGCGCACGATGCGTCGCTGCAGCTGATCGGGCAACGACGGGTCGACCCAATCGACGCCCATCCAGGCGCCGATCGCGCGCACCATCGCGTCGGGCGCGACGGCGGTGTCGAACACGTGCGGAAGGTTGTCGATGGTGTGCAGCACGGTGTCGGCGACCGTCTGGAAGATCCGCACGAAGCCGACGAGGAAGTGATCCTCGGTCATCCCGACCGGCAGCTGGCCGACCA
>CAZGUH010000026.1:0-45562 GCA_964529005.1 uncultured Ilumatobacteraceae bacterium | reverse complement strand
ACGAAGCCGACGAGGAAGTGATCCTCGGTCATCCCGACCGGCAGCTGGCCGACCAACCAGTCGTCGCGCCGCGCGACAGCGGTCCTCATCGGACGCTCCACTCCGTCGTCGTCCTCATCGGACGCTCCACTCCGTCGTCCTCATCGGACGACCACGCGATGGGAGGCGGACAGGAACAGCGAATCGCGCTCCAGCTTGACCAGCTCTCGGCCGAAGCCGATGCGCTCGTTGTTCCGCAGGTCGTACTCGAACAGCAGCACCTCGTCGACGCGCTCGACACCTTCGACCGCTTCGAGCATCTGGTAGATCGACGTCGAGTTGAGGTCCGTGTCGAACCCCCATCCGAGCCCGTCGGCGCCGCCCGAGAGCGGGTTGATGAACCGGTAGAGCGCTTGCATGGCGCGCTCGCGCACGAGATGGGTCGGTCGTCCCGGGCGCGCTGTCAGCAGCACCGCCGCGGTGACGCCTTGGTAGAAGGGCGTGCCGATCTCGACCGTCGTGCCGAGGATTCGCCGCTCGTCCAGGTAGGCGCTGACGCGCTCGATCATCCCGGGCGGCAGCGCGAAGTCGTCGAGGCGCAGTTCGTGCGCGGCGCGCTTCACCGCCGGCACCAGCAGCAGCTGGATCGGCCGGCCCTGGGAGGCAGGTGGCAGGCACCGCACGCGGGCGATGGCCGGATCGGCCTGAGCCGCGAGGCGTTCGTAGTCGGCCGCCGTCACAGCCCGGGAACCGGCGCGCAGCGTCTGCGGGCCGCGCAGCTTGGCGTTCTCGACGGTCTCGGCGTCGACTCCGCCGGTCGCGGCGGCGATGTTCTCCACCCGCGCCACGTAGGGGATCGTCGTCCGCAACGCGGTGAGCGTGCCGGCTCCGACGTTGCCGGCCGCGCCGCCGCCGAAGCGGTATCCGGTGACCGCGATGTGCGCCCCTTCCGGCGGGATGGCGCCGTGTTGGCGGGTCGAGCCGTCGGGGTAGCGGATGTTCGGGCCGAAGCGGATCTCACCGGTGGTCGAGTCCCACACGATGTGACGATCGTGCGCGGCCGAGTTGACGAAGTCCGCGACCTCGACGTACGGCGTCTCGGCGCCGTCGGCGGCCACCACGACGACGCGCTCGCCTTCGGCCCGTGGCAGCACCGGGGCGTGTTCGACATGGAACGTCTGGTTCGGCTTGCCGGTGCTGACGCCGAGGATCGCTCGCGGCGCCGCGTCGCTGTGCTCCGCGGTGACGGTGCCGCCGACGCTGGCCACGCGCATCGTGCTGATCTGTGGCGACGCGCGGTAGAACGGCTGATCGGGCTCCGGCGTGAGCAAACGCGCGCGCATCCAGAACGCGCGCTGGCCGGCGAGCGTCAGCGGCTCGTGGGCCGGCGGGACGAGCAGCACGATGGAGCCGTCGCGGTTCAAGCCGCCCGTCGTGTCGCGGTACACGGTGGCCGGGATCCACCCCTCGCCCTGCCACACCTCCCACACCAACGGCGGGCGATCGGGGATCACGCCGATGCCTTCCACGTTGGCGCGGATGTCCATCTGGATCGCGTTGCCCGCCAACGTGTCGTCGAAGCCGAGATAGAAGCAGTCACCGGGCGTCACCGACGGGAAGCACACGACCGCGCCGTGGTCGATGCGCAGGGCGTCCCACACGTCCGTGTACGCATCCGGAGCGTTCGAGGTCATCGATGCGATCAACGTGGGCTGGATGATCATCAGGTCGTCCAGCGTCGTGAACACCCGCTGCGCGCCGATCTCGCCCGACGTGGTCACCTGCGTGCCCCGAGGAACGAGCACCGGGTTGTCGAGCGCGCTGACGAGCCAGAACGTCACGTCGGCGCGCGCGGCGGTCGCGGGGAACGGCTCGAAGCCGATCAGGTTGAGCATCCGCGTGTAGTACGCGTCGGGCACCTGGTTGAGACGGAAGATCGTCATCTCCGTCATCCAGGCGAACAGCTCGATGAGCGCCACGCCGGGGTCGGAGACGTTGTGGTTCGTCCACTCCGGGCAGAACGTCGGGATCAGCCGTTTGGCCTCGTCGACGATGTCCTGGAAGCGACGGTCGTCGAGGTTCGGGACGGGCAGGCTCACGGCGTGTCACCTTCCCGAGGGATCACGTAGAACGGATAGACGAGGTTGCGCTTGTCGTTGCTGGTCTTCACGCGGTAGGTGATGTCGATGCCGACGCGGCCGTCGGCGGTGGGGTCCGGGCGCGCGACCACGTCTTCGACCACGATGCGCGGTTCCCACTGGCCCAGCGCGTCGCGCACGGCGACCGCCATCAGGCCGAGCGTGTTGGCATTGATCGGCTCGAAGAGCATCTCCCAGATGCGGCACCCGAAGCGTGGCCGCATCAGGCGCTCGCCGGGGGCGGTCGACAGAACCATGCGCACCGAGCTGTCGAGATCGTCGACACCGCCGGTCATCGCGATCGAGCCCGACTGGTCGACGCGCATGGGGAACATGATCCCCCGCCCGATGAAGTCTGCTGCGTTCGTCATGCTCACCTCCTCCTGCGCCGTCGCCGGACGCCCTCGTCGCCGTTCGCGTATCGGCGGATCTTCAGTTGATCTTGACCATCGAGCCCTTGATCTGCGTCATCGCCGCACTCTCCACGGCGACGCCTCCATTGCCCTTCAGCGAGGCGGGGCCGCTGGATTGGACGTCGACACCGCCCGTCCCGTTGATCTGGACCTTCGCCGTCGACTTCACGACGACGTTGTCGTTGCCCTCGATGGAGATCTTCTGGCCCTTGATCGTGACGTTGTCCTGGTCCAATGTGATCGAGGCCTGGCCGGACTGGATCTGCAGCGGCTTGCTGTTCGCCCGCAGTTCGACCTTTTCCTTGGTGAGCAGCAGCGTGGTGACACCGTCGGCGAGCTTGAGCTCGATGCTGTGCTTGTCGGGATCGGGTCCGTTGCGGATCATCACCGTGTGACCGGCGCGGGACTTGACCCCCCACTCGAAGGTCTTGCCGTCGCTGTCGAGGAACGTGTCGGTCTTGAGCGGCGGGGCGTCCACGCCGTTCCACATGCCCCCCAGCACGATCGGCCGGCGCGTATCGCCGTGCTCGAACAAGACGAGCACCTCGTCGTTCACCTCCGGAACGAACATCAACCCGCGGTCCTTGCCGGCCCCAGGCATCACGAGCTTGGCCCAGTCGCTCTCGACCGTGTCGCCCTGCACCGGGAACTTCACCTTGATACGACCGCGGTTCTCCGGGTCCTTCGTGTTCGTGACGAGACCGATCGTCGGGCCGGTGCGGCCCCAACTGGATTGCGAGCGCGAGCCGACGAGGTCGACGAGCGACGCGGGCGCGAGGCTGCCCGCGCTGAAGCGCGTGATCTGCCCACGCGTGGAGAAGATGTGCTCGACCGTCGTCAGGTAGTACACGCCGCTCAGCCGCCTGCCGACGCCGGCGATCTCGACCGGGCCACCTGGACGCAGCGAAGGTGTCCCCAACGCTTCGCCGCGAGCGAGGATCTCCGACGTCGCCGCGCGTGCGTGCAACGCCTTGGCGACCTGCTCGGCTTCGGTCTGGCTCTGCACCACCAGGGTTCCGGTGTGCCGCGCGTCGGCTCCCCAACTCGTGTGCTTCGTGCGGTTGTCGCTCGCCAACGGCGCGGTCGTCAACTGCGGGGGGTCCGCCGTCGCGGGCGCTCTGCCGACGATGGCGACCTTGTTCTTCTCGTCCCAACCCTGGACGATGACATCGCCGACCTGTTCCGCAGCGGAGAAGCGCGTGCGGAAGGTCCGCAGTGTCTCGTGCAGCGTCAGTGTCGGCGGGCTTCCCTGATTGGACGGGGCGAAGACCTTCAGCTTCGCCCCGTCGACGTACCACTGCGTGCCGGTGCGTTGAGCGATCTCGGTCAGGAACGTGGCGTTGTCGGACGTCTGCAGCAGGTGCGGGAACGTGATCGACCCGCAGCCATCCACATCGGCCTGGAGTCCGGACTCGGAGGCGATCTTGCTCACGACGTTGGAGTACGTCACGTTCAGCATCGTTCGCTGCCGTGCCCCGCGTCGCAGGCGATGCGACTTGTCGAAGCACGTGATGACGAGCTCGTGCATGTCGCTCGGCCCGACGTCGGTCGCGATCGCGGTGACTTCTCCATCGAAGACGCGCACGGCTTCCGGCGTGCCCAGGGTCTCCGGGAAGAAGTCGATCGAGATCACCTTGCCGATCTTGAACACTTCGGAGTCGATGATGTCGAACTCGTGGTCGAAGAAGCGCACCGTCGCCCGCCCAGCGGTGTTGACCGCCAGCTCGACCCGCACGTCGATGAGCAGGTCGGACACGGCGCTGCTGACGGGCGCACCCTCGACCTTGATGCGAGGACGTTCGATCGTCATGTCGCGTCGACCCGTTCAGGGATCGCCAGCACGTCGCCCGGGGTGAGTGCGAGTGGGTCGCTGATCGCGTTGGCGGCAGCGATGGCGCGCCAGCGCGTGGAGTCGCCGTAGTAGCGGGCGGCGATGCGATCGAGGGTGTCGCCGGGGCTCACCTGATGCGTGCGGTGCGGCTTGGGCGTTCCCGACGTCGGGTTCTGGCGGGTCCAGTTGGGGTCCGGCTCGTACTGCTCGAGGCTCATCTCGACGTTGGCTCGCAGCGGCACGCCCTCGTTGGAGAAGTACGTGAACGTGACCCCGAGCGACTTGATGATCGCCTTGAACGTGTGGATGTTCGTGCCCCAGTGGAACGACACCCACGGCGGACGGCCGCTGTTGCGCTGCGCGTCGTAGTCGGGGAGCGACTCGTCGATCTCCATCAGCTTCAGCAGCTTGTTCGTGTGCGTCGTCACGCTCGAGCCGTCGGCGGTGGTGTCGAACACGAGGCTCAACGAGAACGTGCCGCTGTTGCCGCCGGCGAAGCGCAGCACCGGCGTCGCCTTGCCCGGCATGCGGTCCGGCTCCCAGCGGTTACCCATCGAGAACGAGAACTTCGACGGGTTGAACATGCAGTTAATGCGCTCGCCGCCCTCGGTCTGGAGGAAGGCCTTCTGGAGTTGGACCGGCGCCGACATGTCAGTAGTCCCCTCGGTAGCGCCCGCCGCGGCGTTCGATCTCGGCGAGCAGACGGTCCTCGATGCGTTCGACGATCCAGTCGACGAAGTCGAGCACGCCGCTCGTCTCGTCGGTCGACGTCAACAGCTCCCAGGGATTCTGTCCCTGTGCGCCAGCGGCCGCCGGCGATGTGGTCGACATCTCGCCGATCGTCTGCAAGCGCTGGATCCGTGGCTGCGAGTCGGAGGCGGTGTGGACCGCCGAGGTGCTCATCGCCCGTCGCACGCTGGCGGCCGTGCTGCTCGTCGCCTGACCGGTGATCAGCGCGGCGAGGTCGGCGGCCGAGACCGACCCGTCACTCGCGTGCGAGGTGGCGGGCGCGGACGGGTCGAGCGTGCTGGGCTCGTCGTTGGATGTGATCGCCCGGCTGGTCGCGGTGAGCGTCGAGGTGGTCCGATGTGCGCTGCTGCGTCGAACGGTCGACACCGCCCTTCCGCTGCTGCCACCGCTGCTGCTCGTCGACCGGCCTGCCGGGACGGCGCCGCGCGGCGTCGATCGGCCTGCGGGCGTCGCCGCGACGGCGGCATGCGGGAGGACCGGAGCGCGGCGGATGATGTCGGCGATCGCCTCCGCCTGGCGCTCCTCGGCGCTCGGACGATGGTCGTCGAAGAAGCGCGGCATCGGAGACGGGTGGGCGACGTGGGTCAGCTCGTGGGCCAAGACGGCGGCGTCGTCCCGGGTCGAGGGCGAGCGGCGCAGGTGGATCACGTCGCCCGTCGTCGCAGCGATCTTCCCCGCAGCGTCGAGGGCGCGCCGCGACGTGTCGTCGGTGCTGATGCGCACGCGCCGGTCGCCGACGATCGCCGCGGCGAGCGGCTGCCATGCGGAGGGAAGTGGCCGGGGCGCTCCGATCGGCTGGCGGGCGATGACGCGCGCGAACCGTTGCTCCGGCGCGTCGACGGCTCGGTCGCTGGTCCGCGTGATCCGCGCTGCGATGTCGAAGGACAATGCGGGCGGGGCGGGCGCCTCATGGCGAATGCTGTGTGCGTCGTCGCCGGCGGAAGGGTCGAGACGCGTGGGTCGCACCGCGGCTGGTCCCGTCGACGGCGGATGAACGACGGGCGGACGATCGGCGACATGCGCCGTCGGCGCGCCGCGATCATCCACCGGTGTGGGCCGGCGCCCGGATCCTGTTCGCTCGGTTGGATCGTCCGTCGGGGCCGGCGACCGTCGCCGCGCGATCGCTGCCGGCGGCGCGGGATCGTGCGCGGGCGCGGGCGAGGTCGCGAGCGTGGATGCGGGCGCGGGCGTCGGCGTCGGCCGGTGTCGGGTCGACGTCCGCAGCTCGGCCGGTGCCGAGGGCTGCTCGCCGGATCGCGCCCACGTCGGGGACGCCGGGGCCGACTCGCCGGGTCGGTAGGCGCGTGCGAGGTGCGGTGCGTCCGGCGCCGGGCGGCTCGCCGCCGGGAGCGCCGGCCCGTCGTACGTCACCTCGGCCGTCGGGGATTGCGTTCGTCCCTTTGCCGTGGAGGGAACCGACGGCGGTGCGACCGCGGCGCGCGCGACGGGCGTCGCGCCGGGCGCCTCGACGGCGGTCGCCGGCGACGCATCGGCCGGTGTTGCGCCGCGATGCCCGCCCGCGGTGGTGCAGTCCGGCTCCGCTGGAGCTGTGTCCCGGGGTGCTGCGGGCACGTCGTGCGACTCGACCGCCTCGCCGCCAAGCGCCTCGCTGCGAGCTGCGTCGCCTGGTTCGGCCGATCCCTCGACGGGGCTCGCGACGGGTCGCGGCGTGGGCGCCGCTGCGTCGGCCCGTGTTCCGGCGGCTGGCCCGACGGACGCGTCGACCTGCGCGTCCGCGTCGGCGTCGCGCGCCTGCTGGGCGATCGGGGCTGACGGCGACACGTTGGCTGGCCGTGCGTCGCGGTCACTGCCCGATGGCACGCCGCCCGCGTCGGCGTTCCGGCGGACGTCGACGCGCTCCGGATCGTTCGCTGCCATCCGTGCCGCCGCGCGCACGTCGTCCGCGCGCTCCATGGCGGAGGGCGTGCCCGGCTGGGCCATGGTCCGCGAGTCCGGCAGGGTGCGAGGGGGGATCACCGGCTCGCTCGTCACGGGGCGCCGCGCGGCCTGCGGCCCAGCCGTGCGCTCGTCACGTGCGGCCGCATCCGTCGCTCGCGGTCGCGAGGCCCCGTCGGGAACAGGCCGCGCCGCGTGGTCGGTCGCCGGTGCGAACGGCGCCGTCCCCTGGGCTCTGGTCTCGGCCTGCGCCGACGTCTGCTCGGGCGTCGGCGAGACCCCGCGCACCGCGGCCCGATCGCGCAGCGACGTGACGGGCGGGCGAGTCCCCGAACCCGCGTCCCGGCGGGCGTGGCGCTCGGCGCGGTGGGGCGACAACGATGGAGGCTCGGCGTCGCGGCCGGCCGGTTCATCTCTGGCCGGAAGCAAGCCGGCCGCTCGCTCTGGCCGCGGGGCGAATCGGTTCGTGCGGGCCTGCTCTGTGCCGAGCGATGTCCTGTGGCGCCACGCGTCGTGGCGAGAGGTGTCGACTGCTGAGTGAACGAACGGGTTGGCCGCTCGCGTCGCGGCGGGCTCGTCGACCTCGCGTTCGGGTGACGGTGCGATGAGCCCCTTGCTCTCCAGGAGGCGGCGCAGCGAGCTGATCTCGCGCGGCTCGGACCGTGGCGCCGGGCGCTCGGGCTCCCGCGATCGTGACACGTCGCGTGCGGCGGAGCGCCCCGCCGTGGGGACGCCCGCTGTCACGCCGGGCCGTCGCTCGGCCGCGGAGACGGCTGCGGGGTCGATCGTCTCCGGGCGCATGCGATGCACGACGGCGCCGGGCATCTGGATCGGCGCCTCGGTCGACATCGTGCGCGCCAGCGTGCGCGGCAGACCGCGGTGCACCCGTGGCGCGGGGGCGGGCGAAGGAGTGGGCGGACGACCTGACGCCGCAGGCGGCGCAGCGCGGTGCGCCGGCGTGGTCGGGTTGCTCGCGGGCGCGGCGAGCATCCGCCGCAGCGCGTCGAGCTTGGGGTCACCGCTCGGCACGAACTCGGGCTTGGCGGGCTCCGGTTCGCTCCGGGCGGTACCGGGGGCAGCGTGAGCGTCGGATGTCTGGTCGTGCCAGGGCCAGTACTGGATCGGCGGTCGCACCGCCCCATCCGCGTGCTCGGCCGACGACGCCTCCAGCGACCAGCGGGCCACCTGTGAAAGGCCGAGGCGGAACCCGAATCGGCTCCAGGACGCGCCGACGGCGCCCGGTCGCGCCGAACCGCCGAGCGCACGGCCGGACCGCTGGCGGGGCGACATGCGCGCGGTCACCGCGACGCCGAACCCGGAGTCGGCTGCGGCCGGCTCAGCTGGCGAGGTCGACCGCACGGAACCCATGGTGGGCGATCTCCAACTCTTCGATGGCCATGTCGGACGACGTCGCCGCGAACGTCGGCCCCCGCCACTTCACCGGGAACGCCCCGTCGAACTCCCACGCCCGCAAGCGGGTCCCGCCGGGGCCGAGCAGCGTCACCGCGGCAGTCGAGCGGTCCAGTTTGTTGCCGGACGCCGAGAACTGCTCGCCGGACGACTTGTTCAGCCACGCCAGCAAGCTGTCGTTCTGCGTGATGCCGCGCTTCAGCGTGAGGTTCGGCCACGACATGCGGCCGGGAAGCTTGTGGGCGTAGCTGTTCTCGCCGCCTTCGGAGATCTCCTCCACGGCGACGTCCACCTGGAGGCCGGCGACCTCCATGAAGCGGCCGATCTCCACGCCGTCGACCTCGACGAGGAACGTTGCGGCGGTGACGCGCTGGTCGTCGAAACCGTCATTCGGCACGGCGCAACGCCTCCCACGCTCGTTCGTTCAGATCGGCGACGCCTCGCACGAGGCGCGCCCGGTCGGCGTGCTCGAGATCGAGCAACCGGTCGAGGTCCCAGTGGAGGTGATACGCGAGGTAGACCAGCTCGTCCCACAGCGCGTCGGTGGGATAGCGCTTCATGGCGCCGAGCGCGTGCCGACCTCTTCGATCACTCCACGGCGGCGAGGCGCGGTCGCGAAGTCGCGCGGGGCCTTCGGCGCCTCGACCGCCGGTTCCACCGCGGGCAATTCCGGATCGCTGTCCTCCACCGTCAGATCGGGGACGACGACGGCCACCGGTTCCGGGGGCAACACCGACTGCTGGAGCGCCGCGACGTCGGCAGGATCGCCGAAGTTGATGATGCCGTAGAGATCCTGGAGGAACGCGAGGTCGGCAGCGAACAGGTTCTCCACCTGCTCCGGGCCGATGCGCGACAGCGAGCCGAGCTCGGTGATCACGCGCCCGATGACGAGGATCGTCAGGTAGGGATCGTCCGAGCCCGACACGCGTGGATCGCGCAGGGGCTCGATCTCGTCGCGTGCCGTCGCGAGGCGCATCGTCCCGTGGCGGTGCAACGTTCCGTCCTGGTCGACGTAGCCCTTCGGCAACGTGAAGGGGAACTCGGTCTGCAATGCCACGGGACGCGCCTTTCAGATGGAGCGGGTTGTCGTCAAGCCCAGTCGAGGAGCTCGTGCTGCATGGTGAGCTCCTCGATCATCACCTCGTCACTGCCGGCCTTCAGGTCGGAGACCGACAGCTTCGACGGCCAGCACTGTTCGAGGTTGAAGGTCGCGACCGGGTTCGCGTTGCGATCCATCACCATGATGGACGCGGTCTTGTACGGCACCTGGTTCTTCGCCTCGACGACCTCGTTGAACCAGTCGTGGAGGGCCTTGTCCTGGGTGAAGCCGCGCTTCATCGTGATCTCGCTGTACTTCGGGCGGCCCGGTCGCTTCCTCTCGAGGATCTTCGCGCCGTCGCCTTCTTTGAACTTGACGACCTCGTACTCCATGCTGATGCCGCTGCATGCGGTGAAGTAGCCGAGCGTCAGGCCGTCGACGACCAGGGAGAAGAAGGAACCCTGGAAGTCTTCGTCGTGTTCACGGGGCATGTTCGTCGCTCCTCGTCACTTGTCGCGCGTGAGCAGTTCGACCTGAAGGGTCACTTGCTCGATCATCGGATCGTCGGTGCCGACCGTCAGGTCCGACGCCGCCCACTTCGACGGCCATGCGTTCTGGAACGACCAACGCCCGGATTCGGCGCCGGAGATGTCGTGGAGAACGATCGCGCCGTTGGTGCGGTAGTCCTTCCCGCCGTCGCGGATCTTCTTGGCCCACTCCCAGAAGGTCTTGTCCGGCGAGAGGGTGCGCTTCAGCGTGATCTCGGAGTACGTCGTGGTTCCCGGGCGCTTGCGGGTGACGGTGTCCTTGTTGCTGTCCTGGAACGACACGACCTGGATCGAGACGTTGAGGCCGGTGACTTCGGTGAAGTTGCCCTCGATCTTGTTGTCGAACTCGACCGAGAACCACGACCCGATGTACTCGAGGTCTTCGACGGCGCCAGGAGAGGTGACAGGCATCAGGCGCTCGTCTCCTTGATCTGGGCGACGCGGAAGACGACGAACTCAGCGGGCTTCACTGGCGCGATGCCCACCTCGACGACGACCTTGCCCTGATCGATCGATTCCGGCGGATTCGTCTCGCTGTCGCACTTCACGAAGAACGCTTGGTCGGCGGTGGCGCCGAACAGGGCGCCGTCACGCCACAGCCCACGCAGGAACGCGCCGACCGTGCGCTTCAGGCCCTCCCACAGCTTCTGGTCGTTGGGCTCGAAGACCGCGAACTGCGTGCCGTTCATGATCGTGGTCTCGATCATGTTGAACAAGCGACGAACGTTGATGTACGTCCAGTCGGTGTTCGAGGCCAGCGTGCGGGCTCCCCAGACGCGGATGCCGCGGGTGCCGAACGGCCGGATGCAGTTGATTCCGATCGGGTTGAGCAGCGACTGCTCGGCCTTCGTGATGTTGATCTCGACGTCCAGGGCGCCGCGCACGACCTCGTTCGCCGGGGCCTTCCAGACGCCGCGTTCGTTGTCGGTGCGGGCCCAGATGCCGGCGAGGTGGCCGCTCGGCGGAACCAGGATCTCCGTGTCGCCGTTGGTCGCTGCCGGGTTCGTGACCTTCACCCACGGGTAGTAGAGGGCGGCGAACGGCGAGTCGTACATCGCCACGTCGCTGCGCCATTCCTTGATCTTCTGCGGGCTCATCCCCGGAGGGGCGTCGAGCACGGCCATCCGGTTGGCCTGGCCTTCGCAGTGGTTGATCAGCGCCAGCTGGACGGTCTTCCAGAGGTTGAGGTCGATCGTGCCGTCGTCCTGGCGGCAGGCGGTCACCAGGTCGGGGACCATCACCATCGTGACGTCGTCGGCGATGACGAGCCCGTTGATGCCGGTGCGGGCGGTCTCGCTGCCGGCGAACGCCTTCCCGCTGACCGAGATCGGCGTGGCGGGCGCGGGTTCGATGGCGAACGAGCCGGCGGGCAGCGACGCGAGGTCGGCGGCGAGCGCGTCGACGTCGATCTTCGTCGCCACCTTGACCTTGGTGGACGTCTTGTTGACGACGTCCTCCACGTTCTGCGCGCCCTTCGTCAAGGTCAGGCCGGGGAACGTCTCGGCCACCTTGCCGTCCTCGACGACGTCGAGGCGGAAGGTCGGCGGAGCGTCGTCGGCCGCGTCGTCGGCGGGCGCTTCGGGCGTGACGTTGACGCTGATGCGCGCGTTGGGCTCCACCGTCGTGAACTCGACGGCCGGCCCGAGCGTGCGATCAGCAGCGGGCAGCGCCAGCGTGCCGCTCTCGGCGGCCGGCGACGTGTGCGGAACCCGCACGATGTACGCCAGGCTGCCGCCGTTGTTGAAGTAGCCGTAGACGGAGTGCGGCAGCATCGCGCCGGGCACGAAGCCGCCGTAGAGCTCCTCGAACTGGGTCCAGTTCGTCACCAAACGGGGCTTCAGGCCCTCTGGATCGGTGGGGTCATCGGTCGGCGCTTTCGCCGTGAAACCGACGAAGGCGGCGACCGCCGTCGCTCCCGCCGACAAGGTCGCCGAACTCGACGGCACCTCTTCGACGTACACGCCCGGGGTCAGATAGGTGGTGGCCAACAGTGTCTCCCTTCACCGCAGCGGCGCAGTCCTCTCTCGGGGCCTCCCAGCTACGCCACCAGGCACCCGCTCAGAGTGATCGGACGACCACACCGAGAACTTGAACGTATCACTGTGTACGTTCCGTGAACAGAGAGCTACCTGGCGTGGCGCGTCGCCCGTCTCGACCCCCGGCGGAGGCCCCCCGACCTGCTCAGGGGACCTGTTCGGTGGTCGCGCCCGGCATCGTCACCTGGACGACCCCGCCGTACGCGCACATGCACATCGAACTCTGGTTCAGCGCCGGCAATCCGCCGACCAGCACCGTCGGCGATCCCGGCGTCCAGGGGCCGGTGATGGTCGGGATGCACGTCCCCGGTGTCAGCACCCCGAGGGCGGCGGCCGTCTGCGCCGCCGTGATCGGGTTGGCGAGGCTGGAGCACAGGCCGAACGGCTTGATATTGACGTAGGGGGCCATGTCCATGATGGTCGCCATCGGCTTGCCCTCGGCCGTGATCAGCTTCGCCGGCAGCACCGTCAAGTTGGACGGGGCCAGCCCGAAAGAGCAGCTGAGCATCGCGCCGTCGACGACCGGCAGGGCCATGGAGCGCGAGCGTAGCCACTCTGCGCGCTCAGGATCAGTCCTGAGCGCTCCGATACCTCACGGTGATGTTTCCGCCCGACGCCTCTCGGTTGGCGACAGCGGCCGTCGAGGCGATGGCCGCCCGGGCCACCCTCGAGCCAGACGAGCAGGTGCTTGCCCGGCTCGACGCCGCCTTGGCCGACGCCCGCGCGGCATTCGCCGCGTCGGTCGAGGCCGCATCGCCGCTGTCGGCGCTGGTCGCCCGAGCCCACATGAGCGTGGCCGAGGCCGAGGTGTTCGCCACGGCCGTGGCGGTGGAGACCGACGAGCGGCTCCAGAAGCTGATCGTCGCCGTGACCGCGGACCGCGAGCGCCATCGCCTCGAGCTCGGCATGCTCGACGGGCTGTTCGGCGCCGACCACCCCGGCGCAGCGACGATCGGGCCGGCCAGCGCACTGGTGCGCTCGGCATTCGTCACCGTGCGCGGCACGGGGGCGTTCAGCAGGCAGGTGATCGCGGTCGAGCCGTCGGTCCTGTGGGCACTGGCAGGGGACCGCACACCCGATCGCGATCTGCCCGTCGGGACCGAGGTGATCGGATGCGCAGGCGATGGCGACCTGCAGGCGCTCCTGGTGACGGGCAAGGATCGGGCGCGCCGCCGGGAGGCCGCGCAGCAGCATGTCGCGTGCCCGCGGCTGCTGGTGACGGCATCGCCCGAGGAGGACGCGGCGTGGGCCGCTGTCGTCCGCGAGGCGACACTTCAGGCGGCTGGCGTGCTGATCGAGGTCGGCGACGGCGCCATCGGTGCGACCGGGCGACGCTGGATCGAGCGCGCACGTCACCTCGTGTGGGTGCTGTCGGCAGTGGACCCGCTGCCGTTCGAGGGCCTGCCCGACGTCGGGTGGCCGCACCACGCCTGGCGCGAGCTCGACGTCGCTGCGACCGACCCGACGGATGCCGAATGGGCGGCGGCGCTCGGCGCAGAGGTCGCCCGCACCCACCGGGTCGGCGCGGAGCAGTTGCCGACGATCCAGCGGATCTTCGCCGCCCAGGGTGGCGGCAGCCGCGACGTCGACGCCGCGATGCGCCGCATGGTGAGCCCCGCCCTGGGGCAGCTCGCTCGGCGGATCCGACCGTCACGTGGGTGGGACGACGTCGTTCTCCCGCCCGCGCACATGGCGCAACTGCGCGACCTCGTCGAGCGATACCGGCACGGCCACCAGGTGTACGACGAGTGGGGGTTCGCGGCGGTGCCGTCGCGCGGCATCGTCGCCCTCTTCTCCGGGCCGTCGGGCACCGGCAAGACGCTGTCGGCGGAGGTGATCGCCGGCGAGCTCGGTGTCGACATGTTCAAGATCGATCTCTCGGCGGTGGTGAGCAAGTACATCGGTGAGACCGAGAAGAACATGGAGAAGGTGTTCGACGCCGCCGAAGGCGCTGGGACGCTGCTGTTCTTCGACGAGGCCGACTCGCTGTTCGGCAAGCGCTCGGAGACCAGCGACGCGCACGACCGTTACGCCAACCTGGAGACCTCGTACCTCCTCCAGCGGCTGGAGGTCTACGAGGGCATCGTCGTCATGGCGACGAACTTCGAGAAGAACATCGATCAGGCGTTCCTGCGGCGCATCCACACCCGGGTCGACTTCGCGCTGCCCGACGCGCGCGAGCGGGCTGCGATCTGGCGCCATCACCTGCCTGCCACGGCCCCGACCGACGGCATCGACATCGACCGCTTGGCGGCGTCGTTCGAGATCTCCGGCGGCTCGATCCGCAACGCGGCGCTCGCCGCCGGCTTCATCGCCGCCGGCGCCCAGACGAAGATCACGATGCAGTGCGCGGTGCAGGGGATCGCGCGCGAATACCGCAAGCTCGGCCGCCTGATCCGCCGCGAAGAGTTCGCCGAGTTCTTCGACCTCGTCGCCTGAAGGCCAGGCGCGTTGACTCCGCGGCGCGGCGCGCGGAGACTGCGACATGGCCACCACGCACTCTGAGGACAGCACCTCGACGATCGGACCGGTGACCGCCGCGATCGGCGAGCGCCCGCCGTTCGGAGCGATGCAGCGCCTCGACGCCGACCAGCTGCGGCGCGAGCAGCAGACCAGCCTGGCGACGCCGCGGCGGCGCTACTCGCTCAGCGCCCGCGGCCTGTTCGCGGCGATGGACGTGCTGTACGGCCGCGACCGCACGCTGCGGAAGTTCCGAGTGTTGGAGCTCGTCGCCCGAGTTCCGTACCAAGCGTGGGAGAACGTCGCCTACGTCGCCGTCACGCACACCGCCCGCCAGCCGCGCTTCGCCCGGCGGATCTTCGACAAGGTGCGTGTCAGCCGGTTCGAGCAGGACAACGAGCAGTGGCACTTACTGGTGCTGGAGGAACTGCTCGAAGACGATCCGGCGCGGCGCGGGTTCGTGCGCCACCGCCTGGCGCCGCAGGTGCTCGCGTTCGCGTACTACCAGCTGTCGTGGCTCATGTACGCGCTGCGCCCGGCCTGGAGCTATCGCCTCAACGCCGACTTCGAGGACCACGCGGAACACGAGTACGCGTTGCTCGTCGAGGAACACCCCGAATGGGAGACTACCCCCTACAGCGGATCGTTCGTCGACGACTACGGCCGATACGCGACGCTCGCTGATCTGTTCCGCCAGATCGGCTACGACGAGCGCCTCCACCGGCTGGAGAGCGAGCAACGCATGACTGCGGCTCGCTTCAGTTGAGCCCGGGGGTTAGCCCTACCCCCAAGATGCCAGGAGGCTCCAGAGACGCGGGCCGTGGGGATTCGTACCGTCGTCGGCATGAGCACACCTCCGCCCTTGACCATCCCCGACGAGCGTCCGTTCCCTCCGCCGGTGGACCGCCCCCGGCCAGATCCGCCCCCCGCCGCCAACGCTCGCGGCGTCGCCGCCGGCGCACGCGCCGCGGTGAAGATCTACGGCTCCGGCAGCACCGAAGTGCGCGCGCTCGCCGGCGTCACGGTCGACGTGCCGGCCGCTCGGTTCACCGCGATCATGGGGCCATCCGGATCGGGCAAGTCGACGTTGATGCACTGCCTCGCCGGCCTCGATTCGCTCACCTCGGGCAGCGTCTTCGTCGGTGATGTCGACCTCAGCACGCTGTCGGACAAGCAGCTGACACGCTTGCGTCGCGAGCAGATCGGCTTCATCTTCCAGTCGTTCAACCTGCTGCCAACGCTGACCGCGAAGGAGAACATCACCCTGCCGATGGACCTCGCCGGACGGAAGCCGGACAAGCGCTGGGTCGCGTCGGTGATCGAGACCGTCGGCTTGCGCGACCGCCTGAAGCACCGACCCAGCGAGCTGAGCGGTGGCCAGCAGCAGCGCGTCGCCGTCGCCAGGGCTCTGGCGTCGAAGCCGACCGTGATCTTCGCCGACGAGCCGACCGGCAACCTCGACTCCCGCACCGGTGGCGAGATCCTCGGGTTCATGCGCCGCGCCGTCGACGAGTTGGGGCAGACGATCGTGATGGTCACCCACGACCCGGTCGCCGCATCGTTCGCCGACGCGGTGCTGTTCCTCGCCGACGGGCGCATCGTCGACCAGATGCAGGCCCCGACCGCGTCGCGGGTGCTGGACCGGATGAAGGCCTTCGGGGACTGAGGAGGCCGACATGTGGAAGACATCGTGGAAGAACTTGTGGAGCCACAAACGGCGGCTGCTCGGGACGTCGTTCGCTGTCTTGCTCGGCGTGGCGTTCCTCGCCGCGACGCTCGTGCTGACCGACACGATGCGCGCCGGTCTGGACAACGCCTTCACCGAATCGATGGAGGGCACCGACGTCGTCGTGCGCAGCGAGACCGAGCTGGGCGACGACGAGGGCGCGCAGCAGCGCGGGCTCCTCGACCTGACGATCGTCGACGAACTCCAGAGCGTCGAGGGCGTTCGTGTCACGGCAGCGGTCGTCGAAGGCAAGACCCAGATCGTCGCCCCCGACGGTGACCTCGTCGGCGGCGATGGGCCGCCAACCGTGGGCGCCAACTGGGTCGACGACCCCGACCTCAGCGGCTGGGATCTGATCGAGGGCCGCGGACCGGCTGTGGACGGTGAGGTCGTGATCAACAAGACCGCCGCGGACGACGCCGGCCTGCACGTCGGCGACCGCACGACGGTCCGCACGCCAGAGCTGGTCCCGGTCACGATCGTCGGCATCGCGTCGCTCGGAGAGGACGACGCGGTCGGCGGCTTGACCTACGTCGCGTTCACCCTCGAACAGGCGCAGGAGGTGCTGCTCGGCGACACCGGCAAGATCACCTCGGTCGCGCTCGCCGCGGAGCCGGACGTGAGCCAGGAGGAGCTCCAGGCGCGCGTGCAACCGACGCTGCCGGCGGGCCTCGAAGCGTTGACCGGCGCGCAGGTGGTCGACGAACTCAACGACGAGATCGAAAGCGACTTCCTCGGCTTCATGGAGAAGGCGCTGCTGGTGTTCGCCGGCATCGCGTTGTTGGTCGCGACGTTCAGCATCCACAACACGTTCTCGATCCTCGTCGCCCAGCGCACGCGCGAGTCGGCGCTGCTGCGGGCGCTCGGAGCGTCCCGCCGCCAGGTGATCGGATCGGTGGCGATCGAGTCGACGACCGTCGGCTTGCTGTCGTCGCTCGGTGGCCTCGGCGCCGGAGTCGCCCTCGCGTTCGGGTTGCAGAAGGCGATGGACGCGGGCGGCCTCGGCATCCCGACGGCGTCGATGGTGATCGGCACGGCGACGGTCGTCGCGGCGATCGTCACCGGCATGCTGGTGACGATCGTGGCCAGCGTCGCCCCGGCAGTGAAGGCCAGCAGGGTGCCGCCGCTGGCGGCGATGCGCGGCGTGGCCATCGATCGATCGAGCAGTTCCAAGATCCGCGGCGTCGTGGGCGCGGTCGTCGCCGGCGGCGGCATCGCGTTGACGTTCTCCGGCGTCGACGGTGGCGACGGCTCGATGAGCCGCGCCGGCCTCGGAGCGTTGCTGTCCCTCGTCGGCTTGGTCGTGCTCGGTCCCGTCGTCGCCCGGCCGGCGACCGCGGTCCTCGGGCTCCCGGTGCGTGTCCTGCGCGGCCAGACCGGTGCGCTCGCTCGGCAGAACGCGATGCGCAACCCGCGCCGCACGTCGGGCACTGCCTCGGCGTTGTTGGTCGGCACGGCGGTGGTGGCGCTGTTCACGGTCGTCGCCGCGTCGCTCAAGTCGTCGATCGACGAGGTGGTCGACAAGCAGTTCGCCGGCGACCTCGTCGTCGTGGAGGAAGGGTTCAGCGGCGTCGGCATCGATCCCGCGCTCGCGCCGGCGATGGACGAGCTGCCCGAGGTGTCGCTCGCCACCGGGTTCGGCGAGGCCGTCGTCGTCGTCGACGGCGAGACGGAGTATCCGCTCGTCGGCGACCCCGTCGCGATCGGCGAGCTGCTGGCGCTCGACGTCACCGCGGGCGCGCTGTCGAGCGCCGGCAATGAGGGCTTGGCGTTGGAGCGGGAGTACGCCGACGAGCACGGCTGGCAGATCGGGGCCGAGGTGCCGATGGAGTTCGCGGACGGCTCGACCGAGGTGGTCGTGGTCTCGGCGATCTACGACCAGGACACACTCGTGGGCGAGCTGCTGATGCCCCGCGAGGTGTATGCCCGCCACGCCACACAGGTGACCGACGTCGCGGTGCTGATCGACCTCGCTGACGGCGTCGCCATCGAAGACGGCAAGGCCGCCGCGCAGGCGGTCGCCGATCGCTTCGTCGCTCCCGACGTGCTCGACCGTGACGAATACGTCGACAGCGTGGCCGGCGAGGTCGACCAGACGCTCGTGCTCGTCTACGGCCTGCTCGGCCTCGCGATCATCATCGCCCTTCTCGGCATCGCCAACACGCTGTCGTTGTCGATCCACGAGCGCACCCGCGAGATCGGCCTGCTGCGCGCGGTGGGACAGACCCGCCGCCAGCTGCGCTCGACCGTGCGGTGGGAGGCGGTGATCGTCGCGGTGTTCGGCACGCTGGGCGGCATCGCGCTCGGGACGTTCCTCGGCTGGGCGCTGTTCTCGGCGATCGCCGCCGAGGAAGGGTTCGGCTCGTTCACGGCGCCCGTCGGGACGCTCGCCGTCATCGTCGTGCTGTCGGCGGTCGCGGGGGTCTTGGCATCCGTCCGCCCGGCGCGGCGGGCCGCGCGCCTCGACGTGTTGCGGGCGATCAGCGTCGGCTGACCGTCACCGCAGGGCGGCGATCACCATCTCGGCTGCGGTGGTGGTTGCCGCCTTGCGCACCTCGTCGGGATCACCGGCGAGGGCGCAGCGCCGGCAGGAGACGACACGGTCGTCGATCGCCACGGCGACGAACACCGTGCCGGGAGGCTCGCCGTCCTGCGTGTCGGGCCCGGCGACGCCGGTGAGGCTCACCGCCACGTCGGCGCCGAGCAGCCGAGCGGCGTTGAGCGCCATCGCCTCCGCCGCGGGAGCGCTCACCACCGGGCCGGGCGGCACGTCGAGGAGGTTCCGCTTCACCTCCCGGGCGTAGCTGACGATGCCGCCGAGGAACACCGCGCCGGCGCCCGGGTTGCTGGCGACACACGACGCGAGCAGTCCGCCGGTGAGCGACTCCGCGGTCGCGAACGTGCGCTCCGCCCGGGACAAGGCGTCGATCAGCTCGACGAAGGTGCGTTCGTGGTTGGTGGCGTCGGCGGTCGTGATCGGCACGGGGTCTGCGTTCCCTCCGGCGCCGGTCACCAGACGCCAGCCGGGCCCCCGCGTGCAGCGTGTCGCCGCCCGGCCGGCGTGGTACGAACACAGCCATGGCACGCCGCCGCTCCGCCGCACCCTCCGCCAGCGCCATCCCGGCGCCGAAGGTTCGTGCGGCGCTGGCCGAATACCGCACGAAGCGCGACTTCTCGCGCACGGCCGAGCCGTCCGGCGATGCGCCACGCGACGAGGTTCGCGGCCCGAGCGGCGATCACCGCTTCGTCGTGCAGCGCCACCGGGCGCGCCGGCTGCACTACGACGTCCGCCTCGAGCTCGACGGCGTGCTCGTCAGCTGGGCGGTGCCGAAGGGGCCGAGCCTCGACCCGGCGGCGAAGCGGCTCGCCGTGCACGTCGAGGACCACCCGATCGAGTACTTCGACTTCGAGGGGGTGATCCCGCGCGGCGAGTACGGCGGCGGCGACGTCATCGTGTGGGACTGGGGGACGTGGCGGCCGCTGAAGGACACCGATCCGGCGAGCGATCTGGCCAAGGGCGAGCTGATGGTCGAGCTCACGGGCGAGAAGCTGCGCGGCGAGTTCGTGTTCATCCGCAGCGGCAGCGACCGCTCCGGCAAGGAGCAATGGCTGATGTTCCACCGCAAGGGAGAGCACACGGTCGAGGGCTGGGATGCCGAGGACCACCCACGGTCGGTGCTCAGCGGTCGCACGAACGACGAGGTCGCCGCGGACCCCGAGTTCACGTGGAACAGCGATGCCCCCGCCGCGCGGGCCCGTACCCGCGTGCACGACACCGCGGCGCGCGAGCGCGCGATTTGGGAGCCGCCGACGAAGGACGAGCTGGCCGCGCTGGACCGCCTGGGCAAGAAGGGCGTGTGGACCCTCCAGGGTGTCGACCTGCACCTGACCAACCTCGACAAGGTGTTGTTCCCGGCGCTGGGCAAGGCGGCGCCGATCACGAAGCGGGATTTCATCCGCTACCACGCCTGCATCGCGCCGCTGATGTTGCCGTATCTCGAAGGCCGCGCCGTGAACCTGCATCGGTATCCGGACGGAGCGGGCAAGCCCGGCTTCTGGAACAAGGCCGTGCCTGACTGGGCGCCGGACTGGATCACGACGTGGGAGTACGAGGACGCCAAGGAGGGCGACACCAAGCGGTACTTCGTGCTCGACAACGTCCCCGCGCTGGCATGGATGGCGAACTATGGCGCGATCGAGCTGCATCCGTGGACCTCGCGCACCGATGCGGCGCACCTGCCGACGTACGCGCTGTTCGACATCGATCCGGGCCCCGCGACGACATGGGACGAGGTGCTGGTGTTGGCGCGGCTGATCCGTGCCGCCCTCGATCATCTCGGCATCGTCGGGCGCCCCAAGACCACCGGCAAGCGCGGCATCCAGGTGTGGGTGCCGATCGAGCGCGGGCCGACGTTCGACGAGACGACGGGGTGGGTCGAAACCGTGTCGCGGGCGGTCGGCCAGGCCGTTCCCGAGCTGGTGAGCTGGGAGTGGCGGGTGAAGGAACGGAAAGGCAAAGCGCGGCTCGACTACACGCAGAACGCGATCAACAAGACACTCGTCGCGCCGTACAGCGCGCGGCCGGCCGCAGGCGGACCGGTGTCGGCGCCCATCGAGTGGGACGAGCTGGACGACCCGAAGCTGCGCCCCGACCGCTGGACGCTGCGCACGATCCTGCGTCGTGTGGCGCAGGTGGGCGACCTGTTCGAACCCGTCGTCACCACCCGGCAGAAGATGCCCGGCTTCGAATGAGCTTGGGCGCCTTGCGGCGCCGGACGACACAGCAGGATCCGTTGAGAACGTTCGTGGTGACGACGTTGCTGCTCGTGAGTCGAACGTGTGGGCGGGCGTGTGCTTGCTCGGCGCCGTGTTCATCGCCTTCCGCAGCGGCCTCGGCAGCGCGTCGGAGAAGCGATGTCGCCGGCCCTTGCTAGCTTGCTAGCATGCCGGCGTGGCAGATGGCGTCGTCAAGCAGTTCAACGTCTACCTGCCCGTCGACCTGATCAAGCGGGTCAAGCACCACGCCATCGAAACGGAGCAGTCGCTCTCGGCGCTGGTGGCGGCGGCGTTGGAGCAGTACCTGCGAACGAGGAAGGAAAGCTGACATGGCGACCGAGGGCATCGAAGGGGTCTTCCTGGCGACGCACAACTGGGGCAAGGCAGCCCGGTTCTTCCAGACGTTGGGATACACGCTCGAGTTCGAGACCGACCACAACTCCGGTCAGCTGCGCAACGGCGACGGACCGTACGTGTTCATCGCCGAGGTGCCCGCGGATCAGCCGGTGGGGATGCAACTCGTGATGCGCGTGCCCGACGCCAAGGCGTTCGCCGCAGACGGCGACCTCGACGTCGTCACGCCGTTCGCGCCCACGCACTGGGGCACGCAGGAGATGACAGTGCGCGACCCCGACGGCCGGATGTGGAGCTTGCAAGCGCCGGCCACGAGCTGACGGCTCGGCGGCGCGACGGCAGGCCGTCAGCTCGTTGCCGACTGCAGGAGTCCCACGAGGCGACGTTCCGCGCTGCTGAGCCCGCGCGGGGTCGATCGCGGGGCGCGGTGCAAGGCGGGCAGCGACCCGTCGAGATAGCTGGAGATCACCACCGGGTGCACGTAGCTGGCGCGGCACACCGACCGGGTGTTCCCGAGCCGCGCGGACACCTCGTCGATCGCCTCGTTGATCGTGCGGGCGGTCTCCCGCTTGGATCCCGGCGGCGGTGCGCTCGCCAGCAGATCGGCAGCGAACGCCGAGGCGCCCCACGTGCGGAACGTCTTCGCCGTGGCGTCGATCGCCGTGTGCGATCGAAGGTACTCGTTGACATCCGTCGACGTGACGGGGCGAATGCCTCGGTCCCCGTCGACGTACTGGAACAGCACCTGTCCGGGCAGCTCCTGGCAACGCCGCACGACGCGCGCCATTCGCGGGCTCTCGATCGCGACGTCGAAGCGATGTCCGCTCTTTCCCGCGAAGCGCAGATGCACGCCGTTGGAGGTCGTCTGCGCGTGGCGATCGCGCAACGTCGTCAGCCCGAACGACCCGTTGCTGCGCGCGTACTCCTCGTTTCCGACGCGGAGCAGCGTGGTGTCGAGCAGGTGCACGATCGCGGCGACGACGCGGTCGTGATCGAGGGCGGCGCGCCGGAGGTCGCGATCGACCGTGCGGCGCAGCGCGCCGAGGCCGCTGGCGAACGGGAGCAGCTGCTCGAACTTCGTCGCCTCGCACTGCGCCCGGTAGTCGGGGTGATAGCGGTACTGCTTGCGTCGCTTGGCGTCGCGGCCCCATGCCTGGATGTGGCTGTCGGGATCGGGGGAGATCCACACGTCGGTCCACGCCGGTGGGATCGCCAGCGCGCAGATGCGCTCTACGTCCTCGGCGCTCACCGGCCGGCCCGTCGATTCGTGGACGTAGCGGAACCGGTGCTGTCCCATCCGGCGGATGCCCGGTTCCGAGCCGCTGACGAAGCGCATGTGCGCCGGCTCGTACCCGAGCGCTCGACCGGTCAGACCGTCGGCGACGCCGCCCCGCCGCCGAGCGTGGCGAGACCGACTAGCGTCCCCGTGTGGCCGGCATCGACCGGGGTGATGACGACGTCGCGCTCGACGCGACCGATCTGCCGCTGTTGCGCGCCGCGCTCGACGCGATGCTCGACGCCGTGGCGGTCAACGAGGCGGAGCGCGATGCCGAGGGCCGCATCGTCGGGTTTCGGTTGATCTACGCGAACCGCAGCGCGCGCGACGTCGGTGGGTTACAGACCCTCCAACGCGTCGCCGGTTTGCGGTTCGACGACCCGCCGAACGCGCTCGGCCGCTCGCTCTTCGACCGGTACGTCGAGGTCGTCGATACCGGTGTGCCGCTGCGCTCGAGCGCCCATCGGATCGAGCAGGTCGGCGCCGACGGCGACACGCGCGAGCTGTGGGTCGATCTCCACGCGGTCCGGCTGGGGGACGGCTGTCTCGTGGCCTGGCGCGATGTCACCGAGCGCACCCGAGCGGACGAGGAACTGCGGCGAGCGCTCGACGGCCTGCACACCGCGGAGCGGCTCGCCCACATGGGCAGCTGGCATGTCGACGCGGGGCTGCTCCGCTGCTCGTCGGGGCTGGCCGAGATCCTCGGCGTGCCGCCGGATGTCGCGCTCACGCCCGAACAGTTGTGGGCCTCGGCCGCGCAGCTGGCCCCCGACAGCGTCGCCCTGCTGCGCGAGGTCGCGCGGCGCGTGCGCCTGGGTCAGCCGTTCGAGGTCGATGCCGAGATCGTCGACACCGGCGGCGCCGCGCACTGGGTCGTGGTGCGCGGGGAGCCGACAGCGGCCGGCGACGGGCGGGCGCCGGCCAAGTGGTCGGGCACGATGCAAGACGTCACCCAGCTGCGCCGGCTGCGCGAGCTCGTCAAGGCGTTGCGCGAGACGCAGGGCGAGCTCAAGGTCGAGCGCGATCAGCTCGATCTGGCGCTCGCCGCGGGCCAGATCGGGCGATTCGAATGGGATGTCGCGTCGGGTGTCGTCACCTGGGACAGCCGGTTGGAGTCGCTGTTCGGCCTACGGGCAGGGCACTTCGAGGGGACCTACGACGCGTGGATGTCGCGGGTGCACCCCGACGACCGTGCGGTCGTCGCCGAGGTGCTGGCCGCCACTGCCCAGGCCGGCGGAGGGGCCTACACGTTCGAGCACCGCGTCCTCGTCCAGAGCGGCGGGATCGCCTGGTTGGAAGGCCGCGGCGTCCTGTCGGTGGCGGGCGACGGCTCGATGCTCGGCGCCCGCGGCGTCGTCGCCGACATCACCGCCCGCAAGGAGAGCGAGCTGGCGCTCGCCCGCACGCGCGAGCACCTCGCCGTGCTCGATCGCGCGGTGCTCGCTCTCACCTCGTCGTTCGACGTGCAGACGTCGCTGCGCGAGCTCGGCCGCGTCGTGGTGCCCGTGGTCGCCGACGCATGCGAGATCGATCTCGTCGCCGGCGCCGGGTTCACCCGCGTCGTCGTCGGGCCCAACGGCCGCCTCAGCAGGGCGCGCGAAGCGGCGCCGGCGCCGACGGTGGAGTGGCATCCCCTCCGCCGCGTGATCGCCACCGGGCTTCCGATGCGCATCGACGTCGACACGGCGCCGGAGCTGTTCGGCCCGAGCGAGGACCCCACGAGCGCGCGATCGATGGGATGGGAATCGGCGGTGATCGCGCCGCTCGCGGCCCGCGGCGAGGTGCTCGGCGCGTTGACCCTCGGCCGCGTCGGAGGTCGACCCACGTGGACCGACGCCGACGTGCGCTTCGCTGTCCAACTGGCGGAGCGCGCCGCGCTGGCGATCGACAACGGCCGCCTGTTCGCCGACCAGCGCGATCTGGTCGAGCGCTTGCAGATGGCGCTGCTGCCCGATGACATCGCGTCGGCGCCGTGGGCCGACGTGGCCGTCCGCTACCGGGCGGCGATCGAGGGGATGCAGGTCGGCGGCGATTGGTACGACGTGGTCATGCGCCGCGACGGCGTCATCGCCGTCACGCTGGGCGACGTCGTCGGGCACGGAGTCGACGCAGCGGTGCTGATGAGCCGCCTGCGCAACCGGCTGCGGCTGCTGCTGGCGGAGGCGACCTCGCCGCTGGAGACGATCGACCGGCTCGACCTCGGCGCCGGCGAGCGGATGGCGGGCGACTTCGCCACGGTCGTCGTCGGAATGCTCGACGACCGTGGCTCGCTCACCGTCGCCACCGCGGGACATCCGCCGCCGCTGGTGGTCGAGCCGTCGAAACCTTCGTGGTACGTCGACGTCGCTCCCGGACCGCCGATCGGCGTCGGCGGCGGAGCGTCGCGGTCGCTCGCCCGGGCGCCGGTGGCCCCCGGCGCCGCTGTCGTCTTCTACACCGACGGGCTCGTCGAGCGCCGCGGCGAGAGCATCCACGTCGGTCTCGCCCGCCTGCGCGAGCTGTGCGACGCGACGCCGTGCGAATCGGCCGACGAGTTCGCCGATGCGATCCTCGCCGGCATGCTGCCCGGCGGCGCACGTGACGACGTCGCGCTCGCTGTCGTCCGCCTCGATCGGGGCGCGTGAGGTGCTCCGGCGGCGAACGGCTAGGCGGCGCAGCCCGCGGGGTACGGACCTGCCGATGCCACCCGGCCTCGTTGCAGATCGTCCGCACGACGGGATTCGTCTCCGGCACGAGGCCGTGCTCTACACCGGGGAGCCCGAGCTCGTTTCCGTGGTCGACCGCTTCGTGCGCGCCGGGCTGGAGGACGGCGGGCGTGCCGTCGTCGCGCTCCCGGGAGAGAAGATCGCCTCGATCAGCGCCGCGCTCGGTGCGCCTGCCGAACGTGTCACGTTCCTCGACATGCACGAAGTGGGGCTCAACCCCGGCCGGCTGACATCGCTGTGGCATCGCGAGGCGCTGGAGGCGAACGAGGCAGGCGCCCGCCTGTGGGGTGTCGGCGAACCGGTGTGGGCGGGGCGCTCCAGCGCCGAGATCGTCGAAGCACAGGTGCACGAAGCGCTGCTCAACGCGGCGTTGCGGAACACGTCGACGTGGCTGTTGTGCCCCTACGACACCGAGCATCTCGCTCCGCCCGTGATCGACGCTGCCCGCCGGGCCCACTCGCACAGGGCAGATCCGGCACGCGCGATCGATCTCGCCGTCGACGCCGGGTTCGCCGTGCCGCTCGCGCCGCCGGAGTGCCCGGTGTGCGAGTCGCCGATCGACGGCGACGGTCTGCGCCCGATCCGCGCCATCGTCGACCGCGAGGGCCGGGCCGCGGGGCTCGACGACACGCGCAGCCACGATCTCGTGCTGGCGATCAGCGAACTCGCGGCCAACACGTTGCGCCACAGCGGAGGTCCCGGGGTCCTGCGATGGTGGATCGAGCCGGGGCCGCCGCGGGCGCTGGTGTGCGAGGTGGTCGACGGCGGCCGCATTCGCGATCCGCTCGTGGGCCGCATGCAGCCGCACGGCGACCAGATCGGTGGGCGCGGCCTGTGGCTCGTGCACCACCTGTGTGATCTCGTCCAGGTGCGTTCCACCGATGCCGGCACGACCGTGCGCGTCACCATGCGACTTCCCGACCCGTCCACGAGCGGCAGCTGACCAGGAGAACCACATGGAGCACGTCGAGATCTGGCCCGGCCGCGCGTACCCACTCGGCGCGGCGTACGACGGCGCGGGCGTCAACTTCTCGCTGTTCACCGGGTCTGCCGAGGGCGTCGACCTGTGCCTTTTGGATGACGACGGAGCGGAGGAGCGCGTCCACCTCGACGAGGTGGACGCCAACTGCTGGCACGCCTACCTGCCCAACCTCGGCCCCGGGCAACGCTACGGATACCGGGTGCACGGCCCGTGGGAGCCCGATCGCGGCCTGCGCTTCAACCCGTCCAAGCTGCTGCTCGACCCGTATGCCAAGGCGATCGAAGGGGTCACCGACCTGCGGGCCCAGCCGTGCTTCCCCTACCAGTTCGGCGACGAGAGTGCGCGCAACGACGACGACAGCGGCCCCCACGTGGCCAAAGGTGTCGTGCACAACCCGTTCTTCGACTGGGGCAAGGAGCGCCGCCCCGACACGCCGCTGCACGAGTCCATCATCTACGAGATGCATGTCAAAGGGTTCACCGCTGGGCATCCGGAGATCCCCGAATCGCTGCGCGGCACCTATGCCGGTCTCGCGCATCCCGCGGCCGTCGACTACCTGATCGCGCTCGGCGTCACCACGGTGGAGCTGTTGCCGGTGCACCAGTTCGTGCACGACGCCCACCTGGTGGACAGGGGGCTGCGCAACTACTGGGGCTACAACTCCATCGGCTTCTTCGCCCCGCACAACGAGTATGCCAGCAACGGCGACCGTGGCGAGCAGGTGAGCGAGTTCAAGTCGATGGTCCGCACGCTGCACGAGGCCGACATCGAGGTGATCCTCGACGTCGTCTACAACCACACCGCCGAGGGCAACCACCTCGGGCCGATGCTGTCGTTCAAAGGCATCGACAACGCCGCGTACTACCGGCTCGTCGGTGACACGCCGTCGTTCTACTACGACACGACGGGCACCGGGAACAGCCTGAACATGGCGCACCCGCACACGCTGCAACTGATCATGGACTCGCTGCGCTACTGGATCATCGAGATGCACGTCGACGGGTTCCGCTTCGACCTCGCCGCCACGTTGGCCCGGCAGTTCCACGAAGTCGACCGCCTGTCGGCGTTCTTCGACCTGATCCAGCAAGACCCTGTCGTCAGCCAGGTGAAGCTGATCGCCGAGCCGTGGGACGTCGGCGAAGGCGGGTATCAGGTGGGCAACTTCCCGCCGCAGTGGTCCGAGTGGAACGGCCTGTACCGCGACACGGTCCGCGACTTCTGGCGCGGCGAGCCCGGCACCGTGGGCGAGTTCGCCCGGCGGCTCACGGGCAGCTCCGATCTCTATCAAGCCGACGGGCGCCATCCCGTCGCGAGCATCAACTTCGTCACCGCGCACGACGGGTTCACGCTGCGCGACCTCGTGTCGTACAACGACAAGCACAACGACGCCAACGGCGAGGGCAATGCCGACGGCGCGTCGGACAACCGGTCTTGGAACTGCGGGGCCGAGGGTGAGAGCGACGATCCCGAGGTCCTCCAGCGCCGCCGTGGTCAGCAACGCAACTTCTTGACGACGTTGGTGTTGTCGCAGGGCGTGCCGATGCTGCTCGCCGGCGACGAGATCGGTCGGACGCAACGGGGCAACAACAACGCCTATTGCCAGGACAACGAGCTGTCGTGGTTCGACTGGAGCGACGTCGACGACGACCTGCTCCAGTTCACGCGCGACGTCATCGCGCTGCGCCGGACACATCCCGTGTTCAAGCGCCGCCGCTGGTTCCACGGGCGCGCGATCCGCGGTGTCGCCGACATCGGCTGGTGCAAGCCGGACGGCGCCGAGATGACCGACGACGATTGGGACGCCGGATTCGCACGCTCGGTGGGGATGTTCGTCAACGGCGACGTGATCCCCGGACCCGACGCACGCGGTCGCACGATCGTCGACGACTCGTTCCTGCTGCTGTTCAACGCCCACCACGAACCGCTCGACTGGAAGCTGCCGACGGCGTGGGGGGATCAGTGGACGATCGTGATCGACACGACCACCCCGGAGCGCCAGGGTAAGACGTGCCGCAGGTCGATCACCGTCGGTCCGCGGACCACGGTCGTGCTCACCGACGCCACCGAGTGAGACGGCGCTAGCCGATCAGCGGCGCGACCCGGCGCTGCCAGAAGTCGATGAAGCCCGGCTGGTCGGGGCCGATCTGGTGCACGTACACCCGCTCGTACCCGGCGGTGACGAATCGCAGCGCCGCGGACGCGAACGGTTCGGGATCGGGCCCGTGGACCACCGAGCGCGCCGCGGCGTCTTCGGTGACCAGCGCGCACGCATCGGCGAAGTCCGCGGGGCGCTCCAGCTCGGTGTTGAGGCGGGCGGGCAAGGCTCCGTTCGGCCACCACCGAGCGATCGTGCGCCGCGCCGCCTCTTCGTCCGCCGCCCAGCAGACGTGGAGCTGCGCGACCCGCGGCCCCTCGCCACCGGCCGATCGAAACGCCTCGGCGATCCGCGGCTCCGGCGCCACCGAGATCAACCCATCGGCCATCTCGCCGGCGAGCTGCGCGCTGCGCGGGCCGCCGGCCGCCACCCAGATCGGCGGCGGGATCTCCGGACGGGTGAAGAGCTGCGCGTGGTCGACGCGGAACCAGTCACCGCGGGTGCTCACGGGGCCGCCGTCGAACAGCCGGCGGATGATGTCGATCGCTTCGCGCAGCATGGCGCGGCGCTCCGCTGGGCTCGGCCACCGCTGACCGGTGACGTGTTCGTTCAGCCGCTCACCGGAACCGAGTCCCAGCGCGAACCGCCCCTCGAGCTGCACCGCGGCCGTCGCCGCGGCGTGGGCGACGATCGCGGGGTGCATGCGGGAGATCGGCGCCGTCACGCCGGTGGCTACGTGCAGGTCGGTCGTCGCGTGCGCGATCGCGCCGATGACGCCCCACACGAACGGCGAGTGTCCCTGCGACGGCAGCCACGGATGGAAGTGATCGGAGATCATGACGTGCCGGAAGCCGGAGGCTTCGGCGCGCACCGCGACGTCGGCGAGCGCCCGCGGACCGTGCTCCTCGCTCGACAGCCAATAGCCGATCTCGATCGCCTCACCGGTCGACACGGATGTCCTCGCGGGTCACCACACCGAGCAGCTTCCCGTGCAGGGTGCTGACGAGCACGTGGGTCTCGCCGCTGCGCCGCATGCTGCGAGCCAGCTCGTCGACGGTCATGCTCGGACGGACCGTCGCCGGACCGGGGCTCATCACGTCCGACACCGGCGCGGTCGACGCGCCCCGCCGGTCACCGTGGATCGAACCGAGCACGACACCGTCCGCGTCGACGACGACCACGACGCCCCCGGGTCCGGGAGGCGGCGCCTGCCCCATCGGGCAGTCCGGCGTGCACGTGGTGGCAGGGCGGGCGTGCGCGACGACGCGCTCCGCCTGCGAACGTGACCCTTCGCTGGGCAAGCCCATCGCCAACCACGCGGCCTTCGATTCGGCATAGTCGTAGACCTCGTCGAAGCCGAAGCGGTCGAGGAGCGCAGCGGCGCGACCGCTGAGGTCGCATTGCAGGTCGTAGCAGTACACGACGACCGGGCGGTGCCGGTCGAGTTGGCCGGCGGTGCGCTGGTCGAGCATCGGCAGCGGGATGCACACCGCGCCGGGGAGGTGCTCGATCCGGTAGTCGCTCTCCGGAAGGACTTCGACCACCTGCGCGCCCGCCTCGACGAGGCGGCGCGCCTGCTCGGTGCCGACGATCTCCATGCGGCCGCGGTTCCCCTTCCGCGTCCCCCTCAACCGAGCCGCTCGGCTCGCCGGCAGCCCTCTCAGCCGGCGCAGCGCAACGCTTCGACCAGCGTGTCGAGGTTCTCGCGCATGATGCCGACGTAGGTCGAACCAGCGTCGAGCTGGTCGCCCGACGGTGATTCCGCGGAGTCGAGCGCCGCGGTCGCCGCGCCCACCTCGCCTGCCACGGTGCGGGCGAGGTCGTCGCGCTGGCTGGACTCGTAGAAGATCGTCGACACGCCGTTGTCGCGCGCGAAGTCGGCGATGGCTTCCAGGGCCTTCGCCGACGGCTCCTCCTCGGGCGAGATGCCGGCGATCGGAACCTGCACCAGGTCGTAGCGGGCCGCGAGGTAGGCGAAGGCACGATGACCGGTGACGATGACCCGCGACGCGCACGACGACAGCGCGCGGGCGTAGTCGGCGTCGAGCGTGGCCAGCTCGCTGACGAACGTCTCGGCGTTGGCGGTGAAGGCGTCGGCGTTGGCGGGGTCGAGCTCGCCCAGCATGCGTGCCACGCGATTCGTCATCTCCGCCATGTTCGTCGGATCGAGCCAGACGTGTGGATCGTCGTCGCCGTGATCGTCGTCGCCGCCATCATGCGCGTGCCCATCGCCGTCCTCGCCCGCGGCGAGCATCCTCAGGCCCTCACGCAGCTCGATGCGCGCGACGCGGCCGGGGAGGTCCGCGACCATTCGCTCCAGCGCCGGTTGGAACCCGCCGCCGAGGTAGGCGACGGCATCGGCGTCCTCCAGCGCGCGCAGCTGGCTGGCGGTCGGCTCGTGTTCATGGGCCTCCTGCCCTGGTGGCGTCAGCTGGACGACGGTGACGAGGTCGCCTCCCACCGCCGACACGATCTCCGCGATGGGGAAGAAGCTGGCGCCGACGACGATGCCGCGCGCCTGCCGACCCCCGCCGTCGCCGGCCGTCCCCTCGTCGCCGCCGCACCCCCCGCCGAACGCGAGGGCGACGCACACGACACAGCGCAGCGCGCGGCGAGAGATGGGCATGCCGGGACCATACCCGATTCAAGAATGGTTCTCAAAGTGGCAGCTGCACCGGAACCACCAGAGCTCGATGGTCGGTGCCGACGATCGTCAGCGCGGTGAGGCTCACGGGATGCGGCCCGCCTCGTGTCAGCACGTGGTCGATGGCGATGACCGGCAACGCGCGACGTCCCACCGGCCACGTCGGTCGAAAGCCGCCGCCGACGTGGCTGGCGGCGTCGACGAACCCGCGGCGGAGGATCTCGCGGAACTGGCGGTGATCCACCGTGCTGTTGAAGTCGCCGGCGACGACGATGGGTTCGTCGATCCCGTCGAGCCAGTCGGCCATCGATCGCAGCTCGTACGACCACGCCTCTCCGTCGCTCGGCCAGGGGCTGGCCGGATGGACCGACGCGATCACGACGCGCCGGCCGTCGACGTCGACGCGAGCGACGACCGGTGGGTAGTTGAACGGGATCGGCACGTCGATCGGCTCGAGCGGGAAGCGGCTCCACAAGCCTGCGCCGCCGGGGTCGTCGCGCGGCGACACCATGAAGTGCGGCAGGGCAGCGCACATGCCGGCGTCGTTGAGCAGCGCGATCGCGTCGTCGGTCAGCTCTTGCACCGCCAGCACGTCGACCGCCCGGTCGCGCACGGCAGCGACGAGAGCGCGCGGGTCGGCCTCGCCGAACAGGAGGTTGCTCGTCATCACGGTGACGCGCCGGCCGGGCGCGGCGGCGGGCGCGCCGCGCAGGAACATCGGAGCTTGGGTCGCGACCAGCACGATCGCGACCGCGGCTGCGGTGATGGCTGCCCACCAGATCTCACTGGCGGCCAACAGACCCACACCGGCGAGCGTTCCGGCCGTGACGACCGGCGTCGCCGCGACGAACGCCACGGCAGGCCCCCACCGCAGCGGCCGAAAGCGCAGCACCGCGGCGAGCGCGCCGGCGGCGAGCGCGGCCATTCCGGCGGCAGCGCAGACGGCGCGGAGCGGCGGCGGCAGCCACGCCGCCGTCACGATGGCGTTGTGCATGGCAGGACGATAGGCAGCGTCCCGGCGCGCGGGCGCGTCGCGCCCCGACGCACACGACCGCCACGGCACGCGGCAGGGCGGTACCGTCTGCACGATGGCTGGTTCGTTCGACGAGGTGATGACGGCGCTCGATCCCGCGATGGTCGTGGTGACGGCCGCGCTCGACGGAGAGCGCAGCGGCTGCCTCGTCGGCTTCCACGCGCAGTGCAGCATCGACCCGCCGCAGATCGCGCTGTGGATCTCGAAGGTCAACCACACGTTCCCGATCGCGACCCGGGCCGAGCACCTGGGCGTGCACTTCCTCAGTGACGGAGACCACGACCTCGCCGCGCTGTTCGGCGGCAACACCGGCGACGACGTCGACAAGTTCGCGGGCTGCGACATCGTCGACGGTCCGGACGGTGTGCCGATGCTCACCGCCGTGCGCCATCGCGTCGTCGGCCGCCGCGTGGCGACGCTCGACGCCAGCGGTGATCACGCCTGCGTCATGGTCGAACCGGTCGACGTGCACGCCGACGGTCCGCTCGCGCCGCTCCGGCTGCACGCGGTGGACGACATCGACGCCGGCCACCCCGCGGAGGAAGCATCCGCCTGATCACGCGGTGCTGGTCGCCGACAGCGAACTGCGGATGCCGTTCGCCGTGAGCTCGATGTGCACCTCGACGCGCTGACCCTGCCGGGTGAACGTCACGTCCAGCTGCTGCGCCGCCGGCCGGCTGACGGCGGCCTCCCACCCGTCGGCGGTCGTCATCGCGGTCAGCTCGAGCGCCGAGCCGTCGCCGGACACCTCGATCGACCCGCCATCGCTGCGGATGACGGCGTGGCTCGTCGACGTCATGGCCGTCGTCACCTCCGGCGTGCGGGGCGCGGTCACCACGACGGGCTCGTCGACGCTGGAGGTGGTCGGAGCGTCGGCGCTCGTGTCGGGCGCGGGGGCGAGAGCCTCCAACAGCGCGGCAGCGGCGTTGTCGCCGTCGCCGTCCGGCGCGCCGCCGCACGACACGCTCGCCATGGTGGCGGCTCCCGCCACGGCAAGCGTGATCGCGCGACGACGCATGCTCACGCCGCCGGTCTCCGTCGCGTGGCGACGATCAGGGTGGCGCCCGAGAGCAGGAGCACCAGCCCGACCCGCAGGAGGAGGTCGATGTCGGCGCCGGTCGCAGGCAGCTGCCGCCGCTCGGCCGATGCGCTGCGTGGGCCGCTGCCGGGCAGGCTGGCGACAGCGGCCGGTTGTGCGCCCGCGCGTGGATCGCTGGCCCGGACGGCGCCATCGGACGCCAGCGCGGCGGGGTTCGTTCTCGTTCCCGTTCCGGCGCCGGGTTCCGTGCCGGGCTCGGGCGGACCGCCCGGGCCGACCGGCGGCTGCTCGACCGGCGGCGCAAGGCATGGGTGGTCGGGTGCGTCGTCCAGTTGGCAGATCACGACCAGCGCCGTGTTTCCGGCGACCGCGTCGCCGGTCACGAGCGTCGTGGTCCCCGCGGCGGATCCGGCGGTGGTCGACGCGCCGCCGTTGGTGTCGATCGTGACCACGAGCGTGCTGTTGCCGCCGCTGTCCGCTCGCGCGATGCCGAGGCTGACCACGGCGGTCACCTGGCGGACACGAGCGCTCGGGCCGCTCGCGTCGGCGTCTGCGTCCTGCCCGGATCCTCCGCCCACCTCGATCACCCGTCCCGCCAGCGTGTGATCGATGCCGATGAGGAGATCGCCGAGCGGGATCGTCAGCGCGCTGGTCGACGACGCGATCTCGGGGGACGACGAGGACCACGCGTCGATCTCCGCCAGCAACGTCGCGAGGAACGCAGCGAGCTGCGCGATGACAGCTGCGGTGGCCTCGTCGACGACCACCTCGCCGCTGGCCGTGCCGGCTGACGAACCCGCGATCTGGTTGCCACCGGTGTTGGCGATCGCGGCGCCGACGTTGGCGACGATGATCTGTTGCTCGATCGTCGCCGTTCCGTTGCCGCTGGCCGCGGCGACCGCGGACTGGTCGATGTAGGTCTCCGACGTGTTGCCGATGGCGTTCGCAGCTCCGGTGGTGATCGAGCCGGCGCCTCCGGCCGCCGAGCTGGCGTACGACGCGATCAGCGCGGGCAACAGCACCGTGAACAGGTCGGCCGCCAGCTCTTCGCTCTCACCGTCGAGCAACGAGCCGGCGAGGCCGCGCACCTCGTTGAGCCCGCTGTTCGCCAGCGCGATGCCGAGGTTGAGCACGATCGCCTGCTGCTCGATCGAGAGCTGGGCCGAGCCGCTGGCGCTCGCCAGCGCGCTCTGCGCGATCTCGGTGATCGAGGAGTTCCCGACCGCCGACGCGTCGCCGGTCGTGATCTTGCTCGCCGCGCCGGATCCCGAGCCGCCCGACACCGCGTTCGATCCCGAGTCCGCGACCGCGATGCCCAAGCGGAGCGTCACGGCGATCTGCGTCGACGAGTCGGACCCACCGGGAGCCGCTTCCGCTGTCGCCGCTTGGGTCGCATAGGTGTCGGAGTCGTTTCCCACCGCTGTCGCCGAACCGGTGGTGATCTGCGCCGACGAGCCGTTGACGCCGGAGGTGACCGTGTTCGTGCCGCTGTTGGCGAGCGCTGCGCCGACGTTGAACACCAGCGCGATCTGAAGCACGTCGGCTGTCGCCTGCCCGCTCAGGGTCGTCACCGCTTCCTGGGTGATGCTCGTGTGGTCTTCCGTGCCGACAGCGGCTGCCGATCCGGTGGCGATCGTCGCCGACGTCGACCCGGCGACAGCCGGCCCGGGCCCGCCGTCGATGTCGTTGCCGCCGGACGAGGCGACGGAGATCGAGACGCCGGTGATCGTGACGGCCTGCTGGCCGCTCTCCACGGGGCCGGTCGGCGCGCTGGGCGTCGTTGCCGGATCGTTCGCTGGGTCCGCGCTCGGCTCGGCGGGAGCGTCCGGCGTGGCACTGCCTGAGGTCGTGTCCGCGGGCGCGCCGTCCGCTGGCGCCGAGTCCGCCGGCGTGGTGTCCGCCGCCGTCTCCGCCGGAGCGTTGCCCGCCGATGCGTCGCCCGCCGATGCGTCGCCCGGTGTGGTGTCTGCCGGCGTGGTGTCTGCCGGCGTGGTGTCTGCCGGCGTGGTGTCTGCCGTGGTCGTCTCGTCCGGCGCGGGCTCGCTCGACGTGGGCTCCGGCGCTGCCTCCGTTTCCGGCGGCAGCGTGGCGGTCTCCGTGCCTGCCGCGACCGCTGCCTCGGCCGGCTCCGCGGACGACACGATCGGGTCGTCTCCCGCCTGGGCCGCGATCGGCGTCGCCGCCACGATCGCCATTGCGATCGTGGCCGCCGCGGCCACCGCACCCCTCGTCATTCTCCGCGCCACGAACGCACCCCCGTCTCGACGGCTTCTGTTGCAGTGCACGGCGGCCGAGGTCGTGCCCTCGGCCGCCGTGCCGTCGTCACACGATCAGCCGCCGCTCGTCGCTGTGAACGAGCTGCTGTTCGTGCTGCTGTTGGTGCTGCTCTGTGTCACCGTGATGCTCGAGCTGTTCGAAGCGCTCGCATCGCCGGTCGTGGTGGTGTTGCTTCCCGACGACGTGTTGCTGGAGCTCGCGGTGTTGCTGGAGGATGCGGTCCCGCCGTCGCCGCCGGTCGCCGTCGCGGCTCCGGTGTCGCCGTCGACGTCGGCGTCGGCCTCACCGCCGTCGGCGTCGCTCGTGGCCGCCTGGTCGGTCCAGTTGGACTGATCGGTGACGGTCACCTGAGCGTTGTGGCCGGTGTTGGAGGAGGCGGACTGACCCACGTTGATCTCGACCGCGGCGTCCTGGATCACGAGCGACGCAGCGGATGTGTCGTCGCTGTCCTCGGCGCCGGCGCTGGCGGTCGCGCTGTTGTCCGAGGTGTTGTCCTGGGTCTGGTCGACCGAGCCCGTCAAAGCGTTGTCCGACGTGGCGCTGCCGGTGGTCAGCGAGTTCGAGCCGCTCTCGGAGTTGGTCGACGATGCGGTGTTGTCCGATGTCGCGCCACCGCCTGCGCCGCCGGTCGCCGTGGCCGCTCCTGCCTCTGCCGTCGCGTCGCTGGAGTCGTTGCTGTCGGTGTCGGCATCGGCGTCGCCGCCATCCGCATCGCTGTCGCTCCATTGCGCCGTGTCGTTGCTCTGGTACGTCTCGGTCAGCTGGAGGTTGCCTCCGCTGTTGGCCTTGGCTCTCTGGTGGATGTTGACGCCGGTCCACGCGGACTGGATGACCGCTTCGTCGGCCTCGACATCACCGCTGCCCCCTCCGCTTCCCTCTCCCGACGCGGCAGTCACGGTTGCGGGCAGGGCGAGCAAGCTCGCCGCACCGAACACCGCGAGCTTCTGCCACTTACGCATCGAATACTTCACGAGATCGACCTCCCTGTGGTCCTTGCCTCCCTGTTGTGATTCCGCCCACCGCGCGCGCCGGGGCTGGACCACGCCTACCCAGTTCGCGCGGGGCGTAGCCAGAAAAGACACACGCTTGAGAGAAGTCGCTGTGAGAGTCCGCGCAGCCGCTCGCTGCGGCGTCCTCACTCTTCGTCGCCTTCGTCATGGGGCCATCAAGAACGGGCGGCGTCCGTCTTTCGGCGAGGGGCGTCGGGTACCGCGCGGCCGGCCGGCGCGGGCGGGCCCCTGACCATTCAAGGAGGCCGCCGTGCACACGTCGCGCGCCACGCCGTCTCGTCCTTCCTCGCCGAACTCGTCCCGCAGGACGCGCCGCCAACTCCTTGCAGCCGCATCGACCGGCGTCGCCGGTGTCGCGGCTGCGACCGCGCTCGCGCCCTCGACGGCCGCCGCGCACGGCGATCGGCGCGGCGGGCTGTTCTATCCAGTCGATCCGCTGCGCGTGTACGACAGCCGGCTGGCGACGTTCGACCCGAGCGGGATCCTGCCGCCCAATTCGACGCGCATCGTCGAGATCTCCCACGGCTGCAACAGCTGGGGCGAACGGGTCGAACACGATCTCGTGCCCAAGGACGCGATCGCCGTCGCCTTGACGGTGACGGTCGCGTCGCCCGACGGACCCAACTTCTTGTCGATCGCGCCGTCCGACGCGGAGGAGTTCGCCTCGTCGACGATCAACTTCCCGGGCGGCTTCGACATCGCCACCGGCGTCATCGTGAAGCTCGGCCGGGATCGGAGCGTGAAGATCTTCAGCGGCGATCAGGCGGGAAGCACCCACGTCCTGATCGACGCGACCGGCTTCATCGCCTGAGCGCCGGCGCGGTCAGCTCTCCGACTCGCTGGCACGCGAGCGCAGCCGCTCCTCGTCGCGCTGCGCACGCCGGGCGTCCGCTTCGGCCCGACGCAGCTCGCCGTGTGCCGCCCGAAGATCCGCTGCCAGCTCGTGTGCCGCCGCCTCGAGGGTCCGCAGCTCTTCGCGCAGGTCGTCGACACGCTGCTGCGCGTGCGCGTGCCGCTCCTCGACAGCGCGCGCCGCGTCGTGCGCCGCCCGCAGCCGCGCCGTCGCCGCGGCCAGCGCGTCGACCGCGGCGGCATGGCGCTGCCGTGCCTCGTCGTCGCGGCGGCTCGCCGCTCGCCGCTCCGGCCGTGTCGACGCGCGGGCCGGCCGCGCGTCCGGCGTCGGCTCGTCGCTGGTGGTGTCCAGCGCGCCATCGAGCGCGATCTCGACGGGTCCGGACGGCACGGATGCGACGCGCCCGGCGCCCAGCTCGTCGGCGAAGCGCGGGTCGACGATCGCCCGACGCACACCGTGCTCGACGTCGGTCAGCGACGCCGCGCTCAACGGCTCACCGGCGTCGGCCGCGGCGCGGCGGACGCGCTCGACGACGTCGGGCACGATCTCCTGGCGGTCGCGTCCGAGGCGGCGCAGCGCCTCCCCATCCGCGGTGCGCTGCGCGGCGCGCATGTCCTCGGCGAGGCGCAGGAGCCGGGCCACCGCCTCGCCGTCCGCACGCGCGAACGCATTCAACGCCGCGGCGCTCACGGACGGTTTGCGCAGCTCGGCGATCTCGCGAGCGAGCGCTTTGTCTCCGGCGGCCCGTGCGGCGCGGCTCAGCTCGGCGCGCCGTTGCACGAACTCCGCCCGCGGCGCGGCGTAGAGCGCCGCTGCGGCGTCGTCGAGCGTCCGCGGTTGGTCTGCCATTGCGCACCACCGTACGGCCCGGAGCACGTCGGCGGCAGAAGCGCGGCGCCGGCCCGCGACTCAGGTCGGCTTCGAGGCCGAGGCCGACCCGACCATCTCCTCGTACCGGTCGGCGAGACGGTCGAGAGCGTCGGCGCCGTCGCCCTGGAACGTCGGGCCGTGCATCAGCGCGATGGTCGTGGGGCCGAGCGCGCCCAACGAGCGCAGCACGGCAGCGGTGTGCGGCGCGAGCGACGTCGCATGGAACATGCCCTCAGCAGCGACCGCAGGCTCGACGATGTCGTCGGATGTCAGCGTTGGGCATGCGCCGACCTGGGTGAAGAGGTCGCCACCGAGCAGCGTGCCGGTGGTCTCCTCGAAGAGCACCTGGGCCTCCCAGCCGTGCGGCACGTGCGGCGTCGAGATCTGCCGCACGCGCTTGCCGCCCAGATCGAGCACCTCGCCGTCGGCGAGGGGGCGGGGTGGGCGGTCGCACATGTCGTTCAACGAGACGGAGCATCCGAGCGCGCCGAACGCCACCGTGCTGTCGGGCGCGGAGGCGAGCCACATGTTCACCGAGCCGCACTCGTCCGCTTCGACGTGGCCGAACGAGATCCATCGCAACGACTCGACGGGCACGACCGTGCCGACCGCCTCGGCCACCGCGGGGAAGAATCCACGCGGGCCGGTGTGGAACAGCAGGGGTTCGTCGCCGAGGACCAGGAACTGGTTGAAGGTGAAGCCGTCGGGGCTGACCTCGGGAACCCAGGTGGAGAACCGGTAGATGCCGTCGGCGATCTCGGAGACGGTGGTCTCTGGGGTGCTCATGGCTCGGACCTTCCTTTCGTCGCGTGCGCGGCCCAGCTTCGCGCCGTCAGCCGCCGGTGGCTCGAAGGCCTCGGACGAGCCCGGGAGGCAGCCGCCGCATCACCTCAGCGATCGCCGGAAGAACGTCGCGGTACTCGCTGGTCGCCCGCCAGAACATCGCGATCTGCCGTCGCGGCACGGGCTCCTCGAAGCGCAGCAGGCGCACGTCGTTCGACGCCGGCACCGGTGGGCGCACGGCGAGCTCGGGCAGCAACGTCACGCCGACGTTGGCGGCCACCATCTGGCGCAACGTCTCCAGGCTGGTGGCGCGGAAGTCGCTGCGTTCCGCCGCGCCGGCCAGCTGGCACACCGCCAGGGCCTGGTCGCGCAGGCAGTGGCCCTCCTCCAGCAGCAGCACCTGCGCGTCGTCGAGCACCGACAGGTCCACTGGCTCGGTGGCGGACGCCAGCGGGTGATCCCGGTGGACGGCGAGCAGGAAGTCCTCGTCGAACAGGTACTCCTGATGGAGGCCGTCGTCGTGCACGGGGAGGGCCAGGATCGCGGCGTCGAGCTGACCATCGCGCAGGCGTTGCAGCAGCGTCTCGGTCTTCTCCTCGACGAGCAGGATCTCGATCTTGGGGAAGCGGGTCCGCAGGTTCGGCACCACGTGCGGCAGCAGGTACGGCCCGAGCGTGGGGAACAGGCCCATGCGGACGGTGCCCGACTCGGGGTCGCGGGCACGCTGGGCGATCGAGCGGATGCTGTCCACCTGACCGAGGATCGCCCGCGCCCGCTCGACCACTTGCCGCCCGGCGTCGGTGAGCATCACCTGCCGGGGGTTGCGCTCGATCAGCTCGACGCCGAGCTCCTTCTCGAGCTTCTTGAGTTGCGTCGACAGCGTCGGCTGGCTGACGAAGCAGGCGTCGGCGGCCTTGCCGAAGTGTCGATGCTCGGCGACGGCGACCAGGTAGCGGAGATCGCGCAGGTTCATGGTGCCTCCGGCCGCCCCGCGGCGCTGTGATGACGTTAGGCCACCGCGGCGGCGTCCGGCGCCGTGACGCGGATGAGGTGGTCGAAGGCGCTGAGCGCGGCAGTCGATCCCGCGCCGAGCGCGATCACGATCTGCTTGTAGGTGACGGTCGTGCAGTCGCCGGCGGCGAACACGCCGGGCGCCGAGGTCGCGCCCCGCTCGTCGATGACGATCTCGCCCCGCGGGGACAGCTCGACGGCGCCCTTCAGCCACTCGGTGTTCGGCAGCAATCCGATCTGGACGAAGATCCCGTCGAGTTCGAGGCGGTGCGACGCGCCGCTGGCGCGGTCGTCGTAGGTCAGGCCGGTGACCTTCGCGCCGTCGCCGAGCACCTCGGTGGTCAGCGCGCCGAGGATCACGTCGACGTTGGGCAGGCTGCGCAGCTTGCGCTGAAGCACGTCGTCGGCGCGCAGCTTGTCGTCGAACTCGATGAGGGTGACGTGGGCGACGACACCGGCGAGATCGATCGCCGCTTCGACCCCTGAGTTGCCACCGCCGATCACCGCCACGCGCTTGCCCTTGAACAGCGGGCCGTCGCAGTGCGGGCAGTAGGTGACGCCCTTGTTGCGGTATTGCTCCTCGCCGGGCACGCCCATCTGCCGCCAGCGGGCGCCGGTGGCCAGCACGACGGTGCGCGCCTGGAGCGAGGCCCCGCTGTCGAAGCGCACGGTGGCCAGCCCGCCCGCCTCGTCGGCGGGTTCGAGCGCGGTCGCCCGCTGGAGCTCGATGACGTCGACGTCGTACTCCTTGACGTGCTGTTCGAGGGCCGCCGCGAGCTTGGGGCCCTCGGTGTAGGGGACCGAGATCAGGTTCTCGATCGCCACCGTGTCGAGCACCTGCCCGCCGAAGCGCTCGGCGACGAGCCCGGTGCGGATGCCCTTGCGAGCGGCGTAGATCGCAGCGGACGCGCCGGCGGGTCCGCCGCCGACGACGAGGACGTCGAACGGCGCCTTGGCCGACATCTCCGCCGCGGCGCGCTCGGCGGCGCCGGTGTCGAGCTGGGCGAGGATCTGTTCGAGCGTCATCCGGCCCTGCCCGAACGGGGCGCCGTTGAGGAAGACCGTCGGCACGGCCATGACTTCGCGGGCTTCGGCCTCGTCGCGGAACACGCCGCCGTCGATCGCGATGTGGCGGATGCGCGGGTTGAGCACGCTCATCAGGTTCAGCGCCTGCACCACGTCCGGGCAGTTCTGGCAGCTGAGAGAGAGGTAGGTCTCGAATATGAGGTCGGCGTCGAGCGCCTCGGCTTGCGCGAGGAGCACGGGCGCCGCGGTCGAGGGGTGGCCACCGACCTGGAGCAGGGCGAGCACGAGCGACGTGAACTCGTGCCCCATGGGTGGGCCGGCGAAGCGGACGCGTGCGTCGTCGTCGCCTGCCGCCCGGATCCCGAACGATGGCCGCCGGGCGTCGTCCGCTTCGACGACGGTGACCTTGTCGGACAGCGCCGCGATCTCGTCGAGCAACGCGCGCGTCTCGGCCGACTTCGCGCTGTCGTCGAGCGCGGCGACGAGCTCGATCGGGCGCACGATCTTCTGCAGGTACGCGGCGAGCTGAGAACGAAGGTTGGCGTCGAGCATCGGTGCTCCTTCCCGTGCCCTCGGCACGGATCCGGTCGCGGGGCGACGATCCGTGCCGAGAGCGGGGCGGGGGGTGGGGGGGACGGATCGGATGCGGAAGGTCAGATCTTTCCGACGAGGTCGAGCGACGGCGCCAGGGTGGCGTCGCCCTCTTCCCACTTCGCGGGGCAGACCTCGCCCGGGTGCGAGCGCACATACTGCGCGGCCTTCACCTTGCGCAGCAGCTCCGCGGCGTTGCGGCCGATGCCCTCGGCCGTGATCTCGACGACCTGGATGATGCCGTCGGGGTCGATCACGAACGTGCCGCGGTCGGCCAGGCCGGCTCCGGCGCGCATGACCTCGAAGTTGTTGGTGATGACGCCGCTCGGGTCGCCGATCATCGGGTACTGGATCTTGCCGATGGTGTCGGACGTGTCGTGCCACGCCTTGTGGGTGAAGTGCGTGTCGGTCGAGACGCTGTAGATCTCGACGCCCAGGCGCTGGAAGTCGGCGTAGTGGTCGGCGAGGTCGCCGAGCTCGGTCGGGCAGACGAACGTGAAGTCGGCCGGGTAGAAGAACACGACGCTCCACTTGCCCTTCAGGTCCGCCTCGGTCACCTCCACGAACGAGCCGTTGTGGAACGCCGTCGCAGTGAACGGCTTGACTTCGGTGTTGACGAGGGTCATCAGGGGGTTCCTCCCTTGAGCTGGACAAACTGACATTGACAGGATAGATCGGTAACTGCGAAATCCATAGGCATTCTCAATCTCTTGTGTCGATCGGCCCGATAGGCCGTATTGATCGTTTCCGCTCTCGGCGCGGAATATGTCGGATCGAGCTGATCGCCCACCGAGCTGGCAACCTGCCCGCCGCGGCTCGCCGCGCTGCCGAGGTCGCCGACGCGATCGAGATCGACCTCCACCTCCATCGCGGGCGTCTCGAGGCCCGGCACGCCAAGCGGCTGTGGTTCACGAAACGACTGTGGGAGCGGTGGCGGCTCGAGCCGCGCGACGTCACGCGGGTCACGCTGGATGACGTCCTCGACGCGTGTGGGCCTCGCACCCCGTTGTTGCTCGACCTCAAGGGTTGGTCGCCGCGCCTCGGCCGCCGGGCACGAGCCGCCGTCGCCGACCGCTCGAATGTGATCGTCGCCTCAAAGTCGTGGTGGCTGCTGCGGCCGTTCGCCGCCGATGACGGTGTGCGGCGCATCCGATCGGCGGGCAACCGGCTGGAGTTCGCCGTCCTGCGCTGGATTCCGATCGGGCGCGATCATCACGGGCTGGCGCTCCACCCGCGGCTGCTGTCGCCACGCCGCCTGGCGTGGGCGCGTGCACGCGGGCTCGTCTTCACCTGGGCCGTGCAGGACCTGCGGTTCGCGCAGCGGCTCCTCGAACGCGGCGTGGACGGGCTGATCGTCGACGACCTGCTCCTGATCAGCGAGCTGCGCGCGGCCCACGGCTGACGCGGCGTACAGCGACCGCGCGATCGCGCGCGATGCGCCGAGGCCGACGATCACGATCACCGCTCCCAGCAACGGGTCGAGCACATAGTGGTTCGCGGTCGCGACGACGGCGAACGTCATGAGCAGCGGACTGGAGACGGCGAGGAGGCGGAGCAGGCGTGACGACGTGACCCGGAACACGGCGATGCCGACCAGCAGATTCCACCCGGCATGCAGGCTCGGCAGCGCCGCGTACTTGTTGACCAGGGCAGGGGGTTGCAGCACGCGGTAGGACCGCGACAGCTCGGTGACGGTGTCGACGAAACCCGACGGCAGCAGCCGCGGCGGCGCGACGGGGTAGGTGGCGAAGATGGCGAGGCCGATCGCTCCCGATACGAACATCGCGTTGCGCAGCAGCAGGTATTCGCGGCGGTGGGTGTGGTGGAGCCACACCAACGTGATCGCGATCACCGGCCAGTGTCCCCAGATGTACACCCAGTTGGCGGCGTTGGTCAGCCACCGGTGGCCGAGCACCAAATCTTGCAGGGCGGTCTCGTGGCGCAGGCCCAGCCTCGCCTCGAGGTCGAGCAGGGCGCGGCCGTGGCGGATCGCCTCGGCCTCGCTTCCCTGGGTCAGTCCGCGGATGGCGAAGTAGAAGAAGACGCACAACAGCACGAGCGCGAGCTGACCGAGCGGCTCGACGGCGGAGCGCACGCGGACCCGTCCGAGTCGGCCGGACGGACCGGCCTGTGCGCACTGCACGACCACCCCTCACCTCCCCAGACGCCGGAGACGTGGTCATTGTACGATCGCCGATCGCGGCCCTGAACGGGCTAGGTCGTTTGGACCACTGGCCGTCCCCAGGCCACGCGGATCCCGTGGCGGGTCATCGAGCGCCGGAACCAGACGACGGCCAACGCGATCGTGACGGTGGTCGTGACGGGACCGAGGAACGACTTGACGAGGACGAAGGTGGTCGCCGACTGCGTGAGCAGCAGCCACAAAGTGATCGCGGCGTTCGCCAGGCTGGTCGCCGCCCACAGCAGCGAGACCCGAGCGAAGAACCGCCGCAGGTGCGGATGCTCGGCGGTCTCGCGCACGAACGGCACGAAGTCGTGGGCGAGCCGCTCGGCGAGCGGCTTTCCGGCGGGAACCGAGCCCAGGAAGACGAGCCCGACGAGCGCCGTGGTGATCGTCGGCTGGAGGAAGTAGACGACCAGGCTGCCGGTGGCGACCGCGGCGATCGTGCGCGCCGTCAAGCCCACGGCGCTGAGGACGACCAGCCCGGGAACGCGTTGGCGGCGGGCCACCCGATAGGCGACGGTGACGAGCGACCATCCGAGGGCGACGAGCAGAGCGCCCAGCGTTCCTGCGACGCGGAGGAACCCGACGAACAACAGGACGGGGATCAGCTTGCCCTCGACGAAGCTCGGGACCGCTCGCCGTGCGACGGTCCACAGATCGGGGACGTGAAGGATGTCGCTCACGCGGCGCGCTCGCGGCTGGGGGGCACGCCCGCCAACCCTAGGAGCGAGCCGCCGCAACGGGGCATCGCGACGGAAAACTTGAACAAAACGTGTGAACAGAGGACCGAGTGCCTCACCCGATCGGGGGGCCGGAGCGCTCGATCACCGCCATTTCATGGTGAAGCCGAGACGTCGGACGAACGACCGAAAGTCCGTCGTCAGCCGGCGCTCCATCGCATCGAGGCGGCAATAGCGGCTGAACATGTCCGAGAGCAACAGGTCGAATGCCGACGATTCGCACCAGTCGACCTCCGTCGTGCAGCCGAGGACCGGGCGGGCTCCGATCTCGTGCCGAAACTCCTCGGGTTCGGGCTTCGGCCGTCGAGCACCTGGCAGGAGCCGAAGTAGATGAACTTGCCGCCGCAGCTCCCGGCCAGAAGCTCTGCCAACTGGTCCAGGGTGATCGCTTGCCGGCCGATGTTCATGCACCCCGGCGTGCCTTGGAAACCGAAGTATCCAAACGTGTACGAGCTGTATTGGCGCCGGCCCCACTTGTTCGTCACGTTCGCCAGTTCGGCGCGATTGAGGACGTGGAGGTGCAGGTAATTGATGCGGCCGTTGCGTTCGAGAAGCCCCAGCATCGGCTCGACGGTGTTGTGCTTGCCGAGACGAGACGACCAGTGTTCGACACAGAACACCCCCAACTTCTGTCTTCGCGCCACGCTGTCTCCTGGGCTCCGCTGAACCGGACTCGATCGCGGCCGCAGGCGTAGCACCGCCGGCGCGCTTGCGCCAGTTGAGCTTGGTTCGCGAGCGACTCTTTCTAATTGCTGAAGAAGAGGCGGTCGGCGGTGCCGTTCATCACCATTCTCCGGTAAGCCATCGGGAGATCGGCGACCGATCGCAGGCCGAACTCGACCATTTGTGGATAGGACAGCTCGCGTGACTGCGGATAGTCGGATCCCCACAGCACACGATCCACGCCGAACCTGCGAACGAGGCGGGTCACGAGTTCTGCGGGCTCCGTTCTCAGCAACACGTGGGACGTCACCCTCAGGCGCACGTGCCGGCGGGCCGGCCTGCGCGCTGACGCCCGAGACATCGAACCCAGCTGAACGGGAACGATGACCGATCGACAGCCAGCTCGCGATGCCCGGCTCGACG
>CAZGUH010000025.1:58249-59639 GCA_964529005.1 uncultured Ilumatobacteraceae bacterium | reverse complement strand
GGTTAGTGCGACGGGCGGGTCCGAATGGAGGAACCAGTCGGTGAAGGGCGTTGCTTGCCAATAGACGATCCGTTATAAGGTGTGGTCATGGTTGAGTCGGCTGGGGCGGTCATCCGTGAGGCCCGGCAGCGCGCAGGGTTGTCGCAGGCCGAACTCGCGCGTCGCGCCCACGTCGCTCAACCAGTGATCAGCGCGTACGAGAGCGGTCGTCGCGAACCCGGCTTGTCGATGCTGAGGAAGCTGGTCGAGGCGTCCGGCCACGAGTTGTCCGTCGGCTTGCTCGCTGGATCAGATTCACGCGCGTGCCGCGGGTTGCCGGACACGCCGATGGGCCGGCGCTTGCGCCGGCGCCGGAGGGCGATCATCTCTGCGGCCGAACAGCACGGGGCGAGGAACGTGCGCGTCTTCGGGAGCGTGGCGCGCGGCGACGACACCGAGGCCAGCGACGTCGACCTCCTCGTCGATCTTGCCGACGACGTTGGACTCGTGGGCCTCATCGGGCTGGAACGTGAGATCGCGTCGATCGTGGGTCGTCCGGTCGACGTCGTGCCGGCGGCGAGCCTCAAACGCGGAGTCGCGGTGAAGGCCTTGGCGGAAGCGATCGCGTTGTGAGAGACGACCCCCAGCGGCTCGCCGACATCCTCGCGGCCGCCGCAGCGATCAGGGCCCATCTTGATCGCGGGACGCTTCACGATGGGCTGGTCTTCGACGCCGTGCGAGTGCGCCTGATCGAGATCGGAGAAGCCGTCAAGGCCATGGACGCGGCCCTGTTGGCTGTGGAGCCGAGCGTGCCGTGGCAGGACGTGGCTGGCATGCGCGACCGTCTGGCCCATCGCTACTTCGACACTGACCACGCGATCGTGACGGCCACCGTCGAGCATGATCTGCCTCCGCTGGTTGCGGCGACGAGCCGGCTGCTGGAGTCGTTCGACATGTCATGACCTGAGAGCAGCCCCGGTCGTCGACGACCGACCCGGAATCCGGTGTGATGTGGAGTTCTGGACTTATGCCTCGAACAAGCGCGCTTGACGGATCGGGCGCGACGAACGGCGAGGGCGATCCGACGGCGGAGCGGCGCCGGAGTCTGATGGCTCGACGGTGGTCACGTCGATGGCGATCGGCCAAGTGATCGGCCCGCCAAGAACGTCCTCGAGCTTGTGCCGGGGAATCCGGAGTTGCTTGCCGATCCGCACGACCGGAAGGCCGGGCTCGTCGTCGCTAGCAAGTGCCTGATACATCGCGCAATCGCGCGATGGAGGTGAACAGCATCACTCGTGCTCAGACCAGTCGGGGAGGGGAGATTTGAACTCCCGACCTCCTGCACCCAAAGCAGGTGCGCTCCCAGCTGCGCCACTCCCCGGTCGGGCAGCAGGTTAGCCCGAAGGGCGCC
>CAZGUH010000025.1:0-58149 GCA_964529005.1 uncultured Ilumatobacteraceae bacterium | reverse complement strand
GCGCTCCCAGCTGCGCCACTCCCCGGTCGGGCAGCAGGTTAGCCCGAAGGGCGCCCCGTCAGACGGCCGTCAGCGCAGGGTCTCCTGCATGGATGGTGCCGTGCGACACGATCGTGGGCGCTCCCGCTGTCGGGCGCACCCACACCACCGAGCCAGCATCGACGTGGAGCGCCTGGAACTGCGTGCGCGTGAGGTTGACGACGGTGTTTTGATCGTCGACCGCCACGTCGACCCGCACTTCGAAGCCGATGCGGTTCACCCGAGCGATGTGGCCGACACGAGCGCCACCTCCAGGATCGTTCGTGTGCAGTTCGAGGTCATGCGGCCGCACCAGAGTCTCGCCGAGCACGGTCACCGGCCCGAGGAACTTCATCACGAAGTCGTTCGCCGGCTTGTCGTACAGCTCGTCGGGCGGGCCGATCTGCTCGACCCGACCCTCGTTGATCACCACGATCTCGTCGGCGACCTCGAGCGCCTCCTCCTGATCGTGGGTGACGAACACGGTGGTGACGTGGACCTCGTCGTGCAGCCGCCGCAGCCAGTCGCGCAGCTCCTTGCGCACCTTGGCATCGAGGGCGCCGAACGGCTCATCGAGGAGCAGCACGGATGGCTCCACCGCGAGCGCGCGAGCGAGCGCCATGCGCTGGCGCTGGCCTCCGGACAGCTGCGACGGCAGCCGGTCGGCGAACGCCTCCAGGTGCACCAGCTCGAGCAGCTCGTCGACCCGCTTGCGGATCTCGCCCTTCGGCCGCTTGCGGATCTCGAGTCCGAAGGCCACGTTGCGCCGCACCGACATGTGCTTGAAGGCCGCGTAGTGCTGGAACACGAAGCCCACGTTTCGCCGCTGCGGGGACAGGTGCGTGGCGTCGGTCCCCTCGATGCGGATGGTCCCTGTGTCGGCGTGCTCGAGTCCGGCGATGATGCGCAGAAGCGTCGACTTGCCGCCCCCGCTCGGGCCGAGAAGGGCTGTCAGCTGACCGGTTGGGATGTTCACCGACACGTCGTTCAGCGCCACGAAGTCGCCGAAGCGCTTGCCGACGTGCTCCACCTCGATGCTCATGACAGGTCCTACTTCTCCTTGGGGCGGATGATCGACACGACGACGATGCACGCGACGGACACGAGAGCCAGCAGGAACGCCGTCGCGTAGGCGCCGCCGCGGTCGAAGTTGAGGTACTTCTCCTCGACGACGAGAGTGGCCGTGCGCGTCTCGCCGAGGACGTTGCCGGAGACGATCTTCACCGCTCCGAACTCACCGAGCGAGCGGGCCAGCGTCAGCACGACGCCGTAGATCACGGCCCATTTGATCGTGGGAAGGGTGATGCGCCGGAACGTCTGCCACGAGCTCGCCCCGAGGCTGAACGCGGCCTGCTCCTGCTCGAAGCCCACCTCCTCCAGGACCGGCACGACCTCGCGGATCACCAGCGGCAGCGAGACGAACACCGTCGCCAGGATGATGCCGGGGGTCGAGAAGATCACCTGGAAGCCCCAGTCCTCCAGCGTCGGGCCGAACCAGCCGTCCCGCCCGCCGTAGACCAGCACAAGGGCGAGACCGACGACGACGGGGGAGACCGACAGGGGCACGTCGAGCAGCGCGTTCAACACCCGGCGCCCAGGGAACGTGTAGCGCACCAGCAGGATCGACACGCCGACACCGAACACGGTGTTGACGGCCACCGAGATGATCGCGACGCGAACCGTCATCCAGAGGGCCTGGCGCACGTCGGAGTCTTCGAGGATCGCCCGCAGGTCGGAGAAACCGTCAGCGAACGCGTTCTTGGCGACCAACGACACCGGCCAGGCGACGAGGAAGAAGAGGTAGGCGATCACGACGAAGCGCAACGCATACCGGAAGACGCTCCGTCGTCGCGGCCGCCGGCGGATTGCGAACGGCACCGGGTCGTGCGCAGGAGCGACGGGGGGCTCCGCGAGGCTCACCGTCGGCTCAGCCACGTCGTGCCACCCGTCGCTGGATGACGTCGAGGGTGACGATAACGAGCAGCGAGATCGCCAACAGGATCGCGGCGACCGCCGCCGCGCCCGCCCTGTTGTCGTTCTCGATGCTGCTCAGGATTCGCACCGACGTCACCTCGGTGCGCAGCGGCAGGTTGCCCGACAGCAGCACGAGCGAGCCGTACTCGCTGACCGCCCGAGCGAACGACAGGGCGGCGCCGGACGTGATGGCGGGGGTCAGCGCGGGCAGGACGATGCGGCGGAACGTCGTGAAGCGGCTGGCGCCCAGCGAGGCCGCTGCCTCCTCGGCGTCGCGGTCGAGCTCGGAGAGGACCGGTTGGACGGTGCGAACGACGAACGGCATCGTGACGAACAGGAACGCCACGACGACCGCTGGCCGGGTGTTGGCGATGTTCACGTCGATCGGGCTCTTCGGCCCGTACAGCGACAGCAGCACCAGACCCGCCACGATGGTCGGCAGCGCGAACGGAATGTCGATCAGCACGTCGAGCGCGCGCTTGCCGAAGAACTGATCGCGCACGAGCACCCACGCGATCGCGGTGCCCATGACGACGTTCACGAGGGTCACCAAGACGGCGGCGCCGACGGTGAGACGGATGGCGGCAGCGGTCTGCCGATTGGAGATCGAGTCCCAGAAGGTGGCCCAGCCGCCTTCGGCGGAGGTGACCACGACGGCGGTGAGCGGGATGATGACGAGCACGCTGAGCCACAGCATCGAGATGCCGAGACCCAACCCGGAAACGCGGCCGAGCGTCCCGGCGCGCCAGGCGCGCCGGGAGACTCGGGGACTGCTCACCGTCGAGGATGTGGCGGTCATCCGCCCTTCCCGGAATCGAGGATGATCTTGGTGACGATGCCGTCGGTCTCGTCGAAGAACTTCTTCGACAGAGCGCTCCAGCTTTCGAAGTCGTCCGCCACCGTGATCAGGTTCGTCACCGCCGGATAGGGGTTGGTCGGGTCGAGGGCTCCGTCGACCTCGCCGAACTCGACACCGTCGATCACCGGACGGAAGCCCTTGCGGGCGAACTCCTTCTGACCCTCGGCGCTGAGGACGAATTCGAGCCACGTGGTGGCCAGCGGGTTGGCGTCGATCAGCACCGCGCCCGGGTTCTCGATCAGCATCGTCGTCTCCGGGATGATGTAGTCGAACTCCTCGCCCTTCTGGCGGGCGAGGATCGCTTCGTTCTCGTAGGCCATCAGCACGTCGCCGGTCCCGCTGAGGAACGCCGTCGTGGCGTCACGGCCGCTGCCGGGCAGCGCGACGACGTTGGCGAAGAACTTCCGCAGGTACTCCTCCGCGTCGGCCTCGCTGCCGCCGTTCCGGATCACCTGGCCCCACGCCGCGAGCGCGTTCCACCGCGCGGCGCCCGACGACGCCGGGTTCGGCGTGACGATCTCGACGCCCGGCTGGATCAGGTCGTCCCACGAGTCGATCCCCTTGCGATTGCCCTCTCGCACGGCGAACACGACGATCGATGACGACACGACGCCCTTGGTCGGGCCGTCGTCCCACGTGTCGGCCACGAGGCCGGCATCGACGAGGCGGGTGACGTCGCTGGTCACCGAGAAGTGGACGTAGTCGGCATCGAGCCCGTCGACGACGGCGCGGCTCTGCTCGCCTGACGCTCCGTAGGACGTCTTGAAATCGACTCCTTGACCCTCGGGCGTCTTGGCCCACGCCTCGGCGATCGCCTTGTTCGCCGCTTCCGGGACGGCGAAGCCGACGATGTTGATGACGTTGTCGGTCCGCTGGCCGGGCTCGCCGCCGGCAGGCTCCTCGTCGTCGCCGCACGCCGTCATGCCCACCAGGCCGACGACAGCGAGGGCGACCAACTTCCTGAGCGGTGACTTCATCGTGGTCCTGTTCGTCGAGGCGCTTCCGCGCCGTCGCCGTGGACCTTCCACGGCGCAGGAGAGGACACTACCGAAAGTCGACTATTCCAATCAACTTATTGAAGAGATCAAGTTTGTCGCCCAGGCGCCCGGCTGTCGGCCGCGCTCATCGGCGGCTCCACGCAGTTGGGTCGGACAGCAACCGCTGTACCGACGGCGGCAGCGACCCGGCCGCGAGGTCGGCGATCGTCACGGTCTCCAACACCATCCGCAGCGCTGCGCGAGTGGCGACCCACAGATCCCGCACCGCCGCTGCGCTCTCCGGCGCCTGCGCGTGTTCAGGGGCCACGCCGTGCAGGTCCGCCAACGGCCCCTCGACGGCGCGGATCACGTCGGCCGGCGTGATCGACTCGGCGGGGCGGGAGAGCTTGAAGCCGCCCTCGGCGCCGCGCTGGCTGGCGACGAGTCCGGCGCGGCGCAGCTGGGCGAGGATCTGGTCCAAGAACGCGGGGCTGACGTTCTGCGCCTCGGCGATCGCGTCGGCCTTCATCGGCACGCCGGGTGTGTGGCCGGCCAGCACGACCATCGCGCGCACCGCGTAATCCACGCGAGCGGTGATCAGCATGACCCGCTCCTCACGGTGATGCGGTCAGCGCAGGGGAGCGCCGCACGCCATCACTTCCGCGCCGCTTTCGCCAACCGCTTCGCTGCCCGGCCGATCGGGGCGATCGTGCGCCCGTCGAGGTCGCCGGCCTCGGCGCCGTTGTCGAAGAGCACCCGGTATCGCTGCCAGTTGAAGCCGTTGGCCAGGATCACCTTGCCTTCGGTGCCTTCCTCGATCCCCGGCAGGTCGACCGTCGCACGCACCCGGTCGCCGATGCGCAAGTCGAGCTGGTTGTCGTGCGGCTTGGCGAGCGGGTGGGGCTTCCAGAACGGCATGGCGAGATTCTGCCTCACCAGCCTCGTCGCACCCGAAGTCTCGTATCAGTCCCGCTTTCCGCTCATAGACTCCCCGGTCTGTGAAGAGCACGCTGGAGACCCTCGAGGGCAACAAGATCAAGCTGTCCGTCGAGGTCGAGCCGTCCGAGTTCGACCGCGACATCGACGCAGCGTTCCGCAAGATCGCCCGCGAGGTGAAGCTCCCCGGCTTCCGCAACGGCAAGGCGCCGCGGAGGGTGCTCGAGGCCCGCATCGGCCTCGCTCCCGCCCGCGAGCAAGCGTTGCGTGACGCGATCCCGCAATATCTCGCCCGCGCGGTGCGCGAGCACGACGTCGACCTCATCGCTGCCCCCGACGTCGAGATCACGGGCGGCGCCGAGGAAGGGCCCGTCGCGTTCGACGCGACCTGCGAGGTGCGACCGGAGATCACCGTCGCCGGCTACGCCGGTCTCCGGGTCGAGCTGCCGTCGCCGGTCGCCACCCCAGCCGAGGTCGACGAGGCGATCGAGGCCGAGCGCAAGCGGCACGGCGCCTTGGTCGACGTCGAGCGGCCGGCCGCGCTCGGCGACTTCGTCGTGATCGACCTCCAGGGCAGCCGCGACGGCGAACCCGTGCCCGGGCTCAACACCGACGAGTGGTCGTACGAGCTGGGCCGGGGCTGGGTCGCTCCCGGCTTCGACGATCAGCTGGTGGGCGCCTCGGCGGGCGACGTGCTGACGTTCTCGCTGACGCCCAACGGCACCGAGGAGGAGGCGGACTTCGAGGTCACCGTCAACCGGGTGCAAGAGCTCCAGCTGCCAGAGCTGACCGACGAGTGGGTCGCGGAGACGGTCGACGGGGTGGACACCATCCAAGGGTGGCGCGACAGCCTGGCCGAGCGCATCTCTGCTGCGAAGCTCAACCAGGCGCGTTCGGTCTACATCGATCGCGCCACCGCTGCGCTCGCCGATCTGGTCGAGATCGACGCTCCCGAGGCGATGGTCAACGGCGATCTCCAGGCTCGCGTGCAGAACACGGTCCAACGCTTCCAACAGCAGGGCATCTCGCTCGACCAATGGCTCGCCGCGACGGGGCAGGACCCCGCCGCGTTCGTCGAGAGCCTCCGCGAGCAGTCGACCCGGGCGGTGAAGGTCGACCTGGCGTTGCGGGCAGTCGCCCAGGCCGAGAGCATCGAGATCAGCGACGACGACGTCGAGCACGAGCTCGAGCGCATCGCCGCGCAGGTCAACGAGAAGGTGTCGACCGTGCGCCGGGCCTACGAGCGCAACGACGCCATCGCCGACCTGGTCTCCCAGATGCGCAAGTCACGGGCGCTCGACTGGCTCCTGCACCACGTCGAGGTCGTCGATCCCGACGGGAATTCGATCGACCGCGACGTCGTGCTCGGCCACACTCACGATCACGACGATCATCATGATCACGATCACGACCATGAGCACCACGCTCACGATGAGGTCGAGGTCGAGGCCGCCAACGAGGAGGAGTCTGCGTCATGAGGGCCCGCAACTATTACGTGCCGAACGTCATCGAGCAGACCAGCCGTGGGGAGCGTGCGTACGACCTCTACAGCCGGCTGCTGAAGGACAACATCATCTTCCTCCAGACGCCGATCGACGACACCGTGGCGAGCCTTGTCTGCGCTCAGCTCATCCACCTGGAGAGCGAGAACCCGGACAAGGACATCAACATCTACATCAACAGCCCCGGTGGCGACATCACCGCGCTGTTCGCGATCTACGACACGATGCAGTTCATCCGCAACGACATCGCCACCATCTGCCTCGGGCAAGCGGCGTCGGCGGCGGCGGTGCTGTTGGCGGCCGGAACCAAGGGCAAGCGGCTCGCTCTGCCGCACAGCCGCATCCTCCTCCACCAGCCGTACGGGCAGGTCGGCTACGGCCAGGTCACCGACCTCGAGCTGGCCGCGAAGGAGATCCTGCGCATGCGGGATCTGCTCGAGGAGATCCTCGCCACCCACACCGGACAGCCGATCGAGAGGGTGCACGCCGACACCGATCGCGATTTCGTGATGGAAGCGAACGAGGCTCTCGCGTATGGCATCATCGACGATGTGATCTCGTCCCGCCTCGCGGTCGACCGCACCGGACCGATCCGCTGACATCACCCGGGAGGGCCACGTGGCGAAGTTCGGTGACACCGGAGAACTGCTCAAGTGCTCGTTCTGCGGCAAGTCGCAGAAGCAGGTCAAGAAGCTGATCGCCGGTCCCGGCGTCTACATCTGCGACGAGTGCATCGACCTGTGCAACGAGATCATCGAGGAGGAGCTCACCGAGACGAGCGAACTCCGCTTCGATGAGCTCCCCACGCCGCGTGAGATCCGCGCGTTCCTCGACGACTACGTCGTCGGGCAGGAGGGCGCGAAGAAGATCCTGTCGGTGGCCGTCTACAACCACTACCGGCGCATCCAGTACGAGCAGAAGTCCGGCTCCACCCGCCGCGACGACGTCGAGCTGGCCAAGAGCAACATCTTGCTGCTCGGCCCCACAGGCTGCGGCAAGACCCACCTCGCCCAGACGCTGGCGCGGATGCTCAACGTGCCGTTCGCCGTTGCCGACGCCACCGCGCTCACCGAGGCCGGCTACGTCGGCGAGGACGTCGAGAACATTCTGCTCAAGCTGATCCAGGCGGCGGACTTCGACGTGAAGAAGGCCGAGACCGGCATCATCTACATCGACGAGATCGACAAGATCGCCCGCAAGAGCGAGAACCCGTCGATCACCCGTGACGTCTCCGGCGAGGGTGTCCAGCAGGCGCTGCTCAAGATCCTGGAGGGCACGGTCGCCTCCGTGCCGCCCCAGGGCGGGCGCAAGCACCCCCACCAAGAGTTCATCCAGATCGACACGACCAGCATCCTCTTCATCTGCGGTGGGGCCTTTGCCGGACTCGAGCAGATCATCGAGAACCGCATCGGCCACAAGGGCGTCGGGTTCCACGGCACCGTGCGCTCCCGCGACGAGAAGGATCCGGGCGAGCTGTTCGCCCAGGTGCTGCCGGAAGACCTGCTCAAGTTCGGCATGATCCCGGAGTTCATCGGTCGCCTGCCGATGGTCGGCGCGGTCCGCAGCCTCGACCGCGAGGCCCTGGTCAAAATCCTCGTCGAACCGAAGAACGCTCTGGTCAAGCAGTACACCAAGGTCTTCGACTTCGAGAACGTCGTGCTCGAGTTCACCGACGACGCCCTCCAGGCCGTGGCCGACCAGGCCCTGTTGCGTGGCACCGGCGCCCGTGGCTTGCGAGCGATCCTGGAAGAGGTCCTCCTCGACCCGATGTTCGAGCTGCCGGGTCGCACCGACGTCGGTCGGGTCGTCATCGACGGCGAGACCGTGCGCAAGAAGGTGAACCCCACCCTCGTGCCACGCGAGCAGCGCCAGCGCCCGCGCCGCGCCGCGTCCTGACACCTTGAAGTACGAGGACGCTCTGGCGTACCTCGACGCGCACGCCAACTACGAAAGAAGCGGCCGCGTCGACACCCCATCGCTCGAGCGGATGCAGCGGCTGGTGGCCGCGATGGGCGAGCCGCAGCACGCCTATCCGGTCATCCACGTGACGGGCACCAACGGCAAGGGCAGCACGTCGCAGATGATCACGCGGCTGCTGATCGCCCACGGCCTCAGCGTGGGCACGTACACCAGCCCCCACCTCGAGCGTCCGAACGAGCGGATCGCGGTGAACGGGGAGCCGCTCGGCGACGAGGACTTCGGCGAGGCGATCGGGGCCATCGCCGACATCGAGGTCGTCGCCGGCGTGCGCCCGAGTTACTTCGAAGCTGTCACCGGGGCGGCGTTTCGCTGGTTCGCCGATGTCGCCGTCGACGTCGCCGTGATCGAGGTCGGCATGCTCGGCCGCTGGGACGCGACCAACGTCGCCGACGCGCAGGTGGCCGTCGTCACCAACATCGGGCTCGACCACACCGAGTACGCCGGACCGACGAAGGAGCTGATCGCGCAGGAGAAGGCCGGCATCGTCAAGCCGGGCAGCGCGGCGGTCATCGGCGAGGCCGACCCGGCGTTGGCGGCGTACTTCACCCACGGCGCCAGCAGCTTCGTGCGCGGCGAGCAGTTCGACGTGGTCGAGAACCAGCTCGCGCTCGGCGGGCGGCTGATCGACATCCGAACGCCGACCACGGTCTACCCGGAGATCTTCGTGCCCCTCCACGGCGCGCATCAGGGGGACAATGCGGCGGTGGCGCTGACCACCGTCGAGACGTTCTTCGCCAGTCCGGTCCCCGCGGAGATCGTCGCCGAGGGGTTCGCGGCGGTCGTGATGCCCGGCCGCTTCGAGGTGCTCGGCCATCAGCCGCTGGTGATCGTCGACGGGGCGCACAACCCGCCTGGCGCGGACCGCTGCGCTCAGGTCTTCTTCGACGACTTCGATCCTCACGGCAACCGCATCCTGGTGGTGGGATGTCTCAAGGGCCGCGACCCGGCGGAGATGGTGGCCGCGCTGCGCGGCGACGAGTTCGAGACCGTGATCTGCTGCACGGCCCCGTCGCCGCGTGGGATGCCCGGGGCCGAGATCGCCGCTGCGGCGCGGGCGCTCGGCTGCGACGACGTCGAGCTGTTCGACACGGTCGAGCACGCCTGCGACCGGGCGGTGGCGATCGCCACGGGCGACGACGCCGTGCTGGTCACCGGCTCGCTGTACGTGGTCGGCAACGCCCGACCCCACCTGCGCCGCATCCTGCCCTGACCGCCGCGCCCCTCGTCGGCGGCCGCCTTCCCACCTCCATCTCCCTGGTGCTTGGGCGCGATCCGCTGCCGTGGCCGCAGCCGGACGCGCCCAAGCAGCATGCTCGGGCGCGACGTGCTGCCGGGACGGCAGCGGATCGCGCCCAAGGGGGTGGGTGGCATCGGGGTGGGCGGCGCGGGACGGGGGTTCGGGGCGGGCGGGCGATAGCCTCGCCGGCCATGTCCGATCGCACGCTGGTCCTGCTGAAGCCCGACACCGTGGAGCGCGGCCTCGTCGGCGAGGTGCTTTCCCGATTCGAGGCCAAGGGGCTGAAGATCGTCGCTCTCGACCTCCGCACGCTCGACGCCGACACGCTGGCCCGGCACTACGAAGAGCACGTCGGCAAGCCGTTCTACGCCGATCTGGTGGCCTTCATGAGCCGTGGCCCGGTGGTGGCGCTGGTGCTGGAAGGCCCGGAGGACACGTGGGACGTGGTGCGCACGATGATGGGCGTCACCAACCCGCGCAAGGCCGCCCCCGGCACGATCCGTGGCGACCTCGGCATCCTGTTCACGGAGAACCTGGTGCACGGCAGCGACAGCGCCGAGAGCGCCAAGCGGGAGATCGAGATCTTCTTCCCGAATCTGTAACAAACCTGGGCAGGACTACACTCGGCCGACGTCTGCACGTGCGGTCGAACCGCACCCGTTCGCACGAGAGTCTGGCCATGGCACGCAACAACCCGCTCGCCCTGGGGCGCGATCTCGCGATCGATCTGGGCACGGCCAACACCTTGATCTACGCCCGGGGGCAGGGCGTGGTGCTGAACGAGCCGTCCGTCGTCGCGCTCAACGTCAACGATGGCCGTCCGGTGGCGGTCGGCTTGGAAGCCAAGCGCATGATGGGCCGCACTCCCGGTCACATCAAAGCCGTACGGCCGCTGAAGGACGGCGTCATCGCCGACTTCGAGGTCTGCGAGAAGATGCTGCGCTTCTTCATCCAGAAGGTCCACGCCAGCCGCTGGAGCAAGCCGCGCATGGTGATCTGCGTGCCGAGCGGGATCACCGGCGTCGAGCAGCGTGCCGTGCAGGACGCGGCCGAGTACGCCGGGGCGCGCAAGCCGGTGCACATCATCGAGGAGCCGATGGCCGCCGCGATCGGCGCCGATCTGCCGGTGCACGAGCCGAGCGGCAACATGATCGTCGACATCGGCGGCGGCACCACCGAGGTCGCCGTCATCTCGCTCGGCGGCATCGTCACCGCGCAATCCGTCCGGGTCGGCGGCGACGAGCTCGACGACTCGGTGCTCCAGTACGTCAAGAAGGAGTTCTCGCTCGCCATCGGCGATCGCACGGCGGAAGAGATCAAGATCCACATGGGATCGGCGTGGCCGCTCGACGAGGAGCTCACGGCCGACATCCGCGGCCGCGACCTCATCAGCGGCTTGCCGCGCACCGTGGCGCTGACCACCGAGCAGGTGCGCGAGTCGCTCGCCGAGCCGGTGTCGGCGATCGTCGACGCGGTGAAGACCACGCTCGACAAGACGCCGCCCGAGCTCGCCGCCGACATCATGGAGCAGGGCATCACCATCACCGGTGGTGGGGCGCTGCTTGCCGGCCTCGAGCGGCGCTTGGCCCACGAGACCGGTATGCCCATCAACATGGCCCCCGATCCGCTGTACAGCGTCGTCATCGGGTCGGGCCGGGCGCTCGAGAACATCGACGCGATGCGGGGGCTCCTGTCGCAGGGTGGCGACGACTGACCCCCCGCTGTGGCTGTTCACACCATCAGTCGCCGGCGCGCCCTCGCGCTGCTTCTCCTCACCTCGATCCTGCTGATCACGCTCGACGTGAACGGCAACCCGCTGACCGACAGGGCGCGTGGGGTGTTCTCCATCGTCACCCGCCCGTTCGAGTCCGCGGCGCTCGTCGTCTGGCGCCCGATGGAGCGGGCATGGAACGGGATCACCGACTATCCCGACCTCCAGGACGAGAACGACGACCTGCGTGCCGAGCTGGAAGCGATGCGGGGGGCCGACGTCGCCGCCCGGGCCGCGATCTTCGAAGCCAACGAGCTGCTCGCTCTCAACCGCCTGAGCACGCTGGCGAACATCCCGACCGTCACGGCGCAAGTGGTCGGTGACGCGCCGAGCAACTTCCAGCTGACGGTCGAGATCGACAAGGGGTCGGAGTCCTGCATCGCCACCGGGATGCCGGTCGTCGGGCCTGGCGGCCTGATCGGCAAGGTGACCGAGGCCTACCCGCGCCGCGCGGTCGTGATGCTGATCACCGACCCTCGGTACGCGGTCGGCGTCAAGATCCTGGCGTCGCCCGACGAAGGCCCCTCGGCGTCGTCCACCTCCGTGCCCGCCGAGACCGTCCCGAGCGGCATCGCGGTCGACGACCTGAACTCGACGACCACCTCCAGCACGACGACGACCACCACCGAGCCCGACGCCAACACGTCCACGACGTCGACCTCGACACCGGCCGCCGGCGAGGATCCGACCGGCGCCACCACGACGTCGTCCTCGACGACATCGACCACCGCCCCGCCGGAAGTGCTGCGCGAGACGGGCATCTTGCAAGGCCGCGGGCCCGACGACCTTCCGCACGTGAGGCTCGTGGAAGAAGGCGAGATCGAAGTCGGCGACCCGGTGTCGACGGCGGGCGGCGCCGACGACCTCGCTCCGGACGGCATCCCGGTCGGCACGGTCAGCCGTGTGATCTCGCGTACGTCGTCGGCCGGACCGATCCTCGAGGTCGACTACTCCGCCGACATCGACCACCTCAACTTCGTCGCCGTCATGCTCTACCGGCCGGCATCGGAACCCGTGAACTGCTGATGAAGTTCGTCGTGTTGCGCATCGTCGCCGTCGGGCTGGTGCTGCTCGGTGTGCAGCGCGCGGTGCTCGCCGACGCCCCGGTGCATGGGGTGGTGCTCCAGGTCCTGCTCGCTCTGTCGGCCGGCGCCGGTGTGGCCGGCGGCCCCGAGCGCGGCGCGCTCGCCGGGTTCGTCCTCGGCTTGATGTTCGACCTCAGCGCGGCCACCCCGCTCGGCCTCACCGCGCTCAGTTACGGCCTCGCCGGGTTCGCCGCCGGCTTCGCGCTGTCGATCATGGTCGACCCCAGCTGGTGGATCGCGATGCTGTTCGCAGTCCTCGGCGCCGCGGTGGGGGAGATCACACAGCCGATCCTCTACAACTTCATCGGCGACAACGGGTGGTGGACGACCGAGCTCTTCTGGATCGTGCCGATCTGCGCCGGTTTCGCGGGAGTGTCGAGCCCGCTCGCCGTGCCGCTCGGACGATGGTGCCTGGGCCTCAAGCGTCCCGAGTGGAAGGCGATGCCGGAGTGAGCCTGCACGCACACGGCAGGCGAGACGAAGCAGACTGTGCCGATGGCCGGTGACAAGCGGAGCGCCAGGATGGGCCTGCTGGCCCTGGTCGCGCTCGTTCTGTTCGGGCTCCTCGGCACACGGCTGTGGTTCCTCCAAACGGTGCAGGCGTCACCCCTGCAAGAGCGGGTCAACGCGGCGCGCCAGAAGACCGTCTACATCCCGCCCGAACGGGGCCGGATCTTCGACATCGACGGTCGGATCCTCGCCGACAACCGGCGGGTCCTGACGGTCACCGTCGACCGCCAGCAGATCCGCCGCGACTCCATGCGCGCCGAGCTCTTCGCCCGCTTGTCCGGACCGCTCGGCGTGCCCGTCGAGGAGATGGAGCGCCGATACAAGGACGTCATCTACAGCACGTTCCTTCCGCTTCCGCTCGCCGAGGACGTCGACGAGCCGACCGTGCTCTACCTGATGCAGCGCAGCGAAGACTTCCCCGGTGTCGACGTGCAGGAGAACTACGCCCGGGAGTACCCCTACGCGCCGCTGGCCTCACACGTCATCGGCTACATGGGCGCGATCACGAAGGCCGATCTCGATCACTACCTCGGGCTGGGTTACCAGCGCAACGAACGCGTCGGGCGCTTCGGCGTCGAGATGAGCATGGAGAGTGTGCTCCACGGGTCGTGGGGCAAGATCGTCTACGAAGTCGACTCCGCGAACCGTCCGTTGCGCGTGCTCGAACAGGTCGACCCGATCCCCGGCCAAGACGTCCAGCTGACGCTCGACCTCGACGTGCAGCAGTACGCCGAACAGGCCCTCCAGACGAAGTTGCAAATGCAACGGGCCGAGTTGGTCAACAACCCGAGGGACGCGAAGGGCGAGTACGCGTTCCCGGAGTTCCCCGAACAGGTGCCCTACAAGGCGCCCGCTGGGTCGGTGATCGTGATGGATCACTCCAACGGTCACATCGTCGCCATGGCCAGCTACCCGACCTTCGACAACCGCTGGATGAACGCCGACATCAGCGGTGACAAGTTCAGCCAGCTGTTCCCCGACACCGACGACCCCGACCGGTCGATCCTCGTCAACCGTGCGATCCAGGGCCGTTACAACCTCGGCAGCACGTTCAAGCCGTTCGTCGCCTACGCCGCGTTGCACAGCGGCCTGCTCACCGCGAACAACTACTTCGAGGACGAAGGCACCTACAAGATGGAGAGCGTCTCGGAGGAGGCGCGCAAGGCAGGCGTGCGCTTCGAGTACAAGAACGCCACCTGCGCCGGCACGCTGCGGCCGTGCGTGTACGGCAACGTCAACGTGGAGGACGCGCTCGCGGTCTCGTCGGACACGTTCTTCTACCGCATCGGCGAGAGGATGATGGGCCTCCCCGGGGAAGCGCTCCAAGACCAGCTGCGGTTGTTCGGCTTCGACGAGGACACCGGCATCGACCTGCCGTACGAGTTCGACGGCGTCGTCCCGAACGCGTCGGTGAAGAAGGACTACGCCGAGCGCGGCGTGATCAAAGAGGAGGAAGGCCGCGGGTACTACAGCGGCGACAACGTGCAGCTGGCGATCGGTCAGGGCCTTCTGTCGGCCACGCCATTGCAGCTCGCGACCGGCTACGCCACCTTCGCCAACGAGGGCTTCGTCATGGTGCCCGAGATCGTCAACGCGATCTACGCGCCGGGCACGCCTGACGGCGAGCCCGGCAGGGCGGCGCTCGAGTCCGGCACGCTGCTCCAGTCGTTCTCGACGCCGAAGGTCGCCCGCCAGCTCGACATGCCGCCCGAGATCCGCGACCCGATCATCCACGGCCTCGAACGTGTCATCACCGGCCCCGGTGTCACGAGCGACAGCTACCACAAGACCACCGGCGAGCACCTGTTCGATCCGCCCTCGTGGTTCGCCGGCATCGTTCCCGACTATCCCTACGAGGAGATCCCGATCGCCGGCAAGACGGGCACGGCACAAGGGAAGGAGAACCAGCCGTGGCTCGACTCGTCGGTGTTCGCGGCGTTCAGCCGCTCCGGTGAGTTGCCGTACACGGTGACCGCGTACCTCGAGAAGGCCGGGTACGGCTCGGAGTCCGCGGCGCCGGTCGTGAAGTGCATCTTCATGGCGCTGAACGACCCCACCAGGATGGATCCGGTGCTGCCGTCGATGCAGCTCGATCTGACGTCCACCGAGGTCGCCACTCCGTTGACGCTCACCGACTCGATGTGCCTCAACCCGGCGACGCTCGGCTCGACCATCCGCGAATGAGCGTCACCTTCCTCCACCGCAAGCCCGACAGCGGGCTCGGGAACATTCGCAGCAGCCCGGGCGCCCCTGGGCGCAACATCGACTGGTTGCTGATGGCGGTGCAGTGGGCGCTCGCGGTCATCGGCTGCTTCACCGTCTACTCGGCGTCGTACACCAAGACGCCGGGCGATCCGTACCTGTTCGCCACGCGACAGGTCGTGTTCCTGATCGCCGCCGCGCTGGCGATGGCGGCGGTGATGTCGTTCGACTACGAGTGGATCCGCGAGCGAGCCTACTTCTTCTACGGCTGCACGCTCGTCGGGCTGGTCCTCGTGATGCTGTTCGGCGCGGTGCGCAACGGCGCCCGTCTGTCCTTCGACGTCGGGCCGATCAGCATCCAGCCCGCGGAACTCGCCAAGGTCACGGTGCTGATGGCCCTCGCCGCGTACCTCGGCGAGGACAAGGCCGACGAGGTCTCGTACCCCCGGTTCATCACCGGGCTGCTGCTGGTGGGCGCCCCCGCGGTGCTCGTGATCCTCCAGCCGGATCTCGGTTCTGCGTCGGTGCTGATCGTGATGGTGATGGCCGTGCTGCTCGTCGCCGGAGCGAAGGCGCGGTACATCGCGCTGATCACGTTCCTGTCGATCCTGACGATGGCCGCCGCCGTCGCCGCGCAGGTGCTCGACGACTACCAGTGGAACCGCATCCGCGCCGTATTCAACCAGGACTCCCAGAACGAGAGCATCAGGAACCTCGTCTACCAGCAGCGCAACGCGATGCGCGCCCTGGCCACCGGCGGGCTGGACGGCAAGGGTTGGCTGGGCGGGACGATGACCAACGCCCGCAACGACATCCCGGTGCAGTGGGCCGACTTCCCGATGTCCGCGGTCGGCGAGCAGTTCGGGCTCATCGGGTGCGGCGTCATCCTCGGGTTGTTCGCCATCGCCCTGCTGCGCATCTGGCGCATCGCCCACCTCTCGCGCGACACGTTCGGCACGTTCGTGTGCGCGGGGGTCTTCGCGATGGTCCTGTGGCAGGTGTTCCAGAACCTCGGGATGACGCTCGGCATCATGCCGGTCACGGGTTTGCCGATGCCGTTCATCTCCTATGGCGGCAGCGGCTTGATCGCCTTCTTCCTGATGTTCGGGCTGGTGCAGAGCGTGCACATGCGCCGCATGCGCTGACCGGCGCCGACGCCCAGGCCGGTCCGCCGCCCGACCCTCCCGGGCCGTGACCGACGTCGCCCGGTAGACTGGCGTGACCATGACCACGCTCTGGCCGCGGATCGAACCGCTCCTGGCCAAGGTGCAAAAGCCCGCTCGCTACATCGGGTGCGAGGACGGCGCCATCACGCCCCGGTACGAGCCCGGGAAGGTGAGCTGGCTGCTCGCGTACCCGGATGCCTACGAGATCGGCCTGCCGAACCAGGGACTGCAGATCCTCTACGAGATCTTGAACGAGCGCGACGACGCGGTCGCCGAACGTACGTACGCCCCCTGGCCCGACCTCGAGGCGCTGTTGCGGGCGCGCGGGGTGCCGCTGTTCTCGGTGGACACCCACCGGCCGGCCGGGGCGTTCGATCTGCTCGCGTTCAATCTCTCGGCCGAGCTGGTCTTCACGAACGTGCTCAACATGATCGACCTCGCGGGAGCGCCCGTGCGCTCGGCGCAGCGCTCGCCGGTGGACCCACTCGTGGTGATCGGCGGTCACTGTGCGTTCAACCCCGAGCCTCTCGCCGACTTCGTCGACGCCGCCGTGCTCGGCGAAGGCGAGGAGGTCGTCGGAGAGATCACCGCCGTCGTCCACGCGTGGAAGGCGGACGGGCGCGGGTCCCGCGACGAGGTGCTGCGCGAGCTGGCCAAGATCGACGGCGTCTACGTGCCCTCGCTGTACGACGTCGCCTACGACGGCCCGCGGCTCGTCGCGGTGACGCCCACGCACCCCGACGTGCCGGCGGTCGTCGGCAAGCGCACGGTCGCGGATCTCGGCGACTGGCCGTACCCGAAGCGCCCGCTGGCGCCGCTGACCGAGGTCGTGCACGACCGGCTGAGCGTCGAGGTGTTCCGCGGCTGCACCCGCGGCTGCCGTTTCTGCCAGGCGGGCATGATCACGCGCCCGGTGCGCGAGCGCCCGGCGGAGCAGGTCCGCACGATGATCCGCGAGGGGGTGCGCCGGACGGGGCACACCGAGGTGGCGCTGACCTCCTTGAGCACGGCCGATTTCAGCGGTGTCGAAGAGGTCGTGCGGTCGGTCGTCGACGATCCGACGATGTGCGGCACGACCAGCGTCTCTCTGCCGTCGCTGCGTGTCGACGCGTTCACCGTGGGCCTCGCCGGTCAGGTCGCCGCCGGGCGGCGCAGCGGGCTGACGTTCGCTCCCGAGGCAGGGTCGTGGCGGCTCCGCCAGGTGATCAACAAGCTGATCACCGAGAACGACCTCTACAGCGCGGTCGAGAGCGCGTATTCGCAGGGCTGGACGCGGATGAAGGTCTACTTCCTGACCGGTCTGCCCACCGAGACCGATCCCGACACACTGGGCATCGCCGAGCTCGCCGCCAACTGCGTCGCGATCGGGAAGCGTCACACCAACCGTGCCAGCGTCACCGTCAGCGTGGGCGGGTTCGTCCCCAAGCCGCACACCCCGTTCCAATGGTTCGGGCAGAACACCACGGCCGAACTGCGGCGCAAGGTGCAGCTGCTGCGCGACGCCACCCACAAGGCCAAGGGCGTGCAGCTCAAGTGGCACGACCCTGCGGCGACGCTGGCAGAGGGCATCGCGTCGCGCGGCGACCGGCGCGTCGGCGCGGTGATCGAGCGCGCCTGGCGTGAGGGCGGCACGTTCCAGGAGTGGGGTGAGTACTTCGACCTCGGCCGATGGGAACGGGCGATGGAGGCCGAGGGCCTGTCGATCGACTGGTACGTCCACCGCCACCGCATGGAGGACGAGGTGCTGCCGTGGCAGCACCTTTCGGCCGGGCTGCACTCGGACTTCCTGTGGCAGGACTGGCAGGCGGCACTCGCCGGCGCGGGGCTGGAGGATTGCCGGTGGACGCCGTGTTACGACTGCGGAGTGTGCACCGGCTACGGCATCGAGCACGTCGTCGCATCGCCGATCCCGCCCGCGGGCGGCAGCCAAGGCACGGGGCAGGATCTCTCCCGCGGCGGCGAGGTGATGGTCGACCTCGGTCCGACACGACGCGCCGCCGCCATGGTGGAGGCCTCGGCGTGAAGGTCCGCGTGCGCTACAGCAAGACCGGCAAGGTCCGCTTCACGGGGCACCGGGACACGGCCCGCCATTGGGAGCGGGCGCTGCGCAAGGCGCGGCTGCCGGTCGAGCTGTCGGTCGGGTTCACGCCCCGACCCAAGATGTCGTTCGGTCTGGCTCTGCCCACGGGCGCCGAGTCGCTGGCCGAATACCTCGACATCGATCTCGTCGACGACGGCGCCACGCCGTTGTCGACCACCGAGGTGGCCGATCGCCTCGGATCCGAGCTCCCGACGGGCTACGCAGTCGACGTCGTCGTCGAGCGTGCGCCCGGGACGCCGTCGCTGCAACAGGATGTGGTGGCGTGCACGTGGGAGGTCAGCCTCGCGGGCGTTGCCGCCGACGAGGCGCAGGTCGCCGCCGAGCGCGTGATGGCCGCGCGCGAGCTGCCGCTCGAGCGGGAGCGCAAGGGCGAGCGCCGGGTCGACGACGTGCGGCCCGGTATCGAATCGGTGCAGGCGGTGGAGCCCGACGACGTCGGGCCCCGGTTGCGCGCCGTGCTCACGTCGACGGGGCGCGCGGTGCGCCCGGTCGAGCTCGTGGCTGCGGCGTTCCCAGGAATGGATGCGGTCGAGACGGCCGTGCGGGTGCTGCGCACCCATCAATGGATCGAACGCGACGGCGAGCGCCACGACGTGCTCCCGGCGCACGGGAAAGGTTTCTGATGGACGACATCGAGATGACGCCGGCCATCCCCGCCGGCAGCGCCGGGGACGCGCCCAGCGACCTCGGGGACGGCGCGGTCACCGCAGCGGTGACGCCTGCGGCGCGTGGCCGGTCGGCGATCGCCGACGAGGAGCCAGCGGCCGCCGGCACGCCCGACGCCGTTTCCGACGGCGCGCCCTCGCCTGCCGAATCGGCCCCCGCGGACGGCGATGACGACGCCAACGAGAGCGACGCGAACCGTGCCGCGCGGAAGCGCCGCCGCGGCTCGCGCGGCGGGCGCAAGCGCAAGAAGCCGGCGAGCGCCGCCGGAGGACCCGAGGGCGACGAAGCCGACGATGACACGGCAGACGACGCGGACAACGCGGCGGACGACCGTGAGCCGGCCGCGCCTGCCGCTCGCGCGCCGCGCAAGGTGACGCCGCGGCGGGCGGCCGGGGCGCCGAAGCAGACCGCAGGCGAGGCCGACGTCGAGTTGCCCGACCGGCTGACCGAAGGGCGACCGAGCGCGGCGGCCGCCGAGAAGGCCTTGGTGCGCGCCCCTCGCATCGGTGACACGCGGCCCGCGCCGGTCCCTAAGACCCCTCCGCCGGGTCCGGCGACCGTCACGCCGGCTCCGAAGAAGAAGCGCCGGCGGGGCGGCCGCAGCGCCAAGCCCGCGTCCGCGCCGGCGGGGCGCGGCGCTTCGGCGGCCCCCCCGATCGACGAGGAGGTGTACGAGCGCCGCCGGGGTCGCGAGCGCAACGGCCGTCCCGTCGGCCGCTACCTGATGTGCGTGCAGGTGCGGCCGAAGCTGACCCAGGTGGGTGTGCTGGAGGGTCGCAGCCTCATCGAGCACTACGTCAGCCGGCCGGCCGACGACATCAGCCAGATCCACGGCAACATCTACATCGGCAAGGTGCAAAACGTCCTACCCGGCATGGAGGCAGCGTTCGTCGACATCGGCACCCCGAAGAACGCCGTGCTCTACCGCGGCGACGTGCAGTACGACGCCGAGGACATCGTCGAGGGGCCCAAGGGCGAGCGGCCGCGCATCGAGCAGATGCTGCGCGCCAAGCAGCTGATCGTCTGCCAGGTGACGAAGAACCCGATCGGGGCCAAGGGCGCCCGGCTCACCCAAGAGGTGTCGCTGCCGGGACGGTTCGTGGTGCTGATCCCGAACTCGAAGACGTACGGCATCTCCAAGCGCCTGCCGGACGACGTCCGCAAGCGCCTGCGCTCGATCCTCGATCGCGTCAAGCCGGCCGAGCATGGGCTCATCGTCCGAACCGCGGCAGAGAACGCCACCGAGCACGAGCTGAGCGCCGACGTGACCCGCCTGGTCGAGCAGTGGAACGCGATCGAGGCCAAGGCGAAAAAGGCCAACACGCCCACGCTGCTGTACCGCGAGCCGGCCCTCGCGGTGCGTGTGATCCGCGAGGAGTTCACCAGCGAATACCGCGGCGTCGTCATCGACGACCGCCAGCTCTACGAGGACGTGAAGGACTACGTCACGGCGTTCAACCCCGAGCTCGCCGATCGGGTCGAGTTCTACGACGCCGACGAGGAGGGCTTGCCGCTCTTCGAGCGCTTCCACGTGCACGAGCAGCTGCACAAGGCGCTCGACCGCAAGGTGTGGCTGCCCTCGGGCGGGTCGTTGATCATCGAGCACACCGAGGCGCTCACGGTGATCGACGTCAACACGGGCAAGAACGTCGGGACGACGAACCTCGAACAGACGGTGTTCCACAACAACCTCGAGGCCGCGGACGAGATCGCTCGGCAGCTGCGGCTGCGCGATATCGGCGGCATCATCGTCATCGATTTCATCGACATGGAGATCCGCGAGAACCGCAAGAAGGTCGTCGAGGCCTTCCGCGACGCGCTCGGCCGCGACAAGACGCGCACTCAGGTGTTCGACATCAGCGACCTCGGCCTCGTCGAGATGACTCGCAAGCGCATCGGGGAGGGGCTGCTCACGAACTTCGCCGATCCCTGCCCCAACTGCGACGGCCGCGGGGTCGTGGTCGATCACGAGCTGTTGCTGTAGCGGCCCGGCCGCGGATCAGCTGTCGACGACGATCGCCTGGACGTCGCGCACCTCGACGTCGTACGTCCTGTGCGTCGTGTGGGCGGGGAGAGCCCCGCCCGATGCGACGTTGGACCGCCAGCTGATCTCCCATTCGATCCCGATCGTCGCCGTGAACACGCCGCGTGGATCGAGGACGGATGCATGGCGGTACGTGTGCATGCACTCCGAGAGCGCTTCGTCTCCGTCGGCCGCGCTCCAGGAGTCCCCTGGACCCGCGCACGACACCGGGCCATCGCCCAGGGCGCCGTCTCCCGGGTCGAACACCAGCCGTGTGGGTCGCGCGGTCGCGGTCGACCAGACGATGCCGTTCGGTGTCGGGACCCACGCGGTCGCCGAGATCGGCCGCCACGCCGTCGCGTCGACCCAGAACCACATGCCGACGTTGACGATGCCGCGGTCGAGCGGTGGCGCAGCGGACAGCTGTGGCGGCGGGAGGCTGCGGACGACACGGTCGGCGGCGACGAACCCGAGATCGATCGTGGGGATGCCCTCGCGGATCCACACGTTGGCGTGCCGGGTGGGGCATCGGCGGAACCAGAGCCGGTAGGTGATGCCGCCGCGCTGGATGACCGACCACGTGTGATGGTCACCGGCGATCGGCCGGCTCCAGACGCATCCCGACGCGTCCGGCGCGCCCTTGCTCCGTGGGGGCCGGCCGAACTGCACGCCGGCCGAGATCACCCCGTCGTACGCGCTGCCGCTTGCCCCGCTCCCGTCGGTGCCCTTCTCGCCAGCGACCGCGACCGAGGAAGGGGCGAGCGAGATCAGCGCGATGATCGCAGTTAGGCCGAGAACCCGCACATGTCCTCGTCGTAGCGCTCGAGGGAGGTGATGCGCTCAGCGATGCGCCAGCCGAGCGGCGTCGGTTCCATCGTCCAGCGCACGTGCTCTGAATACACACTGTCATCGAAAACGATGTCATCTGTCGGATCGAGCGGATCTTGGACGTCGAAGAGGACGATCGTGTCGTACAGGCACGTGGCGACGAAGGCCCGCTCGCCGACCAGCCAGACCCTGTCGATCCGCCACAGGACCTGTCCGATCCCTTCGACCGCACGCAGGTTGCCTTCGATCCGGTCCGCCATGGTTCGGCGGACTCCGACGTCCATAGGGGAGCCGGGCGCCGCGATGGCGGCGAAATCGCATGCCTCGGGGGCATACGCGCAGCGGCGGCGGGCGTACCAGGCGCTGGTGAAGTCCGCACGCACCTGCTCCTCGAGCGAGATCGTGGTCGTCGGCGCGAGCGTCGTCGAGGTCGTCGACGTGGAGCTGGTCGACGTCGAACTGGACGACGCCGAGGTGGTGGACCTCGACGTGCTGGATGGCGATGCCGCCACCGATGACTCCTGCCGTGCCGGCCCGGCGTCGCACGCCGTCAACGCGATGGCCGCCGTGATGAGGGTGAACCGCCACCTCATGAGAACCTCCCGCCTCGTGGTTCGCCGGAATGTCTACCACGCCATGTGTGCGCCGACAGGGCCGCGCCGGAAGCCGGGCAGTTGGTCGATCCTGCGGGGCCCGGTAGAGTCGACCGTTGCTATGTACGCAGTGATCGCAACCGGTGGCAAGCAAGAGCGTGTCGCAGAAGGTCAGCAGGTGCGCGTCGAGCTGCTGGGTGTCGAAGACGGCGCCGAGGTCAGCTTCGCTCCGGTTCTGCTGGTCGACGGCGACCGCGTGCTGGCCACGCCCACCGAGCTCGAGGGCGCGAAGGTCACCGGTCGCGTGGTCGGGTCCGCGAAGGGCCCGAAGATCGATGGCTTCACCTACAAGCGGCGCACGAACCAGCGTCGCCGGTACGGGCACCGTCAGCAGTACTCCGTGGTCGAGATCCTCTCGATCGGCACGAGCAAGAAGTGAGCTGAGCCATGTCGAAGACCAAAGGTGGCGGGTCAACCCGCAACGGACGCGACTCCAACGCCCAGCGCCTCGGTGTGAAGGTGTTCGACGGGCATCGGATCACGGCGGGCACCATCCTCGTTCGCCAGCGCGGCACGCGCTTCCGGCCCGGCAAGAACGTGGGCATCGGTGGCGACGACACCCTTTTCGCCTTGGCGGACGGCTCCGTGAAGTTCGGCGAGCGCAAGGGTCACAAGGTCGTCGACGTCCTGCCGCTCTGAGCGGCGGCCGCTGATGGCGGCTCCTCAGATGCCCTTCGGGAGCCGGTCGGCGTCCCACCCCAGCAACGTCATCGCTTGGCGGCAGGCGAATCGATCGGTCATCCCGGCCACGTAGCCGACCGCGGTGTGCACCGGATCACCAGGTCCGTCCGGCAGCGCGCCCGGCTCCGACACGTAGTGGTCCACGAGGGCACGCAGCAGGTCGATCACCGCGGAGGCTTGCGCAACCGATTCGGGTCGCATGTAGACCTGCCGGTAGTTGAAGTCGCGGAACGCGGCGAGCACCTCGGCGACGTCCGGCGCCATGCCGATGCGGCCGGTCTCCTCGGTGGCCGAGATCATCGCTCGGATGAACGTGCCGAGCTGCCCGCTGCGGTGGTCGCCGCAACGACCGCGCACCACGTCGGGCAGGTCGTCGGGCGTGACGATGCCGGCCGCGACCGCATCCTCGAAATCGTGGCACACGTAGGCGATCCGGTCGGCCCAGCTGACCACCTCGCCCTCGGGCGTCGCCGGCGCAGGCCGGCTCCACGAGTGATTGCGGATGCCGTCGAGGGTCTCGGCGCACAGGTTCAGCGACGTCACCGTGACGTCCGCGCCCCACACGGCATGGTCGTAGCCGCCGTCGACGTACGGGGACAGCGCGTCCTCGCTGGCGTGGCCCCCCGGTCCGTGCCCACAGTCGTGGCCGAGCGCGATCGCCTCGGCGAGGGCCGTGTTCAACCCCAGGGCGCGTGCGATCGACACCGCGACTTGCGCCACCTCGAGCGCATGGGTCAGCCGCGTGCGCTGGTGGTCCTCGGGGAACACGAACACCTGTGTCTTCCCGGCGAGACGGCGGAAGGCGGAGGAGTGGAGGATCCGGTCGCGATCGCGCTCGAAACACGTGCGCCACGGGTCGGGTTCCTCGTCGATCCGGCGGTTGCCAGCGCCGAACGCGCGCGTGGCCAGCGGCGCCAGCAGCTGCTCCTCGCGCGCCTCACGAGCGAGGCGGTCGATCGTGGCGGTGGCGCCCGGGCCGGCCCACGAGTCGGCGTGGGCCAGGCTGACGCCGCGCAGGTCGTGGCCGCGCATGGTGCTCGCCCAGCGCTCGGCCCGTTCCTGCATGTCACCCAACCGCGATTCGGTCACTCCGACCAGGATAGGGACGCCGGTAGCCTCGATGGTCGTGTCCGGGTTCGTCGACGAGTGCCAGCTCAACGTGCGCGGCGGCGACGGCGGGGCCGGCTGCGTGGCGTTCCGCCGGGAGGGTCCGGTCGTCATGGGCGGGCCGAACGGGGGTGACGGAGGCAAGGGCGGCGACGTGTGGTTGGTGGCCGACCGCAACGTCGCGTCGCTGCTGGCGTTCCGCGACCATCCGCACCGCCGAGCCGGCAACGGCGTCCACGGCAAGGGAAAGGACCTCCACGGCAAGCGGGGCGAGAGCCTCGAGATCAGCGTGCCCGAGGGCACGGTCGTGCGCGACATGTACACCGGCGAGGTGCTCGCCGACCTCGTCCACCACGGCGACCGCTGGCTCGCCGCAGCCGGCGGGCGCGGCGGGCGGGGCAACGCCCGGTTCCTGTCGAACAAGCGCCGTGCCCCCACGTTCGCCGAGCAGGGCGAGCACGGCGAGGAGCGCTGGCTGAAGCTCGAGCTGAAGTTGATGGCCGACGTCGCCCTCGTCGGATTCCCCAACGTCGGCAAGAGCACCCTGATCAGCCGCATCAGCGCGGCGAAACCGAAGATCGCCGACTATCCGTTCACCACCCTGGAACCGCATCTCGGCGTGGTGCGTCTCGACGAGTCGACCGAGTTCATCGTCGCCGACATTCCCGGCCTGATCGAGGGCGCGAGCGAGGGCAAGGGCCTCGGCCACCGCTTCCTGCGGCACGTCGAGCGGGCTCGGGTGCTCTGCGTCCTCCTCGACGCCGCCGCCCTCGACGGCACGACGCCGCGCCGCCAGCTCGAAGTGCTGCTGCACGAACTCGACGCGTACCAACCCGAGCTGCTCGCCCGCCCGCGGGTCATCGCGCTCTCCAAGACCGACCTCGTCGCGCTCGACGATCCGGTGATCGACGACGCCGAGGACGAGTGGCTGCGCATCTCCGCCGTCACCGGGGCCGGCGTGCGCGAGCTGGTCGGCGCGATGGCCGCGCGCGTCCACGAGGCTCGCCAGGCCCAGCCCGCGCAGGAAGGCGTCGTCATCCTGCGGCCTCTGGCGGAGGGGGCGACCGTCGAACGCCTCGCCGATCACGAGTTCCGCGTGCACGGCCGTGCCGCCGAGCGGGCGGTCGCGCTCAACGACGTCACCACGCCCGAGGCGCTCAGCTACATCGACTCTCGGCTCGAACGGCTCGGGGTGCCGCGCCTGCTGGCGCGCGCCGGGGCGCAGGAAGGCGACGTGGTCTGGATCGGCTCGTTCAGCTTCGACTACCACCCGGAGCGCTAGCCGTGCGCGTCATCGCCAAGGTCGGCACCTCGTCGCTGACGGACGAGCTGGGCATGATCGACCGTGCCGTCATCGACGACCTCGCCCGCCAGGTCCACGATCTGTGCGGCCAGGGTCACGAGGTCGTCCTGGTGTCGTCGGGCGCGGTGTCCGCAGGTGTGGCAGCTCTCGGTCTCGCTGCGCGCCCCACCGACGTCACGACGTTGCAGGCGCTCGCTGCCGTCGGCCAGGGAAGGCTGATGGAGGTGTACAACGCGGCGTTCGCAGCCCGCGGACTGGTGGCCGCGCAGGTGCTGCTGGCGCCGCACGACTTCGCCGACCGGCGGCAGTATCTGCATGCGCGGCGCACGATGATCCGGCTGCTGGAGCTCGGGCTCGTGCCGATCGTCAACGAGAACGACACCATCGCCAGCGACGAGATCCGCTACGGCGACAACGATCGCATCGCCGCGCTGGTGGCCCACAACGTCAGCGCCGACATCCTGGTGCTGCTCACCGATACCCCGGGGCTCTACACGGCCGATCCGCGCCACGACCCTGCTGCGACCCTCATCCGCGAGGTGGCCGTCGACGATCCGCTGCTGGCGGTCAGCGCGGGGACGAGCGGGACGACGCGGGGCAGCGGGGGAATGGCATCGAAGCTCGCCGCGGCGCGCATCGCGTCGTGGTCCGGCGTGCGCGCCGTGATCGCCCGAGCGGGCGATCGAGATGTGCTGGTGCGGGCTGTCGCCGGTGACGAGGTCGGGACGACGTTCCAGCCTCGCGACAAGCGCCTGCCGGCCCGCAAGCTGTGGATCGGGTTCGCCAGCCACGTGAACGGGGCGGTCAGCGTCGACGACGGGGCTCGCCGCGCGCTCGTCGAGCGCAACACGTCGCTCCTGCCTGCCGGTGTCACGCGGGTCGAGGGGCTGTTCGTCGAGGGCGACACCATCGAGGTCCGCGATGGCGCGGGCGTCCTCGTCGCCCGCGGGATGGCCGCGTGCGATGCGACGACGTTGCGCAGGATCGCCGGACGGCGCACCACCGACCTGCCGCCGGACGTCGCCCGCGAGGCGATCCACCGCGACGACCTCGTCGTGCTGCCGCGCTAGACGGCTCGGCGCCGCCACCAGCCTGCTTGGGCGCCCATGAGATGGGCCGGGACGGTCAGCCGGCGTCGGGGGAGGGGTTCTCGGCGGGCGCAGGCTCGGCGCGCGAGGACTCGGAGGGCGCGGACACAGCGGGCGCCCCGCTGAGGCCGAGTTCGGCACGGAGCTGGCTGAGACGGTTCTGCGCTTCGACGTTCGCCGTGGCCTGCTCGACCTCGAGAACCCGGCTCTGGACGGACGTCTCGTTGAGCTCCGACATCGCCTTGGCCTTCGCATAGCGGGCCTGGATCTTCTGCTCCACCTCGCTCAACGTGGGGACGTCGTCGCCGACGGTCTCGTTGAGCGAGGCCATCGCCTTGTTCATCTCCTCCTGCATCTTCGCTTGCTCGAGCTGGGAGAGGAGCTTGTTCTTCTCGGCCAGCTTCTCTTGCAGGAGGCGGCTGTTCTGCTGCACCGCGGCCTTGGCCTGATCGGCGGCGCTGGTCGATTCGAGCACCATCGCCTTCAGGCTCTCGACGTCCTTCTCGACCTGGATCAGCTGGTTGGCGATCGTCTCGGCGGCCTGGTTGTACTGCGTCGCCTTCGCCCCATCGCCGGCCTTGGTGGCGTCCTCGGCCATGACCAGCGCCTGGCGGGCGTTGGCGTTCAGCTTCTCCAGCTCGGTGAGCTTGGCGTTGAGCCGCAGCTCGGCCTGCTTCTGGCTGGCGATCACGTTGGCGGCCTGTTCCTTCAGGCGGCGATGCTGCTGGTTCGCCTCCGCCAGCGCCTGCTCGAGCTGCACCTTCGGATCGGCGGCCTCGTTGAACTTTCCGGTCAGCTTCGCCGTCAGGTACTTCCACCACTTCCGAGCGAGTTTGAACATGGAGGAAGATTACGCACGCCGCGAGGCCACGCGATCGCGCAACGTCGCCAGCTCGGGCGAGCGCAGCGCGGCCAGCAGCCCGACGTACACGGCGGCGCCGACCACGCTGCCCACGACCACCCGCGCCAGAGCGCCGGCGCCGGCGTTCGATCCGATCGGCTGGGTGACGAACCAGACCACCTCGGCCATCACGACCGCCGCCAGCACGATCCGCCACAGGCTGTCGACGATCGGCCCGACGGTGAAGCCGGGGACCTTGTACGTCAGCACCACCAGCGCCCAGGCAGCGGCGATCGTGTAGGCGAGGGCGAGCGCGAGGCCCAGCCCGAGCACGCCGTACCGGCCGACGAGCAGGACACCGAACACGATGTTGAGCAGGTTCTCTCCGATGTTGATCACGAACGGCGTCCGGGCGTCCTGGTGGGCGTAGAACGCTCGCAGCACGAACAGGTAGATCGAGAAGCCGGCGAGCCCGAGGGCGAAGCCCGCCAGCGCGCGGCTCGTCGTCAGCGCCGCCTGGGCGGAGAACTCGCCGTGGTTGAGCAACGCGCCGATGAGCGGCCGCCGCAGCGCGAAGAGGCCGAGCCCCGCGGGGATCGTCAGCACGGCCACCATCGAGATGCCCAGCGACGCGCGCTCGATGAAACCCGCCTTGTCTCGCCGCGCCACCCGCGACGTCAATTCAGGGGCGAGGGTGGTCATCAGCGACACGGCCAGCAATCCGTGGGGGAGCACGAAGAACGTGTAGGCCTTCGTGTACGCGTCCTGCGCGCCGGGATCGACCGCCAGGGCGAGGTTCGAGATGACGATCACCGCGACTTGGTTGGCGGCGGCGTACCCCAGGGTGAACCCTGACAGCGTGACGAGCTTGCGCACGGCCGGGTGCCTCGGGTTCCACGAGAACCGCAGCGGCGCGTTCGCCGCCAGCAGCGCCGGCACGAGCGCGATCGCCATGATCGCGATGCCCAGCGTCGCGCCGAGCCCCAAGGTCCAGCGCAGCCGGTCGTTGGTGAGCACGTCGGCGAGACCGGGCGGGTCGTCGCCGGCGACCGCGCTCGGCACCAGCAACAGGCTGAAGATGATGACGATGTTCGACAGCACCGGGGCCCAGGCCGCGGCGAAGAACCGGCGCCGCGCGTGCAACAGCGCGGACGCCAGCGTCGTCAGGCCGTAGAACAAGATCTGTACGAGGAACACGCGCGTGAGCGCGGTGCCGACCTCGCGGTACTGGCCGGCGTCGACACCGTCGCTCGGGTTGAGCGAGTACAGGTGGAAGATCCACGGAGCGGCGAGCACCGCGAGCGCGGTCAGGCCGGTGATCATCACCGCCGCGACCGTCACCACGGCGCTGGTCGCCTCGTCGTCACGGTCCTCCACGTGGCGGGTGAACAGCGGGACGAGGCTCGCCGACAGCACACCGCCGAGGAGCAGCTCGTAGACCGCGTTCGGGCTGCCGTTGGCGCTGTTGTACGCGTCCGCCAGAGCGGTCTGGCCGATCACGATGCCGAACACGACCACCCGCACCAGACCGGTGAGGCGCGACAACGCCGTGCCGAGCGCGACGACGAGGTTGGAGCGCAGCAGACCAGAGCCCGCCGAGGATGTCGACGCGGACGAGCTCACGAGCCGGGCGTCGTCTCCGTGCCAGGCGTGCCCTCGTCGGGCCGGTCCGGCCGTTCGGTGAACGAGATGCGCGGCAGCGTGGGATCGTTGCTCGCCCGGTTCGCCTCGTCGAGCGCCAGGCGCAGCCCCTCCAGCTCGGTGACGAGGCTGTCGACCTCGCTGCTGAAGGCGACGGTGTCGCCGGCCCCGACGCCGACCTCGGCGGCGCGGGCGACCAGCTCGTCCAGACGGGAGCGCATCAGCGAGAGGCGGCTCGCCGCCTGCGCGCTGGTCGCCTTCATGCGATCCGCGGACGCCAGCTGGGCTTCGAGCGAGGCGATGGTGGCGCCGGTGTCGGTCTCGCCCGTCTTCCCCAGCGCGGCAAGGCGGGCCCGCACGGCGACCGGGTCGATCCTGGCCACAGCGGCGTCGAGCTGGTCGCCACGGCACGCGATGAGCCAGCACTGCTGCACGCCGTCGTCGAGGCGCTCGCCGATCGAGGCCAGGCGCTCGCGGATCGGGCCCGACTGTGTGGCGGTGAGCACCTGGTCGAACCGCCGCCGCGCCGATTGCGCTCCCTGCACGTATCGCCGCCATGGCTCCGACAGCGTGAACGCGTCGATCGGCGCTGCGCGCTCACGCCTGGGCACGGCGGCCAGCACCGTGGCGCCGTACGCCGCGATGCCGATCACGACGGCCAGGCCGATCCCGACGCCGAGCAGCGCAGCGACCACTCCTGCGGCGGCGCCGAGCAGCAGCCGCCACGGCGACATGATCGCCTTGGCCACCCCGGGGGTGAGGAACCGGTCGCGGAAGCTGGCCATCGAAAGCAGGCTATTTCTTCAGGCCAGGTCCGCGGCGGTGAGGGTGGTGAGTTGCTCTTCGAGTGGGTCGGGCAGCGGCGCGACGCGCAGGGCGTGACGAGCGACGGCGGCGTCGAACAGGTTGCGCACGAACCGTGCGTTGCCGAAGCCGCGCCCGCGCGGCGCGGCGGCGATGCGGTGTCGCACGACCGCCAGCGCGTCGTCGGTCGGGATGTATCGGTGGCGGTCGCCGAGCTGGCAGAAGATCGCGACCAGCTCGTCGTCGGTGTAGTCGGGGAACTCGACCGTGCGCGTGAACCGGCTGGCGAGGCCCGGGTTGGCGTCGACGAACGTGGCCATCTCGTCGGTGTACCCGGCGGCGATCACGGCGAGGTCGTCGCGATGGTCCTCCATGAACTTCACCAGCGTGTCGATCGCCTCGCGGCCGAAGTCGTTCTCGCCGCCGCGCGCCAGCGCGTATGCCTCGTCGATGAGCACCGTGCCCCCGAGAGCGGACTCCAGGGCTTCGCGCGTGCGGATCGCGGTCTGACCGACGTATCCGGCGACCAGATGGCTGCGGTCGGTCTCGACGAGGTGGCCCTTCGACACCACGCCGACGGCGCGGTAGATCTGGGAGAGCAGGCGAGCGACCGTCGTCTTGCCGGTTCCCGGGTTGCCGGTGAAGACGAGGTGGTGGCTGGTTTCGAAGACCGGCAGGCCGAAGCGGGCGCGGAGCTGTTGCACTTGCAACAAGCTGGTCAGCTGGCGCACCTCTTGCTTGACGTGGTCGAGACCGACGAGCCCGTCGAGCTGGTCGAGAAGTTCGTCGAGCGTCGGCGCGTCCGGCTCGCCCGTTCCGGCTGGCGCGCTCGCCGGCGGGTCGGGCGCGGGTGTCGCCGCCGGTGTCGCGGGCGTCGCGCTCCCAGGGTTGTGCGCGCCCGGTCGCGGCACGCCGGCGCGGTCCATCGTGGCGAGCATCATCGAGCGGAACTCGTCGATCGCGGCGAGCTCGCTCGGTGACGGCACGAGGTCGACGGCGGCGAGGCGGTGGGCGATGCTGATCGCGAACTTGTAGTACCAGTGGCTCGAGGTCCGCGCGTCGCGGGCATCGGCATCAACCAAGAGCTGAAGCATCGGGCTCGGCTGAGCCAGCCACGCGCGGCGGCCGGTGAACAGCCCGCTGGCCCGCAACTCGGCCGGTGCGGCGATCACCGGGGGATCGAGCTGCGTGCCGATGACGTCGACGTACGCGCGCAACTCGGCCTCGTCGAGCCGGCCGTCGGCATCGATCAGAGCGGCGACGAGGTTGGACGCCTCGATGCGCGCGTCGGCCTCGTGGTCGGATGGCTCACGCCCGGAGAGCACCGCCAGGTTGCTCGATTGCATGGCGACGAACGCGTTGATGTCGGCCGCCAGGTTGAGGTGCTGCTCGCCCATCATGGGCAGCGTATGACCAGCTGTTCCGATTGATCGACGTTTCGGGCCTGCCGATAGGGTGCCCGCATGAGCGAACGCTTCGAGAGCGTCCAGCAGGTGCGCGAGGGCCTGCGCGACGTCCAATACCTGGCTGACGACGGAATCGCCGGGGTGGCGTTCCTCGCAGATCGGCTGGGGAAGCCTGTGCTCGTGGAGGGCCCGGCCGGCACCGGCAAGACGCAGCTCGCCAAGAGCATCGCCGAGCTCACCGGATCGCGCCTCATCCGCCTCCAGTGCTACGAGGGCCTGGACGAGTCCAAAGCGCTGTACGAGTGGAACTACAAGAAGCAGCTGCTACGGATCCAGGCGGACAAGAGCAGCGAATCGTGGAGCGAGGTCCACGACGACATCTTCAGCGAGGAGTTCCTCCTCACCCGCCCGCTCCTGGAGGCGATCTCGGCCTCCGAGCCGGTCGTCCTGCTGATCGACGAGGTCGACCGCGTCGAGGTCGAGACCGAGGCGCTGCTGCTGGAGATCCTGTCCGATTACCAAGTGTCGATCCCCGAGCTGGGGACGATCACGGCCAAGCAGATCCCGTTGGTGTTCCTCACCTCGAACAACACCCGCGAGCTCAGCGAGGCGTTGAAGCGGCGGTGCCTCTACCTGCACGTCGACTACCCGGAGATGGAGCGCGAGAAGGAGATCGTGCTGACCAAGGTGCCGGGCGTCAACGAGAACCTCGCCGACCAGATCGCGCGGATCGTGCGCAGCATCCGGCAGCTCGATCTGAAGAAGGCGCCGAGCGTCAGCGAGACGCTCGACTGGGCCCGCACTTTGGTGTTGCTCGGCATCGATCACATCGATGCGCAGCAGGCCAAGGAGACGCTGCACATCCTGCTGAAGTACCAATCCGACATCGCCAAGGCTGCGAAAGAGCTGTCGGTCGACAAGTAATGCTCGACCTGCTCACCGGGTTCGTCAACGAGTTGCGGGCGGCGGGCCTGCCGGTGTCGCTCACCGAGACCCTCGACGCGGTCGAGGCGGTGCAGCACATCCCGCTCGAAGATCGTGAGGCGTTCAAGTACGCGCTCGGGGCGACACTGGTGAAGAGCAACGCGCACTGGCGCTCGTTCGAGACCGTGTTCGAGGTCTACTTCAGCCTGCGCGGTCCGGAGTACCGCCTGTCCGAGGCCGGTGACGGCTCCGCGCTCGACGAGCTGTGGCGCGAGATGCAAGAGCAGCAGGGGGCGGACGGGCGAGGCGGCGCCGGCGGCACGATGGACCAGCTCACGGCGGAGGAGCTGGCCCAGATCCTGATGCAGGCGTTGCTGCACGGTGACCAGGCGATGATGCGCGCGCTTGCTCGGCAAGCGGTGCAGCGCTTCGCGGGAATGGAGCCAGGTCGACCGGTCGGCGGCACGTACTACCTGTACAGAACGCTGCGGAACCTCGATCTCGATTCGATGATGGAGCAGTTGATGGACGCCAGCCGCCAGTCGGTCGGCGGTCAGCTGACTCCGCTGGAGGAGCGGCTGGAGCGCGACGAATACGAGGCGCGCATCGACCAGTTCAAGAAGGAGGTCGAGGCCGAGATCCGTCGCCGGCTCGTGGCCGACCGCGGCGCCGAGGCGATGGCCAAGACGTTGCGCAAGCCCTTGCCCGAAGACGTCGAGTTCATGCACGCCAACCGGGACGAGATGCAGAACCTGCGCAAGGCGCTGTACCCGTTGACCCGGAAGCTCGCCGCCCGCCTCGCGCGCAAACGCCGCCACGGTCGGCGCGGTCCGCTCGACTTCCGTAACACGGTCCGCCACTCGCTCAGCTATGGCGGCGTGCCGGCCGAGCCGAAGTTCAAATACCCGCGTCCGGCCAAGCCGGAGTTGATGGTCGTCGCCGACATCTCGGGGTCGGTGGCGGCGTTCGCTCGCTTCACGCTGATGCTGGTGTACGCGATCCAGAACCAGTTCTCGCGGGTGCGCTCGTTCGTCTTCATCGACGGCATCGATGAGGTCACCGACTTCTTCCGCGCCACCGAGGACGTGCAGGAGGCGATCCAGCGAGTCAACGCCGAAGCCGACGTCGTGTGGGTCGACGGCCACAGCGACTACGGTCACGCGTTCGAGGTGTTCTGGGGCCGTCATGGCAAGGACGTGGGTCCGAAGACCACCGTGCTGCTGCTCGGCGACGCGCGCAACAACTATCACGCCAGCCAGGCGTGGGTGGTGAAGGAGATGCGCCAGAAGGCGCGCCACGTGTATTGGCTGAACCCCGAGCCGCGCAGCTACTGGAACACGGGCGACTCGATCGTCGGTGAGTACGGCACCCACACCGACGGTGTCTACGAGTGCCGCAACCTCCGCCAGCTCGAAAGCTTCGTCGAAAAGCTCACGTGATGTTGGCGGCGCCTCGTCGGCGCCGCGTCCGGCTCGTCGCTGGCGCTTCCCTCGCCGGGTGTGGCCTCGTCCCTGCCGCGCTGGCGGCTGGAAGCCTTCGATCGTGGGTGTCAGTGCTGCGCCGGGCTCGTCGCTGGCGCTTCCCTCACCGGGCGAGTGCTCACCCGCGTTGGTAGTTGGGGGCTTCCTTGGTGATCGTGACGTCGTGCGGGTGGCTTTCTTCGCGGCCAGCGGTGGTGACCCGCATGAACCGGCTGCCGGTGCGCAGCGCGTCGAGGGTCGCCGCGCCGGCATAACCCATGCCGCTGCGCAGCCCACCGACGAGCTGAGCGATCACGTCGTGCAGCCGCCCGGCGTACGGCACGCGGCCCTCGATGCCCTCCGGGACGAGCTTGCGCGTGCCGGTCGACCCTTGCGCGGTGCCGTAGCGGTCGGCGCCCAGCCCTTGCATCGCGCCGATCGAACCCATGCCGCGATAGCTCTTGTAGCGCCGGCCCTCGAAGAGCTCGAGCTCGCCGGGCGCTTCGTCGGTGCCGGCGAGCAGCGAGCCGAGCATCACCGTTGTGGCGCCAGCTGCGATCGCCTTGACGATGTCGCCGCTGTAGGTGATGCCGCCGTCCGCCACGATCGGCACGTCGAGCCGGTTCGCCGCTGCGCAGGTGAACGCGATCGCCGACAGCTGCGGCATGCCGGCGCCGCTGATGACGCGCGTGGTGCAGATGCTGCCGGCGCCCACGCCGACCTTCACCGCCGCCGCGCCGGCCTTCGCCAACGCCTCGACACCCTCCTGGGTGACCACGTTCCCGGCGACGATCGGAATCGTCGGCCAGCCGGCATGCAAGCGCTCGATGGTCTTCACCACGTTGGCCGAATGGCCGTGCGCCGTGTCGATGACGAACGCGTCGACGCCCATCGCCGCCAAGGCCTCGGCCCGCTCCTCGACGTCGGCGCCGACCCCGACCGCGGCGGCGACGCGCAGCCGGCCACGCGAATCGCGGGTCGCGTTCGGGTGGTCGTGGCCCTTCTGGATGTCCTTGACGGTGATCAGGCCGGCGAGCTTGCCGGCGTCGTCGACCAGCGGCAGCTTCTCGATACGGTGCTTCTGGAGGAGGGCCTTGGCTTCGTCGAGCGACGTGCCGACGGCAGCGGTGACGAGACGCTCGGACGTCATGAACTCGCTGATCGGCCGGTCGAAGTCGGCGGACTCACAGAACCGGATGTCGCGGTTGGTCAGGATGCCGACGAGGTGGCCGTCGTCGGACGTGATCGGCACGCCGCTGAAGCGGAAGCGGGCCATCAGCGCCTCGGCGTCGGCCAGGGTCGCCGTGGGCGGCAAGGTGACCGGGTCGGTGATCATGCCGCTCTGCGAGCGCTTCACCCGCTGCACCTCGGCCGCCTGGTCGGCGGCGGTGAGGTTGCGGTGGATCACCCCGATGCCGCCTTCGCGGGCCAGCGCGATGGCCATCGGCGCTTCGGTGACCTTGTCCATCGCAGCCGACACGAGCGGCATCGCGAGCTCGATGTCGCCGGCGAACCGAGCGGTGGTGTCGACGGTGTCCGGGAGAACGTCGCTGTAGCCCGGGACGACGACCACGTCGTCGAAGGTCAGCGCTTCGTAGCGATCGAAGAACTCCTCACGGCTGGGGGTCATCGTCGACTCCGTTCTCTCTCGTCGGGACTAGGTGGCAGGCGTCGTGGTCGGCGCGCAGTGGGCTCGCAGCGTGTCGACGAGCAGGCGATGCTCGGTGGCGTGCACCCGAGCTCGCAAGTCGTCGAGCGTGTCGGTCGGTTCGATGGGGACGGTGGCGGTGGCCAGGACGGGGCCGTCGTCGACGCCTTCGTCGGGGACCAGGTGGACCATCACTCCGGTGTGCCTGCGGCGCCCGGCACGGAACTCGTCGTAGGCGCGCTCGATGGCGTGTGTGCCGGGCAGCTCACCGGGAAGGGCGGGGTGCAGGTTGACGACCCGGCTGGGGAAGCGGTCGAGGAAGGCGTGGGTGAGGATGCGCATCCAGCCGGCCAGCACGACCCACTCGGGCGCGTGGGACGCGAGCGTGTCGGCCAGGCGGGTGTCGTAGCTGCGGCGTTCCTCACCGGGAGCCGGTGGGAGCTCGAACGTGGGGATGTCGGCGCGCTGTGCTCGCTCGATCGCGGTCGCTCCAGGCTTGTTCGTGCCGACGACGACGATCTCGCCGGCCAGCTCGCCGCAGGCGCACGCGTCGATGACGGCCTGGAGATTGGAGCCGGTTCCGCTGGCAAGGACGGCCAGCCGCGTCGTGGCTCCGAGATCGCTCTGCCGCGCCGACGCTCCCATGGGCCGACGATAGGCACCGGGGCTCGTCCGGGTCGTGCTCATGAACGAAAAGTTCACGTTGCGTTCGTCACGTGGAACCTTTCGCGGTGACCCTACGTTGACAGCGCATGGAGGGTGATCAGAGCTTCGTGGTGCGCTTCGAGGCGTTGTACCGCGTGGCCTACCGGGCGGCGTTCGCCCCGCTCGGTGTGCGCGCCGAGGCGCAGGAGTGCGCCCAGGAGGCGCTGGCGCGGGCGCTGGTTCGCTGGCGGCGGGTCGAGGATCACGCCGACGCATGGGTCGCCCGGGTTTCGGCCAACCTGGCGATCGACCGGGTTCGCAAGCGTGGGCGCGAACGTGCGTACGTCGACAGCGCCCATGGTCAGCGCTCGGCGTCGACGGACGTGACCGGCCACCGACGCGACCTCGTGGCGGCGATGGCGTCGCTGCCGCGCCAGCAGCGCGACGTGATCGTCCTGCGCTACCTCGCCGATCTTCCCGAGCGCGACGTCGCCGCAGCGCTCGGCTGTGCGGTGGGAACGGTGAAGAGCTCCGCTGCCCGAGGGCTCGAGCGCCTGCGCGGCGTGCTCGGCCCCGATTTCGCGTTGGAGGGATGACAGATGTTCGACGAGCTGCACGATCCGCATCCGCCCGCTGCCGGCCCCGGCGATCTGGCGACGGTCGCCGCCCGCGCCCGCCAGCTGCGCTGGCGCCGGAACGCCCTGGCGGGCAGTGCCGCTGCCGTGGTGCTGCTGTCGGGTTTGGGGGCCGTCGCCGTCTCGTGGGACGGCGACAGCGGTGACCGCATCGGGTCCGCCGAGCCGCCTCCCGGGGACTCTGCCGGGCCGGAGAGCTCACCGAGCACCACGCTGTGCCTGACGGTCCCCACCTCGACATCGGTGGTGAGCAGGGCCCGATTGGTCCAGACGTGGCAGCCTCCGACGACTCTCGACATGTGGTCGAGCACGACGACGGTCGTCGACGTGAACAGCGGCAGCCCGGTGACGGCGGCGACCGAGCATCCGTGCCCGTCCGATCCGCTGCCGAGCGGCGAGCCGGGCGACGTCACGTCCACCACGATCATCGCGCCCGAGCCCGTTGGACCGGGCAGTTCGCCGATCGACGCGGCGACGACCACCAGCATCGCGGGAACGACGACCACGACGACGACCACGACCACGATGACCGGGCAGCCGGCCGCGCCGGCGCGGGTCACTGCGATCGACGGCGACGGCGACGCGGTGGTGCTGTCGTTGGACGGCGGCGAGGTCACGGGTCGCGCGGTGGTGTTCGACGGCCTCGATCGCGACGATCCGCCGCCGGACGAGGGCGGCGCCGCGTACGTCGACAGCGTGGTGGTCGCCCCCGACGGAGCCGTCATCTTCGTCGGGGTGTGCTGCGAGCCGGTGCCCGGGTCGGTCGTCGCCATCGACGGCGCCGATCCGACGACCGAGCCGCGACATTCGATGTTCGCCCACGCGGTGGCGATGAGCCCGTCCGGGACGAACCTGGCGGGGGTGTCCGACGACGGGATCGTCGCCGGCTCCTTCATCAACCCGTCCGGTCACGTCATCCCATTCGACGACACGGTCGAGATCACGAACGGCACGTTCGGGACGTTCATCCCGTTCGCCGAGGCTGCCGGCGCTCGTCCCGTCGACGTCGTCTGGATCGACGACTCGACGTTGGCGGTGATCGGTGTCGACGAGGACACCGGTATCGCGGTCTATCTCGTGTCGACCGCGACCGGGACGGTCAGCGCGCCGCAGGTCCTTCAGGTTGGGCTCGACGACGTGACGACGTTCCAGTTCGCCGGGATCGACGGCCTCGGCCGCCTCGCGGTGCTGCGAACGAACGCGCTCACCGAGTCCGAGATCTGGCGCCTCGATCCGCAGACCTTGGCCCAGGTCGCTCCGCCGCTGCCGCTGCCCGCCCCGGCGCTGAGCGCGACCTACGGCTCCGACGGGCGGCTGCTGTGGGTCGGCGAGGACCGGCGGATGCGCATCGACGGCGAGGACGTGACCGCCGACGGCGAGTTCCTCTGGGCCTCCTGGTAAGCCGGCGTCCCGTCACGCGAGGCGCACGTGCGGCGCGACGCCGCTCGGCGCTGCGGTGACCTCGCCGATCACCCACACCGGCTCGTCGATGGTGGTGACGAGCTCGTCGACGTCGGCGGGGTCGGCGACCACCACCATGCCGATGCCCATGTTGAGCGAGCGGTAGAGCTCGTCGGTCGGCATCGCCGTGGCGATCTCGCGCACCAGGCGGAACAGGCCCGGCACCGGCCAGCTGTCGAGGCGCACGTCGGCCGACGTGCCGTCCGGGAGCACGCGCGGCAGGTTCTCGGGCAGCCCGCCGCCGGTGATGTGGGCGAGGGCCTTGACCTTCCTCGTGGCCAGCGCCGGCGTCAGCACGTCGAGGTAGCTGCGGTGTGGTTCGAGCAGCGCCGCCCCGAGCGGGCGCGTGAGCGGGGACGGCGTGACGTCGAGCGGCAGCCAGGCGAACAGCCGGCGCAGCAACGAGTATCCGTTGGTGTGCGGGCCGTTGCTGGCCAGGCCGATGAGCACGTCGCCGGGGCGCACGCCGGGCTGGGGGAGCAGGTCGTCGCGCTCCACGACGCCGACGAGCGTGCCAGCGATGTCGAAGGCTCCGGGGGCGTAGACGCCCGGCATCTCCGCCGTCTCTCCGCCGAGCAATGCGCAGCCGGCGGCCTCGCACGCTTCGGCCATGCCCTGCACGACTGCGGCGACGTTGCCGGCCTTGAGCTCGGACGAGGCGACGTAGTCGAGGAAGAACAGCGGCCGAGCGCCCTGCACGAGAACGTCGTTGATGCAGTGGTTGACGATGTCGATGCCCACCCCGTGGTACTGGCCGAGACGGGCGGCGAGCTCGACCTTCGTGCCCACCCCGTCGGTCGACGCCACCAGCACGGGGTCCCGCATCGCGGCGATGCCGGCCGCACTGAACGCGCCGCCGAAGCTGCCGATGCCGCGCAACACCGACGGCCCGTGGGTGCGCTGCACCGCTTCGGCCATCTCGGCGACCGCTCGGCCTCCCTCGTCGATGTCGACGCCGGCGGCGGCGTAGCTCGCGGTGATCGCGCCCTGCGCGCGCCAACCGATGTCGCGCCGCACCTGCATCCCGTCGAAGGCGATGGTCCCGATGCCCATGTAGGCGGTGGTCCGCGCCTCCGCGATGTCGCGTCCGAGCCCGGTGACCGCCAGGACGCGGCCGCCGGTGACGCGGGGCTCGTCGCTGCCGGACATGCCCGCCGGGAACAGGATCGCCCGTTCGGGCAGGTCGCCGATGGTGATCGCGCCGCCGGTCTGGGGAGACGCCGGGTACCCGGCTGCGGCCGCCACCACCGTGCACGCCGCGCCTTCCCGCAGGCGCAGCTCGAGCGATGCCAGGCGGCCCTGCACGCAGGCGAGCGCCAGCTCGGCGAGGTCGGTGTCGAGCAACGGCAGCACGGCCTGCGCTTCGGGGTCGCCGAAGCGGCAGTTGAACTCCAGCAGGCGTGGCCCGTCCGGGCTGAGCATCAGGCCCGCGTAGAGGACGCCGACGTACGGCGTGCCGCGCGCGGCGAGATGGTCGATGACGGGCTGGACGAAGATCTTCGTCAGCTCGTCCGCGTCGTAGGCCACAGGCGCCGGCGCGTAGGCGCCCATGCCTCCGGTGTTCGGCCCGGTGTCGCCCTCGCCGATGCGCTTGTGGTCCTGTGCCAGCGGCAGGGGGCGTGCGGTCGTCCCGTCGCACACCGCCATCAACGAGCATTCCGGGCCGGACAGCCGCTCCTCGAGCACCACCGGTCCGCGTGTCAGCAGTTCGGCGATCGCGTCCTCGGTCTCCTGGAGCCCGGTGGGGACGATCACGCCCTTGCCGGCCGCCAACCCGTCCTGCTTGACCACCACCGGCGCGCCGAAAGCATGCCACCAGGCGAGCGCCGCATCGAGCTCGCTATGGCGGCTGAACTGCGGTGAGGGGATGCCCAGATCCGCGGCCAGCGATCGGGTGTAGCCCTTGGATGTCTCCAGGCGGGCGAGCTCCGCGGTCGGGCCGAAGCACGGCACGCCCCATCCCGCGCAGCGGTCGGCGACCCCGTCGGCGGCAGCGGCTTCGGGTCCGATGATGACGAGATCGGCGTCGGGGCGTTCGGTGAGCGCGGGGACGATGGTGACCTCGTGGCCGTGGCGGCGGCAGGCCCACGCGATCGCCTGCTCGCGCCCTCCCGGCGAACCTGATCCGGCGACGACGACCTTCATGCCGACAGCGTCGCGCGCCGGCTCACGCCAGCACGCCCTCGAACGCGAGCTTCACGGGGGCTTCCTCGACCGGGATCGGGTAGTTGCCCGTGAAGCACGCGTTGCAGTACCCGTTGTTCGCTGGGTCACCGGCGATGGCGCGCATCATGCCGTCGAGGCTCAAGAAGGCGAGGGAGTCGCATCCGATGCGTTCGCGGATCTCGTCGATCGACAAGCGCGATGCCACGAGGTCGCCGTCGTGCCCCATGTCGACCCCGAAGTGACAGGCGTGAACGATGGGCGGGCACGTGATGCGCAGGTGCACCTCCGTCGCCCCGGCGTCGCGCACCAGCTTGACCAGCGGGCCGGCGGTCGTGCCGCGCACCAGCGAGTCGTCGATCATGACGACGCGCTTGCCCGCGAGGTTGGCGGCGAGCGCGTTGTACTTCAACGCCACCCCGCGCTCGCGCATGTCCTGCGTCGGCTCGATGAACGTGCGCCCGATGTAGCGGTTCTTGATCAGGCCGTCGTTGAACTCCAAGCCGCTGATCCGCGAGAAGCCGATCGCGGCGGGGATCGACGAGTCGGGGACCGGCACGACGAGATCGGCATCTGCCGGGGCCTCGTGTGCCAACTCCTCGCCCAGGCGCTGACGCACGTGGTGCACGTTGCGGTCGCCCCAGCGCGAATCGGGACGGCTGAAGTAGACGAACTCGAACGTGCAGCGCGCCTGGCGGACGGCGGGGGCGAGGGCTTGCTGGCGGCGCAGTTCGGCGCCTTGCAGCGTGACGATCTCGCCGGGCTCGACCTCGCTGACGTCGGCGCAGCCGAGCGTCTCGAGCGCGCACGTCTCGGACGCGACGGCGTGACCGCCCGACGGCAGCCGGCCGACCGACAGCGGCCGGAAGCCCCAGGGGTCACGCACCGCGACGACCCGGTCGGCGGCGAGGATCACCAGCGAGTACGCGCCCTTCCACGCCGGCAGGGTGCGCTCGAGGCGTTCCTCCCACGTGCGGCCGCCGGCGCTCGCCAGCATCAGCGTCAACACCTCGGTGTCGCTCGTGGCCGTGAGGCCGAACCCGCGGCTCAACAGCTCGGCGCGCAGCGCGTTCGCGTTGACGAGGTTGCCGTTGTGCGCCAGGGCGAGTGGACCGTGCATCGTCTCGACGAGGAACGGCTGGGCGTTGCGCCGGTCGGCGGCGCCGGTGGTGCTGTAGCGCGTGTGGCCGATCGCGTGGTAGCCGGTGAGCGGCGCGAGGGTTTCGGGCCCGAAGATGCGCGAGACGAGGCCGTTGTCCTTGTGCAGGCGTGCCCGCTGCCCATCGCTGACGGCGATGCCGGCGGCCTCCTGGCCACGATGTTGGAGGGCGTAGAGCCCGAAGAATGCCAGCTGCGCGACGCCGTCGCCGTGGGGTGTGCTGGCGCCGAGGACGCCGCACTCCTCGTGGGGACTGTCGTCGAACATGTGGTCCTCGTCAGCCATGCAGCACCTCCGCATCCGCGGCCAGGATCTTCGCGTACTCCGTGCGACGATGCTCGGCGATGCGCTCTCCGATCGCCGGGTCGGCGATGGCGAGGATCTTGGCTGCCGCGAGCGCGGCGTTGGCGGGCTCGAGCACGACCATCGGGGCGACGTCGGCGGGCATCCGCAGGCTGCTCCACACGTCCTCGGGCATCGACAGCGGTGGGCAGGCGATCACCGGCGCCGACACCGCGGCCTCGACGAACGCCGAGAGGGCGTTGGAGCGGCCGGCGATCGTGATGTACACCTTCGGCCGAGGATCGGCCTCGTAGGTCTCGATGATCTCGAGCACGTGCTTGGGCACCTTGTGGGCGCTGCCGACGCGGACGTCGACGTCGACGCCGAGCGACCGCGCGGCGCTGACGATCTTGTCGGCGTGGGGACGGTCGGAGCCGGACCCCATGAGGACGACCAGCACGGGCTTCACGCCGCGGCTCCCTTCACCCAGGCGGCGATGCGTTCGGCGACGGGCGTGGCCCCCGGGTTGAACGTCAAGCCGGTGATGCGCTCGTAGGCGTCGATGTAGCGCTCGGTCGTGGCCCGCCAGACCTCCGGGCCGAGCACCGGCGGCTCACCATCTCCGGAGTACCCGGCCGCGGCGAGCGCCTGGCGGATCACCTCCTTGTCGAGGCTCTCGGGCTCCTCGCCGGTGGCGAGGCGCGCCTCGTACGACTCGCGCACCCAGAAGCGGGACGAGTCGGGCGTGTGGAGCTCGTCGATCAACAGCAGCGTGCCGTCGTCCGCGATGCCGAACTCGTACTTGGTGTCGGCGAGGATCAGCCCAGCCGAAGAGGCGACCTCTTGACCGCGGGCGAACACGGCGAGGGCCGCGGCCTGCACGCGCTCCCAGAGCTCCGGCTCGACGTAGCCCTTCTCGGTGACCTCGGCGCAGCTGAGTGGCTCGTCGTGGGCGCCGGCTTCGGCCTTCGTCGTCGGCGTGATGATCGGCGCCGGCAGCGCGGTGTTCTTCTGGAGACCGTCGGGGAAGGTGTAGCCGTAGATCGTGCGGGCGCCCTCGTCGTACTGCCGCCACAGCGAGGTGGACGTGACGCCGGTGATGTAGCCGCGCACGATGACCTCGACCGACAGCGGCTTCGCGGCGCGAGCGATCGTGACGTTCGGATCGGGGACGCCGACGACGTGGTTGTCGACGATGTCGCGCGTGGTGGCGAACCACCAGGCGGCCAGCTGGTTGAGCACCTGGCCCTTGCGGGGCACGCCGGCGATCACGCGGTCGAACGCGGAGAGGCGGTCGGTGGTGATGAAGAGGCGCTCGCCGGCCTCCCACGCGTACGAGACGCGCACCTTGCCGACGCGGCGATCCGCGAGCGGAAGCTCGATGTCGACGAACGGCTGCTCGACGATCGGTCCGGTGTCCGTGGTCATCTACAGCTCCTTGGCGTAGCGCACGCCGTTCTCGAAGAGGCGCAGGCCGAGTCCGGCCTGCTCGCCTCGGTGGGCTCGGGGATGTTGGCGTGGCACGAGGTGGTTCTCGGGGTGGGGCATCAGGCCCAGGACGACCCCGGTGGGATCGGTGACGCCGGCGATGTCGGCCATCGAGCCGTTGGGGTTGCGCCCAACGTATGTCAGCGCGATCTGGTCGCCGGCACGAAGGGCGGCGAGTGTGTCGTCGTCGCACACGAAGCGCCCCTCGCCGTGGGCGACAGGGCAGTGCACCTCGGTGTCGAGGCCGCGCGTCCACACGCACGCCTGCGACTGGGGGGCCAGTCGCACCCATTCGCACGCGAACTGCCCGCTGGCGTTGTGGGCGAGCGCGGCGCGCCGGCCGGCGCCCGGGAGCAGCCCGGTGCGGACGAGCGCTTGGAAGCCATTGCAGATGCCGATCACCGGCCGTCCGGCGTCGACGAACGCACGCAGCTGGTCTCCGAGGCCGCGTTCGAGCTCGAGCGCCCACACGCGCCCGGCGCCGAGCGCGTCGGCGTAGCTGAAGCCGCCGGCGAGCACGACGATGCGTGCGGCGTCGATCAGCTGTGGCCGCTCGACCAGTTCGTCGACGAGCGCGATGCGCGGCTCGGCGCCAGCGAGGTCGAGGGCGAGCGAGACGTCGCCGTCGCGATTGGTGCCCGGCGCACGGACGACGACAGCCAGCGGACGGCTCACGGCTCGCCTCCCTGCCATGCGGTACGCAGCTCGTCGACGCTCAGCGGCCGCACGTCGAGCACGCGCACGACGGGATCGGCGGTCACCGTGCCGATGACGGTGGCCGGCTCACCGACGGCGTCGATCAGAGCGTCGAGCGCGTCGAGCGCCACCTCGACGACGAACCGGCCGTTCGCTTCGCCGAAGAGGGCGGCGGTGAGGTCGTCGCCGGGCAGCGTGGTGATCTCGGCGCCGAGCCGCCCGCCGATGGCCATCTCCGCCAGCGCGACGGCGAGGCCGCCTTCGCTGACGTCGTGGCAGGCGACGACCAGGCCGCGCTGGATCGCGGTATGGAGGCGGCGGTAGCGCTCCGGGGCGTCGGCGATCGGCGGAGGGACCTCGCCGCCGGCGCGGGTGTCGGCGCGCAGGAGGTCGAGGTGGCTGCCGCCCCAGTGGGTCTGCGACGGCCCGACGAGGACCAGCGCGTTGCCCGCTGCCTTGAGGTCGGGCGTGACGACCCGGCCGGCGTCGGGCACGTGGGCGACCGCGGTGATCACGAGCGTCGGCGGAACGGAGTGGCGCTCGCCGTCGCTGCCGACGTACTCGTTGTTGAGCGAATCCTTCCCGCTGACGAACGGGGCGCCGTACGCCAGGGCGGCGTCGCAGCATCCCTTCACCGCAGCGCCGAGGTCGCCGAGCGTCGACGGACGCCGAGGATCACCCCATGAGAAGTTGTCGAGCAGCGCGACTCTGTCGGGATCGGCGCCGACGGCGACGACGTTGCGGATCGCCTCGTCGACGACCGCGTGGGCCATGCGCTCCGGGTCGATCTCGCCGTACCAGGGGTTGACCCCGATGCCGACCGCGATGCCGTGCGTGTCGGCGGGATCGGCGAGCACGACGCCGTCGGCTGGCCCGTCGTCGGCCACGCCGGTCAGCGGCCGCACCACCGTGGCGCCACGCACCTCGTGGTCGTAGGTGCGGATGACGTTCTGCTTGCTGGCGATGTTGGGGTGGGAGAGCAGCGCCAGCAGCGTGTCGGCAGGGTCGTCGACGGCGCGGGTCGGATCGGTCGAGCGATCGGGTGTCGGCCACTGCGCCGCCATGCGCCGAGACGGTCGTCCGTCGTGCAGGAAGCTGCCGTCGAGGTCGACGATGACGTCGTCGCCGTGGCGCACGACGAGCCGGCCGTCGCCGGTGAAGGCGCCGAGGTCGGTCAGCTCGACGCGGTGGCGCTCGCACAGGGCACGCAGGTCGGCGAGGCGCTCGGGCGCGACCGCCACGACCATGCGCTCCTGCGCCTCGGACAGCCAGATCTCCCACGGCGCGAGGCCGGGATACTTCAGCGGCGCGCGGCTGACGTCGATGTCCGCGCCGACCTTCTCGGCCATCTCGCCGACGGCGGACGACAACCCGCCGGCGCCGCAGTCGGTGATCGCGGTGTAGAGCCCGTCGGCGTGTTCGAGGACGTCGATCAACAGCTTCTCGACGATCGGGTCGCCGATCTGCACGCTGGCGCCGGAGACCTCCCCGGTGGTGGCGTCCATCGTGCGGCTCGAGAACGTCGCGCCGCGGATGCCGTCGCGGCCGGTGCGGCCGCCGAGCACCACGACGCGGTCGCCGGGATGCGGCCCGTCGAGTGTGCGCTGGGCCGCGTTTGCCGTCGACGACACGCCGATGCAGCCGCAGAACACCAGCGGGTTGGCGGTGTATCCGGGGTCGTACAGCACCGCGCCGGCGACGGTCGGAAGCCCGATCTTGTTGCCGTAGTCGCCGACGCCCGCGACGACGCCGTTGGCGATGCGGCGGGGGTGCAAGACGCCGTCGGGCAACGAGTCGACGGGCGTGTCGGCAGGTCCGAAGCACAGCACGTCGGTGGTCGCGATCGGCCGGTGGGCGGCGCCCATCACGTCGCGGATGACACCGCCGACACCGGTGTTGGCCCCGCCGAACGGCTCGACCGCGCTCGGATGGTTGTGAGTCTCGGCCTTCAGCGCGATGGTGCGCTCGGGCGTGAACGCGACGATGCCGGCGTTGCCGACGAACGCCGACACGACGAACGGCGCCGCGATCCGGTCGGTGGCATCGCGCAGCTGGGCGAGCAGCGGGCGAAGCTCCGTGCCGTCGTCGAGTGTGATCACGGCGCGGAACGTCGTGTGGGCGCAGTGCTCGCTCCACGTCTGGGCGATGGTCTCCAACTCGGCGTCGGTGGGCGCCCGGCCGAGCGTGCCGAAGTGCGCCTGCACCGCACGCATCTGGTCGAGATCGAGCGACAGGCCTCGCTCGATGGCGAGCGCGCCGAGCGCGTCGTCGTCGAGTCCGGCGAGCGAGATGTGCTCGATCGTGGCCGGCGGGGGATCGTCTGCGAGGGCGGTGGTGGTTCCCGCCGGCCCCGAGCGCTCGATCACCGGGTTGGCGAGCAGCCGTCGCACCAGGCGGTCGGTGTCGACGCCGGGATCGGCCTCGATGGTGAATCGCCGCCCCGTCGTGACGTGGAGGTCGGCTCCCAGCCAGCCGGCGGCGCGTTCGAGCTCGGATCCAAAGCTGTCGGTGACCCCGCCACGCAAGGTGACGTCGACCACGACACGGCCGGCGTCCCCACCTGCGGCGGAGGCGTCGTCGTCCCACGTGTGGGATTGGACGAGCGGGTCGACGACGAGGGATTCCACGGCGGCGCGGAGGTCGGCGTCGAGATCGCCGGAGATCAGGTAGAGGTCGTCGACGTGGATCGCTCGGGCGCCGAGCTCGCGCCCGTCGGCGGTGAGGCCGGCGTCACGTGCGTCGGCGTCGCGAGCGGAAACCACGAGCCGAAGTGGGCGGTCCGCTGGCCGGGGCGTCACTTCGCTCGACCGTACCGACGCGCGCCGAGCGCCAGAAGCCCGCTGAACGAAAAGTTCATTCGTTACCCTCGATCCGGTGCCTGGAGCTGCGACACGTCCCGACGGGGCGCCACCGAACCGATCGACACGGTTGGTTCTCGTCCGCCACGGAGAGTCGAACACGACGGTGGCACGGGTGATCGGTGGGCATCGCACGTGCAGCGGGCTGTCACCCCTGGGACGCCAACAGGCCGAGCGCCTGCGCGATCGGCTGGCGTCGACCGGAGAGATCTCCGCCGACCTGCTCGTGACGAGCGCCTTCCGCCGGGCGCAGGAGACCGCCGAGATCATCGCGCCCGCGCTCGGTGGCCTACCGACCGCGGAGGAGGCCGGCTTCGGCGAGCACGACCCGGGCCCGGAGTGCGACGGTCTGACCTTCGACGAGTTCGTCGAGCGCTACGGCTTCGTCCCGTGGGAGAGGGATCCGTATCTCGGGGGCTTCCCCGGCGGCGAGACGCTGGCCGAGTTCCACCTTCGGGTGCACGTCACCCTCTCGCGCCTGCTGCGCGAGCACGCCGGTGGATCGATCGTCGTCGTCTGCCACGGCGGCGTGGTCGACGCGGTGATGCGCCGTGCGCTCCAGGCGCCGGCGACGGGCGGGTTCGAGCTGTACACGCGCAACACGTCGCTCACCGAACTGGAGTTGCTGCCGGAGGGGCGGTGGCGCGTGCACCGCTACAACGACCACGCTCACCTCGCCGGTCTGCCCGCATCGACGGCGGCGATCGTCGGCTGACGACGGCGACGGCGGCTCGCCGGACCAGGTGCTCGGATCGGCGCGGCCTCTAACCTGGCTCGCTGTGACCAACGTGAAGGCCCGCATCGCCGCGCTCGCCCTACTGGACCGGGCTCTCGCCAACCTCGAAGCGGAGGAGCTGCTGGCGGCCATCGAGGGGCTGCCGGACGAGCACGCGGAGGCGCTCGCCCGCATCGCCGGCTACGAGCGCGATGCCGACGATGCCGACCAGGTCGATGCGGTGCGGCTCACCGCGCAGAAGGGTCGGATCAACGGCGACCTCGAGCGCATCGCCCTCGTGCTCACCGATGCGTGTCTGGCGGACTGCATCAAGGATCTCGGGAAAGCGGCGGACAACCCGAGCGAGGAGGACCTCAAGAAGGTGCTGCCGAGCATCGTCGAGCGGTACGGCCTCCATCTCACGCAGCTGATGCTGGCGTCGGTCGTCGCCGGCGAAGCGCCGGCCGCGCCGACGATCACCCGGCTGCTGAAGAGCGACGAGACCCTCGCCTTGCCGCCGGCGGCGCCCCGGGATCTGGTGCCGAAGCTCGCCCCGCCGACGGACGCCGAGCTCGCGGAGCGCGAGCAGATCCGCGAGCGCCGCAAGGCAGAGCGCAAGAAGAAGCAGGCTGCTCAGGCCGCCCGGCGCGCGCAGGCCGCCCGGCGCGGATAGGGCTCCCGCGCTGCGCGGCGCCCGGCCGACGTCAGCGAGAAGCGGCGGGGAGCTCGTCCGATGCGGTCGTCGGTGGCGTGACGGTGCGCCGAGCGCGGATCGACCGTCGCACCGCGAGGAACCACCCGACGATGGCCGCGGTCGAGAAGATGAACCACTGGATCGCGTAGGACAGGTGGTTGGCCTCGGTCAGCTCGGGCAGTGGCACGGGATACGGCGGAGGGCCGTCCGCCGGGGACGAGCGCACCTGATCGAGGTAGACCGGCACGACCTCGCCGGGCAGCTGCGGCGCGAGGCGATCGATGTCGACGCGCTGTGCGACGGTGAGGTCGCCGTCGGACGGGTCGCTGAGCTGGCCGAGCCGTCGCTTCTGGGACTCGCGCAGGCGCCCTTCGATCGTGACCTCGCCGGCCGGAGGCGGCGACGCCGGGTCGTCGAGCGCGGTGAACCCACGGTTGACGAGGAGGATGCGGCCATCGTCGAGCCGGAGAGCGCTGACCGTGTTCTGACCGGCGACGCCGTCCTGTGAGCGGTTGACGATCGTGATCTCCTCGCCCGGGATGTACGTGCCGGTCGCGATCACGGGACGCCATTGCATCTCGGCGGGGGAAAGGCCCTCGGCGAGCAGACTGTCGAGGCCGACCGGAGCCTGCTCGACCCGAGCCGTCACCTGGGCGTTGAAGTCCTTGCGCTGGTCGAGGCGACGCAGCTGCCACAGCCCGAGGTTGATCATCGCCACCACGGCCGCCAGGACCAGCAGGTGGAAGCCGATCCACTTGGGCCGCAGCAGGAACCGATACATCGGCTCATGACCGTACTCTGGGGCCGTGAGCGGCGACCTGCCCGACTTCCACATCGATCACGCCGAGAAGATCGAATGGATGATCGAGACGAACGGCTGGGCGCTCGAGCCGGTTCCTCCCGATCTCGAAGCCGAGCCGCCGACGCCGGGCTATGCGTACACGATCGGCTTCCCGTCGGCGTTCGAATTCCCCGACGTCGTGATCTTCGGGCTCACCCCGGTGGCCGCCAACGGCCTGTGCGACCTGGTCGCCGGCTTGTGCCGCGACGGCGTCGAGGTGCCGCTCGGCGACCCGGTGCTCGGCCTGTTCGACAACGATCTGCGCTGCGTCTTCGCGCCGGTCGACGTCGAACGATGGGCGGAGCTCTTCACCACCGCGCGCCGTTGGTATCGCGGCCGGCCGTTCGAGATGGTGCAGCTCCTCTGGCCGGACCGACACGGCTTCCTGCCGTACGAGCCCGGCTTCGACCAGCGCGTGCGAGCGGCGCAGCCGGTGATCGGCGCCGTCAACGGCTGAGCGATGACGCGCCCGAGGGCCGTCGTGGTGGTCAGCGGCGTGGGCCGAGCGTGCGCAGCTCGTTCAACTCCGAAGCGAGCGCATCGAGCTCGGCGACGTCGCCGGCGGCGAGCCGTCGGGCGCGATCGCTGCCGAAGCCGGCGGCCGCGATCAACTCCGTCCACCCGGCGTCCGGCTCGCCGAGCACGACACGCAACGCTGCGCTCAGCGCCTCCACCGGGTCCTCGTCGTAGGTCGCGAAGAGGGTCTCGACGTGGTGTTTGGTCAGGCGGGCGATGGCGTGCGCTCCTCGATCAGGGCCGTGAGGGTAGCCGCGCCATGACCCGGCGTCGCGAGCGGGCTCGGAATGCGCCGGAACGGCGCGAGCACGCCCGGTAGCGTTTGCGACCATGGCGTCGACGTCCCCCTACCCCGTGACCGGGGCGTGGCGCGAAGGCGACCCTCCCGGTCGGCGGCAGTTCATCACCATCGCGACGGAGCGCCCGTTCGCGCTCGACAGCGGCGCGACGCTGACCGACGTCGTCGTCGCGTACGAGACCTGGGGAGCGCTCGACGCCAGCGCATCGAACGCGATCCTGTTGTGCCACGCCTGGACGGGCGACAGCCACGCGGCGGGACCGGCCGGGCGCGGTCATCCGACGCCCGGATGGTGGGAGGGTCTCATCGGGCCGGGGCTGGCGATCGACACCGACCGCTGGTTCGTGGTCTGCGCCAACGTGCTCGGTGGATGCCAGGGCAGCACCGGGCCGGCGTCGGCGCATCCGGTCGACGGGCGGCCCTACGGCAGCAGGTTCCCCGTGGTGACCATCCGCGACATGGTGCGCGTGCAGGCCCGGCTCGCCGACCATCTCGGCATCGACGTGTGGCACAGCGTCATCGGCGGGTCGATGGGTGGGATGCAGGTCCTCGAGTGGGGCATCACGTATCCCGGACGCGTGCGGTCGCTGGTGCCGATCGCCACCTGTACGCACGCCACGGCGCAGCAGATCGCCTGGGGAGCGATCGGGCGCCGGGCGATCCGGCTCGATCCGCTGTGGCGCGGCGGCGACTACTACGACGCCGAGGAAGGTCCGTGGCACGGCCTGGCGGTCGCGCGGATGGTGGCGCAAGTGACGTTCCGCAGCGACAACGTGTTCACCGATCGTTTCGGCCGCGAGCTCGCCGACGAGACGCCGCCGATGGACACGTTCGACCTGTGGCGGCGGTTCGAGGTGGAGCGCTACCTCGACCACCATGGCTCGAAGCTGATCCGCCGCTTCGATGCCAACAGCTATCTGCTGATCGGCAAGGCGATGGATCTGCACGACGTCGGCCGCGGGCGCGGCGGGCTGGAGGCGGCGATGGCCCGCATCGTGGCGCCGACGCTGACGATGGGCATCTGGAGCGACCTGCTCTACCCGGCGTACCAGCAGCAGCAGATCCGCGATCTTCTCCATGCTGGGGGCACGCCCGTCGAGTACGTGGAGATCGACTCGCCCCATGGCCACGATGCGTTCCTGATCAACCTCGAGCAGGTCGGTCCACCGCTGTCACGATTTCTCGACGACGTGGCGAAGGACGACCTGCGCCCACGCGCGTAAACGGCGGGGGGCCTTCACGTCGGACTGGTCGGCTCCGATGCGAGCCGATTGTCGAGCACTGCGACGCATCGGCTGCTCGCGGGAATCCGGATCTGCATCCGCCCATCGTCGGTGTCGCTGTCGAGGAGGTAGATCACCTTGCCCTTCGGCGGCTCGGGGTCGCGGCCGATGAGGCTCCAGTGGCCGAACGAGCGCGGCGCGGGCGCCACGACGCCGCGGCGATCGACCACGACTGCTCGGCCGGGCCCCAGCGTGCAGCGGACTTCTCGCCAGCGTCCGATCGGCGGGCCGTGCGGTGAGACGGGCCGCGCCGCGCAGGTGAATCGCTCGCCGTCCTTCGACGGCCAGTGCGGCTCGATGCGGCTGGCCAGCCACAGCAAGAGCACGCAGACGGCGGCCACCGCGATGATGCCGGGAACCTGGAACACTGCCTCCAGCCTTCCGGCTTGCTCGGATGGTTGCAACGCGCCGTGCGACAATGGGCCACTCATGCGCTGCCGGCTACCCCCGCTCGCCAGCATCGTCATGGTCGCAGTGACCGTGGCGTTGGCTGCCGCCCCAGGCGTGGCGCACGCGTCCGCCGCCGAGGTGGGCGACCCGAGCAGCACCCGCAGGGCATACCTCATCGCCGCGGCGATGGCGGCGGTCGGCGTCGTTCTGCTGATGATCACGGTGTGGTTCTGGCGCACGACCCGGCCCGAACACCGTGCGCTCGGGCCGCTCGAAGTGATGAGCGAACGGAAGTGGCGCAACGCCGATCCGATCGCGCGCATGCGCTTCCTCGACGACGCCCGGCCCGAGGGCGCGCACGCGATGGGGCGAATCGGCAGGATCGGGCGGGGTGTCTCGTCGCCTGCGATCGATCTCAAGGCGAACGCACGCGACCTGCGTGCCGGGTTCGAGGACTTGGCTGACCACACACCCGATCGCCCGCTCGCTCCCAACGGCGCCCACCGGCCCGCCCTGTCGCAAGCCCGTGCCGACGAGCTCGAGCAGCTGCTCTCCGGCTTGGGCATCGACCCGATGCCGTTCGTGCACGACCACCACGGGGGCGACGTGGCAGGCCCCGAGGACGAGACTCGCGCGGAATCGCGGCCGGTCGCGCTCGACCCGCTGCTGCATCGTTCGGAGAGCTGAGCGCCGAACCGCGCGGGTACGGTGACGCCCGTGGCCGAAGGACTCGACGTCGACGCGATGCTCGCCCGCTACCGGGAACGAGCCGCAGCTGTGAAACGCCGTCCGCTGCCGCCCGTCGCGGGTGAGGAGCGCCAGCACTTCGTGCAGCAGGCGCAGATCGACTACATGGATTTCGCCATCATCGGCGACGCCACCGCCGAGATCGTCGACGGTGTGTTGACGCTGCGTGTTGATCTCCGCCCGAAGCCGTCCTGACCCCGGGCCGCCGCCCTCGTTCGCGGGCTGGGGCGGTGCGCAGCAGTGCCGCACGGTCGCTCCGGCCTCGCCCAGCTTCGCCGCGCGGGAGTTGCCGCTCGGCGAGGGAGGCTCGCTATCATGGCCACCCGCAACGCGGACGTGGCTCAGCTGGTAGAGCATCACCTTGCCAAGGTGAGGGTCGCGGGTTCGAATCCCGTCGTCCGCTCCAAGAAAATGGCGTCTGACCAGGGCAACTGGCTATCGAGGCCCGGCGACGGCATGAGCGGTTTGCCCATCATGCCCATCACTTGCCCATCAAGATCACGGCGCCGCGCTCCGATGCTGGAGTCGTGACCGGATCGATCCGCCAACGCAGCCCCGGCTCATGGGAGCTGCGCGTCTTCGCCGGCGTCGACCCTCACACGCATCGTCGCCGCTACCTCTCCAAGACCGTCCGCGGCAACCGCGCCGAGGCCAAGCGCGAGCTCGCCGCCATGGTCGAGCACGCCGGCACCGCCCCCGCCATCGGCTCCCGAACCACCATGGCCGAGCTGCTCGAGCGCTGGTTCGCCATCGCCGCGGTCCAATGGGCGCCGACCACGATCCGCTCCACCCGCTCCATCCTCGACCGCCAACTCCTTCCGCACGTCGGCCGTGTCCACGTCGGCGAGCTCACCCCGGCGATGATCGACGACCTCTACGTCAACCTACGAGCGTCCGGCGGCGCCACCGGCCGGCCGCTCAAAGCGGGCACCGTCGCCCGCGTCCGTGTCGTCATCCACTCAGCGCTCGCGCAAGCGATGCGCTGGGGCTGGATCTTCGACAACCCCGCCGAACGCGCCGCCCGCCTCACCACCCCGCCCGTCGAACAGCATCCACCCACACCCGTCGAGCTCTCCCTCCTTCTCCGGCATGTCGAAGAGGCCGACCCGGTGTTGCATCTGCTGCTCAGCCTGGCGGCAACGACCGGAGCTCGGCGGGCCGAGCTGCTCGGCCTGCGGTGGCGCAATATCCGCCTCGACGTGCGTCGCGTCGCCTTCACCGCCGGATGGGTCGAAGGGCCCGACGGGCCGGTGCTCGCCGCGACCAAGCCGAAACGATCCCACGCGTGCGATCTCGACGCCCACACGGCCGAGCTGATACGCGCCCACGCTGAGCGCTGCCCAGCTGAAGCCGGCGGAACGCTCAGCCCCGACGGGTTCCTGTTCACCGACGTTCCAGGCGGACGCGACGCGTGGAAGCCCAACCGCGTCACCAAAGCGTTCATCCGCGCCAGGCGGGCCGCCGGTCTCCGCCCGTTCCGGCTCCACGACCTTCGTCATTTCATGGCCACCGAGATGCTCAACGCCGGCGTTCCGCTCCCAGTTGTCGCCCGCCGCCTCGACCACGCCCGCGCCTCGACCACCCTCAACTTCTACGCCCACGCCGTCCCCGGTGGTGACGCGGCAGCGGCCGAAATGCTTTCGCGCCGACTTCGCGAGGGGGACAGTCGAAGCCCTGAGACGCGCTCCGTCGTAGCCGTCGCCGTTTGATCGCCGCCGCTCGGCAGTCGGATCAGCGCTCTCGCAGGAGGTGGCGCCGCTCGCCGTTCAGAATCAATCCCAGCTCGTTGGGCTCGACACGCCGATGCGTTTGTGGAGTGGTGAAGTGTTGCCACCGACGGCGTAGCTCAGGCAACGGAATCGGCTTCGGCAGGCTACGAGCGTTGGACGCTGCGAGGGCATATCCAACCTCGCTGCCGTCGAAGTAGTTGTCGAACTCAGCTCGGGTCAGCCCAGAAACGTGCCTGTGTCGACGCCAGAGGGCTCGTGGCGTATCGCGCTCGACCGGCCCGGCGACGATCGAGCCGACCAGCTCCTTGCGCTGACCGGCCGCGTAGAGCAGAACGATCGTGCCTGGCTCCACGTTGATCGGGCGTCGGCGAAGCTCGACAGTCTTGGTGCCGGCGAGGAGGCGCTCCACATGGGGGGAACGCACCGACATCAACACGACCTCGCGCTCAGCCATGCGCCAAGCTTAGCAATTGATCGAACACCTGTTCGGGTATGCGTTGGGGGCCTTGAAGGTTGACGCCGGAGCCCGCGACGTTCATGGCCTCACGGTACCGCTCCAGGCTGATTGGCGAAGGGAGCAAGGTCGTGTGGTCGAAGCGTAGAGCCATCATGCGGCCATCGCGAGCTGCCGCGTTGACGTTGTCGGCGTTGTAAACCCCGAGGTGTTGGAAGCGCCGATACAGCTGCTGCGGACTCCCGATGGTGACGTCTCGCAGGGTGGAGATCGCGCGGATGCCGCGGCGGTTCGCTGGGCCGGCCTTCACGTACCACAGGATGCGGGCAGGCGCGCGCAGACCACCGCCAGCGGTTGGGCTGCGGTAGTAGACGTGCTCCCGCTGGAGCGTCAGCCCAGCACGCCTGGGGATGAGGCTGCTTCTCGCGAGCTCGGTATCGAAGAGCTCAGCTGCCCAGGCCGGTTCGATCGAGAGCACGAAGGTATCGAGCCCGCCGTTGAGGACGCGCCAAGGATGAAACAGCGTCTCCGCCGCGGTCGCCGCGGTGGACACAGCCGTGACCGTCCGAAACTCAGTCGGGATGTCAACGAGGCCAAGCTGCTGGATGCGATCGACGACTGTTGCTTCGAGAGCATCGCGGCTTCCGACTCCGGAGATCGGCATCGCGATGAACGCGCCGCCCACCGGAAGGAAACCTTCCCTCCGGGCAGCCTTGCGCACGCTCTCGCCACAGTGAGCGTCGACCAGCCGTGCCGCGGCGAACCTCGGGTCGGCTGCCTCCATGCGTGCGATCGCGACGAGCTGCCGCGCGACGGTGTCGCCGCGGCCCGAGCCGCGCACGCGGCAGAGCTCGATGTCATAGGTCGAATGCGTTCGAGTCGCGAGTACACCAAGGCGCTCGCTGCCATCCAGCAGGACGCGGATTCGGGTGTTGCCGACGTCGATGGCGATGCGCTCGAGGTGACCTCGCAGACGTGACAGCTCCTCGCCTTCCCGCTGACCGACGAACTCGCGGGCAACCGCCTCCAACTCACGGGCATGAAGATCACGGAACTCGAGCGCCGATCCCGCCAGGTCCGTTGGCCGATAGCTGTCATCGCGAACGATCGCGTCCACCGCGGTCAGCAGTTCACCCGGTGACACGACGTCGACGGCACAGATGTCCCGGACCGACTCGCGATAGGCACGCGAGAAGCGCCCGTCTCGGGTCACCAGCCACCGGGCGCCTGCAGCGGCGGCCTTCGCTGCGTGATGGAAGTCGCCGTCCATGTTCTCTGCGAGAGGGTGCACGGCACGGAGCTGATCGAGATATCCGCGCCACGTCTCTGTCGGACTCGACAACCGCGGAAGTGATGCCGCGAAGGCTCGTCGGCGTGAGCGGATAGCAGCGTCGCCGTGGGCGTCAACCTCGAGGAGCACATGGTCCGTGAGGCCGACTCGGATCGTGTTCATGATCCACTCGGAGTTCAGTCGCTCGGCGGTCGTGGTGACGTTGTCACTCAGGTCGATCACGATGTTGGTGTCGAACGCGGCGATCGGGCGTTCTCCAGGCTCCGCCAAGAGCGTCAGCAAGTTCGGGTGGCCGAAGTCTCTGAACCAGATCGTGAGGGGCAGACCGGCGTAGCTGCGCCCCGTTCTTTCCTCGATCGGGACGAAGCCAAGCTTTGGCCACATCCTGCTGACCGGGAAGTCACGGCGACATTCGAGGAAGATGCCCTGCCTGGCCGGGTGCCGTGCATGGAGCTCGGCCACCAGTCGACGGGCGAGCCCGCGACCAACATGCTCGGGGCTCGTCACGAGCTGGCGAATACGCACCTCATCCCGCGGTAGGTCGTACAAGACGTAGGCCAGAACACGGTCCCGCTCAACAGCCACCAACAGCGTGTCGCGTTCCGCTCGGTCGCGAAAGGCCGTATCCGGAAGAAACCCGACTGTCGTCTTCGCGAGCTTCGACAGCTGCAAGACCTGCCCGAACCACTCGCCCTCCGCAGGGCACCCTGTTACCGCCGCTTCATCCGCCATGCGGATATTCAACCCGACGTCGACAGCACGTGTGCGGATCTCTCGGCCTTGCCAATGCCAGTTCTCGTGATCGAGTAGGCGCGGATCAGCGCCTCGGGGATGTCCACCGGGCCGAGCCGCACGGGCATCGAACCTACGGCATCGCGAGGCGCCCGGAATGGCCGGACGACTGTCAACATGACCGCGAGCGGACCGTGGCGAGCGGCGTAGGCTGATTGTGTGAGCAAGGTGATCGGGCGCTGGACGGTGGAGGAGTTCTTCGCTGGCACGCACCCTCCGACGACTGACGACGTGCCGATCGCGCTCGACGGCACGCTGCTCGACACGCCGGCCAAGCTGATCGAGTACCTCGAGAAGGTCAACGCCGAACGTGAGCGAGCCGACCAGCCCGGAGACTGAAGGCGTCGCATTTGATCCCGGTCGCATCTTGGCCGCACTCGATGCGCACCGCGTCGAGTATGTGCTTGGTGGTGGTCTGGGAGCGCAAGCTCACGGCGCGTCGCGTGCGACTTCCGACATCGACGTCGTGCCGGCGAACTCGGAGCAGAACTGGGACCGTCTTGCCGCGGCCCTGCGACAGCTTGGTGCGCGGTTGCGGGTGGGTGGCATGACCGACGACGAGTCTCGTCGGCTGCCGGTCACGGTTGATGCAACGACTCTGCGGAGCTTCGGCTCGTCGACGTGGATGACCGACGCTGGACCGCTCGACGTGCTGCGCGATCTCCCGGTGTCGGGCGGACGTCGCTCCTATGACGACCTCGAGGGGCGGCATGTCGTTGCTGAGATCGGCGGCATCGCCGTGCGCATAGCGGCCCTTGATGACATCGTCGCAAGCAAAGAGCATGCCGGCCGCGACAAAGACCATCAAGCTCTGCCGGAATTGCGTGCCCTCCAGCGGAGGGACGCCAGCGATGATGGCCCGGTAGAGGTTTAGCGCGCTAAACCGTTGGTGCCGTACGGCAGCGAACTCTGCGAATCCGGTGGACGGGCGACCGGACGGGAGCCTGCTCCGTGGACGGGACGGACGCCGTGGACGATTTCCATGTCCTTGCCAAGGTGAGGGTCGCGGGTTCGAATCCCGTCGTCCGCTCCAAGGAAATGTTGCCTGACGAGGGCGGATAGCTGGTCGAGGTGGATGGGCGCGGTGGGGATCTGCCCATCATGCCCATGATCTTGCCCATCACTTGAGTGGCTCGAGCGGCGCTCGGCCGATCCGTGGGCATGAGCGGCTCCCTACGTCAACGCGGCGCGGCGTCCTGGGAACTCCGGGTCTACGCCGGCACGAACCCGACACTCGGAAACGCCGCGTCCGCACGGCCACCGTGACCGGCAACCGTGCCGACGCCGAGCGCGCGCTGGCCACGCTCGTCACCGCGGTTCAGTCGGAGAAGACCATTGGCCACGCGTCGACGGTGTCGGAGCTGTTGGAGGCTTGGTTCGCGATCGCCTCGACGTCGTGGGCGCCGACCACGGTCCGCGAGACCCGCTCGATCCTCGATCGCTGTCTTCACCCACATCTTGGCCACCACCGCGTCGGCGACGTCACGCCGGCCATGATCGACGCGACCTATGCCACGCTCCGGGTGCGTGGCAGCGTCCGCGGTGGCCCACTGAAGGCCGGCACCCTAAGCCTCGATCCACCGATCGGGGTCGGGGCTGAGCCTTGGCTGCGGGTGAGTC
>CAZGUH010000024.1:0-62496 GCA_964529005.1 uncultured Ilumatobacteraceae bacterium | reverse complement strand
GCCTGCTGGGGCGTCGACGACGGCGACGATCACCTCGCCGCGTTGCGGACGTCGATGAGCAAGCTGCGCAAGGCGTTGGGGGCCGGGCCGGCGCGGCCGGTGATCCTCACACAGCACAACATCGGGTATCGCCTCGTCGCCCCCTGATCCCCTCGATCCCTGGGGCCACCTCGCCGGGAGTTGCCGCTGAGCGCGTCATTGAGCGATCGACCGCGCGCACACGAACGACACGAGCTCGAAACTTCGTAGCGACAAGCGGGAAACCCCGACTGCGTACGGTGCCGCTGCCGCCGCCCTGGTTCACGTAGGGCGGCGCAGAAGAAGCGAACTCGGGGAGACGGCGTGGTCTCTCCTGTGATCGTCAACCTCAGCAGACGACATCGGAGGTCATTTCGTGTCACGACGACCCATTCGGCTCCTCGCCGCGGTCGCAGCCGGCGCTGCGCTCGCGGGAGCGATACCCAGCGTTGCGTTCGCGCAGGACGAGTTGTCCGAAGCGGCAGCGGTACAGGCCGTGCTGGACAACATCTGGGTGCTCGTGGCGGGCATCCTGGTGTTCTTCATGCAGGCCGGCTTCGCGCTGGTGGAAGCAGGCCTCACACGGGCCAAGAACGTCGTCAACATCCTCGCCAAGAACACCTCCGACATGGTGATCGGAGGCCTCGCCTTCTTCTGCGTGGGCTACGCGTTCGCGTTCGGCGGCGGCAACAAGGTGCTCGGGACCGACGGGTTCTTCCTCTCCGGGCTCGACAAGTTCTCGATTGGGGGCAGCGGCGTCCTCAACCTGTCGACCTCGACCTTCTTCTTCTTCCAGGTCGTGTTCGCCGGAACCGCTGTCACGATCTGCTCGGGAGCGATGGCGGAGAGGACGAGGTTCATCTCCTATCTGCTCTTCTCGGCGTTCATGTGCTCGATCATCTACCCGGTGATCGTCCACTGGACGTGGGGCGGCGGACTGATCGCCAAGATCAACATCGGCGATGCCGTCTATTCGGACTTCGCCGGCTCCGGCGTGGTGCACCTCACCGGCGCCACCGCGGCATGTGTCGGCGCGGCGATGCTCGGGCCGCGCATCGGCCGCTACACCGCCGACGGCAAGCCCCGGGCGATCCCGGGCCACAGCATCCCGCTCGCGATCCTCGGCGTCTTCATCCTCTGGCTCGGCTGGTACGGGTTCAACCCCGGGTCGGAGCTCGCCGCCGACACGTTCGTGATGTGGGTCGCGCTGAACACGCTGCTCGCCTCGATCGCCGGCGGCCTGGCGTGCGCGATCACGGTGTGGGTGCGCAACGGCAAGCCCGACCTGTCGATGATCGGCAACGGCATCCTCGCCGGCCTGGTCGGCATCACCGCCGGATGCGGCACCGTCAACCAGCTCGGCGCGATCGTCATCGGCGCCGTCGCGGGGATCCTCGTCGTGTTCTCCGTGTCCTTCTTCGACAGGATCAAGGTCGACGATCCCGTCGGCGCGGTCAGCGTGCACGGTGTGTGCGGCATCTGGGGGCTGCTCGGCATCGGGCTGTTCGCCCGCTACGACGACGCCTTCCTCGGCCGCGAGAAGGCCGGCCTGTTCTACGGCGGCGGCATCGAGCAGCTCGTGGTGCAGGCGCTGATGGCGCTGATCATCGTCGCCTACGTCGCGGTGATGGCGACGATCGTCTTCACGATCATCAAGAAGACCGTGGGTCTGCGCGTGACCGAGGAAGAGGAGCGTCAGGGTCTCGACGTGCTGGAACACGGCCTCGAGGGCTACGCCCCGGATGTCGTGGGCTGAGCGGACGCTGCGAAAGGAACCGACATGAAGCTCATCACCGCCATCATCAAACCGTTCAAGCTCGACGACGTGAAGGACGCCCTCAAGGCTGCGGGCATCACCGGCATGACCGCCAGTGAGGTGCGCGGCTTCGGCCGCCAGGGCGGCCACACCGAGACGTACCGCGGCGCCGAGTACGCCATCGAGTTCATCCCCAAGACGCGCGTCGACGTGCTGGTCGACGACGCGGTCGCCGACGTGACGGTCAGGACGATCGTCGATGCCGCCGCCACCGGAAAGATCGGCGACGGCAAGGTGTGGGTCACGCCGGTCGATCGGATCGTTCGGATCCGGACCGGCGAAGAGGGACCAGAGGCGATCTGAGTTCGTGGGCGGCTCGCGGCTGACACCAGCGACCCGGGCAAGGGGCCTCGACCCGGAGCCGGCGCGACGCCGGGAGCCGCCCACGACTCCGACCGAACGTGGGCGGCGCACGCGCTCGCCGTCACGCCGCCCACGCCGGTCGGCGATCGACGACCACATCGAATCGAGCGCGGCTGCCATCGCCGTCGAGGTGATCCGGTGGCCGGAAGATGCCGCTGTGCGCGATCGCCTCGCTCGGGCGAGCGTGCCGCGTCTCCTGCTCGTCGAGCACGGCGAGCGACGGCCCGACGACGTCGGCCTCGACGAGGACTGGACGTGGTCGTCGGCCGACGCGTCGACGGTGACGACGCTCGCCACCGCGCTGCGCCAACGCGTCGACGACCTCGTCCGGCAACCGGTGATCCTCGACGACACCGGTGTCCTGCACCGTGGCGTGAAGTCGATCGCACTGCATCCTGGCGAAGCGACGATCATGCGCATCCTGCTCGACCGCACCGGAGTCGTGCCGCGGCGCGTCCTCGAGCGCGCGGTATGGCCCCACGGGTCGCCGAGCGACAAGGCGCTCGACGCGATCATCTATCGGCTGCGCCGCCAGCTCGCCGGGCTTCTCCTTGCCGTCGACGTCAAGCGCGGCCGCGGGTACGCGCTGTCGCCCGACGCGGCACGCGGCGGCTGAGCCGGCCGCGCGAGCCAGCCGCCCTACGGCCGATCGACGACTCCGCCGGGCGCACCCACTTCGTCGAGGAGATCCCACGCGGCGCCGACGATCGTGTCGGTGTCGATCCCGTAGTGGTGGTACAGGTCGTCCACGTCGCCGACCTGCCCGAAGTCGTCCACACCGAGCGACGTCAGCCGCGCGCCGTTGACCGTCGCGAGGAACGCCAGGGTGTGCGGGTGGCCGTCGAGGACGGTCACGATCGGCGCCGAGCGAGCCGCGGGGAACAGGTGGTGCAGGATCGCGTGATCGCCGGGGATCAGCCCCTGGCGGGCTCGGGTGGCGCGGAACACCAAGTCGGCGGACGTGAGGCAGACGACGTCCGCCGCGACACCCATCGCTGCCAGCGCGTCCGCAGCAGCGACGACCTCGGGCATGACCACGCCCATGCCCACGAGCGTGACGGCCGGGCGCCCCGCGGCGCGGCGCAGAACGTATCCGCCGGCGACCGCGTGGCGCCGGCGCTGCTCCCGGGCTGCGGGCTCGGAAGGCACGGCGGCGAGCGATTGGTCGATGCCCCGCGTGCTCAAGCGGAAGTACGACGAGCAGCCGCCGGCGCGTCCCAAGCGGGCGAGCGCGTGCAGCATCGTCCACTCCAGATCCTGCGCGAAGCACGGCTCCCATGCGATGCACTGCGGCTGTTCGAGCCCGACCGACGGCGTCACGATCGACTGATGGGCTCCACCCTCCGGCGCCAGCGTGATGCCCGACGGTGTGCCGACGAGGATCGACTGGCCTCCGGCGTAGATTCCGAACGACCACGGCTCCAACGCCCGAGTGACGAACGGGTCGTAGAGCGTCCCGACCGGCAGCAGCGGCTGTCCCGACCGCGACCAGGTGACGCCAAGCTCGCCGAGCAGGCCGACCAGGTTGCCTTCGGCGATGCCGAGCTCGATGTGGCGGCCGGCGCGCGTTTCACTCCAGCGCATCAGGACGTCGTTGACGTCGGCGAACCAGTCGGACCGGTCGTCGACGTTCCACACCCCGACCTTGTTGATCCAACCACCGAGGTTGGTCGACGAGGCGACATCGGGGCTGACGGTGACGACGTGGCCGGCGACGTCCGGCGCGACGTGCTCGAGGTCGACGAAGAAGCGTCCGAGCGCCTGCTGCGTGGAACCGTGCGACGCGTGGGGTCGGCCGAGCTCGACCGGCGGCGTCGGCGCCGGCGCCGCGGCCCGATCCGGTCGCACGAGCCGCGCTGCGACCTGGCGACAGGTCTCGGCCGCGGCGGATCCGTCCTCGAACGGAGCCCACGGGTCGTCCGCGTCGGCGCCCAACTGGCCGGCCAGCGCCCGCCACTGCTCGTCTGTCAGCAGGGCGGAGTGATTGGCGGGGTGACCCTCGGTCGGCAGCCGCCACGCTTTGATCGTGTACGCGAACACGACCGTCGGACGGTCGGTGACGCCGTCGGCGGCGCGGATCGCCTCGCTCAGGTCGGCGAGATCGTGCCCGCCGAGATCGCGCACCGCAGCGGTGACGGCGGCGTCGTCGAGGTCGCCGACGAGCCGGCGAAGGTCCGATCCCCCACCGCCGTAGTCGCACAAGCGCTCGCGCACCTCGGCCGCCGGAGCGCGCAGGATGCGCTGGAACTCCTCGTTCGGCATCTCGTCCAAGCGGCGGCGCAGCGACTCGCCGCCCGGCATCTCGAACAGCGCACGCAAGCGCCGGCCGTACTTCACCGAGATCGTGTTCCAACCCGCCGCCTGGAACATCGCGCCGATGCGACCGGCCGCGATGTCGGGCACGACGCGGTCGAGCGACTGGCGATTGAGGTCGACGATCCACAGCAGCTCACCGAGGCGCGGCACCATCGGATCGATGAGCGCCTCCCAGATTGCGCCTTCGTCGAGCTCGGCGTCCCCGACCAGCGCGATGTGGCGACCCCGCTCGTCTCCGCCGTCACCGAAGTGCGCGGCCACATAGCGGTGCGCGAGCGCGCTCCACACGGTGGCCGTGGCGCCGATTCCCACCGACCCCGTCGAGAAGTCGACCGGGTCAGGGTCCTTTGTCCGGCTCGGATAGCTCTGCAACCCGTGAAACGCCCGCAGCTCGGTGAGGTAGCGACGGTCGAGTCGGCCGAGCACGTAGTTGATCGCGTGCAGCACCGGCGAGGCGTGGGGCTTCACCGACACCCGATCCGTGGAACGAAGGTGTTCGAACCACAGCGCGGTCATGATGCTCACCATCGACGCCGACGAGGCCTGATGCCCGCCCACCTTGATGCCCGATCGGGTCTCGCGGACCTTGTTGGCGTGGTGGACCATGCTCGTCGCCAGCCACAGGATCCGGTCCTGGATGCGGTCCAGAGGGTCGTCGGCGCGCTCCGGGCCGCTGATCCGGGCAGCAAGCGTCTCGGTCATGGGGTGCTTGTAACCCGAAACCGTCCAGCCACGCAATAGATGAATGGCGATCAGGCCACAGAACGCAACATATCGACGCAGAACGGCCGCAGAGCTAGATTTGTTGCGTGGCCGGCACCATCGTGGACGACATCGACCGAGCCATCCTGCGGATCATGGAGCGCAACGCGCGGGCGACGCTCGCGGAGGTCGGCGCCGAGGTCAACCTCTCCGCCCCGGCCGTCAAGCGCCGCCTCGATCGGCTCGAAGCCGACGGCGTCATCCTCCGCTACACCGTCGAGGTCGACCATTCCAAGCTCGGCTACCCGCTCGAAGCGTTCACCGAACTGCGCTTCGCCGGCAGCGCACGCGTCGATGTGATCGCCAGCATCGCCGACGACATTCCAGAGGTGCTCGAGGTGCTCACGCTCACCGGTGATCCCGACGCACTCGTCCGCATCCGCGTCAGCCGCATCGAGGACCTCAAGCGCGTCGTCGACCAACTGCGCGGCAAGGGCCACATCACGGGGACGAAGACGATGGTCGTCGTCGGGCGATCGGCGTCGTCGCCGGGTTGACGGGTCGGCGCCGGGTCACCCCCGGCCGCGCGCTCGGGCGACGAGTTGCTGCGCGATCACGTTGCGCTGGATCTCGTTCGTGCCTTCTCCGACGATCATCAAGGGGGCGTCGCGGAAGTACCGCTCGACGTCGAACTCGGTCGAATAGCCATAGCCGCCGTGGATGCGGATGGCGTTCAGGGCGATCTCCATCCCCACCTCCGACGCGAACAGCTTGGCCATCCCCGCCTCCATGTCGCAGCGCTCGCCGGCATCGAAGCGCTCCGCGGCGTACAGCGTGAGTTGGCGGGCGGCGGTGAGCTTGGTGGCCATGTCGGCGAGGTAGTGGCCGATCGCCTGGTGCTGCCAGATCGGTGTGCCGAACGACTGCCGATCCTGGGCGTACTGGAGGGCGTCTTCGAACGCCGCACGGGCGACGCCGAGGGCGCGCGACGCGACCTGGATGCGCCCGGTCTCCAATCCCTTCATCATCTGGGCGAACCCGTGGCCCTCGACGGATCCGAGGAGCGCGTCGGGCGGCACGCGCATCTCGTCGAAGATCAGCTCGCATGCTTCGACGCCCTTGTAGCCGAGCTTGGGCAGATCCTTCGACACCGTCAGCCCGGGGCCGTGCTCGACGAGCAGGATGCTGATGCCGCGATGGCGCGGCTGCGCGGCGGGATCGGTCTTGCACAGCAGGGCGATGAGGCCGGAACGGCGGGCGTTGCTGATCCAGGTCTTCGACCCGTTGACGACGTACCCGTCGCCGTCGCGGCGGGCGGTGGTGAGCATCGCCTGGAGGTCGGAGCCGCCGCCCGGTTCGGTGAGCGCCATCGTCGCACGGACCTCACCGGTGGCCATTCGCGGCAGGTAGCGCTGCTGCTGTTGGGGCGTGCCGAACGCGACGAGCAGCTTGGACACGACCGTGTGGCCGCCCATCGCGCCGGCGAGGCTCATCCAACCCCGGGCGATCTCCTCGGTGACGTGCACGTAGCACGGCATCGAGACGTGGGATCCCCCGAACTCCTCGGGGATCGCAAGCCCGAAGATGCCGAGCTCCTTCATCTGCTCGATCAGCTTCTCCGGGTACTCGTTGGCGTGCTCGAGGTCGCGCACGAACGGCCGGACGTCGCGGTCGACCCAGTCGTGCACGGTGTCGACGATGAGCTGCTCCACATCGGTGAGGGTGGTCACGTCGGTGGATTCTTCCACGGCGCGCGCCGGAGCGCCCGGGCTGGTCAGACGGCGCCGTCGGCGCGCAGGCGCGCGATGGCGCGCTCGTCGCGACCGAGCTCGCGCAGGATGGCGTCGGTGTGCTCGCCCACCGCGGGGATCGGCCCCATGCGTGGTTCGACGCCGCTGAGGTTGGCGGGGGGCAGCAAGGCGGAGATCGGACCACCGGGCGCGTCGACGGTGCGCCACCTGCCCCGACCGGCAAGCGACGGGTGATCGAGGAAGTCGCGCACCGAGTTCACCCGCGCGTTGGCGATGTTGGCGCGGTCGAGCAGCTCGCCCGCCATGTCTGCGTCGAGCTCGACGAGCCGTTTGGCGACGCGGGCGTCGAGCTCCGCCCGGTTGACGACCCGTGCCGAGTTCGTGGCGAAGCGTTCGTCGACCGCGATCGCGCTGTCGCCGAGGACGATGTCGCAGAACGACGCCCACTCGCGCTCGTTCTGGATGGCGAGGACGATCGTCGCGCCGTCCGCTGTCGCGAACGTGCCGTACGGAGCGATCGTCGCATGCGCCGCGCCGACCCGGGGCGGCTGCGCGCCGCCGTAGCCGGTGTAGTACGCCGGTGCTCCCATCCATTCCGCGAGCGCCTCGAACAGGGAGACCTCCACCGCCGACACCTCGCCCGTCGTGGCCCTGCGAAACAGCGCGGCGAGCACACCGCTGTACGCGTACATGCCGGCGGCGATGTCGGCGATGGACACACCGACGCGCGACGGCGTGTCCTGTGTGCCCGTCAGCGCGAGCACTCCGGTCTCGGCCTGCACGAGCATGTCGTACGCCTTGCGCTGCGCCCACGGGCCGGTGTTGCCGTAGCCCGAGATGTCGCACACGATCAGCCGCGGCTGGCGCGCGGCGAGAGCTTCGGCGCTGAGTCCGAGCCGCGCCGCGGCGCCGGGAGCGAGGTTCTGGACGAACACATCGGCGCGGCCCAGCAGCTCGCCGACGATCTGGAGGCCCGCTTCGCTCTTGAGGTCGACGGTGAGCGACTCCTTCGAGCGGTTGAGCCAGACGAAGTAGCTCGACTCGCCGTGCACCGTCTCGTCGTATCGCCGAGCGAAGTCACCGACATCCGGTCGCTCGATCTTGATGACGCGGGCGCCGAGGTCGGCGAGTTGGCGGGTGGCGAACGGCGCGGCGACCGCCTGCTCGATGCTGACGACCGTGACACCAGCGAGAGGCAAGGCGCTCACAGGATCTGCGACAGGAACAACTTCGTGCGCTCCTCGGTGGGGTTGGTGAAGAAGTGCTCCGGCGTGCCGACCTCGACGATCTGACCGTCCGCCATGAACACCACGCGATCGGCGACCTCGCGGGCGAAGCCCATCTCGTGCGTGACGACGATCATCGTCATGCCTTCGCGGGCGAGGTCGGTCATCACCTCGAGCACCTCGTTGATCATCTCGGGGTCGAGCGCGGAGGTCGGCTCGTCGAACAGCATCACCTTCGGCCGCATCGCCAGCGCGCGGGCGATGGCGACGCGCTGCTGCTGGCCGCCCGACAGCTGGCCCGGATATTTCGCTGCCTGCTCGGGGATCCGGACCCGTTCGAGCAACTCCATCGCCTGCCGCTCGGCCTCCGCCCTCGGGGTGCGGCGCACCTGGCGCGGGGCGAGCGTGATGTTGTCCAGCACGGTGAGGTGCGGGAAGAGGTTGAACTGCTGGAACACCATGCCCGTCTCGCGCCGGATGGCTTGGATGTTGCGCAGATCGGTGGTCAGCTCGGTGCCGTCGACGATGATGCGCCCGGCATCGTGCTCCTCCAGGCGGTTGATGCAACGGATCATCGTCGACTTGCCCGACCCGGACGGCCCGATGACGACGAGCACCTCCTGGCGCGCCACGCTGAGGTTGATGTCGCGCAGCGCGACGAAGCTGCCGAAGCGCTTGCTGACGTCGATCAGCTGGATCATCACCTCGCCCTCGACGCGCGTGGCATCGTTCGGCGCGGTCCCGACGCTCGTCATCGCTCCCCCACTCCGAGCTTGCGCTCCAATCGTTGACTCTCGCGGCTCATCGTGATCGACCCCACCCAGAAGAGGAACAGGATGAACGTCGCGGTCTCGGCGTAGAGGCCCTGCCCGCGGAACGCCGCCTGGCTGGCGGCGGAATCGGCGACCGCGAACAGCTCGAGGAAGCCCATCGCCGCGCCGGCCAGCGTCGTGTCCTTGAACAAGCTGATGAACTGCCCGACGAGCGCGGGGATCACGTTGCGCAGCGCCTGTGGCAGCACGATCCAGAACGTCACTCGCCACGGCGGCAGCCCGAGCGCGCGTGCGGCTTCCGTCTGGCCGCGCGGCAGCGCCTGGAGACCACCGCGCACGATCTCGGCGACGTAGGCGGCGGTGAACAACGTGAACACCGCGACCGCGCGCACCACGAGGCTCGGCGAGAACGAGGGCGGCACGAAGAAGCCCAGCGCCGTCGCCGACAGCAGCAAGAGCACGAACAACGGCACACCGCGGAAGATCTCGATGTACACGGTGCAGACGATGCGGATCAGGGGGAGCTTCGAGCGGCGACCCAACGCGAGCAGAACGCCGATCGGGAACGACAGCGCGATCGAGATCACGGCGAGCACGACGTTCAGCATCATGCCGCCCCAGTCGTCGGCGTCGAGCGCCGCGGTCATGATGCGGAACAGCGCGATCGCCGCGGCGAGGCCGAGCACGATCAAGACGATGAGCGCCCGTCGGGGCAGCCGTGCCCCGACGATGCGACCGGCCACGACCGCCGCGACCACGCCGGCGGCGACGAACCACGGCGTGACGGTCCGTGCGAGCGCCAGCAGCAGGAGCACGCCGAGCAGCAACGGCCAGAGCCGGACGACGATCTGGACGAGCCGGCGCGCCAGGGGAACGTGCGGCGCCGCGCCGACGCGGCGCTGGCGTGCGTGGACGAAACCGGCGAGCAAGCCGCCGAACGCGCCGACGGTGACGAGCGCGGTGACCGGCCGCCACAGCTCGTCGCGCGGATAGCGGCCGACGAGGAAAAGCGTGAGGTTGCGGCGCACGATCTCCCAGCGGCCCGTCACGAGCACGAATCGGCCGAGGCGATAGACGATGTAGCCGACGACCAACGCCGACACGACGGTGACGGCGGCGTCGAACGCAGACCGGAACAGGTTGTGGCGCGCCCAATCCCACCACACGGTGGCGCGCGACGGCGCAGCCGCCGTGGCGGTCGGCTCGGGCGGGTCGAGGACGCCGGTCATCGCTCCACCACCGCGAGCTTGCGGTTGGCGATGTTGACGACGAGGGCGATCGTCAGCGAGATCAAGAGGTACACCACCAGGATGACGGTGAACACCGGAACGGCGGGCGCCCTGTTGGCGTTGGCGAGCTGCGCCACCTTGGTGAGCTCGGGGAACGACACCGCCGCGGCCAGCGAGGAGTTCTTCGAGATGTTGAGGTACTGGTTGCCCATCGGGGGGACCGCGATGCGCATTGCTTGCGGGAGCACGACGTGCCACATCCGCTGGAACGGAGACAGGGCGAGCGCATCCGCTGCCTCACCCTGCCCGCGAGGCACCGCTTGGATCGAGCCGCGGGTGATCTCCGCGATGTGGCTCGAGGTGTAGATCACCAGGCCGGAAAGGGCGGCGAAGTACGCGGGGTCCATCTCGATGCCGCCCCGCGCGATGCGCCCGTCCAGTTCGGGCGTGGTGAACGAGTAGCCGCCAATCAGCCATCCGGCGACCACCACGGCCGCGAACGTGAGGATTCCGAACAGACCGCCGCGCGCCGCTGCGCCGGTGCGGTCGGCGACGGCCTGGCGCCATCGTGAGATGGCCCACCCCGCGATGGCGGCGCCGACGATGATGCCGATGAGGACGAGCCCTCGTCCGTCGAACCACGGCACCCAGATGCCGCGCACGTTGACGACCGCGAGCGGACCTAGCGTCCACGACTCGGCGACGGACGGGAGCCCGTTCAACACCACGCCGATGTAGATCAGCCCGATGACGCCGAGCAGCGGGATGTTGCGGACGAACTCGACGTAGCCGCGCGCCGCGCTGCGCACGATGACGTTGTGCGACAAGCGGGCGATTCCGATCAGGATGCCGAAGACCGTGGCCAGGATGATCCCCGTGACCGCGAGGCGCAGCGTGTTGAAGAAGCCTTCCCACAAGGCATCGCTCACCGGCTGCGTGACGCGGAAATCACTGCCGGGGATCGGGAACCCGGCTGGCTGGTCGAGGAACTCGTAGCCCGTCGGGATGTTCTGCCGGTCGCTGTTGGTGCGGTAGTTGCCGAGCAGCCAGACGACGAATGCGGCGACCATGCCGACCACCGCGAGCTGGAACGCCCACCTCAGCACGCGGACGTCTCGCCACAACGGTGGCCGGCTGATCGTCGCTGTCATCGCATCTGTCGACTACCGGTAGGGCGGCGCGTATTGGAGCCCGCCCTCGGTCCACAGCGCGTTGACGCCGCGCTCGAGGCCGAGCGGCGCGAGGTTGCGCTCGAAGATCTCGCCATAGTTCCCCACTTGCTTGATCACCTGGTAGGCGAAGTCGGGCGGCAGGCCGAGACCCGGGTCGAGCACCGTGCCGTCGGCGTTCTCACCGCCGAGGAACTGCACGATGTTGGGATCCTCGTTGGTCAGGAACGAGTCCACGTTCTCGGACGTGATGCCGTACTCCTCGGCCTGGATCGTGGCGAACACGGCCCAGTTGACCGCCTGCGCCCACCGGGAATCGCCGTCGCTGACCGCCGGCGCCAGCGGCTCCTTGGAGAACACCTCCTCGAGGATCACGAGGGCCTCGGGACCTTCCGGATAGGCCGAACGGAATCCGGTGAGCTGGCTGGTGTCGCTCGACCAGCCGTCGCAGGCGCCGTTCTGGAACGCGTCCTGGAGGCGCTCCGTGTCCGGGAACGACTGCACTTCCACGGCGAGCCCACGGCGCGCGAACTCGGTGGCGACGTTGCCTTCGGTCGTGGTGCCGGCGGCGACGCAGACGACCGTGCCGTCCATGTCGTCGAGCGACGAGAACCCGCTGTCCGCGGCGACCATCATTCCTTGGCCGTCGTAGAACGTGGGATGCAGGAACGTGGCGCCTTCGACGCCGTCGCGGCTGGCGGTCCACGTCGTGTTGCGGATCAGGACGTCGACCTCGCCCGATTGCAGCGCGGTGAAGCGGGCTTCTGTCTGGAGGTCGACGTGGTCGACGGCCTCGGCGTCACCGAGAACAGCCGCGGCGACGACCCGGCAGAAGTCGGAGTCGAACCCGACGTGCTCGCCGCTCGCTTCGAGCACGGCGAACCCGGGGAGGGCGTCGCGAGTGCCGCAGCGAACGACCCCGTTGGCGAGCACGGTGTCCAACGTCGAGTCGCCGGTCTGGACCTCGCCGACGGAGTCCGGGGTCGATCCCGTTCCTGCCGGACCTGTCGTGCCGCCTGCATCGTCGTCATCGCCGGAGCAACTCGCCGCTGAGAGCACCAGCGCGCTCGTTGCGAGAACGGACAGAAATGCGGACCGTCGCATCATGTCTCCCTCCCCTTTGGCCGCGGGCGAGGCGGCCCGCGCCGCGCCGTCACCCTACCGAATCGCACCGACCCCCGATCGTGATCCCCTCGCCGGCGCGTCGCTGCGGCGACGCGCCGAGGAGACGCGCGACCTCCGACGACGTCACGGCGTACGTTCGATCGCGGCGCGCGTCCGACAGCACGACGATGCCGAGGATCTCCCCTGAGGGCGACACCAGCGGCGCGCCGCTGGTTCCCGGGGCCACGGCAGGAGCGACCAGGTGCGCCTCGCGCCGGTGGACGACGCCGGCCGACGCATCGTGGACGACGAGCGGCCCCGTGTCCAACACGTCCGCGGCCATCGAGCCCTCCGGCGTCACGATGGCCACCGCGCCCGGCGATCGTCGCGCGGTGGCGCTGTCACCGACGCCGTCGGCATCGACCACAGCGAGGTCGAGGCGCGCGTCGATCGTCGTGACGACGGCCGGGCGGCCGTCCACCTCGAGCCGCCGCAGTTGCCCCTCGACCAGGTGCGCGGCAGTGACCACCCGGCCCCCGACGAGCACACCCACGCCGTGGAACGTCTGCGGGCGCGCGCAGCGCTGGACGGAGATCGGGACCACGACGACGGGCCTCGACGGCGATCGGTCGCCGCCGTCGCCCGCGACCGTCACCGCGGCGAGCGCCACGGCGAACGTCGACGCCAGGCGATGCATGCGAGAGATCCTCGCGCCGGATCGCGGACCGCTCAGGCCGAGACGTTCAGCGACGCGTGAAGGTCAGGTGGGTGACGCCGCTCGGCGACGACACCGCCTCGATGTCGTAGCGCTCCTCCAGGCCCTCGATGCCGTCCCACAGGCGCACACCGCGGCCGAGCAGGATCGGCGTCTGCACGACGTGCAACATGTCGATCAGGCCGGCGGCGAGGAAATCGCGCACGACGGTCGGGCCGCCGCCGAGGCGCACGTCGAGACCGCCGGCTGCCTCACGAGCCAGCGCGACCGCCTCGGAGGGGCTGGCCTCGACGAAGTGGAACACCGTCCCGCCCTCCATCTCGATCGGCGGGCGCGGGTGGTGGGTGAGCACGAACACCGGCGTGTGGAACGGCGGGTTCGCGCCCCACCAGCCGCGCCACTCGTCGTCGGTGCCCACGTCCGTCCACGGGCCGCTCTGCGGGCTGAACTTCCCCCGTCCCATGATCTCGGCGCCGATGCCGACGGAGTGGCGTTCTGCGAACGCGCTGTCGACGCCGGTGCTGCCGCCGGGCTCGCCCACCATCGAGCGCCAGAAGCGGGTCGCGAACATCCACTCGTGCAGCCGTTCGCCCGCGTGGCCGAACGGCGCCTCGAACGTGAGACCTTCCCCGGTTCCGAACCCGTCCAGCGAGATCGCGAAGTTGTGAACCCGGACCTGCGACATGCTGCCTCCCCGCGCCGTGATCGTGACGGACGGCGACAACCTACGTGCTCGTGCTCCGGCCGCCGTGCCGTCGCCCCCGCCGCGCTGCCGAGCGACCGCTTACCCGGAGGTCGTCACGGCCGACCGTCAGCGGCTGATCAGACGATCGGCCAGCGCTGCGTACTCGCGGCCGAGCTCGGCGGGGGTGATGCGTCCGGATGCGCGGAACCAGCGGACGGCGTCGATCGACAGCGACAGCAGCGCTCGGCGCGTCGTGTCGGGATCGTCGATCGCGATCGACCCGTCCTTCATCCCGGCGAGCAGTGCGGCACGGAGGACGTTCTCGACCTCGCGCCGGAGTCGCACGATCTGCGCCCGATGCTGCCCACGTAGGGCCTCGAACTCGTACTGGATGATGCGCGCGACGGCCGCATGCTCCGCGTGCCACCTCGTGAACGCTTCGACGAACGTCAGGATCTGCCGGCGCGCGTCACCGCCAGCGGCGCGGGTCGCGGCGGTGACCGCGTCGAGGACCGACTGGTGACCGGCACGCGCGATCTCGAAGAGCAGGGCGGCCTTCGATTCGAAGTGCACGTAGAGCGCCGCCGAGCTGAGGCCCGCGGACTTCGCCAGGGCTCGGGTCGACGCTCCCTGGAATCGATCGCGGTGGAATGCGAGGAGCCCGGCGATCAGCAGCTCACGGCGGGCGTTGTCGGGCATCGACGGGAACAGGGCGTCGATTTCAGCCGCCGCGACATCGGCGAGATCGAACCCGTCGGCCATCTCGTCCTATTCTAAGCAGTCGCTTACCGAGGAGACGCCGATGTGGAGCACAGCACGATCTGAGGAACTGCAAGCGCAGTTGCGGCAATTCATGGACGAGTGGGTGTATCCCAACGAGGAGGTGTACGACGCCGAGCTGGTCAGCGCCGGGAGCGCCCATGCGCAACCTCCGGTGATGGAGGAGATGAAGCGCGAGGCCCGAGCCCGCGGCCTGTGGAACCTCTTCCACCCGCACGCAGAGTGGGGGCCCGGCCTGACCAACCTCGAGTATGCGCCGCTGGCCGAGATCATGGGACGCAGCCCGATCGCCAGCGAGGCCTGCAACTGCTCGGCCCCGGACACGGGCAACATGGAGGTCTTGACCCTGTTCGGCACCCCCGAGCAGAAGGACCAGTGGCTCAGGCCGCTGCTCGACGGGACGATCCGCTCGGCGTTCGCGATGACGGAGCCCGACGTGGCCTCCAGCGACGCCACCAACATCTCGCTGCGCATCCAGCGGGACGGAGATCACTACGTCCTGAACGGTCGCAAATGGTGGATCACCAACACGATGCACCCGGCGTGCCGGATCCTCATCGTCATGGGCAAGACCGACCCGGAGGCGCCTCCCCACCGGCAACAGAGCCAGATCCTGGTTCCGATCGACACGCCCGGCGTGAAGGTCGTGCGGCCGCTGCGAGTGTTCGGGTTCGAAGACCAGGAAGGCCACTGCGAGGTGACGTTCACCGACGTCCGTGTCCCTGCCGAGAACCTGATCGGCAACGAAGGCGACGGCTTCGCGATCAGCCAGGCACGGCTCGGGCCCGGCCGCATCCACCACTGCATGCGGCTGATCGGCGCAGCCGAGCGGGCCCTCGACGTCCTCTGCGCCCGGGCGCTGTCCCGGGTGACGTTCGGCCGGCGGCTCGCGGAGCGGTCGAACATCCAGGACTGGATCGCGGAGTCGCGCATCGAGATCGAGATGGCACGCCTGCTGACGCTCAAGACCGCGTGGATGATCGACACCGTCGGCGCCCGCGCCGCGGCGACGGAGATCTCGGCGATCAAGGTCGCCGTCCCGCAGATGGCGCAGCGCGTGATCGATCGAGCGATCCAGGTCCACGGCGCCGGCGGCCTGTCCGACGACTTCCCGCTGGCACGCATGTACGCCAACGCACGATCGCTGCGATTCGCCGACGGGCCGGACGAGGTCCACAAGATGACGATCGCCCGCCGCGAGCTGCGGCGGCACGACCCGGAGTTCAGACCATGAGCGACGGGATCGGCGCCATCGAGGGCGCTGCGCCGTGGATGGAAGCGAACATCGACGGCGCGCGCGGGCCGTTCACGTTCGAGATGATCGCGGGAGGCCACTCCAACCTCACCTACCGCGTCACCGGCGCGAACGGTGCACGGTACGTCGTGCGCCGCCCGCCGCTCGGCCACCTCCTCCAGAGCGCTCACGACATGGGTCGCGAGCATCGCGTGATCTCCGCGCTGGCACGGACGGCGGTGCCGGTGGCGCCGGCGCTCGGCTACTGCGACGATCCGTCGGTCATCGGCGCGCCGTTCTACGTGATGGCCTTCGTCGACGGCCTCGTCGTCCGCACGGAGGACGAGGCAGAGCAACTGTCTCCCGTCGCGCGCCGCCGTGCGTCGGAGAGCCTGGTGGAGACGATGGCCGCGATCCACGCGGTCGATCTCACGTCGAGCGGTCTCGACACGCTGGCGCGCCACGACGGCTACATCGAGCGCCAGCTCAAGCGGTGGTATGGCCAATGGAACGCGCAGAAGACGGCCGAGCTCCCCACCGTGGACCGGGTGTACGAGCAACTCAATACCAGGATCCCCGAGCAAGGGCCGGCGACGATCGTGCACGGTGACTACCGGCTGGACAACTGCATGATCGATCCCAACGGCGATGTCGTCGCAGTGCTCGACTGGGAGATCTGCACGCTCGGAGACCCTCTCGCCGACGTCGGCTTGCTGATGGCGTACTGGGCGGGCCCCACGGATCCGCGGCCGTCGTGGATCACGGGCGCGACGACCGTCGAGGGATTCCTCGACAAAGCCGATCTCGCCGCGCGCTACTTCGAGATCACCGGCCGAGATTCGTCGCACCTCCCGTTCTACGTCGCGTTCGCGCACTGGAAGCTGGCCTGCGTCTACGAGGGCGTGTTCGCGCGCTACCTGGGCGGGGCGCTGGGCGAACGCGACCCAGCGGAGATCGCGCGGTTCCGGGAGCAGGTCGAGGCAGCAGCTGCGCTGGCCGAGCAGATCCTCGAGGAGATGGCGTAGTCAGCGATCGGCGCCGGACATCACCGGGGGTCCGGCGCAGTCGACACCAGCGTCGCCCTCAGCACGTCGAGCGTCGCGGGGTCGTCGATCGTGGCCGGCGTCGGCTCCGACCGACCCTCTGCGATCGCCCTGATCGAGCGCCGCAGGATCTTGCCTGACCGCGTCTTCGGCAGCGCCGGAACGACGTCGACCTGCCGTAGGCAGGCGACGGCGCCGATCTCGTCCCGCACCAGCTGGACGAGTTCCGCGCACACGTCCTCGGCGGCGCTGACGACGCTCGACTTGGTCACCACGAACCCGCGGGGCACCTGACCGCGCAGCTCGTCGGCGACACCGACCACGGCGCACTCGGCGACGGCCGGGTGCCGAGCGAGCACCTCTTCGATCGCGCCGGTGGAGAGGCGATGTCCCGCCACGTTGATGACGTCGTCGATCCGTCCCATGACGTAGAGGTAGCCGTCGTCGATGCGGCCACCATCGCCGGTGACGTAGCAGCCGGGGAAGTGTCCGAAGTACGACGTGGCGAAGCGCTCGTCGTCGCGCCACAAGGTCGACAGCGTGCCCGGCGGGAGGGGCCACTTGATGACGACCGCGCCGTCCGCGCCCGGTGGGCACTCCGTCCCGTCCTCGGTGACGATGCGCACGTCGAATCCGGGCATCACCACCCCGCAGGAGCCGGCGCGCGCCGGCCGCGGGTCGAGGCCCATCAGGTTCCCGGCGATCGGCCAACCGGTCTCCGTCTGCCACCAGTGGTCGATGACCGGAATGCCGAGCACGGACGAGGCCCAACCATACGTCTCCGGATCGAGACGCTCGCCGGCGACGAACAGCGTCCGCAGGCACGACATCGCGTCGCGATCGACGAGAATGGCCGACGGATCCTCTTTCCGGATCGCGCGCAGCGCCGTCGGCGCGGTGAACATGACGTTCACGGCGTGGTCGCGCACCACCCGCCAGAACGCGCCGGCGTCGGGTGAGCCGACCGGTTTGCCTTCGTACATCACCGTGGTGCAGCCGGCGATCAGCGGTCCGTAGACGATGTAGGAGTGGCCCACGACCCAACCGACGTCGGACGCTGCCCAGAAGGCGTCGCCCACGCCGGCGCCGAAGATGTTGGCCATGCTCCACGCGAGCGCCACCGCGTGACCGCCGTTGTCGCGCACCACTCCCTTGGGCTTCCCGGTGGTCCCAGAGGTGTAGAGGATGTAGAGCGGGTCGCCGCTGCGCACGGCTTCACACTCCACCCATGGAGCGTCCGCCACCATGGCCGCCCACTCGATCGCATCACCGTCGATCGTCGTCGGATGAAGGTCACGTTGGACGACGACGACGGCCTCGGGAGGGTTCGTGGTGAGCGCGATCGCCTTGCGCCACAGCGGCGCGTAGTCGATGACGCGCGCCCCTTCGACAGCGCACGACGCGGTCAGCAACACCTTCGCTCCGGCGTCGTCGATGCGCACGGCGAGTTCCGCCGGGGCGAACCCGCCGAACACGACGGAGTGGATCGCTCCGAGGCGCGCACAGGCGAGCATCGCGATCACCGCTTCGGGGATCATCGGCATGTAGATCACCACGCGATCGCCCCGACCGACCCCGAGCCGCCGCAGCCCGCCGGCCGCGTGCGCGACGGCGGTCAGCAATTCGTCGTAGGTGAAGCGCGACACGGTTCCCGTGACCGGGCTGTCGTGCACGAGCGCGATCTGTTCGCCCCGACCCGCGGCGACGTGCCGGTCGAGGGCGTTGTGGCAGGTGTTCAGCTCCCCGTCGGGAAACCAACGGGCGAACGGCGGGGAGCTGCCGTCGAAGACCGTGGACGGCCGCCGCACCCAGGAGACAGCGTCCGCGGCGTGCCCCCAGAACCCCTCCGGATCGTGCAGGCTGTGCTCTCGCGCCTCCTCGTAGGTGGCCATCGGCCAGGACCTCCTCAGGCCTCGGCGGGAGCTGTGCTCGCCTGCTCCAGCGCGCGCTGGACGAGCACCTTGGACAGGTGCACACGGTACTGCGCGCTCGCAATGAGGTCGGTCTGCGGGTCGGCATCCTCGGCTGCGAGCTCGGCTTCTCGCTCGGCGCCGTCGCGCCGTCTGGCGCTGCGCCCGGGCTCGAGCGCGGCACGCGTCGAGCCCGGGCAGCCGTGGCTACGAACGAGCTGCTGCCAGCCGGCGGGCGACGTCGTCCCAATTGACGACGTTCCAGATCGCCGAGAAGAACTCACCCTTGCGGTTCTCGTATTGGAGGTACCACGCGTGCTCCCACGCGTCGATGGCGAGCAGCGGCACGGTGCCCTGGCCATGGTTGCCCTGATGGTCGTACACCTGCTGGACCACGACGCGCCCGGCGACCGGCTCCCACGAGGCGAGCGCCCACCCCGAGCCCTGGATGGTGGAGGCCGCCTCCTGCATCTGCTGGCGGAACGGCAGCACACCGCCGAACGTGTCGTCGAGGAGGTCAGCGAGATCACCGGTCGGCTCGCCGCCGCCGTTCGGGCTGAGGTTCGTCCAGAACAGCGAGTGCAGAACGTGGCCCGAGACGTGGAACGCGAGGTTCTTCTCCAACATCGACACCACGCTGAAGTCGCCCTTGCCGCGCATCTCGTGAAGCCGTTCGAGCGTCTCGTTGGCGCCCTTCACGTAGCCCGCGTGGTGCTTGCGGTGGTGGAGCTCCATGATCCGCCCGTTGACGTGTGGCTCGAGCGCGCCCGGGTCGTAGGGCAGATCCGGAAGCGTGTAGATCTCCGTCATGTGGTGCTCCTTCCTCGGGGGACTTCGGCCGCCGTCGAGGCGCGAGACGTCCATCGGAGCGCAGCGAAGCCCATGTTTTTCCAGCTCTTGGTAGACGAATATAGGCCCGCGTCCGGCGGGCCTTCCCAGTCGATGCGATGCCGCAGGTTCACGAACGAGACCACGACAAGGCGAGCCCGACCGGCGCGCTCACCAGCAGCACGATCAGCAACGCCGAGTAGACGCGGCCGAGCCATCGGCGCCCCGGCGGACATGCACGCACGGGACGGACGAAGGATGCGAGCGCGACGACGAGCGCCGCTCCGCCCGCGGTGACGACCGCCGGCGCCGACAGGAGGGTGCCGACGAGGACCGTCGCCGCGGCGGCGTTGAACCCCGCCACCTGCGCGGCCAGCCTGCGCTCGCTTCGCGCCCGCACGCCGTCGAGGGCTGCTTGCCCTGCGCCCAGACCGATCTGGCCGACGCCCACCACGAGCACGAGGAACGCCGCGACCCACGACGCGTCGTCCCATCCGGTGGGGCGAGCGATCGCGGCGATGCCGCCACCAGCGATCACCGCCGCAGCCCCGACCGTCACGAACGGGGTCACGGCCCGTGGGATCTTGATCGCGGTGGCGAAGGAGTCTGCGGAGGGGTCAGGATGCTCGGACAGGACGGCGCTTCTCGCTGCTGGACGGGAGCAATTTCTACTGATCACTAGATTAACCTTGCTGGCGTGGATGTCGCTCCGCTGAGGAGACCCGAAGATGCGTGACACGGGCGCCGTGACGCTCTGGCGAGGGCGCGACCTCGACGACCCGGCCGAGATCGGCGAGATGGTGCGCCGGTTCTATGCCGACGTAGCCCAAGACGGTGTGCTGGGACCCATGTTCAACGACGTCGCCCACGTCGATTGGTCCGAGCACATCCCGAAGCTGACCGCGTTCTGGTGCCGCGCGCTGCTCTCGCAGCCGGGCTACGAAGGCAACCCATACCGTGCCCACTCGTTGATCCACGCGCGCCGGCCGTTCACCGCCGAGCACTTCCGGCGGTGGTTGGAGCTCTTCCACGAAACGCTCGACGGCGGCTGGTGCGGGCCGCGCGTCGAGCAAGCCAAAGCGCTCGCCCGCAAGGTCGCGATGGTCCACTCGAAGCAGCTCGTCGGCGAGGCCGTGGTCGTCGATGACGTCCCTCCTGCCTCCACCCCCATTTCCGTCGGCTCCCCGACCCCCCGCCCCCACCTGCTTGGGCGCGATCCGCTGCCGCCGCAGCAGCGGCCCGCGCCCGAGCCGGCCTGACGGGCGCGATCGGCTGCCGCCGCAGCAGCCGATCGCGCCCAAGACAGGGCGTCGAGTATGCGGTCACGCAGGCCAGGACGTCGTGGCGTACGTTCGTCCGGAATGAACGGTCGACCTGAGCTCACCCTTGCCGATCTGCACGTCGCTCCCCTGTCCGTCTCCGCGGTCGACGCCGAGGCATTCGTGCGGCTGGGCGCGCTGCTCGACGCGCCGGACACATGGGCGGACGGGGACGCCGTGCCGCTGTTGTGGCACTGGGCCTGCTTCACGCCGACGGCGCGCTCGACCGAGCTGGGCTCTGACGGCCATCCTGCGACCGCGCCACACCCGCTGCTCGACGGCCTCGTGCGACGAATGTGGGCGGGCGGACACGTGAGGCGCCACCGTCCGCTGCGGATCGGGACACCGGCGACGCGTCGTTCTCGGATCACCGACGCCGCGCTCAAGAGCGGGCGCAGCGGGCGCCTGCTGCTCGTCTCCATCGATCACGAGATCGAGCAGGACGGCGAGACCGTCATCAGCGAACGCCAGGACATCGTGTATCGCGAGCCGGGAGACCCGACACCGATGCCCAGCGGGGAGCACGAGCAGGCCGCGCCCGAGGGAGGTTGGTGCGACGTCGTCACCCCCGATGCCGTCACGTTGTTCCGATTCTCGGCCGTCACGTTCAACAGCCACCGGATCCACTACGACGCCGAGTACGCCCGGGCGTGTGAGGGCTATCCCGCGCTCGTCGTGCATGGTCCGCTGACGGCGATCTGTTTGGCGGAATCAGCCCGCCGGCGGGGCATCAGCGGCGCGGAGTTCTCCTTCCGGGCACAGGCGCCGCTGTTCGCCGGCGTGCCGCTCGCGCTCGTCGGCGAGCCGTCCGACGGCGGGCACGCGCTGCGCGCCGTCCGCAACGACGGCGTGGAGGCGATGACCGCCATCCTGCGGGGATAGATCGCAGCCGTCAGCGCACGAGCAGGACGGCGGCGCCGAAGATCATCAAGCCCAGGCCGTAGAAGCGCTCGAGCCGGTCCGCGTCCACCCGGATCGCGACCCGTGCGCCCGCGAACGACAGCGGCACCGCGGTCGCGGCGAACACGCCGACCACCGCCCAGTCGATGTGCCCGAGCGCCGTGTGGACGACGGTGCCGGGCACCGCGAGCACGCACGAGATGGCCAGCGATGTCGCGAGGGCGCGCTTGATCGGCACCCGCACCACGGTGATCAGCAGCGGCGCGAGCAGGAAGCCGCCACTGTTGGCGAGCAAACCGGAGACCAGGCCGACCGCGGCCGCGACCGCGACGAGGAGGACCGGCGACAGGGTGCTGTCGTCTCGCTCCGGCCGGGCCGCTCGCCCCGGACGTGCCACCAGCCGCGCGCCGAGGCCGACGAGGAGGAGATCGGTCGCCGCGACGAGAGCGTCACCGGCGATCCAGCGCGTCGCCAGCGCGCCGACGATGGTGCATGGAATCCCGATCGCGATGGCCCAGCGCACGAGCCGCCAGTCGACGAAGTGCTCCCGCCAGTAGGCGTAGCTGGCGACGGCCGTCGAGGGGATCGTCGCCGGAAGGGGCGCTGCCACCGCGACGATCGCCGGCACACCGCACGCGTGCAGCAGCGGCGTCGCGATCGCCGAGCCGCCCTTGCCGAGCAGGCCACCGACGAAGCCGATCGCCAGGCCGATCAGAGCGACGGGGAGAAGGCTCACACCCAACCCCGCCGAGTACGTCGGCCATCACCGGGAGCAGCGTTCACGTCTCCATCATGAGGCTCAGGCGCTCATGTGTCTCGCTCATCGTTCATATGACAGCAATAAGATGTGCTCATGGACCTGCGGCAGCTCGAGTACCTGGTCGCGATCGACGACCACGGCACGTTCACCCGGGCCGCAGAGAAGCTGCACGTCTCCCAACCCGCGCTGTCGCACGCGATCCGCCATCTGGAGCGCGAGCTGGGCGCCGACCTGTTCGTGCGTCTCGGGCGCGCCGTCGCGGCCACTGCTGCCGGCCGTCACGTGATCGACGCTGCGCGGCACGTCGTGCGAGACATGGCCGACGTGCGCGCCGCCGCCGCGGCCGTGACCGGTCTCGTCACGGGAAGCCTGGAGATCGCCGCGCTCCCCACCCTGGCCGTCGACCCGCTGGCAGCGCTCCTCGGCCGCTTCCGCCGCGACCACGGCGGGATCAGCGTTCACGTCCACGAACCCGAGACGACCGCCGAGATCGAGACGAGCGTGCGCTCCGGCAAGGCCGAGCTGGGCTTCACCGACATCACGACGGGAGCCCGCGATCTCGCCCGCGTCTCCTTGTCGCGACAGGACATCGTGGCGGTGTGCCCAGAAGGCGCCCACGAGGGCGCAGAGCCACTGACTCCCCGGGCTCTCGCCGACCTTCCGCTGATCGTGACGCCAGTCGGCACGTCGACGAGGCGCATCCTCGACCAGACGCTCTCGCGCAGCGGTCTCCAGCCGAACATCGCGATCGAGATCGGCCATCGCGAAGCCATCATCCCGCTCGTGCTTGCGGGAGCTGGTTCGTCGCTGCTGCCGCGCCCGCTCGCTCGCGACGCCGCTCGGCGCGGCGCGGTCGTCCGCGAACTCAAGCCCGCGCTGACGCGGCGCACCGGCATCATCCATCGCCGCGGCCGGCTCTCCCCGGCCGCTCAGGCGATGGTGGAACTCGCTCGGAGAACGACACCGCCTCGAGAGACGTGAGACCCGGAGTCGTACGTCGTGGAGACGCGAGCTGGTGACGGCAGCGCTCGACCGGCGACGCCGTTGTCGCGGGGCCAGCGCGCCGTCACCAGTAATGGGCTTTGGTGCCGCTGTCGGCGCTGTCGGCCGCGAACAGCACCACAGCCGCCGCCAGCGCCAACCCACCGACGATCGCCACGAGTGGCGCGCCGAGGACGAGCCCCACGACCAGCAGGACGAGGCCGGTGATCGTGATCATGGTGGCCTACTTGTCGAAGCGGTCCCTCGCCGCATCGATGGCGTCGTCGGCCTTGTCCTTCACCTTGTCGACGGCGTCCTTGGCCTTGCCGGCGGCCTCGTCTCGCTGGCCCTCACGGCGCATGCGGTCGTCGTCGGTCAGGTCGCCAACGGCCTGCTTGACCTTGCCCTTGGCTTCGTCCATGTTGCCCATCGTGTGCCCTCCTGGTCCGTCGAGCCTGAGCCGTCAAGGCCCGGCGATGACGTCCCCGTACCCACGAGCTCCCGGAGGGACACCTACGGTGGAGCTCGGTGAGCCGCATCGTTCGGGGAGCAAGTGCCGCCATCGGCATCGTCGGCTTCGCCGCGATCGCCGCGGTGGTGGAGACGCACGGGTCGGTCCCCGGCGACGGCGAGGCGCTGCGCGGTGTTCACACCGCGGTCGGAACCAGCCTCGACATCGTCGCGACATCGGTCGCGCGCGCCACCGACGGTTGGATCCTCGCAGTCGCCGCCGCCGTCACAGCGGCGGCGCTCGCAGCGCGCTGGCGCTGGCGCGACGCTCTGGTGATCGTGGTCGTCCTGGGCGTCGTGATGGCCGTCAACCCGATCGTCAAGGAGGCCTTCGAGCGTCCCCGCCCCGCTGCTCGCGCGATCCCGATGGACGTCTCCCGCTGGTCGTTCCCGAGCGGCCATGCGGCGAACACGGCGGCTGTCGTCGGCGCGGCGGCGCTCGTCGCGCGCTCACGCGCGCAGCGGCGCGTCGTGTGGGTGGCTGGCGGGTCCGCTCTGGTCGCCGTGGCGGCCACGCAGCTCGTCCTGGGCGCGCACCAGCCATCCGACATCGCTGCCGGATGGCTGTGGGCCGGATCGTGGGCGTGCCTCGTCGGCACGGTCACGCCGGGGGATCGTTCTCCCGGTTCTCGCGGGCCTGCTCGGGCGTCGGACGCCGGGCGGGAGGCGGCACGTCCGGCGGACCCTCTGCAGGTTCCTCCGGATGCGGCGGGTTCGGTGCGTCGCTCATCGCGCGCGCGTACCCGAGGCCGGACGTGCCCCAACCGCGTGGTGGTGGTCAGCTGATCTGGGTCACCTGGATCGCGGTGATCGCGGTCTGGACGTTGATCTGCTGACCGACGGTCAACGTCTGGTCGACGCTGCACTCCAGATCCACCGTCGCATCCTCGGCAGCGTTCTCGACGAAGCCGGGCACACCGAGGTAGTTCTGGTTGATGCCGGCGACGTCGAGGAGCAGGGGCACGGAGATCCCTGCCGTCAAGCCTGCCGACATGCGGATGTCGTTGCCGTCGGCCCACCGGCACGTCACCGTGGCGCCCAGCGCGACGCTGAGCGGCGTCGTGCTGGCGAAGCTGATCGTGACGTCAGCGCGCAGCATGTACGTGCCTTCCGCCGGAGCGGTGAACGTCGCCACCGACGTGAACGGCGTGTCCGCGTTGGGCAGGACGGCGAGCGGCGGACCGCCCGCGGTGCCACCGGCGACCACCCCGCTGACCGCGCCTGCCGGGCCCGCAGCTCCGGTCGCGCCGGCCGCGCCGGCAGGACCCTGCTCACCTTCCGGCCCTTGCGCCCCTTGCGGGCCCTGGGGACCCTGCGGGCCCTGGGCGCCGGCGGCGCCGGGCTGGCCTTGCACGCTCACCGGCGAACCCCATCCGCTGGCGGTCTTGGGGCCGTAGAACGCCTTGTTGGTCTTGTCGAAGTACATGTCGTCGACCGAACCGAGGTTGGCGGCGGGCGCGCCGTTGCCGGACAGGAAGCGCGACCCTTCCGCAGCGACCGAACCGACGTCGACCTCGTCGAGGGGCACGTACACGCCGACCACGTCGATGACGACGTTCACCTGGCCGCGTTCGTTGAACACGCTGAAGCTCTGGTCGGCGCCGAGCTTGGCCACCATCTGGTTCGGCGTGACCTGACCGGGCTGGGCGTTGTTCGCCGACGCGTTCGGCCGCGCCTGACCGGTCGGCCACACGGTGAGGAAGCTCTGCGACGTCGCGTCCCCGTCGATCGTCAGGTTGATCGCCACCGACGTGACCCGCGGATCGACGCGACCGGCGAGGCTCACCACCCGCGTCTCACCCGGACCGAAGGGGTTCGGCGAGGGGACTCTGGTGTCGAGCACACGAGTCGGCGTCACGCCGACGAACAACTCGACCTGCGCCGGATCGACCGCCCGCGGCAAGCCGAAACCGCCGTCGGACGCCAACGCCACACTTCCTCCGACCGCCGTGGCCGCAACCACCGCCGCCGCCAACAGCGCACGCCCACGCCGAGCACGGGCGCGCGCAATCAGACTGCTCATCATCAAGATCCCTCTCTGATCCTGAAATGGGCGGATCATCGCCGCCGCCCGCGACGTGCCGGCCTGCCGCCGGCGCCACCTCGATGCCTCCTTTGCCCCACCACACGGCCCGCGCCGTGGATCGCCCGCTCTGTCCTGGCGCCGCGCCTCTCACGCCCGCACCGATGACCGACATCGGCGCCCGGGCGGCATGACTCAAGGAAATTCTTTCGGGCGGCGCGCTCCGGGACGTCGCCCGCGGCCCGGTCTCTGGGAGACTCGCAGCGATGGAGAAACGCGACCATCTCGACGTGACCGACAACCCGCAGCTGCGCCGCTTCGAGGCCCACCTCGACGGCCGCCTCGCCGGCTTCGCCGCGTACGAACGCGTCGACGGCCGGGTCGTCTTCACCCACACCGAGGTCGACGACGCCTTCGCCGGGCGCGGTGTCGGCGGGGCCCTGGCCGACGGCGCGCTCGCCGCCGTGCGCGCCGAGGGGGCGAAGGCCGTGCCGCTGTGCCCGTTCGTCTCGTCGTACATCGATCGCCATCCCGAGCTCGCCGATCTGGTGGATCGCGAGATGCTCGACCAGATCCGCCCGTGATCGGCGATCGCTCGCTCGAGCTGACCCCCAGCCGCGAGAGCACCGTCGGCGCGCTGCGGGTTCGCCGTGCCCTGCCGACGCGCGGCCGTCGCACCGTCGGCGCATGGTGCTTCGCCGATCACATGGGTCCGGTCGCGGTCAGCGAGGAGCGGGGCGTCGACGTCGGCCCGCATCCCCACACGGGGCTCCAGACCGTGACCTGGATCGTGGCCGGCGAGGTGCTCCATCGCGACAGCCTCGGGTCGGAGCAGGTGATCCGACCCGGCCAGCTGAACCTGATGAGCGCGGGCCACGGCGTCTCGCACTCGGAGGAGGCGACCGGCCGCTATCGCGGGTCGCTGCACGGCATCCAGTTGTGGATCGCCCAGCCCGAGTCGACGCGTCACGCCCCTGCCGCGTTCGAGCACCACGCGGTTCTCCCGGCGGTGGAGCTCGACGAGACGGCGGCGACCGTTCTGATCGGGTCGTTCGCCGGCGTGACGTCCCCGGCGCGGCGTGACAGCGACCTCGTCGGCGTCGAGCTCGACATCAGCGCAGGCGCCGCGGTCGTGCCGCTGGAGCCGCGCTACGAGCACGCGCTCGTCGTGCTCGACGGCGCGGTGGCGGTCGACGGCCAGGTCGTGCCGCCCGGGGTCTTGGCCTACCTCGGCGCGGCACGCGACGAGATCGGCCTCACGAGCGCCGATCGAGCGCGTGTGATGCTGCTCGGCGGGGCCCCGTGGAGCGAGCCGCCGCTGTTCATGTGGTGGAACTTCGTCGCCCGATCCTCCGGCGAGATCGACGAGGCGACGAGCTCGTGGCAGCACGACGACGGACGGTTCGGGATCGTGCGGTCCCCGCTCGCACGCATCCCCGCTCCAGCTCCGCCGTGGAGCGTGCGCCGGTGACGCTGGCGCCGCCCACGACCGCGTGAGACTGTCGCCATGGAGCCCTACACACCGATGCCGGACGACTGGGAACGCGCGCTCGCGATCGTCGCCCACCCCGACGACCTGGAGTATGGGGCAGCGGCCGCGGTGGCGGTGTGGACCGACGCCGGCAAGTCGGTCCGGTACGTGCTGGCCACCCGCGGCGAGGCCGGCATCGACGGCATCCCACCTGAGCGCTGCGCGCCGTTGCGCGAGCGGGAGCAGATCGCCGCGGCGCGCTGCGTCGGTGTCGACGTCGTCGAGTTCCTCGACCACACCGACGGTGTGCTCGAACACTCGCTGACGCTGCGCCGCGACGTCAGCGCCGCGATCCGCCGGCATCGCCCGGAGCTGGTCGTCACGCTGAACCACCAAGACACGTGGAGCTTCGGAGCGTGGAACTCACCCGACCACCGCAACCTCGGGCGGGCGGTGCTCGACGCGGTCGGAGACGCGGGCAACCGCTGGGTGTTCCCCGAACTGCTCGCAGACGGACTCGAACCGTGGAACGGTGTGCGGTGGGTGGCCGTCGCCGGGTCGCCGCAGGCCACCCACGCGCTCGACGTCACGGCCGGCATCGACCGGGCCGTCGCCTCGCTGGAAGCGCACGCCGAGTACCTGCGCGGCCTCGGCGACGGAGGCATGAGCGACGCCCGCGGCTTCCTCACCGGCATGGCGCAGGCCGCCGGAGAGCGCTTCGGCGGGCGGCTGGCCACCGCGTTCGAACTGCTCGCACGCTGACGCTCCACCATCGTCGCGGCTCCCGCCCGAGCTGCGACACGACCCTCGGATCGTCCCGCTGACACACAGCGTCGGGCAGTCGCCCGTTTCACGTCGTCGTGGACTCGTGCACGCCTCCCCGCAGTCACAGCTTGCTCGCTGCCTGATCTGCGTAGTAGCGGGCGCTGGGATCGCCGCCCGGGTGCGTCGCGGCGTACGAGTACCACTCGCGGGCGAGATCGCTGTCTGCAGCGCGTGCGTACGCGTCGCCCGCCTTCAGCGCCACGTAGGTCTGCCGGAACGCCAGGTCGCGACCGGTCGGAGCCGACCTCGAGAAGATGGACGCGGCGCCGAGGATGCACCCGCCCGCTTCGTGATAACCGGCGGCGTCGACCACCTGACCGAGGTTGCCGCCGATGGCCTCGGCCGCATCCGTCAGCGCAGCAGACTTGATCGCACGCTGGGGATTGGCGGCGACCATGGACATCAACGGGTCGATGGCGAAGTCACCCGGAATGACGGCGCCCTCGGCGGAGGAGAACCATGACGGCGTCTCGATGTCGGCAAGGCCGTACGACAGCACGGGCCCGCCTCCCTCACCGATGCGGCACGTGACCCGCTGGCCCGACATGAGTGAGGTCACCGTCACGACGTTCACCCGATCGGTCACGGGCGGTGACACCGTGGTCGTGGGGGCGTCCAGGTTTGCGTGGGGAGCACTCTGCACCGCGGCTTCGAACGGATCCCGTTCTCCTCCGTCCCCTCCGCACGCCCCGAGCGCCAGCGCTGCGACGATCAGCGGCCCGACGCTGCTGGCAGCCCGCCGACGGGAGCGAAGCTCGTACCGGCTCCGCCGAGATGTGTGTGAACCGATCACGTGTGTCCAGCCTCCGCATGGTTGTCGTCACGCACGCCCGGATCGCCGCGATGGTACTGGCGGGAGAAGATCGCGCCGTATTGACCCCAGGCGACTGCCGCGACGAGCAGCACGCCGATGACGATGCCGGCGACCGTGCCCATCACTCCGGCTGCGCGATCGTGATGCTCGCGTTGGGGTCGGAGGTTGTGAGTTCGGCCGCGACGGCGTCCAGGAACTTCTTGTACGGCGCCATGCCGTAGATCTGCTTCGGCCCGACCGGGATCAGGAACCACAGCTTCCGCTGCTGCGTCTTGTACGTGTCGAGACCGCCGACGCGCACCGTACGCTTGCCGCCGTCGTCCTTCACCTCCGCAGTGAACGTGCACAGCTCGACGAGCTGCTTTCCGGATGTGAGCGAGAACTTCAGCGTGTTGTTCTGCTCGCGCATGATGTTGACCTGCGCGCCGATGTTGGCCACTCCGGTCGTGAGCAGGCTTGCACCGCCACCCTTGACCGCGCCGGCAGCCCTCTTGATCGCGGTGATCGCGTCTGCGTGGGACAGCGAGGTGATGGCGTGGAGAGCCGTCATCGCCCTCTGCTTGGCAGTGATACCCATGAGCCTGATTCCTTTCGCGTGTTCGATGCCGGTCGATCCCGCGACCCTCACCGAGGCGTCGTCGGGGTCCAGCGGGGTGATCGTGACGGAACGCCCACACTCATGGAATGGGGCGAATCACCCACGCCGACCGAGCGCGAACAATGGACGCGCCGCGTCACGGCTCGCATCTGCCGCCGAGATCGTGAGCGAAGCTAGCGGTGGACCGGAGGCGTCGCGGACGACGAGCGCGAGACGGCGCGGCGGACCGTGACGGACGTGACCCCGGTTTCCGAAAGTTGACGAACGACCTTGGTGCGTGCGGCCGCAGCGGAGCTGGCGGCGACCGTGACGGCCACCGCCGTCTGCCCGTCGTTGTCGAACATCACGCCGCCGATCTGCTCGATCGCCACGCGCAGCTGCGACGCCGCCTCCACCTCGTGGAGATAGCACACCTCGACGAGCCACAACACCGCTTCCGACATCTGCCGGACACCGCCTCTCCGGGCCTTGCGAGAACCGCCTCGCTTGGGAAGGCCGTCGAACAGTCTCTCACAATGGCCGCGATGCCGGGGACGCGCGGTGTCGGAACGTCGCGACGTCGGGAACGTCGCGGTGTCAGGCGAGCTCCGCCGTCCAGTCCGTGGTCTCGATCACCTGCTTGACCCGGTGCACGAACGCCGCCGCGTACGCTCCGTCGACGGCTCGGTGATCCCACGACAGGGCGATGTTGCCGACCGGGTGGATGGCGATCGCCTCCGACCCGTCGGCCATCTCGACGACCACCGGCTTGCGCTTGATCCCGTCGGTCGAGAGGATCGCGACCTGCGGCTGGTTGATGATCGGGATCGACAGCATCGTGCCGTAGGAGCCGACGTTGGTGATCGTGAACGTGCCGCCCGCCAGGTCGTCGGGGCGCAGCCGCTTGGCGCGGGCGGCCTCGGCGCGCTCGGCGATGCGCCGACCGAGAGCCCGCAGCCGGAGCGCATCGGCCTCGTGCACGACGGGCACGACGAGTCCGTCGAAGTCGAGGTCGACGGCGATGCCGAGGTTGATGTCGTGGTGGACGATCAGCTCGTCGTCGCCGACCGACGCGTTGAGGTGCGGGAACGCGGTCAGCGCCTCGACGACGGCACGAGCGAGGAACGGCAGGTACGTCAGGCCGGCGCCGGCGCGCACCGCGTCGACGTTCTCGTAGTCGAGCTCGATGGAGACCAGGGCGTGCGCCGAGGTCGCGCGCGAGCGGATCATGTGCTCGGCCGTACGGCGGCGGATGCCGGAGAACGGGACGACCGTGTGCCGGGTCTCCGGGACGTCGACGCGCGGGGCCGGGCGAGCGGGCGCGGCCGGCGCGCTCATCAACGCCCGCTCGACATCGCGCCGGGTGACACGACCGCCTCGACCAGTCCCGGTGATCGAACGTGGGTCCAGCCCGCTGACATCGAGCAGGCGCCGCACCGACGGCGAGAACAGATGCCGGCGGCCCGTCGACCCGTCGGCAGGCGCCGCGTCGGGTGCGGACGCTGGCGCCGCATCACGTGGGCCCGGCGGCGCGGTGACAGCCGCGGTGACCGGCGCCGCGTCACGTGCCGGCGCCGCATCGCGTGCTGCCGTCGGCGCGGTGGCGGGCGCCGCGACGGGCTCGCCGGCGTCGCCGATCCGGGCGAGCAACGTGCCGACGTCGACGGTCTGCCCTTCGCCGACGATGATCTCCGTGAGCGTTCCCGACGCGGGCGCGCCCACCTCCGTGTCGATCTTGTCGGTGGAGACGTCGAAGAGCGGCTCGTCCTCCAAGACGGAGTCGCCCGGTCGCTTGTGCCAGCGCGTGATGGTTCCCTCGACGACCGTCTCGCCGAGCTGGGGCATGGTGATGTCGATCACGGCACTTCTCAACGGGACGGCGCGTAGACGGCCGCTTCTTCCTTCCCCGGCTCCGGCTCCGGGTCGGAGCTCGCCTCGCGCACGGCTTCGGAGATCTGCCCGGCGATCTCGGCGTCGATCGCGGCGAGCGCTGCGTCGCTCACGCCGATGGCCGCCAGCCGTGCGCGCAGGGCGACGATGGGGTCGCGCTGCTTCCATTCGGCCATCAGCTCGACGGGGACGTATTCGGCCGCGTCGTGCACCGCATGCCCGTCCATGCGCATCGTGACCGCCTCGATCATCGTCGGCCCCAGGCCGGCGCGCGCCTCCGCGACCGCGTCGTTCACCGCCTGGTGCACCGCGACGACGTCGTTGCCGTCGACGCGCACGCCTCTCATGCCGTAGGCCGCGGCACGGTCGACGAGCTGGCGTACTCGGTACTGGCGCGACACCGGCGTCGAGTAGGCGTACTGGTTGTTCTCGACGATGAACACCACACGGAGCTCGAACACGGCCGCGAAGTTCATCGACTCGTGCCACGTGCCCGTCGACGTGGCCCCGTCGCCGCAGAACGCCATCGCCACCTTGTCCTCGTGCCCGAGGCGGAAGCCCATCGCGATGCCGCACACGATGGGCCACGAGTCCGGCAGGTGCGACACCATCGGGAACACGCCGCGCTGCCACTCGCCCATGTGGATGTCCCCGTCGCGGCCGGCCGACGGGCCCGTCGCGCGGCCGAGGTAATGACGGAAGATCGCGACCGGAGGCGTGCCACGGACCAGGTGGGCGCCGAGGTCACGGTGCACCGGGGCGACGATGTCGCCGGGCCGGAGGGCGAGCGCTGCGCCGACAGGGATCGCCTCCTGGCCACGCCCGGAGATCAGGCGGCCGCGCAGGAGCCCCTGCCCGTGCATGCGGTGGAGGCGATCTTCGATCGCGCGCGAGAGCGCCATCCAGCGATACATGGTGATCAGCTGCTCGGTGCCGAACGAGTCGGTGACGGCAGCGTCGTGCGACATCAGCATCGGGCGGTCTCCTCGATGGCGTGCTCGATCACGGCGAGCGACGGGACGAACGCGTCCTCGAGCGGCCGAGCGTACGGAACCGGCGTGTCGGGGGCGGCGACGCGGCGGATCGGCGCGTCGAGATCGAAGAACAGGGCGTCCGCGAGCCGGGCGGCGATCTCGGCGCCCACGCCCGACGACAGCGTGTCCTCGTGGACGACGACCGCCCGCCCGGTGGCGCGCACCGACTCGAGCACGGTCGCGGTGTCGAGCGGGAACACCGATCGCAGATCGACGACCTCGGCGTCGATGCCACGCGCGGCGAGCGCGTCGGCGGCGTCGAGACAGCGGCGGAGCATGCCCCCGTACGTGATGACGGTGACGTCGGCGCCAGCACGGCGCACCGCAGCCCGCTCGGCGTCGTAGGCGCCGTGGTTGCGGACCAGCGGACCCCGCAGCGCCCGGTACAGCGCCTTGTGCTCGAAGTAGAGCACGGGGTTCGGATCGCGCACGGCGGCGCGCAGCAGGTCGTAGGCGTCCTGCACGTCGCCGGGACAGACGACCTTCAGGCCCGGCACGTGGGCGAAGATTCCCTCAGGGTTCTGCGAGTGGAACGGGCCGGCGCCCACGCCTCCACCCGACGGCGATCGCACGACCAGCGGAACGGCGATGCCGAACCGGTAATGAAGCTTGGCCGCCTCCGTGACCAGCTGGTCGTAGGCGCACGAGATGAAGTCGGCGAACTGGAGCTCGACGATCGGATGCCACCCGGAGATCGCCAAGCCGATGCCCGCTCCGACGATGGCGGTCTCGGAGATCGGCGTATCGATCACACGGTCGTCGCCGAACCGTTCGTGCAGGCCTTTCGTCACGCGGAACGCTCCGCCCATGACGCCGATGTCCTCGCCGAGCAGCACCACCTTGTCGTCCGCCGCCATCTCGTCCTCGAGCGCGAAGCGGATGGCGTCGAGGTAGGTGGCGCCGTCGACGGTGTCGCGCCCCCCGTCGGAGTCAGCTGCGGTCGCGAACCAGGTCGCATCGTCGTCGACCACGTGGCCGGTCATGAGCCGATCCTAACCACGCGACGAGCATTTGGTGGTTGATACCGTCGTTTTGACGTCCAAGTGTCCATGACATCTCCAACGAACTGATCAATTGTCCTTCCGTGATGACATCGTGCAGTCCGCTTGCGCTCGAAAACCCGCCGCCGTGCCGCTCGGTGTCGAGAACGAGCCCGTTTCGGGACGGGGACGGTCGTCGGCCGGCGGGCACACACTTCTCGGTACCCGCACGAGCCGGATCGGCATCAACGCGCCCCCGTTCGCCCGCCGCGCCCGACGTGGCGCGTCGGTCGTTGTCGTGACGCTGAGGACCCGGTCGGTCCCACCCCGCTCAGTCGCAGTTGACGATGTGGTCGCTGCCCGCGGTCGACGACAGCTGGCGCACGTACGCGTCGCCGTGGCCGACGGCACGCGCCGCGCACGCCTCGTCGCTCGTGACGAACGGTCCGTGGTACACGACGTAGATCGGGTTGCCGTCGACCGACTGGCGCAGCGAGGAGCACGCCTGATCGGTGCGCAGGTAGTTGCCGCCGAACTCGTCCAGCGCCTGGGGGACTCCCACCTTGGCGGTCTCCACACCGACGGCCGAGGCCAGCACCGTGATGAACGACCCGTCGCACGCCGGCTTGCGCATCGGACGGCCGGCGAGGCCGAGGTCGCCGGGCACCGCGCCCGGCGCCAGCGTGGTCGTCAGGCCGGCGGTCGTCGGCGGCGCCGTCGTCGTCGGCGCGACGGACGTCGTCGCGGTCGTGCTGGTCGGGGCGGTGCTGGTCGAAGACGAGACGCTGGTGGGCGTCGCCGCGGTCGTGGCGGGCGCCGCCGGCGTGCTGCTGGGGGGGACCGTCGAGGGCAGGGTGTCGTCCGACGTGTCGTCGTCACCGGTGTTGGCGATCGCCACGATGCCCGCCACGATCGCGACGAGCAGGAGCGCCGCAACCCCCAGCAGCCACCACGGCGGGCGGCTGGACGGACGATCCGACGCCGCGCCGCCGTCCCACTGGGGCGTGGGCATGATCTCCGTCGGCGGTCCGACCGGCGTCATCGTGGTCGTCGGCGGAAGGTCGGCCTCGGTGAGCGGCCCAGCGGGAGGGGGCGGCACGGCCGGGCGTGTGAGAGGGCCGGCAGGAGGCGGCGGCGGGATCGGAGCCGGGTCGCTGTTCCCGTCTGCCTGCGCCGTGGCGCGAGACCGTTCTCCGGCTGCCAGCAGGAGACCGCACGTCGCGCAGAAGACGGCGCTCTCGTCGATCGGGCTGCCGCACGCGGGGCACGTCGGCGGAGGCGAGGCGGGCGGCGTCATCCCTACGATCCTCGCGCCCTGAACCCGCGAAAACCGGCCACCGGGTTCGTGCCGGCGGCGGCGGGTCCGGAACAATCGCCGGCGAGCGGCGCGCCCCATGGCGCCAGATCCGAGGAGAAACGACGTGGCCGACCACGCGACCACCCCTGTCTCGCTGCGCGATGAGGACGGCATCGCCGTCGTCACGTTGGACGACGGCAAGGTCAACGCGCTGTCGATCGCCACGATGGACGTCCTGGAGCAGACGGTCGCGGCGGCAGCGGAGACGGCCGGCGCGATCGTCCTCGCTGGTCGACCGGGCATGTTCAGCGCAGGGCTCGACCTCAAGGCGGCCCGCAGCGACGACCCCGAGGACGCCATCCAGATCGGCAGGAGGCTGGAGCGTCTGCTCGGCGCGCTCGCTGCGACCCCGGCGCCGGTCGTCGCTGCGTGCACCGGCCACGCGATCGCCGGCGGCGCGCTGGTCCTGCTGACCTGCGCGTACCGGGTCGGGCCGGCAGACGACTCGTTCAAGATCGGCCTCACCGAGACCTCGATCGGCCTGTCGCTGCCGGACTACGCGGTTCAGTACGCCAGCGCCCGGCTCGAGCGCCGGTTCTTCCTGCGCGCGACCGCGTTGGCCGAGGTCCTCACCCCGGCGGCCGCCGTCGAGTGGGGGTTCCTCGACGAGGTCGCGCCTGCCGACACGCTGGTCGACACCGCCGTCGGCGTCGCCCGCCGCCTGCGCGACGGCGTGAATCGGCGCGCGTTCGCGCGCACCAAGAAGCTCGTGCTCGGCACGTGATCGCGGTGTGGCAACCTACGCTCGGTGATTTTCGAGCAGTACTACCTGAGCTGCTTGTCGCACTCCTCGTACCTGATCGGTGACGAGACGACCGGGCGTGCGGTGGTCGTCGATCCGCAGCGCGACGTGTCCGGCTATCTCCGCGATGCCCGCGCCGCGAACCTGCGCATCGAGCGCGTCATCGAGACGCACTTCCACGCCGACTTCCTCTCCGGGCACCTCGAGCTGGCAGAGGCGACCGGCGCCGTGATCTCCTACGGCGCCGCCGCGGCGGGCCGCACGGAGTTCCCGATCGAGCCACTCGTCGACGGCACGCGGCTGAGTCTCGGCGAGGTCGAGCTCGAGATCCGCGAGACGCCGGGACACACTCCCGAGTCGATCAGCATTGTCGTGTACGAGCGGCCGGGCGGCGGAGAGCCGTACGGCGTGCTCACCGGCGACACGATGTTCATCGGCGACGTCGGCCGCCCGGACCTGCTGTCGTCCGACGACGTGGGCGGCATCACCGCCGACGAGCTCGCCCGAGCGCTGTACCGCTCGCTGCACGGCAAGCTGCTGACCCTGCCTGATGCGACCCGGGTGTTCCCGGCGCACGGCGCCGGCTCGGCGTGCGGCAAGAACCTGTCGACGGAGACCAGCTCGACCATCGGCGAGCAGCGGCGCACGAACTACGCGCTCGCGCCGATGACCGAGGATGCGTTCGTCGACGTCGTGACCCAGGGCCAGTCCGCGGCGCCGCTGTACTTCGGGTTCGCGTCGCATCGCAACCGCGCCGCGCACACGACGCTGCGTGAGGCCGAGGGCGTCGAGCTCCTCGACGTCGCCGGCGTCCTCGCCGCGCAGGCGGCAGGCGCGGTGGTGATCGACGGCCGTGATCCGTCGGAGTTCGCCAACGGGCACCTCGTCGGCTCGATCAACGTCGGGCTCGGCGGCCGCTTCGCAGAGTACGCCGGCGACGTCGTCGTCGCCGGCGACCCGATCGTCCTCGTCACCCCCGCGGGCCTGGCCAACGAGGCCCGGGTGAGGCTCTCGCGCATCGGCTTCGACACCGTGGTCGGGGCCCTCGACAACCTGGAAGCGGCGTTCAGCGAGCGCCCGGACGTGGTCGTGCCGGCGTCCCGGCTCACCGCCGACCAGCTCGAAGAGCGGCGCGGCACGCTGGCGGCGCTCCAGATCGTCGACGTCCGCGGCCCTGGCGAGGTGGCGGACGGGATGGTGCGCGGCGCGGTGCACATCCAGCTCGCCGAGCTGCTCCGGCGGGCAGGAGAACTGGACCCCGCGGTCCCGACCGTCGTGTACTGCGCCAGCGGTTACCGGTCCAGCATCGCAGCCAGCGCCCTGCGCCGGATCGGGTTCAGCGACGTGTCCGACCTGCTCGGCGGCCACCAGGCCTGGGTGACGTACGTCACCCCAAGTGGATAGTTAGACGAACTAAGTAGTGCGCTAGTCTGGCGGGGTGCCTGGCCGTCCCCGACCTGCGACCAACGACGACGCAGCGCTGGCTGAGGCGGATCTCCACGTCCTCGCCGCCGACGTGCGCATCGCAGTATTGCGCCTCGCTCGCTTGTTGCGGCTCGAAGGCCAGGGCGACATCAGCGACACGGCCACCTCCGTCCTCGCCACGGTCGACCGGTTGGGCCCGATCACCATCAGCGAGCTCGCCACCAACGAGCACGTCTCGGTCCCGACGATGAGCAACGTGATCAGCAAGCTCGAGGAGACCGGGTTCGTGAGCCGCCTGCGCGATCCCTCCGACGGCCGGGTCTCGCGCATCGAGATCACCCCGGAGGGCCACGCGTACCTCGAGCGCACACGCGCCCGCCGCACCGAGTGGCTGGCGGGCCGCCTCGACGGCCTCTCCCCCGCCGAGCTCGACGACCTGCGGGCCGGCATCACGCTCCTCCACCGCATGAGCAGCCCGCCCGGCGAGGCCAGGCGATGAGCCGCCTGCGCTCCCTCTCCGACGAGACGTTCCGGTCGCTGCGGCACCGCAACTTCCGCCTGTTCTTCGGCGGCCAGGCGATGTCGCAGATCGGCACGTGGATTTCGCAGATCACGCTGATGCTGCTGGTGCTCCACATCACCGACAGCGGCTTGGCGCTCGGCGTGTTGACCGCCTGCCAGTACCTGCCGGTGCTGCTGCTGGGCGTGTGGGCGGGGGTGATCGCCGATCGGCACGACAAGCGCCGTGTGCTGCTGATCGCCCAGTCGGTCGGCATGCTCCAGTCCTTGGCTCTCGGCGCCCTCGTCTTCATCGGCGAGCCTCCGCTGCCGCTGCTGTACCTGATGGCGCTGATCGGCGGCACCGCCACCGCGTTCGACAACCCGGCGCGCCGCGCGTTCGTCGTCGAGCTCGTGCCCGACGAGGACATGCACAACGCCGTCGGCTTGAACAGCGCGGCGATGACCGGTTCGCGCATCGTCGGACCGGCGCTGGCGGGTCTGCTGGTCTCGACCGTGGGACACGCGTGGTGCTTCACGCTCGACGGCATCTCGTACCTGTTCGTGCTCGCCGGCCTGATCAGCATGCGCACCGCGGAGCTGCGTCCGGCCCCCGTCGTGCCGCGGGAGAAGGGGCAGATCCTGTCCGGGATCAAGTACGTGCGCAACAGCCCCGAGCTGTGGATCGCGATGATGATCATGGTCGTGGTGGGGATGCTCACGTTCAACTTCCAGGTCGTGCTCCCCGTTCTCGTGCACGAGACGTTCGACGCCTCCGACACGACGTTCACGTTGCTGTACTCGGTGCTGAGCGTCGGATCGCTGCTCGGCGCGCTGTTCACGGCGCGGCGCACGACCGTCAGAGTGCACGACGTCATCATCGGCGCAGCCGTCATGGGCGCGTCGGCGATCGCTCTCGGCGCGGCGCCGAACATCCCCGCCGCCTACGCCGGCGGAATGGTGCTCGGCTTCGCCAGCATGATGTACATGACGGCCGTGACCTCGCTCTTGCAGCTGCGCGCCGAGCCGACGATGCGCGGCCGGGTCCTCTCGCTCCAGACCGTCGTCTTCATCGGCTCGACACCGATCGGCGGGCCGCTGCTCGGCGCGGTGTGCGAGTTCGTCAGCCCGCGTGCCGGCCTCTTCCTCGGCGGCGCCGCAGCGCTCGCCGTCGTGCTGTGGGCCCACTTCGCCGACCACCACAGGGTTCGGGCCGGCGGTGGCGTTCCCGAGGGCTCCGGACGCCCGGGCGACCTGAACCCGGCTGAGCTCAGCGGCTGAGGGCGCGGTCGACGAGTTCCACCGGGTGCACGGTCGCGGTCCCGGCCTGGGCCAGGTGCATCGAGCATCCCGGATTGGCGCTCGCCACCACGTCGGGCGCGGCATGCTCGATCGACGCCAGCTTGCGCTCGCGGATCTCGGTGGCGAGGTGGGGCTCCAACACCGAGTAGGCGCCGCCGGCGCCGCAGCACAAGCCCTGATCGTCGAGCTCGACGATCTCTCGCACATACGGCGCGAGCAAGGTGCGTGTCGCCAGGTGGACGCGCTGCACGTGGCGGAGGTGGCACGGGTCCTGGATCGCGACGCGCAGGTCGAGCGGCGCCGCAGCAGGCAGGCGGTCGAGGCTCGCGGCGAGCCATTCGGCGACATCGAACACCCGAGCGGAGAACGCATGCGCCTCGGGTGTGCCGAGCAGTCGCCCGTACTCCTTCATCGCCGCGCCGCAGCCGGCGGAATCGACGAGGATCGGTTGGGCGCCGGCGAGGCGTCGCATCATCTGGGTCGCGAGGTTGTGCGTGACGCCGGTGAGACCGGCGTGGGCCTGGAGCGCGCCACAGCAGGGCGCGAGGTCGCCCGTCGGCGTCACGCCGTATCCCGCGGCCTCGATCACCCGTTGGGCGGCGAGATGCACGTCGCGCTGCCAGGCGTCCATGACGCAGCCGGTGAACAGGTAGACGTCGTTCCCGGAGGCGCGCAGCGGCGGGCGCCTCACCGGCAGGCTGTCGGGGAGACCGAGGCGCCGCGGGACGAGCCGCAGCCGTTGGGCGACGGCCAGCGCGCTCGAACCGGCTCGCAGCACCTTCGGATGGCGCAGGGGGACGAACGCCAGCCGTTGCCACCGGGGCGTCGTCCGCCTCTGCGCGGCGAGCGTCTCGCGGGTCCGCTCGATCAGGTGGCCGTAAGGGACGCTGCTCGGGCATGCCGGCTCGCATCCACGGCACTGCACACACGTCTCGAACGAGCGCACGACCTCGGGGGTGACGGGCGCGTCGCGCAACTGCACCTCGCGCATCAGATGGATGCGGCCGCGCGGCGACATCGCCTCGTCTCCGGTCACCCGGTAGGTCGGGCAGTGCGGCAGGCACAGCCCGCACTGGACGCACACGTTCAGCTCGTCGTCGTCGATGCCGAGGTTCACCGCGATGCTCCTGTCGGGACGCCGCCAGGGAACCGGCCGGGGTTGAGCCGTCCGGAAGGGTCGAACTCCGCCTTGATCCGCTGCGCGATCGCGCGCGCGCCCGCGTCGATCGCCCGTGGGGGTTGCGCTTGTGACGCGAACACGAGGCCGACACCGACGCAGGCGACGTACTCGCCGGTCGACGCGGCATCGAGAGCGCGCAGCTCACCCGGACGCAACGACCACCGGTGCGGCGGCAACGGCGGCGGCCCCTCGACCTCCTCGAACGTTCCCCGCGATGCCAGCACCCGGCGTTCGGCGGCGACGTCGGCCGCATGCCCTTCGAGGTGGACCCACGTCGTCGACCCGTCCCACAACACCGCGCTCGGTCGCCCGAGCGCGTCACGCACGGCGAACGGGTCGACACCGGTGGCTCGCAGCCACACGCTCGTGGGCGGGACCGGGTTGGTGCGCAGGATCGCCTCGGCGACGAGGCCGATCGTGCCCAGCGAACCGACGATCAGCCGTGGCAGATCGAAACCGGTGACGTTCTTGACCGTCGGCGCCCCACCGGTGACCACCCGGCCCTCGGCCGAGACGTAGCGGACCTGGAGCACGCTCGCCGCCACCCGGCCGCGCGCCAGCACCCGCAGGTCGTTCTCGCCGACCGCGATCGCCCCACCGACGGTGCCGCCCCGCTCGGGCAGCGCCGTGCGCTGGCCGGCAGCAGCGACGGCGGCGTGCAGTTCGGCGACGGTGGCGCCGGCGCGCACGGTGACCGTCATCTCCTCGGGCCGATGGCTGACGACGCCCGACGGCGCGCGCACGAGCCGCGTGCCGGCGTGCAGTTCGCCGCCGAGGTCCCAACGTGTCCGCCCGCCTTCGACGGCCACCGGTCCGTACGCGCCGACCTCCTCGGCGAACGCGACGATCGCCGGGTCGATGTCGACGCGGCGCCCGATCATCCCCACACCCCCGTCGGCACGCTGCGCAGCGCCTGGATGTCGGCGCAGCTGTGGCTCGACGGCAGCACCTTGCCCGGGTTGGAGCGGCACTGCGGATCGAACGCCCGGCGCAAGCGGTTCTGGTGATCGAGGTCGTCGTCGCTGAACATCTCCGCCATGAACTTCTGCTTCTCGACACCGACGCCGTGCTCACCCGACAGCGCGCCGCCCGCCGCCAACGAGGCGCGCAACATCTCCTCGCCGGCCGCGTGCACGCGTTCGAGCACACCCGGCTCGCGGGCATCGAACAGCAACAGCGGATGCAGGTTGCCGTCACCCGCGTGGAACACGTTCATCACGATCAGCCCGTGGCGCTCGGCGATCGCGTACACCTGCTCGAGCACGTCGGCGAGCGCCGAGCGGGGCACGACCGTGTCGTGCAGGTAGTAGTCCGGGGCGATCTGCGCGATCGCGCCGAACGCCGTCTTGCGTCCCTTCCACAGCAGCGCCCGCTCGTCGTCGCCGGCCGCCAGCCGCACGCTCGTCGCTCCGTGGGCGAGCGCGATCGCCTCGATCCGCCCCGCGTCGATCGCCACCCCGTCGGGCAGGCCGTCGACCTCGGCCAGCAGCACCGCAGCGGCATCGGTCGGGTACCCCGCGGCGACGAAGTTCTCGACGGCGCGCGTGATCCTCTGGTCCATCACTTCCAGGGCCGCCGGCACGATGCCCGCCGCGATCACCGCGCTGACCGTGCGCGCCGCGTCACGCATCCTGTCGAACGAGACCAACAGCGTCCGCACCGCCGGACGGTTGCGCGTCAGGACCACCGCGATCTTCGTCGCGATGCCCAGCGTTCCCTCCCCGCCGACGAACGCGCCGCGCAGGTCGAAACCCGCCGGTTCGGCGTCGAGCCCGCCGAGCATCGCCACCTCGCCCGACGGCAGCACCACCTCGATCGCTCGCACGTGCGCGCTCGTCACCCCATCCGCCAAGCAGTGCGGGCCCCCCGAGTTGTTGGCCACGTTCCCGCCGATGGTGCACACCTGCTGGCTCGAAGGATCGGGAGCGAAGTGGAAGCCCAGCGGCGCGAGCTGCCGTGTCAGGTCGAGGTTGACCACGCCCGGTTCCACCCACGCCACCCGGTCGTCGGTGTCGATCTCCAGGACGCGGTTCATCTTCGTGACCGACACGACGATCGGCGCGCCGAGCGGGATCGCTCCCCCGGCCAAGCCGGTGCCGGCGCCACGCGGGACGACGCCGCGGCCGTGGCGCGCCGCGATGCGCATGATCTCCTGCACCTCGGCGGTCGACACCGGGAAGCACACCGGACCGGCGAGGCCGCCGGCGAACACCGACGCGTCGTGCGCGAAGAGCGAGCGGGCGGCGGCATCTGCGTGCACCCGGTCGGGCGAGAGCGCGGCGCGCAGTTCGGCGAGGAGCGGGTCGGCAAGCAGCGGGTCGACCACCGCGCGCCGATGGCGCATGCGGTCGAGGAGACGGCGTGCCATGCCGCTCAGCCGGTGGCCGCGGTGAGGCCGACCGCCTCGATGCCGGCGACCGCGGCCCGTTCGTCGTTGTCGGACGTGTCGCCCGAGACGCCGACCGCGCCGAGCGTGCGGCCCTCGTCGTCCTTGATCAACACGCCGCCGGGCACGGGCACGAGCGCGCCGCCGATCGCAGAGGTGGCCGCGGCGATGAAGTACGGCTGTTGCTCGGCTCGGTTCATGAGCGCCCGCGAGCCGATGCCCAGCGCGAGCGCGCCATGGGCCTTGCCGAACGCGATCTCGAAGCGCTTGTTCGCCGAGCCGTCCTCGCGCTCGAACGCGGTGACGTGGCCGCCGGCGTCGAGCACGACGACCGACAGCGGTTGGAATCCGTTCTCGCGGCCCGCGGCACGGGCGGCGGCGATGATCGTGCGGGCGGTGTCGAGCGTGAGGGTCACGCGGTGGCCTCCTGTGGCACGCGGTCGAGGGCTTTGCGTTCCGTGCGGCGGAAATGCAGGATCGGCTCGGTGTAGCCCGAGGGCTGCTCGCGACCGGAGAAGACCAGATCGCACGCCGCGCGGAAGGCGACCCCGTCGAAGCCCGGAGCCATCGGCCGGTAGAGCCGATCGCCGGCGTTCTGCGCGTCGACCACGGCAGCCATGCGGCGCAGCGCCTGCTCGACCTCGTCGCGGGTGACGACGCCGTGGTGCAGCCAGTTGGCGATGTGCTGGGACGAGATGCGACACGTGGCGCGGTCCTCCATCAACGCGATGTCGTTGATGTCGAGGACCTTCGAGCATCCGACGCCCTGGTCGATCCAGCGCACCACGTATCCGATGATGCCCTGCGCGTTGTTGTCGATCTCGGCGCGGCGCTCGTCGTCGGTCCACGTCCTCGACGCCGCGATCGGGATGCGCAGAAGGTCGTCGAGCGACGCCCGCCGCCCCCCGCCGGCCAGCTCCTCCTGGACGGCATGCACGTCGACGCGGTGGTAGTGGGTGGCGTGCAACGTCGCCGCGGTCGGCGACGGCACCCAGGCGCAGTTCGCGCCCGCGTTCGGGTGACCGAGCTTCTGCTCGAGCATGTCGGCCATCCGGTCGGGCGCCGCCCACATGCCCTTGCCGATCTGCGCCCGCCCGCGCAGGCCGCAGGCAAGGCCGGTGTCGACGTTCCAGTCCTCGTAGGCCGCGATCCACGGCTGCGCCTTCATGTCGGCCTTGCGCACCATCGCGCCGGCTTCCATCGACGTGTGGATCTCGTCGCCGGTGCGGTCGAGGAAGCCGGTGTTGATGAACGCCACCCGCGACGATGCAGCGCGGATGCACTCGGCGAGGTTGACCGTCGTGCGGCGCTCCTCGTCCATGATGCCGATCTTGACGGTGTCCTGTGGCAGCCCGAGGACGCGCTCGACCGCGGAGAACACCTCGACGGCGAACGCGACCTCGTCCGGGCCGTGCATCTTCGGCTTGACGACGTAGATCGACCCCGCCGGTGAGTTGCGCCGCTCCGGCGGCTTCGCCAGGTCGTGCATCGCGGCGAGCACCGTGACGAGCGCGTCGAGCAGCCCCTCGGGGATCGCGTTGCCGTCGCCGTCGAGCACCGCCGGTGTGGTCATCAGGTGCCCGACGTTGCGCACGAGCATCAGCGCCCGGCCGCGCAGCCGACCGGAGGAGCCATCGGCCGCGGTGAACGACCGGTCGTCGGCGAGCCGGCGCACGAACGTCGTGCCGCCCTTGGTGACCTCTTCCGTCAGGTCGCCGCGCATCAGACCGAGCCAGTTGCGGTACGCCGCGACCTTGTCGGCGGCGTCGACCGCGGCGACCGAGTCCTCGAGGTCGATGATCGCGGTGACCGCGGCCTCGAGCAGCACGTCGCTGACCCCGGCGCGGTCGGCGGCGCCCACGTCCGTCGACCGGTCGACGACGATCTCGATCGCCAGACCATGGTGGCGCAGCAGAACGCTCGCCGGCTGCGCCGCGTCTCCGGTGTGTCCGAGCAGCGCGCTCGGGTCGGCGAGCTCGACGTCGCCGTCCTCCGTCGCCACCACGAGGTGGCCGTCGGCGACGGAGTAGCCCACCGCGTCGCTGTGCGAGCCGCGCTCGAGCGGCACGACCTCGTCGAGGAAGCGACGCACCCAGCCGATCACCGCGTCGCCGCGCTCGGGGTCGTACGGGCCGGGTGGCGGCAGCGATCCGAGCGCGTCCGTTCCGTACAGCGCGTCGTACAGCGATCCCCAGCGGGCGTTGGCGGCGTTGAGGGCGTAGCGGGCGTTCGAGACCGGCACGACAAGCTGCGGTCCGGCGACATGGGCGATCTCGGTATCGATGTTGTCGGTCGTGACGCGGAACGGCTCGCCGGCGGGGACGATGTATCCGATCTCATCGAGCAGCCGCCGGTATCCGGGCGCGTCGTGGGGCTGGCCGCGCCGGGCGACGTGCCACTCGTCGATGCGCCGCTGCATCTGTTCACGGACGGCGAGCAGCTCACGATTGCGCGGCCCGAGCGTGCGGACGAGGTGGGCGAGACCGGACCAGAACGCGTCCGCGCTGACGCCCGTGCCCGGCAACGCCTCGGTCTCGATGAAGCGTCGCAGCGCGGGGTCGATGCGTAATTCGCCGGTCACGGTCGTGGTCACGTGTGCTCCCTGTCTGTTAACAGTTGACAGTACCATCCGGTCTCGCGATGTCGAACCATAGGATCAGGGCCGTGAACGCCGCCGTGAACGCCGCCGCGAACGCCGCCGTGAGCGCACCGTGAACGTCGTGGATCGCCAACTGGACCGGCTCGACCTGGGTGTGGCCGTCACCGCGGCGTTGCGCGAGATGATCCTGTCGGGCGAGCTGCGACCCGGCGAACGCCTGGTGGAGACGGATCTCGCGCGCACGTTCGGCACCAGCCGCGGGCCGGTGCGCGACGCGCTCGCCGAGCTGGCTCGCGTCGGCCTGGTGTCGGTCGTCAACCGGCGGGGCGCGTTCGTGGCATCGATGTCGGACACCGACATCGACGAGCTGTACAGCTTGCGACTGGCGCTCGAACTGCTCGCGGTCCGGCGGGCGGCGCCGACGGCGACCGACAACGACGTCGCGTCCATCGACGCTGCGCTCGCCGACCTCCACGCCGCCCTCGATTCCGGTGACCCCCGATCTGTGGCGGATGCCGACATGCGCTTCCACCGCACGATCGTCGCCGCCGCCGGCCATCGCCGCCTGCTCGAGGCGTGGGAGGTGTTCGCCGACCAGACCGCGCTGGTGATGCAGGAGCTGAACGTCACGCGCCCCGACGTGCAGTCGAACCCCGGAGGACACGCCGAGATCGCGGCCGCCTTCGCCGCTCGCGATGCCGAACGCGCCGCGGCGGCTCTCGCCGCCCACCTCGACGCGGCACGCGAGAGCATGCTCGGGCGCGCCGTCGGGGGCTGAGCAGCCGAATTCGAGGCTCGCGGCGAACCGGCCTCGGCAAGACTGGATCGATGGCGCACCCGGTGTGGCCGCTGTTCGACCTCGAGATCCGGACACCGCGCGTGGTGCTGCGCATCGTCGACGACGCCACGGCCACCCGGCTCGTTCTGCTCGCCGCATCGGGCATCCACGACCCCGACACCATGCCGTTCGCCGTGCCGTGGACCGACGCGCCCTCACCCGAACTCGAGCGCGGCGCGTTGCAGCACTTCTGGCGCAACAGGGCCGACCTCTCCACCGAACGTTGGCAGCTCGATCTCGCCGTGACGCTGAGCGAGGACGACACGCCGATCGGCTGCGCCACGCTGCGCGCCGAGCAGTTCTCGGTGCTGCGCGAGGTCGCCACGGGATCGTGGCTCGGTCGCGCGTGGCAAGGCCGCGGGTACGGGCGAGAGATGCGGGTCGCCGCGCTCCAGCTGGCGTTCGCCGGTCTCGGCGCCGAGCGCGCCAAGACCCGCGCGTTCTTCGACAACGCGCCGTCGCTCGCCGTCACGCGGTCGCTCGGCTACACCCAGACGGCGAGAGGATGGCTCGTGCGCCGCGGCGAGCGGGTCGTGTGCTTCGACTTCGAGATGATGCGGCCGCACTGGGAGACCGCGGTCCGGCGCGACGACATCGACATCGTCGGGTTGGACCCGTGCTTGCCGATGCTGGGCGTCAACTCCCGATGACCCGCAGCAACCCGCTGACCTTGCGCACGACGTCGAGGTCCCGCAGTTCGCGCACCGTCGACTGCACCGCCGACTCGCGCGCCTCGTGGGTGATGAACACCAGGCGGGCGTCGGGGCCGTTGCCCTCCTGCTCTGCGGCCCGGATGCTCACCTCGTGGCGAGCGAACACGCCCGTCACGGCGTGGAGCACGCCCGGACGATCGGCGACGTCGAGCGTCAGCAGGTACTGCGCCGACGTCTCGTCGATCGGCCGGATCTTCGGCCGGGCGAACGTCCCCAGCTCGCCGTGGGTCCCCTTGCGGAGGTTCACCGCGGCGTCGATGAGGTCGCCGAACACCGCGCTCGCCGTCGGACCGCCGCCCGCGCCCCGGCCGTAGAACATCAGCGAGCCGACCGCCTCGCCCTCGACGAACACCGCGTTGTAGCTCTCGCGGACGCTCGCCAGCGGGTGGTGCAGCGGCACCATCGCTGGGTGCACACGCACGGTGATCTCGCCGGTGGCGCGGTCGTGCTCGGCGATGCCGAGCAGCTTGACGACATACCCGAGCCGGCGCGCGGCGGTGATGTCGGCGGCGGTGACCTTGCTGATGCCCTCGTGGTACACGTCACCGGCCACGACGCGCGCCCCGAACGCGATGCTGGCGATGATCGCCGCCTTGGCGCCCGCGTCGAACCCCTCGACGTCCGCCGTCGGGTCACGCTCGGCATATCCCAGGCGCTGCGCCTCGGCGAGCGCCTCGCCGTAGCCCGCGCCCTCCTCGCTCATCTTCGTGAGGATGTAGTTCGTCGTGCCGTTGACGATGCCCAGCACCCGGCGGATCGGCTCGCCGCGCAGGCTCTCGCGCAGCGCCCGGATGAGCGGGATCCCGCCGGCGACGGCCGCTTCGAAGAGCAGATCGACGCCCGCCGCCTCCGCCGCGGCAAACAGCTCGGCGCCGACGTTGGCGAGCAGCTCCTTGTTGGCGGTGATGACCGGCTTGCCCGCGGCCAGGGCGGCGGTGATCAGCTCGCGGGCCGGCTCGATGCCGCCGATCACTTCGACGATCACGTCGATGTCGGGATCGGAGACCAGCGCGTGGGCATCGTTCGTCAGCAGGTCGGCCGGCAGGTCGACGTCGCGCTCGCGGCTGACGTTGCGCACCGCGACCTTCCGCACCGACAGCAGCAGGCCGGTGCGGGCCTGCACGTCGGCGGCCTGCTGGGCGACCAGCTGCACCAGCGCGGCGCCCACGTTCCCGCACCCCAGCACCCCGACGCGGACCGTGGAGCGATCGTTCATCACGGCGCGAGACGCTAGGCGATGGAACGTTCGTTCCGACACCCCGTTGTGGCGGAGGGTCCGTGGCCGGCTCAGCCGACGTCGTTGCGGACGAGGTCGGCGTAGCTCTCGCGGCGCACCACGAGCCGTGCATCGCCGTTGGACACGAACACGACGGCCGGGCGCGGCACCTTGTTGTAGTTGCTCCCCATCGAGAACCCGTAGGCGCCGGTCACGGCGACGGCCAGCCGGTCGCCGACGGCCACACCGTCGGGCAGCGCAGCATCGAAGATCAGCACGTCGCCGCTCTCGCAGTGCTTGCCGACGAGGCGCGCCCGCAGCGGCCGCTCGGCGGCGACGTCGCGCGGCAGGAACGCCTCGTAGCCGCTGCCGTACAGCACCGGGCGAGGGTTGTCGCTCATGCCGCCGTCGACGGCCACGTAGGTGCGCACACCCGGGATCGTCTTGATCGTCCCCACGGTGTACACGGTGACGGCGGCGGCGGCGACGATGCTGCGCCCGGGCTCGACCGACACGGCGGCGCGCACGCCGAGCGCGTCGCACGCGTCGAGCAGCACCTTGCCCCACTCGGTGATCGTCGGCGCGTGCTCGTCGACGGTGTACGCCACGCCGAGCCCACCGCCGAGCGTCAGCTCGGGCAGATCGAGCGGCTCGACGAACCGGGCCATCACCTCCGCCGCGTGGGCGAAGCTGCCGGCCGCGAACACGTTCGAGCCGATGTGGCAGTGCACGCCGACCAGCTCGGCGACCCCGGTCGAGCGAATCCGCTCGATCGCCCGCGCGGCGTCGCCGTTGGCGAGGTTGAAGCCGAACTTGCTGTCGTCCTGACCCGTGGCGATGAACTCGTGCGTGTGGGCATGGACGCCCGGGGTGATGCGAATCAGCACTCGCGGCGGCGCCGCCCCCGCGGCGCGCAGCGCATCGAGGCGGTCGAGCTCGTCGAAGCTGTCGACGACGATGCGGTGGACGCCGCTGTCGATCGCCATGCGCAGCTCGTCGGCGCTCTTGTTGTTGCCGTGCAGCACGCAGCGGGATCCGGGCACGCCGGCGTGGAGCGCGACGAACAGCTCACCACCGCTGGCGACGTCGAGCATCAGCCCTTCCTCGTGCGCGAGGCGCGCCATCGCCGTGCACAGGAAGGCCTTGGTGGCGAACGCGACCCGGTCCGGCCCGAACGCCGCGATCGCCTCGCGGCACCGGGCGCGCAGCTGATGCTCGTCGTACACGAACACGGGCGTGCCGAACTCGTCGGCGATGTCGCGCAGCGAGCAGCCCCCGATCGAGAGCCAGCCATCGTCGCCGGTGGCGGCCGAGTCGGGCAGTAGCCGCGTCGGGATCGCCGTGGACTCCATGCCTACAACCGCCCCATGCCTACATCCGCCCCATGTCTACATCCGCTCGGGCGCGTCGATGCCCAGCAGCCCGAGCCCGCACTCGAGCACCCGCGCCGTCGTGTCGCAGAGCGCGAGGCGGCTGGCGCGGGTGGCGTCGTCGTCGGCCTTCAGCACCGGGCACGCTTCGTAGAACGCGGTGAAATCCTGCGCCAGGTCGAACAGGTAAGTGGTCAGGCGGTGGGGCGCGTAGCGCTCGGCCGTCTCGTGCAGCGCGGCGTCGAACGCCAGCAGCCGCAGCACGAGCGCGCGCTCCTGCGGCGCCGTGATCATCGGCGCGACACCCCGCGACGCCGCCGCGTCGAGGCCGGCGCGCCGGAAGATGCTGCGGATCCGGGCGTGCGCGTACTGGAGGTACGGCGCGGTGTTGCCGTCGAACGACAGCATGCGATCCCAGTCGAACACGTAGTCGCGGATGCGGTCGGTCGACAGATCGGCATACTTCAACGCCCCGATGCCGACGGCGCGCGCCACCGCGGCACGCTCGTCCTCCGATAGGTCGGGGTTCTTCTCCTCGATCAGCGCGCTGGCGCGTTCGACCGCCTCGTCGATCACCTCGACGAACTTCACCGGCTCGCCGCTGCGGCTCTTCAGCATCTTGCGGTCCTCGCCGAGCACGCTGCCGAACGCGACGTGCACGGCGCGCGCCGGCGGACGCAGCCAGCCCGCCATCTCGGCCACCGCGAACACCATCTGGAGGTGCTGGGCTTGGGGAGCGCCGACGACGTACAGCAACAACGTGGCGCCGACGCGTTCGACGCGATCGATGATGCAGGCGAGGTCGCTCGTCGCGTAGTTGAATCCGCCGCCGCGCTTCTGGACGATCAGCGGCAGCGGCTGACCGTCACGATTGGTGAAGCCGGGCGGGAAGACCACGTCGGCGCCGTCGCTGTGGGTGAGCAACCCGGCGTCGCGCAGGCGCTCGATGACTCCGGGCAGCATCGGGTCGTATGCGCTCTCACCCATCAGGTCGTCGTCGGTGAGCAGCACGCCGAGCTTGGCGTAGACCTCGTTGAAGTGCAAGGTGCTCTGGGCGACGAGCACCTTCCAGAGGCGCAGCGTCTCGGGATCGCCGCTCTGGAGCAGCACCACGCGCTGGCGCGACCGCTGCTTGAACGCCTCGTCGGCATCGAACTTGGCGCTGGCCTCCTTGTAGAAGGCGTCGAGGTCGCCGAGGCCGAGGCCCTCGACGGCAGCGGCTTCGCCACGCGACGACGACACGTCGAGCAGGTGCTCGATCAGCTTGCCGAAAGGGGTGCCCCAGTCGCCGATGTGGTTCTCGCGCACGACGTCGTGGCCGAGATGCATCAGCAGGCGCACGAGCGCGTCACCGATGACGGTGGTGCGCAGGTGGCCGATGTGCATCTCCTTGGCGACGTTCGGCGCCGAGTAGTCGACGACGACCTTCTCCGGCGCTGCCGCGTGGGTGACGCCGAGGCGGTCGTCGGCCGACATCTTGCCCGCAAGGCGTGCCAGGAAAGCGTCGTCGAACGTGAGGTTCACGAACCCGGGGCCGGCGATCTCGACCTTGGCGCAGATCCCGGCGAGGTCGGCCGCCTCCACGACGTCACGAGCGACCTCGCGCGGCGGACGGCCGAGCTGCTTGGCGAGCGGCAGCGCCCCGTTGGCCTGGGCGTCGGCATGCTCGCTCGGGCGCACGACGGGATCGATGCGCTCACCGGGGCTGCCGGCGACCGCGGCGAACGCGTCCGCCAATCGATCCGAGACGAGGGTCAGGGGGTCGGCCATGGTCTCGCCATTGTGGCCCATCGGGAGCGCCATCCCCCAGGCCCGCCGAACACACGCCGGGCGCCGGTACGGTCGCCACGGAGCATGGCGTGGCAGGATCGGCGCCGATGTTGCCAGCGCTCAAACGACTCATCGTCGGCACCCCCCTGGCGTCGAGCGACGAGCAGCACACCCGCCTTCCGAAGAAGATCGCGTTGCCGGTCTTCGCCAGCGACGCGATCTCCTCGACCGCCTACGCCACCCAGGAGATCCTCATCATCCTGGTGCCCGCCGCCGGCCTGGCCGCGTACACCAAGCTGCTGCCGCTGTCGCTGGTGGTGTGCGTGCTGCTCGCCGTCGTCATCACGAGCTACCGCCAGACGATCCGGGCCTACCCGGGCGGGGGCGGCACCTACATCGTCAGCCGCGAGAACCTCGGCACCAACCCCTCGCTGTTCGCCGGGGCCTCGATTCTCGTCGACTACATCCTCACCGTCGCAGTGTCGGTGTCGGCGGGCGTGGCGGCGATCATCGCCGCCTTCGACAGCCTGGCGGACTACCGCGTGCCGATGTGCCTGGGGTTCATCGCGCTGATGACGATCGCCAACCTGCGGGGCATGAAGGAGAGCGGCGCCCTGTTCGCACCGCCGACCTACGCCTACGTGGTGATGCTCTTCCTGCTGATCGGCGTGGGCCTGTACAAGGTCTTCGTGCAGGACATGGGGCCCATCGGCGGTGACGAGGAGGCGCTGCGCGAGCTGCTCGGCCCCGACGGCGCGGCCAGCGGCCTGGGCCTCATGGTGATGCTCAAGGCATTCTCCAGCGGCGCGGTCGCGCTCACCGGTGTCGAGGCGGTGGCCGACGGCGTGCCGGCGTTCAAGCCGCCCGAGGCACGCAACGCGTCCCGCGTGCTGGCGACGATGGCTGCGATCCTCGGCTCGGCGTTCGTCGGGCTCGCCGTCCTGGCGCATCACCTCGAGCCGATCCCGGAAGAGCACGGCGAGACCGTGCTGTCGAAGCTCGGCGCCGCGGTGTTCGGGCGCGGCGCGCTGTACTACATCCTCCAGTTCGCGACGTTCGCGATCTTGATCCTGGCGGCCAACACCGCGTACGCCGACTTCCCCCGCCTGTCGTCGATCATCGCCCGCGACGAGTTCCTGCCGCACCAGTTCAAGAACCGCGGCGATCGCCTCGTGTTCTCCAACGGGGTGGTCGTGCTGGCCACGTTCGCGGCGGTCCTCATCGTCGCCTTCGGCGGCGTGACCACATCGCTGATCCCGCTCTACGCGGTCGGGGTGTTCACCGGGTTCACGATGAGCCAGGCCGGGATGGTCGTGTACCAGCGGCGCCACCGGACACCTGGATGGAAGCTGCGGATGACGATCAACGCGGTCGGCGCCACCGCGACCGGGATCGTGCTCGTCGTCGTCACCGTGTCGAAGTTCACCGACGGCGCGTACGTGCCGGCGATCGTCATCCCGCTGATCGTGTTGCTCTTCAAGGCCATCGGCCGCCACTACGACCGGGTCCGGGACGAGGTCAGCGTTCCCCCCGATTTCCGGCCGCCGCGCCGCACGCACACGATGGTGATCCTCGTCGGATCCGTCACCCGCGGCACCCTCGAGTGCATCACGTACGCCCGCACGCTGGCGCCGGATCGCATCATGGCCGTCAGCGTCGTCGTCGACGAGGACGACCAGGACAAGATCACCAGAGCATGGGCCGAGCACGACATCCCGATCGAACTCCACCTGGTGCATTCCCCCTACCGCACCCTGAGCCGGCCGATCCTGCGATTCCTCGACGAGCTCGACACCTCCGATCCCGACGACATCGTCACCGTCTTGATCCCCGAGGTCGTGGTGACCAAGTGGTACACGCAGCTGCTGCACAACCAGAGCGCGCTGGCGCTCAAGGCTCGGCTGCTGTTCCGCCGCAACACCGTCGTGACGTCGGTGCCCGTGCTGGTCGACTGACAAGCACGGGCACCGGTCGTCACGTGACCTGACGTCCGTCAGGCCACGTCAGGTCGGAACATCCAGGTCACGAACTGGTCCCGTAGGCGCAATCGAGGAACTCGTCGTACGCCTCGTCGGCATCGCTGTCGTAGATGTTGCCGCCCGGCAGGCACTCGGGATGGACGAACTCCGGCGACAGCCAGAACTCGTCGACCTCACCGGATGCGATCAGCGGCGCGAAGCACGCTGCGGCGGCCGCCACCACGGCGTCGAAGTCCTCGTCGGACAAGCCGTAGTACTCGAAGTTCCAGTGGATCTCGGCCACCCCGCACTCCGGGTGGAGGTACACCGGGTTGACGTCGTCAGGATCGATCGACCCGTTCGCGACCCCCTCCTGGACGCACTGGAGGCCCTCCTCGGCCTCGAAGATGCCGAAGCATGCGCTCAGCGCGTCCTCTTCCTCGTCCGACGTGTCGACGGTGTCGTCGGGGAACGTCACGTCGACCGTGTCGTCGGGAACGGTGTCGACCGGAACGGTGTCGACAGGGAACGCGTCGCTGTCGTCGCCGATCGGCAGCTGGTCCATGTCGAAGTCGTCGAAGTCGTCGATGTCGAACTCACCGCTGAAGACGCCCTCCATCAGCTCGGTCACGGCGTCGGCGATGTCGTCGAGCTCGTCGTTGTCGAGGGCGCGCAGCACGTTGATGCCGAAGTCGGTGAACGTGGCGATCGGGCTGACGTACCAGGAGCCGTCCACCTTGCGCACGGTCAGGCCACCGACCTCGAGGTCGTCGAACGCCTCCTGGAAGGTCTCGATCGCGTCCTCGACCTCCGGCGGCAGCTCACCGAGGACGTCCTCGAACGCCTCCATGGTGTCGTCGTCGCAGCTGTCGAACGTCTCGCCCATGCCGCGGACCGTCACGCAGCGGCCCTCGAGCGACAGGTCGACGCGCTCGTCCTCGAACTCGATCGACAGCTCGATGGCGTCGAGCAGCACACTGGTCGACCCGTTGATCTCGGTCTTCGACAGCTCGACGTTCTCCACGGTGACCTCCGCATCGATGTCGTTCAGCTCGCGCTGCGCGTCGTCGATGAACAGCGGCGCATAGCGCTGGAGCACCTCGGCCTCGTCCGGGTTCAACCCGGCGACGATCCGCTCGAGGTCGAGTTCGGCGATCGCGTTGATGAAGCCCTCGACTGCCTCCTCCGGCGAGCCGCCACCGACGGGCACGATCGCCTCGTCCGCCGCCGGGATGTCGAAGTCGGTGCCGGCCCGGGCGGCCTCGGCGGCCGTGTAGATCAGGCTGACGAACCACTTGCCGTCGCGCTCGACGACGGTGAGCGGCACGTCCTCGATCGAGTCCTCGGTCTCGTCGACGTCGAGGTCGGGACGATCGCCACCGAACGCGGTCTCGATGAGGTACTCGCCGAGCGGGACCTCGTCGCCGTTCACCGAGACGGTCACGTCCGCGCTGAACGTCGTGTTGACGATGTCGTCGACGTTCGTCTCGTCGGTGTCGATCTCGACGTTGTCGAACCGGATGTCGAGGCCGCCGATGTCGCCGAGGTCGGCGCCTTCGTCGAGGATCGCGAGGCGCGACAGCTCGTCGACGAGGTCGACCAGCGGATCGCGGTACGTGTTGCGCTCACCGGGGAGGAGAAGGTCGGCAGCGCCGAGGATGTCCTCGTTGCCGATCGCGTCGATCAGCTGCTGCACGGCCTCCTCGGGGGATGCGGCTCCCCCGGAGTCGCCGCCGCCGCCGATCTGGGTCACGGCGAACACACCGGCGCCGACGAGCGCGGCGACACCGACCACGGCGCCGATCACCTTGCCGCGTGAGCGCCCGGTGGACGGCCCCTGCGACACCGCGATCGGTTCCGCGCCGCCGGCCACGGGCGGCTCAGGCGGCGTCGCGGGAGCGCCGGCCGGCTCGGCGCGAGGAGGCTGCCAGCTGCCTGCCGGTGGGCCGGCGGGCGGCGGCACCGAGCCCAATGGCTCTGGCCCCGATGGCGCGGACCCTGATGGTCCTGCCCCTGAGGGGTTCGGCAGACCCCACTCGCTCTCTTCGTTGTCACTCATCGACCAACAGTCCTTCCATTCACGGCTGCGATCCGCCTGATCTCTTCACGGAGGTTCGACGCATGGGCGCGCCGTCTGGTTCGCGCAGAGACGAATTTCGCAGGTTAATCGGCAAGTCCGGGCAGTGGCGTGAGTCCCACGTCGAGACGGCCAGGGAACCGGCGGCAGTAGTGTGCCGCGGATGCGGGTCGTGGTCTCGGGCGCGTCGGGCGTGATCGGTCGTGCGTTGTGCGCTCGGCTGCGTTCCGACGGTCACCAGGCCGTCCGGCTGGTGCGCCGCGCGCCGGCCGCTGCCGACGAGGCGCAATGGGATCCGGCCTCGGGCCGGCTCGACCCGGCCGCCGTCGACGGCGCCGACGCCGTGGTCAACCTCGCCGGGGCCGGAATCGGCGACAAGCGCTGGAGCGAGGGGTACACCCGGCTCCTGCGCGACAGCCGCGTGCGCGCGACCGAGCTGCTGGCTTCGACGGTCGCCGCGCTGGAGCGCCCGCCCACGGTCTTCCTGTCGGGGTCTGCGGTGGGCATCTACGGTGACCGGGGCGAAGAGACGCTCGATGAACGCAGCGCCCTCGGCACGGGGACGTTGGCCGAGATCTGCATCGCCTGGGAGCAGGCGACGGCGGCCGCCGCGGACCACGGAGCGCGCGTCGCTCACCTGCGCACCGGCATCGTGCTCGCCCGTCACGGCGGGGCGCTGAAGAAGCAATTGCGGGTGTTCCGCCTCGGCCTCGGCGGACGATTCGGCTCGGGCCGCCAGTTCGTGAGCTGGATCTCCCTCGACGACGAGGTCGGCGCGATCGTGCACCTGCTGACGGCCGACGTGCGCGGACCGGTCAACCTGACAGCGCCGGAGCCGGTGACGAGCACCGACTTCGCCCGCCTGCTGGGTCAGGCGCTGAGCCGGCCGGCGATCCTTCCGGCGCCAGCCTTCGCGCTCCGGCTGGTGCTCGGGCGCGACATGGCCGACGAGCTGCTGTTGTCGAGCCAGCGCGTCCGGCCGAAGGTGCTGGAAGCCAGCGGCTATGAGTTCGCCCACCCCGCGCTGACCACCGCGCTCGACCATGTGCTGACGGCCTGAATCGGCCGATGGCGGCCGCCCGCTGCCGGACGGCCGCCATCTGCCCCCATTGGTGAGCCGTGAGCGTTCGATTCACACCCGTCAGGCTCGGGCCCGTCAGGCGCGCACCGCCTCGATGTCGAGCACGATCTTGACCTTGTCGCCGACGAGGACGCCGCCGGTCTCCAGCGCGGTGTTCCACTCGATGCCGAAGTCGCGGCGATTGATCTCGCCCTCCGCGGTGAACCCGGCCCGGACACCACCCCACGGGTCGACCTCGACGCCTTCGAGCTCGAGGTCGAACTCGACGGGGCGGGTGACGCCGCGGATGGTGAGGTCGCCGGCCAGCTTGTAGCGATCGCCGTGCGGGCGGACCGACGTGCTGCGGAACGTCATCGTCGGGTGGGTCTCGACGTCGAAGAAGTCGCTGCTCCGCAAGTGGTTGTCGCGGGTCTCGTCGGAGGTGTTGATCGACGCCAGGTCGACGCTGACCTCGACGCTCGACTGGAGGCGGTCTTCGGCGATGGTGATCACGCCGGTGTAGCGCTCGAACCGGCCGCGGACCTTGCTGACCATCATGTGGCGCACGCTGAATCCGACGGTCGAGTGCGACGCGTCGATGTTCCAGGCGCCGGGCGTCAGCGCATCGAGTTGCGGAGCGAGGGTGTCCTGTTGAGACATGGGGGGCCTCCTTCTCGGGTGCATCGCAGCGGATTGCTTGCGATCGCAACGTTCTGTCTATCGGATAAAGCTTGCGCTCGCAACATTCCCTCGGCGGCGGATACACTTTCCGTCGTGACCGCAGTGCGCTGGCTCGATCAGGACGAGGCCCGTGCGTGGCGCAACTACGTCGAGCTGATCGGCGAGCTGTCGTCCTCGTTGGAGGACGACCTGGTCCGCGCGAGCGGGCTGACGCTGGGCGACTACCAGGTCCTCGTCAACCTGAGCGAGGCCCCGGATCATCGCCTGCGGATGTGTGACCTGGCGGTCCTGCTCCAGCTGTCGCCGAGCGGGTTGACCCGCCGTCTCGACGGCCTCGTCCGCAGCGGTCTCGTCGCCCGGGTCGCCTCCTCCGACGACCGGCGCGTGAGCCTCGCCGCGCTCACGGATGCCGGCCACAAGGCGCTCCGAGCTGCGGCGCCGGGTCACGTCGCCAGCGTGCGCAAGCACATGCTCGACCACATGACGCGCGAGCAGATCGTCGCATTGGGCGACGCCCTCGTCGCCATCCGATCCGGTCGCGCCCGCGCCGACGGCTGATCCCGGCTGCCGCTCGACCACCCGGAAACGTGCCGCGGGCCGCGAGCACGGGGTGCAAGACTGAGCGGTCGTGCCGACTCCCCTGCCGCGCGGGTTCCGCTGCTACGTCACCAACATCGGGGTCAAGGACGAGACCGACGACTTCACCGTGGTCGCCGCCGAGGCGCCATGCGCCGCAGCGGGCGTCTTCACACGCAGCCGGTTCGCAGGACCGAGCGTCGTGATCAGCCGCGAGAACATCGGCGATCGGCGCGCCCAGGCCGTCGTCGTCGTCTCGAAGAACGCCAACGTCGCCACGGGCCCTGACGGGATGTCCGACGCCCGCGAGGTCGTCGAGGGCGTCGCCAAGGCGCTCGGCGCCGCGCCCGGCGATGTCCTCATCGCGTCGACCGGGGTGATCGGCCGGCGCTACCCGATCGAGCGCGTCCGCGCCGGCGTGGCGGCAGTGCCCCGGCAGCTTCCGAGCGACGACGCCGAGGCGGTCGCCCGCGGCATCATGACGACGGACACGGTGCCGAAGGTCGCGGTGGCGTCGTGCGGCGCAGCACGCATCGTCGGCGTGGCCAAGGGCGTCGGGATGATCGAGCCCGACATGGCGACGCTGATCGCGCTGTTCTTCACCGATGCCGACGTCGGCGGCGACGCGCTCGACGCCACGTTCCGCCGGGTGATCGACACGACGCTGAACTGCGTGTCGATCGACAGCGACACCAGCACCAGCGACACCGCGATCGTGCTCGCCAGCGGCGCGGCCGGCGCGGTCGACGAGGGCGAGTTCGCCGCCGCGCTGTCGACGGTGGCGCTGTCGTTGACCAAGCAGATCGCCCGCGACGGCGAGGGCGCCGAGAAGCTGATCGAGGTGCGCGTCAGCGGCGCACGCGACCGTGCCCAGGCCAAGCGCGTGGCGAGGTCGATCGTCAACTCACCGCTGGTCAAGACCGCGGTGCACGGCGCCGACCCGAACTGGGGGCGTGTGGCGATGGCGGTGGGCAAGTGCAGCGACGACACCGACATCGACGCCGAGCGGGTCGTCATCCGCTTCGGCGAGCACGAGGTCTATCCCCGCCCGCTCGACGACGCCGCGCTGGTGCTCCTCGGCGAGTACATGCGCGGCGACGATGTCGTGATCGCTGTCGATCTCGGCATCGCCGCCGGCGCTGCGACCGTCTGGGGGTGCGACCTCACCGACGGCTACGTCAGGATCAACGCCGACTACACGACGTGATCCGGCAGGAGCCTGACCGCGGTCACTTCGGTGGCATGCGAATGCCGCCGTCGACGCGCACGGTCTCGGCGTTCATGTAGCTGTTCGTGAGCAGCTCGACGACCATCGAGGCGAGCTCCTCGGGGTACCCGAGGCGGTTCGGGAACAGCACGCCCTTCTGGAGGTTGGCCTTGAAGGCGTCCGGATCGGCGGTGAACTGGTAGATCGGCGTGTCGATCAGTCCGGGCGCGACGGTGTTGACGCGGATGCCGGCGGCGGCGAGATCGCGGGCGATCGGCAGCGTCATGCCGACGATGCCGCCCTTCGACGCCGAGTAGGCCGCCTGCCCGATCTGGCCCTCGAACGCGGCGACCGACGCGATGTTGACGATCGCGCCGCGCTCCCCGCTCTCGTTCGGCTCGTTCGTGCTCATCGCGGTCGCCCCGATGCGGATGCAGTCGAACGTGCCGATCAGGTTGACCGCGATCACCTTCGAGAACGTCCCCAGGGGGAACGCGCTGTCGTAGCTGCCGTCCTTGCCGATCGTGCGCCGCGCGCTGCCGATGCCGGCCGAGTTCACCAGCGCACGCAACGGTGCGATGCTCTTGGCCATCTCCACGGCGGCGACGATCTCGTCGGTGTTGGTGACGTCGACGTGGGCGAACGCACCGCCGATCTCGTCGGCGAGCTCTTTGCCCTTGTCCTCCTGCAGGTCGGCGACGACGACCGTCGCCCCCCGCGCGGCGAGAGCCCTGGCCGACGCGGCGCCGATGCCGGACGCCCCCCCGGTGACGATTGCGCTTGCACCCCTGATGTCCATGAGAGGCGACCCTACGCAAGTCGCCCGAGCGGCAACGACTCGTGCTCAACCGCTGGACGCGGGCGTGATTCCGTTGCGGGTGTCGGCGATGCGGGTCGGCACGACGGCGGTGAACCCGCCCGTGAACCAGCCGTTGATGTCGACGAGCAGGTGCACGGGGTCGTACGTGTAGAGGCAGATCTCGCCGTTCGCGTCGACGGGCGCGATCACCGCGTTGGGCACCGTGTCACCGGCGACGTAGTTCAGGTTCGACGCCTCCGGCCGCGGCGACGCGCACGGCCACACCGTGACGTAGCCCCAGGCGACGGCGTCGACCGCGGTGACGTTCAGCGACACAGCCGACACGCCCGCCGGCACGGGGCCGGCGCCCGCCACCCGCACGCGCAGCGGCTCGGCCGGCTGCACGCGTCCCGTGGGCGCGCCGATGTTGTTGCGCGTGTCGACGATGCGCGTCGGAACCACGGTCGAGAGACCGCCGGTGAACCAGCCGTTGATATCGGCGATCAGATGCGTGCGGGCGAAGCTGTCGAGACAGATCTCGCCGTTCGCGTCGACGGGCGCGATCACCGCGTTGGCGACCGTGTCTCCGGCCACGTAGTTGAGGTTCGACGCCACCGGGCGCGGCTGATCACACGGCCAGACGGTGACGAAACCCCACCCCTCTGCCTCGGCCGCGGTGACGTTCAGCGAGACCGCGGACACACCGGCGGGCACCAGCGAGGTGCCGGCGACCTTCAGGCGGATCGGCGACGAGGGCTCGACCTTGCCCGTCGGCGCCCCGATGTCGTTGCGCGTGTCGAGCACTCGTCGCGGCACGATCGTCGACAACCCGCCGGTGAACCATCCGTTGAGGTCGACCAAGAGGTGCGTCGCCGCATGGCTGAAGAAGCAGAGCTCCTTCGACTCCCCGAGCGGGGCGACGACCGCGTTGGGCACGGTGTCACCGGCGACGTAGTTGAGGTTCGACGCCACCGGCTGCGGCGCGTCACACGGCCAGACCGTGACGTAGCCCCAGCCTTCGGCCTCGGCCACGGTCACGTTGAGCGACGCCGCCGACGCGTTCGAGGGCGCCAAGCCGTCGAGCGGCAGACGCATCACCCCGCCGGGGCACAGCTTGAGCGAGAACTCGGCGCCGCGCGCGCCCGGCGAGCCGCCGCCGAGCTCGATCGCGCGGTCGCGCAGCCAGAGGGCGAACTCTGCGTATCCGGTCGCGGTCAGGTGGACGTTGTCGGCGAACCAGCGGTTGCGGGCCGAGCAGTTGCTGGCCGCATGCCAGTCGAGGTACCGCAGCTGTCGCCACCGGCCCTGGGCCGCGACGATCAGGTCGTTGACAGCCGCGTAGACGCTGTTGCGCTCGGACAAGCCGACCCATCCGACGGTGCCCACGCCCTTGGCGACGAGGGCGCCCATCATCTGGTCGATGCGCGCCGCGGTGAGCGACGTGCCGTCGTTGTAGCCGAGCTCGACGATTGCGACGTCGGGCGTGCCGCCGAGCGCGTTGGCCACCGTCACGCCGTCGCTGGGAGCGCACGTCGGCGCCCCGCACACGACACGCCGGTTCTGGGCGTTGTCGAAGCCGGCGGTGGCGTAGACGCCGTTCAGCAAGTGCACCAGCGGGCCGCTGCCGCCGTTGGCGACGCCCTGGCCGACCGAGTCGCCGATCATCACGAGATCGTCGGCCGACGAGAAGTCGCGGGTCACGACGCGCATCGTGAACGCGGTGGACGGCAGGCCGTACGCGCTGCGCAGGCTGGCCGCGGTGATGGTGGTCGGGCCGCTGGAGGCCCGGATCACAGCGCGGTTGGCCCAATCGCCGACGTATCCCTGCGAGAGGAGGTTGGGATCGGCCTGCATCGCCACCGACGTGATTCCGCCGGAGACCGAGAAGCGTCCGGCGAGCTCCGTCGCCGAGACCACACGGGTCCAGCGTGCGTTGGGATTGACGTCGATGACGTCCCACGGGTCGTCGATCGGCGTGAACAACACTCCGGCGCTCGCTCCCCCGTTGGACGCAGAGAACATCGCCGAGACGATCGAACCGTCGCTGTTCCAGCGCAGCACGCGACCGCTCGTCTCGTCGATCGCCTGGTTCGTCAGCGGGTGCTCGATGATCGTCGCCGCCGTCGCGGTGTTGGCGCGGGTCGCGGCGCCGCCGTAGACCTGGCAGCTCTGCGTGTCGCAGGTCATCGCGTAGCTGTAGCGGGCTTGCCGAAGCGCATAGGAGCGGGCAGCCACGGCCTGGGCGCGCAGGGCGTTCATGCCGGCGCCGCCGCCGGCGGCGCCCCAGCTGGCGGCGACCTCACGCGGCACGACGCCGCGCAGGTAGGCCTCGGAGTCGGCGTCGTTCACCGTGCGGTACTCGCCGGCGGTGCCGACGCGCGCCGAGATCGAGCCGCGGTAATGGCGCAGCGACCCCGACGGCTCGCAGAGGCCGAGCAGCGCGTCACCGGCCGCGGCGAGGTTCTCGCCCTCGGGGGTCGTGAACGTGATCGGGCCTGCCGTGCTCGGGGCGAGCTGCTGCCACCCGGTGAACGACCCCGCGCCGGGGCACACCGCCTGGCCCACCGGCAGCGCCCAGACGCTGTACGCGCCACCGCCGACCGGCGACGCGACGATCGATCCCCACGGGCCGCTCTCGCCCCAGTACACGCCGCCGCCGTACGACACCACCGCGGTTTGCTGGTCGTCGAGCGCCGTGATCCGTGTCGTCACGCGCGACGCGCCGACGTCGCCGATGCTCGCGCCGCCGTAGTACGCCGCCAGGATCTGCTCCCAGCTCTGACCGCCGTTGACCGCGCGGCCGTAGGCGCCCCATTGGCTCAGCCCGATGCCGTGGCCGTTGCCCTTGCCCTCGATCACGATCGCGACGGCGTCGTCGATCGGCGCCGCCACGGCGAGCTGTGGTGTGGGTGCAGTCACGGCCGCGACGCCCAGCGAGGCGAGCGCGGACGCGGCGATGACGCCGACCGTCCTCCGCATGGCGGGCGACCCTAGTC
>CAZGUH010000023.1:28711-62650 GCA_964529005.1 uncultured Ilumatobacteraceae bacterium | reverse complement strand
TGACCGCCACGGTCCTGCGCCGCGAGGATCACCGTCCCGAGCTGTTGGGGTCGGCCGGCCGTGTGCGCGCCGGCATCGAACTGCGCGTGGTCGACGCGCAGGATCGCACGCTGGCGCCGGGAGAGGTCGGAGAGGTGGTCGTCCGTGGGCCGTCGCTCATGACCGGCTACTGGCAGCGGCCGGACGCGACGGCGGAGACCCTGCGCAATGGCTGGCTGCACACCGGCGATCTGGGGACGATGAGTCCGGACGGCGTGCTGCGGCTGCTCGACCGCACGAAGGACATGATCATCTCCGGCGGCTCCAACGTCTACGCCGTCGAGGTCGAAGCGGTTCTCGCCACTCACCCGAGCGTCGCCGACGTCGCCGTCATCGGCGTGCCCGACGAGGTGTGGGGCGAACGCGTAGTGGCCGTCGTGGTCGCCGCCGACGGCGCCGAGGTCGACGCCGCCGCGCTCGACGCTCTCTGCCGCGCGGACCTCGCCGGCTACAAGGCGCCGCGCGCCTATCACGTCCTCGAGGCGTTGCCGCGCAACGCGTACGGCAAGGTGCTCAAGTCAGAGCTGCGGGATCGATTCGCCCAGTCCTGAGCCGGCGGCGAATTCGGCGCGCAGTTCGGCGCCCAGCTCGGCGTCGAGGCGCGCCAGCTTCGCCGGGTTGCGGACCCACCGCACGGACTCGATCGTGCCGTCGGCTCGGGCGCCGATCTGCACGACGCCGACGAGGCGGCCGTGCTCGATCATGACCATCGACTCTTCTCCGTTGATCCGTGCCGTGCCCATGACGAGCCGCGCCCGCATCTTGGCCATCACGTAGGAGTAGAAGCGCGCCATGCGTTGGGCCCCGCGGATCGGATGCCGCGCGGCCTTCACGGCGGCCCCGCCATCGGAGATCGACACCGCATCGTCGGCGAGGAGACGCAGGAAAGCGTCCATGTCGCCTCCCTGGCACGCGGCGAGGAATCGTCGCAGCAGATCGCGATGTGTGCGTCCGTCGGCGGGGAACCGGGGGCGGTCGTCGGCGATGCGCTGGCGGGCGCGCCGCAGCAGCTGGCGGCTCGACACCTCGGTGCGTTCGAGGATCGCCGCCACGTCGCGGTGGTCGTAGCCGAAGACGTCGTGCAGCAACAGCGCAGCGCGCTCGTCCGGCGTCAACGACTCGAGGATCACCAGGAACGCCATCGACAGCGACTCGGCGAGCACCGCGCTCGCCGACGCGTCCGGGGCAGGGTCGCGCAGCACCGGCTCGGGCAGCCACGGGCCGACGTACTGCTCGCGCCGCACACGCGCCGAGCGGAGATGATCGATCGCGGTGCGGGTGGTGATCGTCGTGAGGTAGGCCTCCGGCGACGCGAGCGCGTCCTGCGGCGCGCGATACGCCTTCAACAAGGCGTCCTGCACGATGTCCTCGGCGTCGCTCATCGAGCCGGACATGCGGTACGCCAGGGAGATCAGTCGCGGCCGCTCTGCGGCCGCGACCCGATCGAGCGTCGCTGCGTCCATCGCGAGCTAGAGCGAACCGCCGGCGCTGAGCGGCGTCTTGCGAGCGGCCACGGACACCCGGTTCCAGAAGTTGATCATCGCGATCGCTCCCAGCAGGTCGGCGAGTTGCTTCTCGCCGAAGGCCGCCGACGCGCGGGCCCACACGTCGTCCGGGACGCCGTCGTCGCCGAGCCGCGTCGCCGCGTCGGTGAGCGAGAGGGCCGCCTGCTCGGCCTCCGAGTAGAACGGCGCGTCGCGCCAGGCGGCGAGCCCGAACAGCCGCTCGGGGCTCTCGCCCTCCTTCAGGGCGTCGGTGCTGTGCATGTCGACGCAGAACGCGCAGCCGTTGATCATCGACGCCCGCAGCTTCACCAGGTGGTAGAGCGCCGGATCGACCGATCGGCGCAGGTACGCCTCCATGCCGAGGGCCGCTCGGTAGAGATCGGGCGCAACCGCGCCCACATCGATGCGTTGTGACATCGGGACACCTCCAACTCGCTGTCACCCGTCTGACGAGACAGCCTCCCATTTCGTGACAGCGGGGCGGCGCCGCGCCGCCTTCCACGGCGATCCCGAGAGAATGGGCGCCGTGAGTGACTTCAGCATGTGGAGCGCCCTCGAGAGCGCGATGCAGCAGGGACAGACGACGCGGCGCTCGGTGAGCCGTGCCACGCTGCGCCGCGTCGCCGCGTTCGCTCGTCCGCACCGCTCCACGATCGTGACGTTCCTGCTGCTGGCGACGTCCTCGGCGGTGCTCGGTGTCGCAACGCCGATCCTGGCGGGGCGGGCGGTGGACGCGATCGTCGACGGCCGTGCGAACTCGACCGTGGTCGGCCTCGCGGTGGCGATCGCGGTGGTCGCGCTCGTCGACGCGGGGATCGGCCTGCTCGAACGCCTCCAGTCGTCACGGCTCGGCGAGGGGCTCATCCTCGACCTGCGCCGCACGGTGTTCGACCACGTGCAGCGCATGCCGATCGCCTTCTTCACCCGCACGCACACCGGCGCGCTCGTCAGCCGCTTGAACAACGACGTCATCGGCGCGCAGCGTGCGTTCACGTCCGCCCTGTCGGGCGTCGTCACCAACGCGATCGCTCTCGTGCTGACGCTCGCGGTGATGCTGACGCTGTCGTGGAAGATCACGCTCCTCGCGCTGGTCATGCTGCCGCTCTTCCTCATCCCGGCTCGCCGGGTGGGCGCGAAGGTCGGCGCCCTCGATCGCGAGGCAGCGGACCACAACGCGGCGATGACCTCGCAGATGACGGAGCGGTTCTCCGCGCCGGGCGCGACGCTGGTCAAGCTGTTCGGCCGGCCGAGGTCGGAAGCGGCGGAGTTCGGCCGGCGTGCCGAGCGCGTCAGCGACATCGGCGTGCGGTCGGCGGTGGCGATGGAGGTCTTCTTCCGCGCGCTGACCCTCGTGTCGGGCCTGGCCCAGGCGTTGATCTACGGGCTCGGTGGATACCTCGCGCTGAACGGCGACCTCGAGCCAGGCACCGTCGTCACGATGGCGCTGCTGCTCAACCGCATGTACGCCCCGCTGACGGCGCTGGCGACGGCGCGGCTCGACATCGTCACGGCGCTGGTCAGCTTCGAGCGGGTGTTCGAGGTCCTCGACATCGAGCCGTTGATCGCCGAGCGGCCCGATGCGGTGAGAGTGCCCGACGGCCCCGTGTCGGTCGAGCTGTCCGGGGTGTCGTTCGCGTATCCCTCCGCCGACCAGGTGTCGCTCGCCTCGCTCGAAGAGGTCGCCGTGCTCGACGACCGCGCCGGCGACGAAGTGCTGCACGAGGTGTCGTTCCGCGTCGAGCCGGGCCAGACGGTCGCTCTCGTCGGCCCGTCGGGCGCCGGCAAGTCGACGATCGCGTCGCTCGTGCCACGCCTGTACGACGCGACGGCCGGATCCGTTCGGCTTGCTGGCATCGACGTGCGCGACCTGACGTTCGACTCGATCCGCGGGGCGGTCGGCGTGGTGACGCAGGACGGACATCTGTTCCACGACACGATCCGGGCGAACCTCGCCTACGCCTGCCCCGATGCGTCCGACGGCGAGCTGTGGGCCGCCCTCGACCAGGCCCGCTTGAGCGCTCTCGTGCGCTCGCTTCCCGAAGGACTCGACACCGTCGTCGGCGAGCGCGGCTACCGGCTGTCCGGCGGCGAGCGGCAGCGGCTGACGATCGCCCGCCTGCTGCTGGCCCAGCCGCGCGTGGTGATCCTCGATGAAGCGACCGCGCATCTCGACTCCGAGTCGGAGGTCGCGGTGCAGGAGGCGTTGGCAGCAGCCCTCGAGGGCCGTACGGCGCTCGTCATCGCCCACCGGCTGTCGACCATCCGGGCTGCTGACGCGATCCTCGTGGTCGAAGCCGGCCGCGTGGTCGAGCAGGGATCGCACGCGGCGCTGCTCGCCGCCAACGGCCGCTACGCCGACCTCTACCGGACGCAGTTCCGCGATGGCGCCGCCGTCGACGGGGACGACGTGCCGCCCGACGCCGGCTCGCCCATCGCGGCGGCGCGCTGAGGGCGGCTACTGTGCGCCGGCAAGCGAACCGAGCGGTCGAGTGAGGGGTGGGCGATGAGGAATCGAGACGACAAGGCCGAGGCACTGCGCAAAGTGCCGCTGTTCAGCGGCTGCACGACCAAGGAACTGCACCAGATCAGCGGGCTCCTCACCGAGGTGCAGGTCGAGCCGGGCCAGGCGCTCGTGCGCGAGGGCTACGGCACCCCCGAGTTCTTCGTCATCATCGAAGGCGCCGCTGTGGTGACCCGCGACGGCAACGAGATCGCCACCGTGGGCCCCGGCGACTTCGTCGGTGAGATCTCGATCATCGACGGTGGGGAGCGCACCGCCACCGTCACCGCGCGCACGCCGATGGTCGTCGATGTCGCCACCCACCAGGAGTTCGCCGGCCTGCTGGACTCGGCCCCGGAGATCGCCCGCAACCTGCTGCCCACGCTCGCTCGCCGCATCCGCGAAGCCCGAGCCGACGACCACACCCATTAGCAACGCGCACAACGGCATCCGTCGCGGCCACGGGTGGGCGCGACGACCCGTCGTCTCTCTCATTCGGCGAGAGCCTTCTCGTACGTCATGTGCGGAGCCGGTCCTTCGCGCCCGTTTGGCTGCAGGGAGATCCGCGCTGACCAGAATGGTTCGATCGAACGTGTTCTTGCGGCTCACGTGCCAGGCCCAGCAGGGCACGTAACGACGGTGCGTGAACCCAGCACCCGTCAGCCGCCACGGGTGTGCATCTCGAGGTGGGGATCGCGGCGCAACAGCGTCACGGGCACGGCGACGCTGCGATGCGGCGCGGCGAGGCGGTCGACCGCGCCCTGGTCGTGGCGGGCGCTCCACGCCGCGGCGACGATCTCGCGCACACCGTCCACACCGCGGCCGTCGCGCAGCGCACTGCGCAGGTCGGTGCCCGAGCGGGCGTAGAGGCAGCGGTACCACATGCCGTCGGCGGTCACGCGGCTGCGGTCGCATGTCACGCAGAACGGCTGCGTCGTCGACGCCACGATGCCGAACACACGCCCATCGGGCAATGCGAAGCGACGCGCGGGCGCGGAGCTTCCGCCGTCGAGCCGCTCGATCGGGCCGTACCGGCGCGTAAGGGTGGCGAGGATCTCGTCGCTCGACACGACGAGCGATGGGCTCCACCCGGTGGCGCCGCCGACGTCCATGTACTCGATGAAGCGGATCTCGGCCGGCACGGTGGCGGCGAACTCGATCAGGTCGGCGAGCTCGTCGTCGTTCACACCGCGCACGACCACCGTGTCGATCTTGGTGCCCGAGAACCCCGCTGCCGTGAGCGCGCGGAGCCCGTCGAGGACGTCGCCGTGGGCAGCGCGCTGCGAGATGGCCTCGAACCGCGCCGGCACGAGGCTGTCGAGGCTCACGGTGACGCGATGCAGCCCTGCGTCGCGCAGCTCGTCCACCTTGGGGGCCAGCATCACCCCGTTGGTGGTCATCGCCAGATCACGGATGGCGGGCTTCGCCGCGATCATCCGGATCAGCGCCCGAAGGCCTCGGCGCAGCAGCGGCTCGCCGCCGGTGATCCGCACCTTGTCCACGCCGAGTGATGCGAACACGTCGACGAGCTGGCTCATCTCGTCGAAGTCCAAGATGTCGGCGCGGGGGAGCCACACGTAGTCCTCCTCCGGCATGCAGTAGCGGCAGCGGAGGTTGCAGCGATCCGTGACCGACAGGCGTAGGTCGCGCAACGGGCGCCCGAGCTGATCGACGAGCCCGGCGCGGGCCCCGAAGGCGGTCATTCGCCCATGATGGCAGCCGGACACGGCTGCTCCTCGTGGCAGCGAGGAACCGAGCCCATCCCGCTCGTCCACCATGGGCGTTCTGCCCAATTTCTTGCGGCTCCAGCGTTCGGCGGCACTGCGCTCCGCCCCAGGTCACGGCGATCGGGAGCGCCGGTGGCAGCAACGACGGGGGAACGATCGGTTCTCGTCTCCCCCTGGGCAACCTCAGGCAGGTCCATTAGCCTCATGTCGGTCTCATTTCATTTGTGACGAAATGATGACGGACTCGACACAGGAAGGGACCTCTTCTGTCATGCGCATTCGCCCTGCACTGCGTCGCGCCCCGCGCGTCGACCGATCCGCCGCACCGCCCGCGACCTCGCCGAAACGGCGGCGCCGCGGCCGCCGCGTGGCGATCGCCTCCGTTGCCGCGCTGAGCCTCGCCGGCGGCCTCGCGGGAACCGTGGCGTCGCACGACGACGCGGTCGCCGCACCCCCGCTCGTCGCCGCGACGTACACCGCCGGTGGGTTCACCACGAAGTCGACCACCAATGTCTCGACGGTCCAGCGCGGGTCGACGATCACCGCGACGATCACCGTCACGGCCTCTCGCTCCGGGTCGGCGCTGATCGACGTCGAGATCGCCAACGCCACGAGCCGTGTGCAGCAGAAGGCCTGGGACCGGCAGTCGTTCGCCGCCGGTCAGCGCCGGACGTACACGGTCTCGTGGACGGTTCCGTCCAACGCGGCGACCGGGACGCATTACATCAAGGTCGGCGTGTTCCAGAACGGCTGGGGACGGCTCCTGCACTGGAACGACGGCGCCGGCTCGTTCACGGTGGCCAAGGGCTCGACGTCGACGACCCAGCCGCCGTCGACGACGCAGCCGCCGTCGACGACGCAGCCGCCGTCGACGACGCAGCCGCCGTCGACGACGCAGCCGCCGTCCACGACGACGCCGCCCCCGAGCGGCGGGCGCTTCACCACGTTGCCCGTCGGAGCGACGCTGCCCAGCGACGCCGAGTGCGCCGCGTGGGTGCGTCCGGCGGCGGAGATCCGCCCCGCCAACGCGGAGTTCAACCGGACCAAGGGCTACGCCACCGGCACGACGTCCGGGCCGCTGTACGCCCGCGTGACCGGAAACTTCACCGGCACCACCGACGAGATCATCCAGTGGGCCGCGTGCAAGTGGGGCATCGACGAGGACATCGTCCGCGCCCAGACCGCCAAGGAGTCGTGGTGGTTCCAGGACGCGACCGGTGACTTCACCAGCGACCCGACCCGGTGCGTGCCGGGCCACCCGATCGGCGCCGACGGCCAGTCCGGCAGGTGCCCGGAGTCGATCGGCGTGCAGCAGATCCGCTGGCCCTACTGGCAGCCCGCCTTCCCGGGCGCGATCAACTCGACCGCCTACAACCTCGACTACGCGATGGCTGCTCGGCGCAGCTGCTTCGAGGGCTACGACGGTTGGCTCAACGACTTCGAGCGCGGCGCGCAGTATCGAGCCGGAGACATCTGGGGTTGCGTCGGCCTGTGGTTCTCGGGCCGTTGGTACACCCAGCCGGCCAACGACTACATCGCCGCGGTGAAGGACTACCTCAACCAGCGCATCTGGGAGACGCCGGAGTTCATCAACTACCGGCGCTGACCCTTTCCAGGCTGGCGGCGCCCCGAGGCTCTCTTCCGTAGAGTCTCGGGGCGTGCCCGCGCCTCTGCCGCTCCGCTTCCTCACGTCGGCGTCCGACGCGCAGCAACTGCCCGACAGCGCCATCGAGGTCGCGCTCGTCGGCCGATCGAACGTCGGCAAGTCGTCGTTGCTCAACGCACTGTCGAATCGGCGCGATCTCGCCCGCACGTCGAAGACGCCGGGAGCGACGCGGCTGGTGAACGTTTTCGAGCTCGATCCCCGCGGGTCGGGCCGCTGGATCGTCGACCTTCCGGGATACGGCTACGCGAGGGCGCCCGAGTCCGAGCGCCGTCGCTGGCAGCGGATGGTCGAGGGGTATCTCACCACTCGCGACGAGCTCGATTGCGTCCTGCTGCTGATCGACGGCGAGATCGGTCCCACGCCGCTCGACGTGCAGACCGTCGAATGGCTGCACCACGTCGGCCGGCCGATCCGCTTCGTCGCGACCAAGAGCGACAAGGTCCGCCCCTCGCGCCGGCCCGGGCGCAAGGCCGAGCTCGCAGAGCGTCTGGGGCTCGAGCGCGGCGACGTCACCTGGGTCAGCGCGCACAAGGGGACCGGCATCGATCAGCTGCAGGCGCAGCTGCTCGACCTCCTGGCTCGGCCGGTTCGGTGACCGTTACCCTGCACGAGCGATGACGCGGCCAGCCAACGTTCGGGTCTCTCCGCCCGCCGATGTCGACGCGGCGATCGAACGTGTCCGTGCGGCCGGCGGCCGGGTCACGGCGGGGCTGCGAGCGCTGCTCGACGTGCTGTTCGAGCGCCGCGACGGCATGTCGGTGGACGACCTCGACGCCGCGCTCGACTCCATCGATGCGACCACGATCTACCGCTCGCTGATGCGCCTCGAACAGCTCGGTGTGATCGAGCACGTCCACTTCTCGCGCGGCGCCGCCCTGTACCGCGTGGTGGGCGCTCCGACGGTGACCGTGTGCTGCGAGTCCTGCGGCGCCGTGACGAGCGTCGCCGCGGCGGAGTTCGACGCGCTGATCATCCGGCTGCGCGAGCGGTACGGCGTCGAGCTGCACCTCGGCCACGTGGCGCTCAGCGGCCGCTGTGTCGACGGCTGCGCTCCGGGGTCGCCGGACGCGGCGGCGCCCCGCGGCTGAACGGAGTCCGATGCTCGGGATCGCACCGCGTAGCGTGTCGCCCGTGATCGGGTTTCGACGCGCCGCTCCGAGCGCGGTCCGCGTGCTGTTGCTGCTGGCGTCGGGCTCTGCGGCCGCCGCCTGCTCGGATTCCCGCGAGCCGGCGACGATCGGCGCCGCCGACGCGTTCACCGCGATCATCCGGTGGGAGATCGACCAGAACCCGCCGCCGCCCAAGGACGGCGGGTCGGTGGAGCTTCCGGTCATCTACGTCACGGCCACGCTCGGCGACAGCATCGACGCGACGACGCAGGCGACGGTGGCCGAGGCGACGAAGGACGAAGCGGTGGTGCGCTTCGCCGACCGGCGCGAGGACGTCGTGGAGATGGACGATCCCAAGGAGCCCGTGAAGGACGAGAACATCATGTTGCTCGTCGGGCCGCTCCCGGAGCCGTCGCGTGCGTTCGACGTGCAGGTGGTGCGCTACCGGTCGCTCGACGACCAGCGCAGCCACACGCTGTCGCTGGTGTCGACGCGCGACGGCGCGCGGGTCACCTCGGCGACGGAAGCTGCGGGTTGATCAGCCGGTAAGCGAGCCGAATCGCACGCTCGGCGTCGTCGTCGGCGAGTTCTCCGTCGGGCTGGACCGCCCGCATGCGCAACTCGTCGAGCGCGGAGCGGCCGTCGCGCTCGGCGATGGCATGGTCGACGATCTGCGCCAGGTCGACGGCAGCGGCGGCATCGACGATCGCGGCACGCGGCGCGCCGTTGCGCCGCGCTTGATCGGCCGATGCCAGGCGGGCCATGGCGACCGGGAGCGTGTCGGTCACCGAGGCCTCGAAGTGACGCACCTGGCGCGACGCCCGCACGAACAGCACCAGCGTCGGGATGTAGATGCTGGCGAGCACGCCCATGCTGAGCTCGGCGGGCAGCGAGATCGGTGTCGCGAGCAGCCCCCCGAACACCCACGCCAGCTGGAACCGGGTCTCGTATCGAGCGCCGGCGCGGCCGAGCAGCGGCGCTGGCGCACGTTGCTGGAGCAGGCTGTCGAAGGCGTGGTTGCCGATCGTCGTCGACAAACCGATGACCAACGCGATGGCGAGCAGCAGGCCGCGCGCGACGCCGAGCACGCCGACCAGGCTGAGCGTCGCGGGCGCCACCATGCCCAGCGCGATGAGGCGCTCCTCGGGGAATCGCCGGCGCAGGAACGGCGCGATCACGTTGCCGAGGAACCCGCCGGCGCCGTACACGACGACGACCGCGCCGTAGAACCACGCCGGTTCGCTGGCGCGCCGCAGCGAGAACGCGGTGGCGAGCACGAAGAAGCCCACCGCGGCACGGATGGCCATGAAGCCGATCGACGACACGACGACCGTGGGCAGGTGCAGCTCCGCGTACTCGAGGTCCGCTGGGATCTCCCGCGTGATCGAGCGCGGCCGAGCGCGCGTCATGACAAGGCTGGCGCAGACGAAGACCACCGCGGCGCAGCGCAGCACCCATTCGGCGCCGGACGTGTTGAGCACAGCCGTGGCGGCGCCCGCCGCCGCGCCGGCCGTGACGCTGGCCAGGCGGGCGAGGCGGGCGTTCGACGACACGAGGTGCTCGGGAATGTCGACGAGCGCCGGCACGAGCGCCTGGCGGGCGATGTTGGTGGCCTTGCCGACGATCAGCAGCGCCAGCGCGACGGCGAAGAACGAGAGCTGGTAGAGCGTCGTCGCGAGCACGAGGCAGAAGAGCGCGCGTAGCGCGTAGCAGGCCGCGACGACGAGGTGCGGGCGGCGGTGGAAGCGATCGACGGTCGGTCCGATCAGCGGCGCGAGCACCGCGAGCGGGGACATGGTGACGACCAGGTACAGCAGCACCTGCTCGCGCGACGCGTCGGGGCTGACGTTGAAGAACAGCGACCCGGCGAGGCTGACCGTGACGAAGGCGTCTCCACCCGCGGCCAGGGCGTGGGCGATGGCGAGCGGGCGGACGCGGTGCGGCCCGAGGATCAGATGTGCGGCGCGCGACGTGAGCGAAGCGGGGTTGCCTCGGACGTCGGGCGTGGATCCCACCGGTTCATCTTTGCCCACGGGTGGGTGCGAGCAGAGCCGCACCCACCCGTTCCCGGAGCGTCAGAAGTTGGGATCCTCCCACGTGCGGTCCTGGAGCACGTTCTGCACCTCGCCGATGTACCAGTTGGCATCAGCGGTGCGCCACCGGCCTGCGAACCACACGCCGACGCATCCCCACTCGTCGCCGCCGGAGTACGTGCCGCCTCGCTCGAACTGGTTCAACCAGTCGAGCGTGCCTTCGTAGCACGCACGCCAACGAGCGTAGGCGTAGTCGAGGTTGTACGCGGTGGAGGCGATCGATCCGTTCATCGCCGGCTCGTGGTAGTTGTACCGGACTTGCAGGATGCCCAACGACTCTGGGCACGGCGACTGGCCTCGCACGCTCGGGTGGCAGGAGTTGGAATCGCCCGTGTAGTCACCGCCGGCCGTCTGCTCCCAGTACGACTCGCGCACGGCTTGGGCGCGCACGATGTCCTCGTCGATGCCCCACTTGCACGCGACCCACTGCATGATCTCGTCGGTCGTGCCTGTGAAGTTGCCCGTCGCTCGCTCGGACCAGGAATCGTTGAGGCCGGGCTCGGTGTGCCATGTCGTCTGGTTGTACGGGGTGTTGCCCGGGCGCTTCTCCGGCACACCGCGACGCACGCGCCCTGCGCATTCCGAGTCGGACGGCAGCGGCGTGCCCGGCGGCAACGTGCTGAAGTGGCCCGTGGGGTGCGACGGTGACGTCGGCGCCGGCGTCGTCGGCGTCGTCGGCTCGCTGGGCGCCGGCGGCACGGCGGGCGGGTCGGCACGGCTCGGTCCACCCGTCGTCCAACCCACGGCGTCGACGACCAGATGGATCGGCGAATGGTTCAGCGTCGTCGCCTGGAGGCACACGGTGCCGTCACTTTCCGCGAGGTCGACCATCGCCAGGTTCGACCGCACGACGTTGTGCCACAGGTTGAGGGTGGACGTGCCGGGCATCTCCTCGTCGCACGGCCACACCGTCACGTATCCGTCGCCGGCGCCGTCGACGGCCGTGATCGTCACGAGCGCCGCGGCCGCGTTCTTCGGCACGCCACCACGCCCGGCGACGTGCAAGGTGATCGTCGACGTCGATTGCGCCGGCCCGTATGGCCACTGGCCGACCTGGCGAGTGTCGAGCACGCGCGCCGGCGGCAACGCGCGCAGCTCGCCGCTGCCGTTCGACCATCCGAACGTGTCGAGGATGAGGTGCGTGGTCACAGACGATCGCACGCACACGTCGTCGCCGGAGAGCGCGACGAACGTGAGGTTGGCGACGTCCTCTCCGCGGCGGAAGTTGACGGTCGACGCGTCCGGCGACGTGCCGCACGGGTATGCCACCACGTAGCCGTCCGCGGTCGGCTGCGTCACCGTGACGTTCATCGCCACCGCCGCGGCGCTGCCGCCGATGCCCGGCGTCCCCGCGACCGTGACGCGCCGCTCGACGCCCGCGGCAAGCGGCGCGCTCTCGTCACGCGTGTCGACGAGCCGGTTCGGGCTCGAGCCACGGAAGTCGCCGTTGCCGGTGAACCAGCCCATCACGTCGCCGATCAGGTGGACCGACGCCGAGGTCTCGAAGCACAGGCCGCCGGCGGGAAGCTTGAGCGCGATCAGGTTCGGTGTGGCGTGATCCGGCGTGAAGTTGAGCACGGAGGTCGCAGGCCGCGGGTCAGCGCACGGCCACGCGGTCACGTAGCCGGGCGCGGCCGCATCGGCCGCGGTGAGGTTGAGCACCACCGAACTGGCTCCGGCGTTTGCCGCGGCCGGCACGGAGAGGGTGAGCCGTTCACCCGGGTCGACGGTGCCGGCAGATGCGCCGACGCCGTGTCGCGTGTCGAGCACACGATCGGGCCGGATCGCCGTCGAGGCAGTGGGGAAGGGCGCGGCGGACGTGACGGCAGGGGCGCCGGCGAGGGTGGCCCCGAACGCCACGGTCGCGAGCGCGATCCGTACGCTTCGCAATTTTCGACCTCCGAAAGGGGGGCCGCCCGTGGGACGGCATGGTAAATGGCCGCTCCCTCTCGGCAAAGTCATCGGCCGCGAGCCCGCGCGCCTTGATCCGACGGCGTTTCGGCGCCTCGCGCGACTCCCCACGGAACGCGCGCGTCGCGGCCCGACCGCGTCATGCGCCTCGCTGCTGGCCAACCACGGCAGTCAACGCCGCTGCGTGCGGCTGCGCCCGCCGACCTCCCCCGGTCTCTGACGCGTAGAGTGGTCGATGTGTGACAAATGTCACGGGCGACTGTCCGCACGAGATGTCAGTCGGCGCGGGCTGGGAGGAACGCCGCAGCCAGCGCCGCGCCGATCAGCACGACGCCCGCGGCGACGAACGATCCGATCCGGAAGCCGTCCATGAACGCCACGTCCACGGCCGCCTTCACGGCGGAGCCTGCGCCGGGACCCTGCTGCTCGCCTGCCTGCTGGGCGACCTGCACGGCGGCGCCGACGCTCTCGCGGGCTGCCGCGACCGCGTCGGGCGGAAGCCGGAACGTCGCCAGCAGGTCGCCGATCTTGCCGCTGTAGGCCGACGAGAAGAGGCTGCCCACGATCGCCACCCCCAACGTTCCGCCGAGCTCGCGCGTGGTGTCGTTGACCGCCGACCCGACGCCGGCCTTCTCGGGCGGCAACGAGCCCATGATGGATTCCGTCGCCGGCGCCGTCACCATCCCGAGCCCGCCTGCCATGAAGAACATGGCGACGACGATCGCCGCGTACGGCGCGTCACCGTCGAGCGCGCCGGCGATCACGAAGCCGACCGCCATCGACACCAGACCCAGGCTGACGATGACCTTGGTGCCCCAGCGTGCGGCGAACGGGGCTGACACCGGCGTGGCGATCCCGGTGAACAGCGCGAACGGCAGCGTGTGCACGCCGGCGGACAACGTGCCGTACCCGCGCACGAACTGGAAGTACTGCGTCACCATGAACACGAACCCGAACAGGGCGAAGAAGGCCACGGTGATCGCGACGCTTCCGGCGGTGAACCGTGCGTGGGTGAACACCGTGACGTCGAGCATCGGGTGGTCGATGCGCCGCTGCCACTGCACGAACAGCGCCAGCAGCGCGGCCGCGCCGGCGAACGCGGCGAGGCTCGTCGACGACGTCCAGCCGTGGTTCGGCGCCTCGATCACCGCCCACACCAGCAGGCCGATGCCGGCGATCGACAGCACCATGCCGGCCGGGTCGAACCGCGTGATGTTCTCGTCCCTGCTGGTGGGGACGACGAGAGCGATCAGCGCCACGGCGACGACCACGATCGGCACGTTGACGAACAACACCGATCCCCACCAGAAGTGCTCGAGCAGCCATCCGCCGGTCACCGGCCCCAACGCCACGCTGAGGCCGCTGGTCGCCGCCCAGATCGCGATCGCCTTGGGACGCTGCTTGGGATCGGTGAAGACGTTGACCAGGATCGCCAGCGTCGCGGGGAAGATCAGCGCCGCGCCCACGCCCATCGCGCCCCGGGCTGCGATCAGCTGGCCGGGCGTGTCGGCGAGCGCTCCGAGGCCGCTGAACACGCCGAAGATGACCATCCCGGCGAGGAGCGCGCCTTTCCTGCCGAGCCGATCGCCCAAGCTGCCCGCCGCCAGCAACAGGCCCGCGAAGACGAGCGTGTAGGCGTCGACGATCCACTGGAGCTGGCTGGTGGTGGCGCCGAGTTCGGTCACCAGCGTCGGCAGGGCGACGTTGACGATCGTGCCGTCGACGACGATGACGAACACGGACATGCACAGGATCGCCAGCACACCCCAGCGCCGCGGCGACCGGGCATCGATGGGGTCGGCGGCGGTGGTGGGGCGGGGCGGGTCGACGACCGTGCTCATGCGGACCTTCCTTCGCTCTCGACCGACCGGAAAAACGATGCGATATCATCGTTATCACGTTGTCCCAGAGAAGGGAAGCTCTTTATTGGGATGAATCGCGTCGGACGAGGTCAGAGCGCTAGCGTCGGCCTGATGACGGTCGCGAGGGATGAGGTCGGCCGCTCGCTGTTGTCTGCCGCACACGCGGTCCTCGCGGACGAAGGCCCCGGCGCCCTCACGGTGCGACGCATCGCGGCCATCGCCGGCGTCAGCACGATGAACGTCTACTCCCGCTTCGGCGGCAAGGACGGGGTGGTCGAGGAGCTGTTCATCGACGGCTTCTTGCGCCTCTCTGCGGCGATGGAGGAGATGCCGCACACCGACGATCCGATCGCCGACCTGCGCCGATGCGGAACCAGGTACCGGCGGTTCGCGCTGGAGAACCCGACGTACTACGCGGTGATGTTCCTGCGGGTGGTGCCCGACTTCGAGCCGGGCGAGCGCGGCCGAGCCGCTGCCCGCGCGGCGCTCGGCGGACTCGTCAGCGCGGTGCAGCGGGCCATCGATGCCGGCCGCCTGGCGGCGACGAACCCGTGGCTCGTCGCGGTCGGCCTCTGGAGCGCGTGCCACGGCCTCGTGAGCCTGGAGATGAAGGGCATCAACATCGCGGAGGGGCGGCCCGATGTGACCGACGAGATCATCGCCGCGGCGGACTGGGCGCTGGCCTATGACGAGACCCTCGACCGCCTGATGGCGGGCTACATGCGCCCGATGCCGCTGGTGCGCGGCGCGCCGCCCGACGGCGGCTGAGAGCCCACCAGTAGAGTGCGGCCGACATGGTGGCGAGCCTCATCACCGACCTCACCGACTGGCTGAGCGACATCTCTGCCAACTGGTGGTTTCTCGCCGTCATCTTCGTGATCGCGTTCCTCGACTCGATCATCCCGATCGTGCCGAGCGAGACCTGCGTGATCATCGGTGGTGTCGCGGCCGGCCAAGGTGACCAACCGCTCCTCGCCGTCATCGCCTGTGGCGCGACGGGCGCGTTCCTCGGTGACAACACCGCCTACGCGTTGGGGCATCGGGCGAGCGGATGGTTCGCCCGCCGCGCTGCCCGCAAGCCGAAGTTCGGTGAGCGCTTGCAGTGGGCGACGGACCAGATCCGCGAGCGTGGCGGCCTGTTGCTGATCACGGCGCGGTTCATCCCTGGCGGTCGCACGCTGCTGACGCTGTCGTCCGGCATCACCCGCCAGCGCCGCGTGTGGTTCGTGTCGTGGATCGTCGTCGCCGCGTTGGTGTGGGCGACGTACGCCTCGCTGCTCGGCTTCATCGGAGGCAAGGCGTTCGAGGACAACCACACCGTCGCGTTCTTCGTCGCCTTCGGCGCCGCGCTGTCGATCACCGTTGCGATCGAGGCGATCCGCTTCGTCCGCCACCGCCGCAAGGACCGCGCCGAGCGCGAGGCGGCGCTCGCCGACGCATGACGCTGCGGCTGACGGTGGATCACGAGGCGTGGGACGCGCACGTGCGCGCCGTCGTGTCGTCGGTCGACGGGCTGCTCCCCGTGGTGAAGGGCAACGGTTACGGCTTCGGTCGGCCTGCCCTGGCGGCGATCGCCGCGGCGTTCGCGCCGGGCGGAGAGATCGCCGTCGGGGCCGTGTACGAAGCGGGCGACGTTCCCTCTTCGTCGACCCCGGTCGTCCTGGCGCCCCACATCGGGCCCCTGCCCGAGTCGCTCCCGCCGTCGAGCATCCTCTGCGTCGGCTCGGACCAGCACATCGGGTCGCTGTCGGATGCCGGATGGCGCGGCCGCGTCCACGTCAAGGTGCGCTCGTCGATGCAGCGCTACGGCATCCCCGCCGCGGACGTCGGGCGCGCCGTCGCGTCGGCCCGTGCGCACGGCATGGATGTCGCCGGCTTCACGATCCACCTGCCGCTGTCGGGAAGTGACGACGACCGTCTCGTCGAGGTCGCCGCGTTGCTCGACGCGTGCGACCCGGCACTGCCGGTCTCGGTGAGCCACCTCGCACCGGACTCGTTCGCGCGGCTCCAGGCGCAGCATCGCGACCGCGTCCTCCGACTGCGGCTCGGCACAGCCCTGTGGCACGGTGACAAGTCGGCGTTGCGTCTGTGCGCCGACGTCGTCGACGTGCATCCCGTCCACGACGGAGAGGTCGCCGGATACCGCCGCTCGCTGGTGACGACCGACGGGTCGCTCGTCGTCGTCGGGGCCGGGTCGGCCCACGGGGTGGCGTCGTTGCCCGACGGTCGCAGCCCGTTGCACTTCGCTCGGGAGCGCATGCCACTGCTCGAGCAGCCGCACATGCACACCACGATGGCGCTCGTGCCGTCGGGCCGCCCCTGTCCAGGGGTCGGTGACTGGGTCGACGTCCAGCGGCCGCTGACGATGGTGATGGTCGACGAGGTCGTGCGGCGACGATGACCGCGGCCGTGTCGATCATGCACGAGCCGGCCGGACTGACCTCGGCGGGCGAGCGGCGGATCATCGGTCTCGACGTCACCCGCGCCGTCGCGCTGATCGGCGTCGTGGTGATGAACTACCACGGCTATCTCAACGGGCCTGTGGGCATCGCCGCCGCATACCCCGGCGCGCCGTTCGGCCGGCGGCTGTTCGACCCGTGGGAAGGCGTGCTCTCGACCCGCTTCGCAGCGACGTTCGTCCTGGTCGCCGGGATGGGCGTCACGCTGCTGACGAAGCGAGCCCGGCTCTCGGGCGATCCCGCGCTCGTCGCCGAAGCGCGGTTCCGGCTACTGCGCCGGGGGATGGTGCTGTACGTCGGCGGCTTGCTGCTCGACGAGTGGTGGCCGGGAACGATCCTGTTCTTCTACGGCGCGTACTTCGCCGTCGCCGCCGCGTTGTTCATGTTGCGCACGCGGTGGGTGATCACCGTCGGCGTGGTGAGCGCGGTCTCGGCCGCGGTGGTGAACCTCTGGCGTGTGCAGCGCGCCATCGACGGTCACGACACCTCGTGGCTCGAGCCGTACGACAACACACCGCGCGGTCTCGTCTTGCGCACGCTGTTCGGCTCGACGCATCCGCTGCTGCCATGGCTCGCGTTCCTGTGCGCGGGCATCGTGTTCGGTCGCTCGCTGGGGCGTCTCGCCGAGGTGCGCTGGCGCTTGGCGGGCGCCGGCGCCGCGCTCGTCGCGGTCACGTACGCGATCAACCATCTGCTGGCCGGCAGCGGCGGGCCGCTGCGGGCCGCCGCGCTGTCGACGCGCCCGTTCGACCGCGGCTTGCTCTACACGATCGGCACGCTGGGTTCCTCGGTGGCGGTGTTCTGCGTCGTGTCGTGGGCCGCCGAACGGACGTCGGCGTCGTGGTTGACGCAGGCGTTCCAGCGCGCGGGTCAGATGACGCTGACCCTCTACGTCGCACACGTGCTGGTCTTCAAGGCGCTCGTCGACTGGAGTGGCAACATCGGCGCGACGGGTCTGGACACAGCGCTCACCTTCGCCGTGTGGTTCTGGGCCTTGGCGATCGCCGCGGCAGCGATGTGGCACTGGATGTTCGGCCAGGGCCCGTTGGAGCGCCTCTACCGTCTCGTCGGCTGACGCCGGCTCGGCCGAGCCGGGCTCGGTTCGCCGGTCAACCGGCGAACGTGTCGCATTGGTTCATGTCGCCGCTGCGGAACCCGCGGTTGAACCACGTCTGGCGCTGCTCCGCGCTGCCGTGCGTCCAGCTCTCCTGGTCGATCTGACCCGTGGTGCGCTCCTGGATGCGATCGTCGCCCACCGCAGCCGCGGCATCGAGCGCTTCGCGAGCCTCGTTCTCGTCGCTGAACAAGCCGCGCTCTTGCACCGAATGCGCCCACACGCCGGCCAGGCAATCGGCCTGGAGCTCGAGCTGGACGCTGTACTCGTTCGCCCGCCCGGGATCCTGCGCCTGGGCCTGCCGGACACGGTCGCTGACCCCGAGCAGGTTCTGGAGATGGTGCCCGTACTCGTGGGCGACGATGTACTGAATCGCGAGGTCACCGCCGAAGTCGAACTGATCCATCAGCTGCTGCAAGAAGTCGAGGTCGAAGTAGACCAGCCGGTCCGCCGGGCAATAGAACGGCCCGACCTGCGCGGTCGCCCGTCCGCAGCCGGTGTCGACGGCGCCGGTGAAGAACACCGTCTCGGTCGCCTGGTAGCCGCCGCCGGAGCCGGCCAGCTCGTCGGTCCAGAACGCCTGCACGTCCTCGACCGCGCCACAGACGATCGACTCGACCTCGTCGTCGCACTCTTCGCCCGCCCGGCCGGTGTCGGTCGCAGACTGTGTCCCGCCTCCGCCGAGCAGTTGCGGCAGGAAGATCGCCGCCAGCAACACCAGCATGCCGAGCAGCCCGCCGCCCGCCAGGCCGCCGCGTCCCAGGCCGCCGATGACGCCGCCGAGGCCACCCATGCCGCCCATCCCACCGCCAGCCCCCCGCCGGTCGCGCACCATGGAGCTGTCGCTGGTGCGCCGGATCTTGGTCACGTCGTCCCCCTGTCGTCGCCTGCCGAGTCAGCCGTTGATACCCCGGCGTGCGCGGTGCAAGCCGCGCACGCCCATCGCACCGGCGCCGATCAACGGGCCGCGGTCGCCGAGGCGCACCGGTGTGACCCGTGCGCCGGTGCTGAACGCCAGCCGGGCGTGGGCGTCCAGCGCCTCCTGGGCGGCGTTGAAGAACGGGGCGCCGAAGCCGAGCGCCACCGATCCCCCGACGACGGCGAGGTCGAGGTCGAGCGCGTTGCACACCGACGCGATGGCGATGCCGACGAGCCGCCCGGTGCGTTGCATGATCTCGTAGGTCGGTTCGGTGGGCGGCCGCCCGGTGATCGCCTCGATCGCCGTGCCCGACGCCTCGGCTTCCAGGCAGCCGCGGGCGCCGCACGGGCACCGCCGGCCGTTGGGCTCGACGATCACGTGGCCGATGTGGCCAGCGTTGCCGCTGGCGCCGTCGAGCAGCGTGCCGTCGAGCACGATGCCGCCGCCCACACCGGTGCTGACCACCATCGCCAGGAAGTTGTCCTTGCCCTGCGCAGCGCCGAGCCAGCCTTCCGCCAAGGCGAGGGCCTTGGCGTCGAGGTCGCCGTAGACCGGCAGGCCGGTGACCGCTGCGAGCTTCGAGCGCAGCGGGAACTCGTGCCATGCCGAGATGTTCAGCGGGGACACCGTCTCGACGTTCGCCGTCACCGGCCCGGCGGACCCCACCCCGACCGCGACCGCGGTGGCCTGGTGGTGCTCGCGTGCGCGCTCGAGCTGGCTCTGGACCATGGCGTCGAGCGAGTCGAACAACGCATCGGCCTTGCCGTCGTGATCGATGACCACGTGATCGCGGTCGATCAGCTCGCCGGCCATCGTCATCAGGCCAGCGGCGATCTTGGTGCCGCCGATGTCGACCGCGAGAACCACGTCCATTCCGAGGGAAACTACCGCTGGTGGCGCAGCCCGCCCGCTCACCGGAGTGGAGGCCGGATGCCCCGGAACTCCCAGTCACCGCCGAGCGCGGTCGAGACCACCTCCTCGCTGCTCGACGGTTGGGCCCCGCAATCGGCACGGATCGCGGTCGGGCCGTCGACGATCGTGTTGGTCAACGCGCCGAGACCCTCGACCTCCACGGTCACCACGTCGCCCGGCTGCACCGGGCGGCTGTTGGCCGGCGTGCCGGTGAAGATCAGGTCGCCGGGCAGCAACGTGATCGTGCGTGCCAGGTCGGCGACGAGATAGTGCATGTCCCAGGTCATCTCGTCGGTCGAGCCGTCTTGACGGAGCTCGCCGTTGACGAACGTGCGGATGTGCCTGTCTCGGAAGTCCCATCCGGTGACGATGCCAGGGCCCACCGGGCAGAGGGTGTCGCTTCCCTTGACGCGCAGCATGCTGCCAGCATCGGTGTCGCGGAAGTCGTGCAGGCCGAAATCGTTGCCGATCGTGTACCCGGCGATGAATGCCGCGGCGTCCTGGGGGGACACGTTGCGGCACGGGGACCCGATCACGATGACCACCTCGCCCTCGTAGTTCAGCCACTCGCAGCGCTGCGGCCGCACGACGACGCCGCGGTGCGCGTTGAGCGACGAGGTGGGCTTGTGGAAGTAGGTCGGGGCGGGCGGCAGCGCGGCCTGGAACTCGCGGACGCGGCTGACGTGATTGAGGTGGACGCACAGGATCTTCGTCGGCTCGCACGGCGGGAGGTGGACGGCGGCGCCGGCAGCGACGCGCCGTCCGTCGCCGGCGACGAGGTCGTCGCCCTCGACGACGACCGGCGTGGCGACACCGTCGAGGAGGATCCTTCTGTGCTCGGGCATCCGGCGCTCCGCTCGTGATGTCGTTCGGGGCCTAACGATATGCCGCACGTGGTTAGTGTGGGCACATGGGGCAGGAGGTGTTCGGCTTCATGTTCCCTCGCACCGCGACCGGCCGCGCGTCGTTGGTGCCGCCGCCGCCGTGGCACTACAGCGGCCAGATGCTGACGGTCGAGTTCCGCGCCGACCCGCGGGCGGTGGCCGAGCTCCTGCCGCCGGGTGTCGACCCGGCCTCCGACGACCCGGGCGCGGTAGCGGTGATCTGGGCGGAGTGGCAGAGCTGTAGCGACACCTTCGAGGAGTTGCTCGATCCGGTTCGCAGCCAGTACGTGGAGTGCTTCGTCGTCGTGCGCTGCACGCACCGCGGCGAGACGTACAGCAGGTGCGTGTACATCTGGGTCGACAGCGACGTCGCGATGGTGCGCGGGCACCACCAGGGCTACCCGAAGAAGCTCGGCAGCGTGCACCTGACCCGCGTCGCGCGGGTGGGCAAGGCCGGTCCGCGCCTCGAACCCGGCGCTCGCTTCGGCGCGACGTGCGCGGCGGCCGGGCGACGGCTGATCGACGCCACCGCGACGCTGGCCGCCCCCAGCGACACGGCGGGATTCGTCAACGGCCACCCGATGTTGCACAGCCGCGTGCTGCCGGCGATCGAACGCGACGGCGGCGATGTTGTGGACGAACTCGTCACGATGCGCAACGTCGACGTGGAGGTGGGGGAGTGCTGGCGTGGCGAGGCGACGATCGCGCTGCACGAATCTCCGACGGAGGAGCTCACGCGCCTGGCGCCTGTCGAGATGATCGGCGGCTACTGGCGTGAGGTGGGCGCCAGCTGGAACGGAGGCACGACCGTCGAGCGGCGCGCGCCATGACCGGACCTTCCGAACCCGGCATCGATCTCGGACCCGACGATGCCGACATCACGGACCCCGACGTCTACGTGCGGGGCGTCCCGCACGCCACGTTCCGGCGGCTGCGCGACGACGATCCCGTCAGCTGGTGGGACGAGGCGGAGGGCAGCGGGTTCTGGGCGGTGACGCGCTACGACGACCTGCTGCACGTCAGCCGCGAGGTCGGGATCTTCTCCAGCTCCCGCGGGATCCGGCTGGAGGAGATGGCCGAGGACGAGGCGGCGGCGCGCCGCACGCTGATGGAGCTCGACCCGCCCGAGCACACCGCGTACCGCCGGCTGGTGTCGAAGCCGTTCAGCCGGCGCGAGGTCTACGCCTACGAGGACGCCATCCGCGCGCTCGCCCGCGACGTGGTGACCAGCGCACTCGCCGGACCGGCGACGTTCGACTTCGTCGACCGCATCGCCAAGCCGCTGCCGATGCGCATGCTCGGCGCGCTGCTCGGGGTCCCCGAGGCCGACGGTCCGTGGTTGGTGGAACTGGGCGACGCTCTGCTCGGCAACACCGATCCCGAGTTCACCACCCATCCTGTGGGGCTCGTCGACACCGACGAGTTCCGCCTGCTGCCGTTCCGCAGCCCGGCCGGCTACGAGCTGTTCCGCTACGCACAGCGGCAGGCCGACGCTCGGCGTCGGATGCCGACCGACGACGTGATCAGCGATCTGTTGAAGCCGAAGGTCGACGGCGCCGAGTTGAGCGAGCAGGACTTCAACAACTTCTTCACCCTGCTCGTCGCGGCGGGCAACGACACGACCCGGTACACGATGGCCGCCGGGATGAAGGCGCTGATCGAGCATCCCGACCACCTCGCCGAGCTGCGCGACGCCGTCGCCGCGGGCGAGCGTTCGCTCGTCGACAGCGCCGTGGAGGAGATCCTCCGCTGGGGATCGGTGACGATGCACTTCCGCCGCACCGCGACGCGCGAGACCGAGCTCGGCGGGCGGCGCATCCGCGCCGGCGACAAGGTCGTCATCTGGTTCATCAGCGCCGACTACGACGATCGCCAGTTCCCCTCACCGTTCACGTTCGACATCCACCGCGCGCCGAACGCGCATGTCGCCTTCGGTCTGATGAGCCCGCACCTGTGCCTGGGCTCACAGCTCGCCCGGATGGAGATCAAGGTGCTGCTGGAGGAGCTGCTGCCGCGGCTCGCGGGCGTGCGCCTCGCCGGGCCGATCGATCGGCTGCGCTCGAACTTCATCTCCGGGATCAAGCACATGCCGATCGAGATCGATCGGCCCTGAGACGCCCGCGGTCAGTAGAAGGGGAGGTAGGTCTCCAGCTCCCAGGCGGTGACCGTCTGCGGGTCCCATGTCTCACCGGCCGCGGCCCAACGTTCGAGCTCGGCGCGGCGCAGAATGGTGAACGCGTTGACCAGCTCCGGTCCCATCGCATCCACCAGAACCGTGTCGGCCTCCAGCGCGGCGACGGCATCGGGCAGCGTCAACGGGATGTGCCGGTCGGTGTTGGGTGCGCTGTCGGCGTCGCCGACCTGTGGCTCGCCGCAGTCCATGCCGTCTGCCACACCGAGCAGCATCGCGTTCAGCGTGACCGCAGCCGCGAGGTAGGGGCTGGCGCTGGCGCACGGCATGCGGTTCTCGATGCGCGTCGCCTCGCCGCGCTCGTTGGGGACGCGATAGGTGCTGATGCGGTTGTCGAGGCCCCAGTTGCACCAGTATCCGGCGAGCACCCCTGGCATCAACCGCTTGTAGCTGTTGATCAACGGCGCGGACAGCGCGCACAGCGCCTCGTGGTGGCAGAGCAGCCCGCCCATGCACTGCCGGGCGAGCGTCGACAGCCCGACCGGATCCTCCGGGTCGGCGAGCGCGTTCGGCCCGCCGTCCACCGGATCGAACGACACGTTGACGTGCAGGCCGCTGCCGACGAGCTGCGGGTCCGGGCGACCGAGGTACGTCACCTTCAGCCCGCGAGCGCCGGCCACCTCGCGTGACATCTCCTTGAACAGGAACGCGCGGTCGGCGGCGTCGAGCGCTGGGCCGTAGTGCAGGTTCATCTCGATCTGCCCAGGATGGAACTCCGCGAGCACACCTTCGACGTCGAGGTTCGCCGCCTCCGCTGCGTCGAACAGGTCGAACATCAGGCCACCGCAGTCGCCCCCGGCGCCGACCCCGTAGACGCGATGAGACGGGTTGTCGTACACCCGCCACCCGCCCGGCCCGTCGTCGGGCTGCATGACGTAGAACTCCATCTCGAAGCCGAGCTGCGGCTCGAACCCGAGCGAACGCCAGGCCTCCACCGCGCGGTCGAGAGCGGCGCGGGGGCACAGCGCCAGCGGCTCGTCGTCGAACTGCAAGGCGGCGATCGCCACGTCGGTGTCGACCTCCCATCCCACCCGGCGGCTCTCCACCACGGGCACGGTCGTCAGGTCACGGAAGCCGACGTCGGCGCCATAGCCAGTGACCGGAAGGATGTCGCGGTCGATGCCCATCGTCAGTGTCGTGACTGCATGGTGCCCGACGTGCCCGAAGCGCCCGTCGGGCACGTAGCGGCCGTGCGAGAGGCCGTTGAGGTCGCTCCACATCACGCGGACGCGCCGGTTCCCCATGGTTCGACGCTACCAAAGCCCGCACGGCGGATCGTTCGGGGCCGAACGATCCCGGCGCGGCCTCACCGCACGCGCCGTGCGTCCTCCACCAGGTTGATCTCGTACAGCACCAGGTCGAGCGCGTCCGCCGACACCATTCCGGAGAACCGCTGGGGGTTCTCGGGCGTGCAGCAGCTCGACAGCGGGTTGAGCAACGTCCACGGCGTGGGGTGGCAGAACTGCACGACGCTGTAGCGCTCACCCGTGTAGCCCGGGCTCGCCACGACGCGGTGCACGCCTGTCGGGATCACGCCGTTGGTGAGCCGCTCGAGCATCATCCCGGTGTTGATGATCACCTGCCCCTCGGGCGCCACCGCGTCGACCCAGGCGCCGTCGACCTTCACCTGGAGCCCGGGCGCGGTCGCACGCGGCAGGGCGGTGATGAGGTTGATGTCGCCATGCTCGCCGGCCCACACGTGGGCGCCGCCGGGCGCCTCGCTCATGCTCGGATAGCGGATCGCGCGCGTCAGCGTGGCGCCGTTCGTGGTCATCTCGTCGAAGAACGATTCGTGGCAGCCGATGCCTTCGGCGATGACGCGCAGGAACCTGCGCTGGAGATCCTCGATCGCCTCGTGGAACGCGTACAGCACCTTCTCGATGCCGGGGACCGCTGCCTCCGGGAGCACCTGGGGGCCGTAGCGGTGCGGGTATCGAGTCCGCAACGGATGGCCGTCGGGCAGCTCGCGGCCCCAGTTGAGCATCTCCTTCCAGTCCGGCACGTCGCTGGACGCGGCGGTCTCCACGAGCAGCCCGGTGTATCCGGTCTGCCCGAAGCTGCCGGGGGCGACGAACTGCGCCTTCACCTCCGCGGGCTGCGAGAAGAACTCGCGCAACATCGCGTACGCGCGGTCGAGCAGCTCTTCGCTCAGGTCGTGCCGGGTGTACACGAAGCCGGTCGCGAGACTGCGACGCACCCCGTCGACGACGGCGCGGCGCTGCTCGCCGGCGCCCTTCTCGAAAGCCAGCAGGTCGACGTCCAGGATCTCGGTCATGTCTGCACCTCGCTCGTCACGGTACATGTGCTCGCGACCAGCCGGAGTCCGGTCGCTCGAACCAGATGTGCGCCTGGCCGGTGCCTGCGGCGCTCTCGTACGCGCCGTACAGCTTGCCAGCGGCGACGCAGTGCTGCCCGCCGAGCGCGCCCACCATCGTCAGGTAGTGGGCGAACATCCCCTCGGGCGAGTAGCGGCGGAACTCGGGATACCAGGCGATCACGCCGGCGTGATCGCCCGCTTCGAGCAGGCCGATCGTCTTCTCGTCGGCCGCTCGGGCGTCGGGCGTGATGATGTGCTCCACCCCCGACGCCTCGTGCTGGCGCAGTTCGCGCAGCGTCCAGAAGCGATGGCTCAGCCCGCCGCTGGCGAGCATGACGACGCGCCGATCGATGGAGGCGATCGCCGCCGCGATCAGTTCTCCGAACAGCAGGAAGTCGTCGACGGTGGCGGTCTGGCACACGCTGGCGCTGATCCACCGTTCGTCACGCTGGAGGTACGGCGTCAGGTAGACGGTGGGGTAGTGGATCGCGACGTGCGGATCGTCGGTGGCGTGGATCCACGTGTCGTCGCGGCCCTCCGCCTGGCGCGCGATCGCGTGCGCCAGCTCGGGATCGCCGGGCAGGTCGTACGGCATGGCGGGGTGGCCGCGCGGCAGTTCGTCGCTGGTGTAGCGGCCGGCGCGTCGCTCGTGGGCCGTGACGACGTGCTCGAACGTCGTATGCCAGTGCGTGTCGACGACGACGACGGTGTCGGGCCGCAGCCGGTCGAGACATTCGGCGCGCAGCGCGTGGAGGCCCGACACGAGGCTGGTGTCGTCACCCCCGTTCAACTCGCGGCGGACTGCTTCCGGCAAGACGATGAGGGGAACGTGCGAAACCAGCGCCGCGCCGACGATCTCGCCCACGTGCGGTCCCTCCTCGCGTCGCTCGGGCCGACGCCGATCCTACGCCGCGCCCGCGCAGGCGTCAGCCGTGCGCGTCGAGCGGACGCGTCAGCGGTCGATGTCGTCGAGCGTCCGGAGCAACGCGCGCAGCAAGCGTGACAGCTCCGCGACGTCGGTGCCGGTGAGGTCGCGGGTGACGACGATCTCCTCACGGTTGAAGGCCGGCAGGATCGCGTCGACTGCCCGCCGGCCTTTCGCGGTCGGGGCGACGAGCAGTCGCCGGCCGTCGGTGCGATGGGGTTTCCTCCTGGCGAGGCCCTTGCGTTCGAGGGTGTGCAACACCCCGGTGAGGGTGCCGGGCGAGATGCCCGCCTCGGCGGCCAGCTGGCGCGGCTCGCGTTCGCCCCATACGCGCAGGACGAACATCACCACGAACGCGCTCCAGCTCAGGTCGCGGCGCTTGAGGATCGCGCCCTCCATGTGGTTGCGCACCGCGGTGGCGGCACGAAAGATGTTCGACACCGCGAGCAGCGCGGCGAAGTCGAGGTCGAGCCCGCCGAGCGCCGCCGCGACGTCACGCTCGGCCTGGCGGAGATCGTCGGCGTCGTCGCTGGAGAACGGTGTCGGCACGGGGGACGACGCTAGTCGGCGCGTCGCTTATCGTTTGGTCCCGAACGATCTTCTCACGGATGGACGGCACGATGACGCGCAGCACCACAGTGGCAGAGGTCGACGTCGCGCTCGACCATTGGATCGGCGGCGAGCGCGTCGGTTCGGCGAGCACGTTCACCGACGTGTCGCCGATCGACGAGCGCCCGATCGCCGACATCGCACGCGGCGGCCCGGTGGAGGCGAACGCCGCGGTCGAGGCGGCGCAGGCCGCGTTCGGCCGCTGGGCCGACACCGCGCCGACCGAACGCGCCCGCGTGCTCCATCGCATCGCCGACCTCGTCGAGAGCCGCATCGAACAGCTGGCGATGGTGGAGACGCTCGACAACGGCGCATTGCTCCGTAGCCACCTCCGCGGCGTCATGCCGCGTGTTGCGTCGAACTTCCGGTTCTTCGCCGACTACCTCACCGGCTCGCTGGCCCATCCCGACTTCGAAACCCGCGGTCACACCAACCGGGTCAGCTGGGACCCGAGCGGCGTCGCTGTCCTCATCACGCCGTGGAACGCGCCGCTGATGTTGGAGACGTGGAAGGTCGCCCCGGCGCTCGCCGCGGGTTGCACGGTCGTGCTCAAGCCCGCCGAATGGAGCCCGCTGACCGCGTCGCTGCTGGCCGACATCACCCGCGACGCAGGCCTTCCCGACGGCGTGTTCAACGTGGTGCAGGGGCCCGGCGAAGAGGTCGGACCGGCACTCACTCGCCACCCCGGCATCCGTCGCATCAGCTTCACCGGCAGCGTGCCCACGGCGCGGCTGATCGCTGCCGCCGCCGCGCCGAACCTCACGCCGTGCAGCTTCGAGCTCGGGGGCAAGAGCCCGTTCGTCGTCCTCGACGACGCCGACATGGACAGCGCCGTCACCAACGCGGTGGAGCAGTATGACAACGCCGGGCAGGTGTGTCTGGCAGGAACACGCCTGCTGGCGCACGAGCGGATCGCGGACGAGTTCACCGCCCGATTCGTGGCGCGGGCGGCCGCGCTGCGCCAAGGTGACCCGCGCGACCCGGAGACCGACATCGGACCCCAGATCTCGCGCGAACACGTCGACGTGATCGACGGCTTCGTGCAACGGGCCAAGGACGATGGCGCCGAGGCCGTGCTGGGCGGCGGCCCGAACACCGACCTCGGTGGTCTCTACTACCGGCCCACCCTGTTCGTCGGCGCCCGGCCGGGAGCGGAGATCCTGAGGAGTGAGGTCTTCGGGCCGGTGCTGACGTTGCAGACCTTCGCCGACGACGACGAGGCGGTCGCGATGGCGAACGACACCGAGTACGGGCTCGCCGGCGTCGTGTTCACGTCCGACCCTGCCCGAGCGGAGCGCATCAGCCGCCGCCTGGTCGCCGGCACCGTGTGGGTCAACTGCTTCTTCGTCCGCGACCTGCGGGCGCCGTTCGGCGGGAGCCGCCACAGCGGCATCGGCCGCGAGGGCGGCACATGGAGCTTCGACTTCTACTGCGACGTGAAGAACACGTGCTCGATCTTCTGAGCGAGACGCGCTGCTGGCAGAGGCGCGCCGTCAGCGGCTCGTCGAACGAGCGAACAGCCACATCGAGATCGTCGCGAAGACGACGATGATGCCCGCGGCCCACGCCAGCGAGAGCCACACGTCGTTGCCCGGATCGCGGCCGTTGTACAGCGCCCGGGCGGCGTTGGTGACGATCGTGAACGGGTTGGCGTCGGCGACGCGCCGCAGCCACGGCGACATGTTGTCGGTCGGCACGTACGCCGACGAGACGAAGGTCAGCGGGAACATCCAGATGAATCCCGCCGAGTTGGCGGTCTCCACCGACTTCACCATCAGCCCGATCGGCGCCTGGACCCAGCTGAACGCGTGGCTGAACGCGATCAGCAGCGCGGTCGCCCCGAGGCCCCGCAGCAGGCCGCCGTCGAAGCGGAAGCCGATGAGGAACGCCACGACGAGCATCCCGAGGAAGCTGAGCAGGTTGCGGACGAGGTCGGACAGCGTGCGGCCGATCAGCACCGCCGACCGTGAGATCGGCATCGATCGCAAGCGATCGATGAAGCCCTTCTGCATGTCCTCGGCGAGACCGACCCCGGTGAAGGTCGAGCCGAAGACGACCGATTGGGCGAAGATCCCCGGCAGCAGGAACTGCGTGTACGACATGTCCGGCACGGTGATCGCCCCACCGAACACATAGCGGAACAGCAGCACGAACATCAACGGCTGCAGCAGGACGACGACCATCATCTCGACGTTGCGGGGCATCGCGATCAGGTGCCGGCGGGATTCGTTCAGCGAGTCCCGCACGGCCCAGCCGAAACCCGATGCCGGGACGTCGTCGAGTCGCGCGCTCATGCTGCTGCGTCCCCGTCCCCGTCCTCACTCGCCGAGTGGCCGGTGAGGGCGAAGAAGACGTCGTCCAGCGTCGGCCGATGGATCGCCACGTCGCGCACCCGCACCCCCCGAGCGTCGAGATCGCGGACGATCTCGGGCGTGCCGGCCCCCGCACGAACGGCGACGGTGAGGGTGGCGCCGTCGTGGCTGAACGCCGATCCGGACACCGTGTGATGGGCGACGGCGTAGGCGGCGCGGCCGGCGTCGTGCTGGTCGACGAGCGTGATCGTCACCCGGTCGCCCCCGATCTGCGCCTTCAGCTGCTCGGTGGCGCCGCGGGCGATCGCCGTGCCGTGATCGATGACCACGATCTCGTCCGCGAGCCGGTCCGCCTCGTCGAGATACTGGGTGGTCAGCACCGTCGTGGTGCCCGCGTCGACGAGGCCGTCGATCACCGCCCACATTGCCAGCCGGCTGCGCGGATCCAAGCCGGTGGTCGGCTCGTCGAGGAACAAAACCTGCGGCCGCGGGACGAGGCTCATCGCGATGTCGAGCCGCCGTCGCATCCCGCCGGAGAACCCTTTGACGACACGGTCGGCGACGGGCTCGAGGTCGAAGTCGCGCAGCAGCTCGTCGGCGCGCTGGCGCGCGGCCCGGGAGCGCAAGCGGAAGAAGCGCCCGATCACCTCGAGGTTCTCGCGGGCGGTGAGCCGCTCGTCGACCGCGGCGTACTGCCCGGTGAGGCCGATGCGGGCGCGGACGCGCTGGGGCTCGGCGACGACGTCGATGCCGTCGATGAACGCCCGGCCACTGTCGGGGCGCACGAGCGTGGTGAGCACCCGCACCGCCGTCGTCTTCCCCGCGCCGTTCGGGCCGAGGAGGCCGAGGACCGTGCCGCGCTCCACCGTCAGATCGAGGCCGCGCAACGCCGCCGTGTCCCCGAAGCGCTTCTGGAGACCGACAGCCTCGACCACGGGCATGGCTCGCCACGCTACTCCGGCGCTCGCGGCGTGCCTCGGAACGGTTCACGGCTGCGGAGCCCGACCCGGAGGTGGCACGCCACGCTCGTCTGCGTCCGTACACTGCCCGCATGGCCGTCGACGTCGACCGCCACCCGATCGCCTGGCGCGAAGCGGGACCGCCCACCGGGCACCTGGTCGCGCTGCTGCACGGCATCGAAGGGTCGCGCGTCATGTGGGATCCGCAGCTCGATGCGCTGGCCGACGCGGGATACCACGCGGCCGCATGGGACATGCCGGGCTATGGCGCCAGCGAGCCGGTCTCCGTGCTGTCGTTCCCGCAACTCGCCGACGCCGTGGCTGGGTGGTTGGAGGAGATGGGATCCAGCGCCCACATCGTCGGCCTGTCGATGGGCGGCATGATCGCCCTGCACGTCGCGGTGCGGCATCCGTCGCTCGTGCGCAGCCTGGCGCTCGCCGACACCAGCCCCGCGTTCGGGCTCGACGGCAGCGACGACCCGCACCGCTGGCTCCACGAGCGCCTCGCTCCACTGCGCGCCGGGCGCACACCGGCCGACATCGCGCCCGAGCTGTTCACCCGCCTCGTCCCGAACGGGGATGGCGACGGCGCGCTGGCCGCCGCGATCGCCGCGATGTCACGCGTCAGCGCCGAGGCGATGACCGCAGCGGTGCACTGCCTGCCGACGCACGACGTCTGCGACCAGCTCGCCGACATCCGCTGCCCCACGCTGGTGATCGTGGGCGAGAACGACAGCGAGACCCCTCCGTCGTACGCGCGGCACCTCGCCGACCACATCGCCGGCGCCCGGCTGGCCGTGCTCCCCGACTGCGGGCGCCTGCCCAACGTCGAACAGCCCGCGGCGTTCAACCGCTTGCTCCTGGATCACCTCGCAGCGTCACCCTGACGCGGCGTCACCCCCTCGGTCCATGGCGGATCCGGGCCAGCCGCCGTCCGCGAAGATCGCGGGGATGCCGCCGGTGTGCACGAAGACGACGTCGCTGCCGCGCGGCCAGCGACCGCCCGCGGCATTGCCGACCAGGCCGGCGAATCCCTTCCCGGTGTACGTGCGATCGAACACCCACCCGCCGATCGCGGCGCCGGCGCGGATCGCGGCGTCGGCGGCGTCGCTCGGCACGGCGTATCCGGATCCGAGCCACCGGTCGTCGACCTCCACGTCGCCGGGCAGCACGGCGCGCGGATCGTGCCCTGCGAGCGCCAGCGTGTCCGATGCCAGCGCGACGATGTCCGGCATCCCCATCACCACGCCTCTCGACACGCCGACGGCGAGCACATCCGGGACCGTTCGTCCCGCCGCCCGCCCGGCGGCGCGACCGGCCACCAGACCGGCGTGCGTCCCGCCGCTCGACGAGGCGACCACGACGGCGGCGGGCGCGATGCCGGCCGCGTCGCACTGGTCCATCAGCTCGCCGAACGCCGCGAGGTATCCGAGCGCCCCGTGCGGAGTGCTGCCGCCGATCGGGATCGAGTACGGCGTCGCGCCGTCCGCGACGAGCTCGTCGGTGAGCGCCTCGCGGGCGATCTCGAGCTCGCCCCAATTCTCCTCCGCGGCGCCGGTGAAGTGCAGGTGGGCGCCGAAGCCGTCGGCCAGCAGCACGTTGCCGGTGAGCCGCTCCGGCCGATCGCCGGAGAGCACCAGATGAGTCTCGAGACCGAGGATCGCTCCCGCGGCGGCCGTCATGCGACAGTGATTCGACTGCGCCGCGCCGCCCGTGACAAGGCAGTCCGCCCCCGCCGCGCGGGCCTCACCGCAGAGGAACTCGAGCTTGCGCGCCTTGTTGCCGCCCAGGCCGAGGCCGGTGAGGTCGTCGCGCTTGACCCACAGCCGCACGCCGCCGTCCAGTTCCGGGCCGCGTTCGAGCGGGGTCGGCAACGTCGCCAGCTGCACCCGGGCACACCGCGCGATGCCGTCCACGCTCACTCTCCCGACACTACGTTCAGCCGCGACCAAACCGCAGTCGGCTCCGCGTCGTGTCCTTCTCGGTGACCGTTGCTCTGATGGACGACGTCGTTCTCGTCGACGACCTGGAGGCGCTGTTCCGCGCCCACTACGCACGGCTGGTGCGCGCGCTGACGCTGGTCGGCGGCGACGCCGACCGTGCCGCCGACGCAGTTCAGGAGGCGTTCGCCCGCGCGCACCTGCGCTGGCGGCGGCTGCGCCACTACGACGACCCGGTGGGATGGATCCGGCGGGTGGCGATCAACAAGCTGCGCGACGAGCACCGCCGGTCGCGACGCAAGGACCGGGCGATCCAGCGCCTCGCGGGTCAGCGTGATCTCGGTTCGAGCGAGCCGGCCTTGCACGACGCCGCGCTCGCCGCGGCGCTGCCGACGCTGCCCCGCCAGCAGCGCCTCTGCCTCGCGCTGCACTACGTCGAAGAGCTGTCGGTGGCCGAGGTCGCCGCCGCGCTGGGCGTCAGCGAAGGCGCGGTGAAGTTTCACCTCCACGAAGGGCGCAAGCGCATGCGGGCCGCGCTGGCAGCGATGGGAGACGAACGATGAGCGACGACGATCGTTGGTTGCGCGACGACCTCCAGCGCCTCGCCGGCCCGGCGCCCGACGAGGACCGTGGATTGGCGGCGATGCACGCCCGGGCGCGGGCGATCCGGCGCCGGCGCGTCGGGATCGTCAGCGGCGTCGCCGCCGTCGCGGCGATCGCCGTCGGCATCGGGACGATCGTGCGCGACGACGGTCCCGGCGAGCTGCGCTCGGCTGACACCGCACCGGCAACGCTGCCGTCGCCGACGTCGACGGCGCCTCCGCCTGCGTCGACGACAGCCTCGACGACCGCCACGTCGACCGTCACGACGACATCACCGTCGTCGCCGGCCAGCGCGGTGACCACCGATCCGGCCACGTCGCAGCCCGGCGGCTCGGCGCCGGCCAGCGTGCCGCCCGGGACGCTCCCGTCGAGCGTTCCATCCACGCCGGAGACGTCCACGAGCGACCCGTCGTCGCCGACGTCGCCGCCGTCATCGGCGCCGGAGACGTCGGAGACCTCCAGCCCTGCGACCACGGTCGCGCCGGCGACCCAGACGTTCTCGTCGGTCGGCGGCTCCATCACCGTGCGGCTGGCCGACGGCGCGTTGTCGCTGCTGGGCACGACGCCGGCGCCTGGCTTCGCCGAGGAGATCGAGGACAACAGCTCCGAGCGCGTCCGCGTCCGCTTCCGTGACGACGACCGATCGTCGCGGATCGAGGTCCGTGTCGAGGGCGGGCAGATGGTGCACGACATCGACGAGAACGGCGGGTCCAGCGGACCGGGCTGACGGACCCGCGCCAAACCTCGCGCACTCGTGCGGCGTGTCCCCGGGTGTCCGAACGACGAGGGAGGCATTCCATGGGGACGGTCAGAGACGACGGAGCCCGCCGAGTGATCGTGATCTCCACGGTCAGCGCCGCGGCATTGTTCGGGTTGGTCGGTTTCGCCACCGCCGGTGACGGGCTTCCACGCTCCCCGCAGTCCCCGGTCCCGAACGCGGTGTCGACGTCGAGCGACGCCGTCACGTCCAGCGCGGACGTGTCGTCGAGTGCGGACGTGTCGTCCAGCGCCGACGTCTCCACCAGCGCGGACGTGTCCACCAGCGCCGACGTCTCCACCAGCGCGGACGTGTCGACGAGCGCGGACGTGACCAGCAGCGTCGCGTCGTCCACCCCGGCCACCGGCTCCGTCTCGACGTCGGTCGACGACAGTTCGACGTCGTCGTCGGTGGAGAACTCCGCTCCGTCGACCTCGATCGACGATGGACCGGATGCCAGCGCGCCGTCGACCTCGATCGACAACGACGGCTGCGACGACGACAGAACGTCCTCGAGCGTGCCGTCCACGTCGATCGACGACGACGACTGCGACGACGACCGCCACGACAACAGCGGTCCCGGCAGCCACCATGGCGACGACCGCGACGACGACCGCCGTGACGAC
>CAZGUH010000023.1:0-28611 GCA_964529005.1 uncultured Ilumatobacteraceae bacterium | reverse complement strand
CAGCGGTCCCGGCAGCCACCATGGCGACGACCGCGACGACGACCGCCGTGACGACGACCGCCGTGACGACAGCAGCGGCCACGGCAGCGGCCACGACGACCGTGACGACGACGATCACAGCGGGCACGGCCATGGCGGCGACGACGATCACGACGACGACTGACCTGCGGCCGCCTCGCGTGCGGCATGATCGAGGGGCAGTGAAGACCGATTGGAACCCCGTGTTGCGCGCCGAGCTCCAGCAGCCCTACTGGGCGGAGCTCCAGGACTTCGTCGCCCGTGAGCGTGCCCGCAACACCGTCTACCCGCCCGTCAAGGACGTGTTCGCCGCTCTCCACCTCACGCCGTATGCCGACACGCGAGTGCTGATCCTGGGCCAGGATCCCTACCACGGCCCCCGCCAGGCTCACGGGCTGTGCTTCTCGGTGCGAGACGGGGTGGCGATCCCTCCGTCGCTCGCCAACATCCATCGCGAGCTGCACGACGATCTCGGCCACCGCCCGCCGGGACACGGCAACCTGGAGAAGTGGGCCCGCCAAGGTGTCCTGCTGCTGAACGCGACGCTCACCGTCCGCGCCGGCCAGGCCGGGTCACACCAGGGCAAGGGATGGGAGCGCTTCACCGATCAGGTGATCCGGGCTGTCGACGCCAAGAGCCACCGGGTCGTGTTCATCCTGTGGGGCGGCTACGCCCGCAAGAAGAAGCCGCTGATCGACACCGCCCGCCACGTCGTCATCGAATCGGCCCATCCGTCCCCGCTGTCGGCGCACAACGGGTTCTTCGGCAGCCGCCCGTTCTCACGGGCGAACGCCGCCCTCACCGCCGCAGGGCTGCCCCCCATCGACTGGTCGCTGAGCTGAACGACGAGCCGCTGAAACGACGAGGGCCGGCACTCGCGTGCCGGCCCTCGCATTGTTCGGGTGTCAGGTGTCAGACAACCTTGACGTTGTGGGCCTCCTGCCCCTTGCGGCCGGGAGCGATGTCGAACTCGACCCGCTGGCCTTCCTCCAAGGAGCGGTAGCCCGAACCCTGGATGTTGGAGAAGTGGACGAACACGTCCTCTCCGTCCTCACGAGAGATGAAGCCGTAGCCCTTGGTCGCGTTGAAGAACTTCACCGTTCCGGTCGCCATGTTTGCGTTTCTCACTTTGCTCTTGATGCCCGGTCGACGTGACCGGACGCGTGCACGTTATCCGTCTCCGGGAGCGCCCGCGTTCAGTCCCTCCGCGATGTCCTCACGCAGCGAGGTGGCGGTCGGCGGCCGCTGTCGTCAGGCATAGGCCGGCGAGGCCGGGCATCCGGTCGATGTGGCGGTCGATCCGGGCGAGCGCGTCGCGGCCGTCGGGTCCGCCGAACAGATGGGTGACCATGTGGCGCACCTCGCTGTCGGGGGCGACGCCGGTGCCGACCGGCGCCCATCGGGTGCGGAGGGCGTAGCGCGTGAAGCGTTGCGCTCGGCGGCTTCCGGCAAGGATCTCGGCCGCCCGGGCCGCGTAGACGTCGATGTGCCGGCCCTCCTGGCGCATGATGCGCCGCAGCAGCTTCGTCAGCTCGGGATGGTCGGCGAGCGCGGCCAGACGGCCGTATGCCGCTTGCGCCGTCCACTCGTTGATCGCTCCCCAGGTCATGTGCGTCGCCACCATCTCGTCCCCGGCGAACCGCGTGACCGTCCAGTGGAACAGCGGCTGCAGCATCTCGCGCACCCGCCGCACGTGGCGCAGCTCCCTGACCCGTGGCTGCCCCGCCTCCTCGCCGTGAGCCTTCAGCACGGCGGCGATCGCTTCGCCGTGCCAGAACTCCTCGAAGTTCCAGATCGTCAGGAACGCCGTCAACTCCGGGTCCGCGTGCGCCGGGGTGAGCAGCAGGTCCCGCATGTAGCAGACGGTGTGGTACTCGACGTCGTGCATGTAACGCAGGCACCGCAACGACTCGGGTGTGAGAGGCCGCTCGATGAACGCGTCCAGATCGAGGTCGTCCGTGCGCACCGGCGCGGCACGCCGGATCCACTCCTCCATGTCCAACCGCATGCACCATGATCGCTGATCGGTCCGCGGCGGACGGTCACCCTCGTCAGGTCGCTTCGCCGTCGCTCGGCGCGGCCGGGAGACGGATCCGGAACGTCGTCCCGCCACCCGGGGTGTCGTCCAGGGTGACCGTGCCGCCGTGCGCCTCGACGATCGCCGAGCAGATCGCGAGGCCCAGACCGCTGCCGCCGGTGGGCCGCGCCCGCGACGCGTCGGCTCGGTAGAAGCGGTCGAAGACGTGTGCCCGCGCCGACTCGGGGATGCCAGGGCCGTGGTCCGCGATCGCGATCTCTGCCATTCCGGCGGCGTGGCGGACGTCGACGTCGATCGGGGCGCCGGCGGGCGTGTGCACCCGGGCGTTGGTCAGCACGTTGGCGACGGCCTGGGTCAACCGATGCCGATCGCCGTCGACCACGACCCGCTCCACGCGCAGCGACACCGGTCGGTCGGGCTCGACGGCGCGCAGATCGCCGACCAGATCGTCGACGAGCGCGGAGAGCTCGACGGGGGCTCGCTCCAGAGGCGACGATTCGCCGACGCGCGCCAGCAACAGCAGGTCGTCGACGAGACGTGTCATCCGGCCGGCTTCGTCCTCGATGCGGGACATGCTGCGCTCGACCTGCTCGGCGCCGTCGCCGCCGCGGCGATAGAGCTCGGCGTAGCCGCGGATCGACGTCAACGGCGTCCGCAGCTCGTGCGACGCGTCGCTGACGAACCGGCGCAGCCGGGCTTCGGTGTCGCGCTGCGCGGCGAAGCTCGCCTCCAATCTGGCGAGCATCGTGTTGAGGGTGCCGCCCAGAGCGCCCAGCTCGGTGCGCGGTCCGGGATGCTCGATGCGCTGGTGGAGATCACCGGCGGTCGTGATCGCGGCTGCGGTGCGCTCCATGCGGCGCAACGGGCGCAAACCGAAGCGCACCAACGACCACGCCAGCGCGGCCACACCCGCCAGCGTCACCGCGGCGGTGATCACCGTGACGCGCACGACCTGGCTGACCGTCTGGTCGACCTCGGTGGTCGGCATCGCGACGATCAGCGCGACCTCGTTGCCCGACCGGCGGTTGAGCGCGGTGAACGCCATCGCCCGGTAGCGGTCGGGCGGCAGCGGTCCGACGGATGCGACCGTGAAGCCCACCCGCTCGCCGACGGGAAGCTCGTCGGGCAGGTCGGGCAGCGCGCGCTCGCCGAGCTCCTCGTCGACCCAGCCGCCGATGGCCAGCGTTCCGTCGGCGTTGCGCACCTCGACGTACGCGCCGTCGAGCGCGGGATTGCGCGGCGCGGACGGCGGGCCGGGCCGATCGCCCGGACGCACCAGGTCGGTGAGCGCTCGGAAGGCCGCGGCCTCGCCGCCGCTGCGCAGGTCGTCGTCGAGGCGATCGGTGAGGTCGTCGCGCACCAGCGCCGGCACGACGATGCCGAGCACGACGAGGCCGACGGTGAACGCGCCGACCACGAGCGCGGTGAGGCGAAGCCGCAGCGACATCAGCGCGGCGCCCGGGCGGCCGGTGGCGCAGGCGCGGGCTTGATCGTGTACCCGACGCCGCGCACGGTGTGGATCAACGGCGGCCGCCCGGCGTCGATCTTCCGGCGGAGGTAGGAGATGTAGGTCTCGACGATGTTCCCGTCGCCGCCGAAGTCGTACTGCCACACGTGGTCGAGGATCTGCGGTTTGGACAGCACACGCCGCGGGTTGCGCATCAGGAAGCGCAACAGCTTGAACTCGGTGGGCGTCAGCTCGACCGGCTCGCCGCCGCGGTGCACCTCGTGGCTCTCCTCGTCGAGCTCGAGGTCGTCGACGACGAGCCGCGAGCCGCCCCGGCGATCGCCGGCGCGGCGCAGCACCGCGCGCACCCGCGCCACCAGCTCGTCGAGGCTGAACGGCTTGGTGAGGTAGTCGTCGCCGCCGATCGTGAGCCCGTGGACGCGGTCCTCGACCGCGTCGCGCGCCGTCAGGAACATGACGGGGATGCGCCGCCCGGCCGTGTCCAGGCGGCGTTGCACCTCGAAGCCGTCGAGCTCGGGCATCATCACGTCGAGCACGACGAGGTCGGGACGGAAGCGCTCGATCTCGCCGAGGGCCGCCCGGCCGTCGGCGGCGACCGACACCTCGAAGCCTTCGTAGCGCAGCACCGTGGACACGAGCTCGCGGATCGACGGCTCGTCGTCGACGACCAGCACCCGTGCCGGGGCGTTCTCCATCGGCCGTTCAGTCAACCACGGGCGACCAGCTCCGACCTGAGAGATGGCTGTGCGTTTGCTGTGAATCGTCCGGACGGTGCGTCGGTATGCCTGCTCCGAGCGACGCCAGACCCCGTTCGTAGGATGGGACCGTCATGGCTCCGTCTCGCCCTCCCGACGACTCCGCGCTCAGCTTCGACTTCGACGCGCCGCCGGCTGACGAGGCGCCAGCGCCAGACCGTCGACCGCGGCGCACGCTCGACCTCGAGGGCCTCAACCCCGATCAGCTCGACGCCGTGGTGCACCGCGGCGGCCCGCTGCTGGTGGTCGCGGGCGCGGGCTCGGGCAAGACGCGCGTGCTCACCCACCGCATCGCCCACCTGATCTCCGAGGGCGTCAGCCCGATGCACATCCTCGCCATCACGTTCACCAACAAGGCGGCGGCCGAGATGCGCGAGCGGGTGGCGGCCCTCGTCGGGCCGGTGGCCCAGAAGATGTGGGTGAGCACGTTCCACTCGGCGTGCGTCCGTATTCTGCGCAGCCATGCCGACCGGCTCGGCTTTCCCCGCACGTTCAGCATCTACGACCAGGCCGACGCCCAGCGGCTCACCAGCTACGTCATCCGCGACATGGCGCTCGATGCGAAGCGCTTCACCCCTCGGGGCACCCATGGCGCGATCAGCTTGTGGAAGAACGAGCTGGTCGACCCCGCGGGCGCAGCAGCCCGGGCGTCGAACATCTTCGAGCGCAAGTACGCGGAGATCTACGCCGACTACCAGGCCCGCCTGCTCAAGGCCGGGGCGATGGACTTCGACGATCTGCTGTTCAACACGGTGCGGCTGTTCCGGGAGCACCCGGACGTGCTCCAGGGCTACCGCGAGCGGTTCGAGCACGTGCTCATCGACGAGTACCAGGACACCAACATGGCTCAGAACGAGCTCGCGGTCCTTCTGAGCGCAGAGAGCGGCTGCATCACGGCGGTCGGTGACCACGACCAGTCGATCTACAAGTTCCGCGGCGCCGACCTGCGCAACATCAGCCAGTTCGAAGACGCGTTCCCTGACGTGACCACGATCGTGCTCGACCAGAACTACCGCAGCACGCAGGCCATCCTCGACGCGGCGAACGCCGTCATCGCCAACAACACGGGGCGCAAGCCGAAGGAGTTGTGGAGCGACAAGGGCGCCGGCGAGCGCATCGTGCGCTACCACGCCGAGGACGAGGGCGACGAGGCCACCTGGGTGGCGCGCACGCTCCAGCAGCGCCACGCCGAGCACGCGATGTGGAAGGAGATGGCGGTCTTCTACCGCACCAACGCCCAGAGCCGCGTGCTCGAGGAGTCGTTGATGCGCTTCGGCATCCCCTACAAGGTGGTCGGCGGCACCCGGTTCTACGACCGCCGCGAGATCAAGGACGCCATGGCCTACCTGCGGGCGATCGTCAACCCGGTCGACGAGGTCAGCATCAAACGCATCCTCAACGTGCCCAAGCGGGGGATCGGCGACTCCAGCGTCGCCAAGCTCGACGCGCTGGCGGCGGACGAGGGCATCTCGTTCTTCGAGGCGATGCGCCGCGCGCCCGAGGCCGGTCTCACCGGCGCCGCGGCCCGGGGGGTGGCGCGGTTCGTCGCCCTCGTCGACGACCTCTCCGCACGCAGTGACCTCGGCCCCGCCGACCTGCTCCAGGCCGCGCTCGACGACAGCGGCTACCTGGGCGAGCTGGAGGCGGAGCAGAGCGTCGACGCCGCCGGCCGCATCGAGAACATCGGCGAGCTGGTCGGGCATGCGCGCGAGTTCACGCACCTCGACGAGTTCCTGGAACAGGTCGCGCTCGTCGCCGACACCGACGACCTCGACGACGACGATCGTGTGGTGCTGATGACCCTGCACTCGGCGAAGGGCCTCGAGTTTCCCGTGGTGTTCCTCGTCGGCATGGAAGACGGCGTGTTCCCACACACCCGCGCGCTCACCGACCCCGACGAGCTGGAGGAGGAGCGGCGCCTCGCGTATGTGGGCATCACCCGTGCCCAGGAGCGGCTCCACCTGAGCCATGCATGGAGCCGCCAGCTGTTCGGCACCACGCAGTACAACCCGCCGTCGCGCTTCCTCGACGAGATCCCCGCCGGCCTCGTCGAGAACGTCGGCAACACCAGCGGGCGCACCAGCTACGGCCGTGCGAGCTACCGCGAGCGGGACGAGCGGTGGAGCAGCACCGAGAGCTTCAGCCCGGCCTACGGCGGTCGCCGGAGGCGCTGGAACCGCGACGATGCGGCGGCCGCCGACGCCCACCGCGAGCGGGTGGTCGACGCCGCGCTCGCGGCGGGGAAGCGAGCGCCCGCCCAACCGGCGAACAGCCAGATGCTCGGGCTGCGGGTGGGCGACGACGTCGAGCACCCCAGCTTCGGTGAGGGGATCATCCTCGAGATCACCGGCGGCGGCGACAAGGCCGAGGCGACCGTGAGGTTCCGCGGCGGGGTGGGCACGAAGCACCTGTCGCTCGCCTGGGCGCCGCTGAAGAAGCTGTGACGCAGCTTCTGGCCCGGCGGCCGCCGCGTGGTTGAATCTCGGGCATGAAGGCAGCGATCGTCGTCGAGAGCCTCACCGGCAACACCTGGAAGGCCGCCGAGCTGATCGGCGACGGGCTCGAGCAGGAAGGCTGGTCGATCACCGGCCTGTCGCCGATGCGCCGGCCGGTCCACGCCGAGATCCAGGCTGCCGACGTGGTGCTCGTCGGCACGTGGGTCCACGGGTTGTTCGTCGTCGGTCAGGGTCCGTTCGGCGCCAGCGCCATGGCGCGCCTGCCGGCGATGTGGGGCAAGAAGGCCGCGGTGTTCTGCACGTTCGCGCTCAACCCGGTGAAGACGCTCGACAAGATGACGTCGATCGTCGCCGGTGTCGGGGCCGATGTCATCGGCGGGCTGGCGCTGAACCGATCCAAGCTCGAAGCGCACTCCGAGGAGTTCGTCGCCCGCCTGCTGGCGAACGTCCCGGCGCCCGCCGCGGCGTAACGCTCAGCCCGTCGTGGTCGTCGCCGTCTCGGCGACCGCCTCGCGCAGGTCGATGATCAGCGTCTCGCGGTTCTCGACCACCGGACGCACGCCCGCGGCCGGGGCCAGCTCCAGCACGTCGATCGCTCGGCCCTCGCAATCGCGGAACGTGCGCTCGCCTTGCTCCTGCTCGACCTTGCAGTCCACCGTGCGGTCGTTCGGATAGCCGAAGAACACCCGCCACCCGTTGGTCGGATCGTCGCCCTCGTGCCACAGCACGAGCGTCCGTGTGCCGCCGGACTCGATCAGGTCGGGGAAGATGATCGGGCCGTCCTCCGCCACGATCTCCCTCACCTGCTCGACGCGGCCGACACGGAAGGTCGTCGACAGCAGGCGGCCTTCGGCGTCCTCGGCGTTGTCCGAGATCACCGCTGCGATCAGGTAGGTGACGAGGCCGAGCAGGGCGAAGAAGCCGATGCCACCGAGGACGGGCGCCACGGCGCGAGCGAACGTCGAGCGAGGGCGGGGGAGTGCCACGGCGACAGTGTGCCCGATGCCGGGGTGCTCGTTTGGAGTCGTGTGCTGCCGGGGGCGTAACGTCCGCCCGTCGGTGTCGTCGCTGCGTGGCGGCCGCGACCACTGCCGCACACGATCGGGACGCACAAGAAGGTGATGGATGGACCTGTTCGAGTACCAGGGCAAGCAGTACTTCGCCCAGTTCGGCATCCCGGTCAGCCCTGGAGGGCCGGCCGACACCGTGGACGAGGCTGTCGCCCAGGCTGACGCGGCGCGCTACCCGGTCGTCGTCAAGGCGCAGGTGCAAGTCGGTGGCCGCGGCAAGGCCGGTGGCATCAAGCTCGCCAACGACGCCGCGGAGGCTCGCACGCACGCGACGAACATCCTCGGGATGGACATCAAGGGCCATCTGGTCAAGCGCGTGTGGGTCGAGCACGCCTCCGACATCGCCGAGGAGTACTACGCCAGCTTCACGCTGGACCGTGCGGCGAAGAAGCACCTGCTGATGCTGTCGGCCCAGGGCGGCGTCGACATCGAGGAGGTCGCAGCCCGCGACCCCGAGGCGATCGTGAAGCTGCACATCGATCCGGTCGACGGCCTCGACGCGGCGACCGCCCGCCGGGCGGCCGTCGACGCCAAGATCCCCGACAAGGCCCTCGACGGTGTCGCCGACATCCTCGTGAAGCTGTACCGCTGCTTCACCGAAGGCGACTGCGACCTCGCCGAGATCAACCCGTTGATCCTCAAGCCGACCGGCGAGGTGCACGCGCTCGACGCCAAGGTCAGCCTCGACGGCAACGCCGAGTTCCGCCACCCCGAGTGGGCCGAGTTCAAGGCCACCGAAGAGCTGGACGCCCGTGAGCAGCTGGCCCGTGAGAAGGACCTCCAGTACATCGGCCTCGACGGATCCGTCGGCATCATCGCCAACGGCGCCGGCCTGGCGATGAGCACCCTCGACGTCGTCAACCAGGTGGGCGGCAAGGCCGCCAACTTCTTGGACATAGGAGGCGGCGCCAACGCCGACGTGATGGCTGCGGCGCTCGAGGTCATCAACTACGACCAGGACGTGAAGAGCATCTTCATCAACATCTTCGGCGGCATCACCCGCGGCGAAGAGGTGGCGAAGGGCATCGTCGAGGCGCTGGGCAGGGTCGATCTGCGGGCGCCCATCGTCATCCGGCTCGACGGCACGAACGCCGAGGAGGGTCGGGCGATCCTCGCCGGCGCCGGCATCCCCGAGAGCAAGCTGACGTCACGTCCCACGATGTTGGAGGCCGCCGAGGCGGCCGTGGCCATCGCCAACGGGAACTGAGGAGACAGAGCCATGGCAATCTTCGTCGACCAGAACACCAAGGTCATCGTGCAGGGCCTCACCGGAGGCCAGGGCAAGTACCACGGCCTGCGCAACAAGGCGTACGGCACCCAGGTGGTCGCCGGTGTCACGCCGGGCAAGGGCGGCCAGGACGTCGAGGGCGTGCCGGTGTACGACACCGTCGCCGACGCCGTCTCGGCGACGGGCGCCGACGCCAGCTTCATCGCCGTGCCGCCGAAGGCGGCGTCTGCAGCGATCCTCGAAGCTGCCGCCGCCGGCATCCGCTTCGTCGTCTGCATCACCGAGGGCATCCCGGCGCAGGACGAGGCGCGGGTCTACAACACCCTCGTGAGGGACTTCCCCGGCACGCGGCTGCTCGGCCCCAACTGCCCCGGCATCATCAGCCCGGGCAAGTGCAACATCGGCATCACCGCCGGTGAGATCGCGCTCCCGCCGGTCGCCGGCAAGCCCAACGTGGGCATCGTCAGCCGCAGCGGCACGCTCACCTACCAGGCGCTGTACGAACTGAAGCAGCGCGGCATCGGTGTCAGCACGTGTGTGGGCATCGGCGGTGACCCGGTTCCGGGCACGTCGTTCGTCGACTGCCTGGCCGAGTTCCAGAAGGACGACGAGACCAGCGCGATCATCATGATCGGCGAGATCGGCGGCTCCGCCGAGGAAGAGGCCGCCGAGTTCATCACCGCCAACGTCACCAAGCCGATGAGCGCCTACATCGCCGGCGTCACCGCGCCCGCCGGCAAGAAGATGGGCCACGCCGGCGCGATCGTCAGCGGCGGGAAGGGCACCGCGCAGGGCAAGATGGACGCCCTGCGCGCGGCGGGGGTCAAGGTCGGCCTGAACCCCACCGAAGCGGGCGACCTGATGGCGGGGATCGTCGCCGGCCTCTGACGCCACAGATCGGGAAGACGAGAAAGGCCCCGCCGGACGGCGGGGCCTTTCTCCGTTGTGCGCTCAGGCGGGGGGCGGCGGCGGGGGCGGGGTGGCGCCGCCCGACGGGGGCGGAGGCGGCGGCGGGGCGCTCGGGCCGCTCGAACTCGAACCGGGGCCGCTGAACTGGCTCTTCAGCCTGTTCATGTCGGTGAGGTCCTTCAGATCGCCTCCGGCGGCCTGGAAGTTCAACACGGCGCCGACCAGGGCGACGATCGAGGCGATGAACGAGAGCCAGAGACCCGGCCCGCGGCCGAGGTCGAAGTCGCCCTCGTCCGGACCGGTCAGCACGATCAGCAGCACCAGCAGCGTCGCCAGGGCAGTGGCGGCGAGGATGATGATCGGCCACGGGGCCGAGCCACGCTTGATCACCCCGCCGGCGAGCAGGAACGTGACGACGCCCGCGCCGACGACCAGCAGCCAGGGGATCGTGCCCCGGAAGAAGTAGTCGAACGCGTTGTTGCCGGAGACCCCGCCGATCTTGGCCCAGTCGACGAACGTGCCGAAGATCAGGAAGCCGAGCCCGCCTCCGACGATCAGCCAATCGGGCAACTTGAACTTGCTGAAATCCACGGGTGTCCTCCTCGTGAGACCCTCGACGTGCTCGCGAGCACTGGCGCGCACCGTACACCGAGCGGACTACGGGGTGGTGCGATGCTGCCACCTAGGGTCATCACATGCCCACAGCGTTGCTCTCGGTGTACGACAAGACAGGTATCGTCGATCTGGCCCGCCGGCTTGACAATCTCGGGTGGGATCTGATGTCCAGCGGCGGGACGGCGCGAGCGATCGCCGAGGCGGGCATCCCCGTCACGGACCTCGCCGAGCGCACCGGCTTCCCGGCGATCCTCGGCCACCGCGTGGTCACCCTGCACCCCAAGATCCACGGCGGCCTCCTCGCCGATCCCACGCTGCCCGAGCACCAGGCCGACATGGCCGAATACGGCATCGACCCGATCGCGCTGGTGGTCGTCAACCTCTATCCGTTCAGCACCGACCCGGGCATCGAGCTGATCGACGTCGGGGGGCCGGCGATGGTCCGCGCGGCGGCGAAGAACCACGCCCACGTCGGCGTCGTCGTCAACCCGGCCGACTACGAGGCGGTCATCGACGAGTTGACCGCACACGGCGCGCTCAGCGATGCCACGCGCTATCGCCTGGCGCGCGACGCGTTCGCCCGCACCGCGGCCTACGACGCGGCGATCGTGTCGTGGTTCGACAACCCGGAGCAGGCGACGACCGGCGCGTTGCCGCCCTCGCTGCACATGAGCCTCGAGCTCGCCCAGACGCTGCGCTACGGCGAGAACCCGCACCAGGCGGGGGCGCGCTACCGCACGGTCGGCGCGCAGAGCTGGTGGGACGGCGCTGTGCAGCACGGCGGCAAGGAGCTCAGCTACCTGAACGTCTACGACACCGAAGCGGCGTGGCGGTTGGTCAATCGGTTCGAGGAGCCGACCGTCGTCATCGTCAAGCACGCCAACCCCTGCGGCGTCGCCACGCACGCCGACATCAGCCAGGCCTACGTGCTGGCGAACGCGTGCGACCCGGTGAGCGCGTTCGGTGGGATCGTCGCCGTCAACCGCCCGGTTCCGCGCGAGCTCGCCGAGGCGCTCGCCCCCGTGTTCACGGAAGTCGTCGTCGCCCCGGGCTACGAGCCCGATGCTCTCGACGCGCTGCTGGCGAAGAAGAACATGCGCGTGCTCAGCGCTGCGTCACCGGCGCCGCTGCCGTTCGACGTCCGGCCGGTCGACGGCGGACTGCTCGTGCAGACCCCCGATCGCGTGCCCGTCGACCGCTCGGCATGGAAGGTCGTCACCGACGTGGCGCCCACCGACGAGCAGTGGGCCGACCTCGAGTTCGCCTGGCAGGTGTGCGCCGCGGTGTCGTCGAACGCGATCGTGTTCGCCAAGGATCGTCAGGCCTTCGGCATCGGAGCCGGCCAGCAGAACCGCGTCGACTCGGCGCGCATCGCGCTCCAGCGGTCGGCCGGCCGGGCCGCGGGCGGCGTGTGCGCGAGCGACGCCTTCTTCCCGTTCCGCGATGGGGTCGACGTCGCCGCAGAGGCCGGTGTGCGGGCCATCATCCAGACCGGTGGCAGCGTGCGCGACGCCGAGTCGATCGCCGCGGCGAACGAGCACGGCATCGCGATGGTGGTCACGTCGGAGCGTCACTTCCGGCACTGACTCGCCGAACTCGGAGCTGGCGCCACCCACGCGGCGCCAGGGCGGCCACCGCCCCGCCCAAGATCAACCAGGGCGCGTTGGCGGCCGCTGCGTCGGGTTCGAACGCGGCGACCGGGATCATGGCGAGGCCGATGGTCGTGATCCCGGCGCCGACCCACGTCGTCGCCCGGCGACGCGTCAGATGGCCGGTGGCGACCGTGGCGATGCCGGACAGCGCGACCGCGACCGCGTTGGCGATCCGCTCGCTGTCGGACCACAACAGCACCGAGCCGCCGATCGCGGCCGCGATCGCGGCGGCGGCGAACGCGGCGCCGATGCCGCGCAGCGCGCGGCGGTCGGACAAGATCGTCGCCAGGCAGCACGCCGCGCCACAGATCACGGCGATGCGGCCGTGCGTCGCCAGCCGGCCGGGGACGTCGAAGCCGAGCAGCGGCGCGGGCCCGCCCGGCCCGGCGAGCGACTGGTCGGCGAGTGCGATCGACATGGCGATGATGCCGGCGATCAGCGCCGCGCCGAGCATGAACGTGCGGCCGCGGAACCCTGGGGTGAGGTAGCCGAGAAGGAACAGCGCGCCGATCAGGAACCACCGCTCGGCCCCCGGCTCGTCGCCCATCGCGCCGAAGGCGAACGCCACGATCCCGACCGTGACGACGCCGACGGCCGCTGCTCGCAGATCCAGCGCGGTGGCCGGCGAGGCCGAGACGAGGAACCACGCTCCGACGACCAGCGCCGCGCCGAAGACGATGAAGCCGGCGCGGTGCGGGTCGTCGCCGAGGAACAGCAGCACGCCGATGGCGACCGCGACGCCGCCCGCCGCGCCGAGCGCGCCGATCGACGTCGTCGGTTGACGCTCGCGCGCTGCCGGGCCGAGCCGTTCGACGAACGACGGCCGCGTTCCCTGCGCGTTGGCGCCGGGTTCGTCCGTGGGCGGACGGGGCGGTGGAGCACGATCGACGACGGGCGACGGCAGGACGGCCGTCGGATCGGGCTCGATCTCTGCCGTGGGCTCGCCCGGTTCGTTCGGATCCGCCGGTCCCGTCGCCTCGATCGGTTCGGTCGGCGGCGCGTGCCCGGTCGGGGTGGCGAAGGGGACCGACGGCGTCGCGCCGAGCGGGTCGGAACCCTCCTGGTCGTCGACCATCACTCGCTCGGTCCAGCGCTCGCCGTCGAACCATCGGCGCTGGTAGCGGCCGAAGGGATCCGGGAACCAACCGTCGTCCGCCATGTGCCTCCTCGTCGTCGTCATCCGGTCGCACGCGCATCTCGCGGGCCACGTCACGGTACCCGGGGATGGCCCGCACGCCGGGAGCGGGCCTGCTCGGGCCGGTAGCCTCGCGGCTCATGGCCCGCATCCTCGACCTCCTCGCAGCGGGGCGGACGGTGTCGTTCGAGTTCTTCCCGCCGAAGACCGACGCCGCGCAGCTCACGCTGGGACGCACGATCGCGGAGCTCGAACCACTGAACCCCAGCTTCGTCAGCGTCACGTACGGGGCCGGTGGCTCCACCCGGCAACGGACGCACGAGGTCGTCGCCTGGGTCCGCAAGGAGACCCCGATCACCCCGATGGCCCACCTCACGTGCTTCGGGCACACCCGGGCCGAGATCGCCGAGATCCTCGACAACTACCGCGCTGCCGGCATCGAGAACATCCTCGCCCTTGGCGGTGATCCGCCGAAGGATCCATGCGCCGGCGAAGGCCCGAGCGAGTACACCTACGCCAGCGAGCTGGTCGAGGACGTGCTCGCCGCCGGCGACTTCTCCGTGGGGGTCGCAGCACATCCCGAGCTGCATCCGCGCTCACCCGATCGCGACAGCGATCGGCGCTGTTTGGCCGACAAGCTGCGCCACGCCGACTTCGCCATCACGCAGTTCTTCTTCGAGGCCGAGCACTACGCCCGCCTGATCGACGACCTCGCGGCGCTCGGCTGCGACAAGCCGGTGATCCCGGGGATCATGCCGGTGACCAACAAGGGTCAGGTGCAGCGGATGGCCGAGTTGAGCGGCGCCGCGTTCCCGGCATGGCTCGCCGAGCGGCTGGAAGCAGCGCACGATGCCGACGAGGTTCGCCGCATCGGCGTCGAGGTGGCCACGGAGCTGTGCGCCCGCGTGCTCGAGCTGGGCGCGCCGGGTCTGCACTTCTACACGCTGAACCGCAGCACGGCCACCCGCGAGATCCACGCCAACCTGGGGATCGCGCACCCGGCCTGACGCTCCGGCGACCACATCGCAGCGCCCTGCGCGCTCGGCCGGCGAGCGCGTCGTGCCGGGGGATTTGAAGGGTCGTTCGCGATACTGGGGGGAATGGCCTCCTGGCCCCCGCCCACCGCGCCCCGAGCGCAGATCAGCCGCGTGCCCTACCTGCCCGGGCTCGACGGCATGCGCGCCGTCGCGGTCGTGGCCGTGATGATCTACCACGCCAACGCGTCGTGGCTGCACGGCGGGTTCCTCGGCGTCGAGGTGTTCTTCGTCATCAGCGGCTACCTCATCACACTGCTGCTGATCGCAGAGCACGAGCGCAACGAGCGGGTCAACCTGGGGCAGTTCTGGCTGCGGCGTGCGCGCCGGCTGCTTCCGGCGCTGGGGGTGATGCTCGCCGGTCTCGCCGTCTACACGGCGCTCTTCTTCCGGCGAGCGCAGGCCTCGGTGCGCGGCGACTTCGTCGCCGCGTTCGCCTACGTCAGCAACTGGTTCCAGATCTGGGTGGGCGCCGGCTACACCGCGGCGCAGGACTTCGCGCCGCTGCGTCACCTGTGGTCGTTGGCGGTGGAAGAGCAGTTCTACCTGGTGTGGCCGCTCGTGATGGTGGTCATCCTGCGGCGGGGTCACGACAAGCTCCCGCGCGTCGCGATGTGGCTCGCCGGCATCAGCGTGCTCGTCACGATCCTCGTGGCGGTGCTGTACGTGCCCGGCGACATCCCGGTCGAGTGCTCGCCCGACGACATGCACGGCTACCGCGAAGCCTTCGGGCGCTGCGTCAACGTCAACGACGCCCTGTACCTGAGCACGATCACGCGTTGCGGCGGTCTGCTGCTCGGCGCTGCGTTCGCGATGGTGTGGCGGCCCTTCGCCCTGCTGCGCGGCCCGATGCGCCGCAAGGGCCACCTCCTCGACGTGATCGCTCTCGGCGGAGTGCTGCTCCTCGGGTGGCTGATGTGGCACACCCACGTCGTCACCGAGGGTGAGGAGTTCGGCAACCGGTTCGACCCCTGGCTGTACCGCGGCGGGTTCTTCCTCGTCGGCATCGGAACGCTGATGGTGATCGCCGCGGTCACGCACCGCCGGGCGTTCGCGGGGCGCATCTTCGGCAACCCGGTGCTCAACTGGATCGGCACCCGCAGCTACGGCCTCTACCTGTTCCACTGGCCGATCTACCAGATCATCCGCAAGGAGGCCGGCATCGGCCTGACGATGCCGAAGTTCTTCCTGGCGATGGCGCTGACGCTGCCGATCACCGAGGCCAGCTATCGCTTCATCGAGGCGCCGATCCGTCACGGCCGTCTGCGGGAGTGGATCCATCGCGAGCGCCGCCCCCGCACCCTGGCCGCCGCCCGTCGCCGCCGCCAGGTCGTCGGCGCCGCGATGTGCTCCAGCTTCGCCGTCGGCTTCGCCGGCCTCAGCATCGCGATGGCCGAGGAGAAGTGCGTGAGCGCGATCGAGTGCTCGCTCCAGGCTGGTCGAGAGGCGCAGGGGACTGCCACCGATCCACCGAGCTCGGCGAGTGCTGCGGACACCGATCCGCCGACATCGTCGGAGACGACGAGCACGACCGATCCGTCGGTGACGACGACGACCGTCGCCGGCCAGACCACGACGACGAGCACGACCACGACCAGCACGAGCACGACGACGACGACCCTTCCGATCGCGAACATCCCCACCGTCGCTGTCGGGGAGTCGGTGATGCTCGGGGCTGCGCCGGCGCTCCAAGCTCTCGGCTACACGGTCGACGCGGACACCTCCCGGCAAGGCAAGGCGTTCGCCGAGGTGCTCCAGAACCTGGCGAGCCAGGGAAAGGTCGGCTTGACCGCCGTGATCCACACGGGGACGAACGGATCGGTCAGCCAGGCCACCCTCGACAGCATCATGGCGCAGCTGCCGAACGCGAACCGGGTCGTCTTCCTCACGGCGCACGCGCCGAGGAGCTGGGTTCCGACCAACAACGACCTGATCCGAGGCATGAAGGACCGCTACGGCAACGTCGTGATCCTCGACTGGGACGCGCTCGCGAACGAACGCCCGGACCTGCTGGCGAGCGACGGCGTGCACCTGAAGAACGAGGAGGCGTTCCAGTACTACGCCAACGCCATCCGCCAGGCCGTGTGCGCCTGTGGCTGACGTTCGGGCTTGGGAGCCCACAGGCACGCACGCGTACCATCGGCTCCCATGAACACTCCTGTGCGCGTCGCCGTCACCGGGGCTGCCGGCCAGATCGGCTACAGCCTGCTCTTCCGCATCGCTTCGGGCGCCATGCTCGGCCCGGACACGCCGGTGGTGCTTCAGCTGCTCGAGATCACGCCCGCGCTGAAGGCCGCGGAGGGCGTGAAGATGGAGCTCGACGACTGCGCCTTCCCGCTCCTGTCCGATGTGGTCATCAGCGACGATCCCAACGTCGCGTTCGGTGACGCCGACGTCGCACTGCTGGTCGGCGCGATGCCGCGCAAGGCCGGCATGGAGCGTGCCGATCTGCTCAGCGCGAACGGCGGCATCTTCAAGCCGCAGGGGCAGGCGCTCAGCGCGAACGCCCGCAAGGACGTCAAGATCCTCGTCGTCGGCAACCCGGCGAACACGAACGCCGTGATCGCGATGAACAACGCGCCCGATCTCGATCCCACGCGCTTCACCGCGATGACCCGGCTCGATCACAACCGCGCCATCAGCCAGCTGGCCCAGCGGGTCGGCAAGCCGGTGTCGAGCGTGAAGAAGATGACGATCTGGGGCAACCACTCGACGACCCAGTATCCCGACCTGTTCCACGCCGAGGTCGACGGGCAGAACGCGTACAAGCTGGTCAACGACCACGCCTGGATCGACGGCACGTACATCCCGACGGTCGCCAAGCGCGGCGCGGCGATCATCGAAGCCCGCGGCGCGTCGTCGGCCGCCTCCGCCGCCAACGCGGCGATCGATCACATCCGGTCGTGGGCGCTCGGCACCCCCGAGGGTGACTGGGTGAGCATGTCCGTTCCGAGCGACGGCAGCTACGGCGTGCCCGAGGGCCTGATCTCCAGCTTCCCCTGTGTGTGCAAGGACGGCGAGTACTCGATCGTCCAGGGCCTCGACATCGACGACTACAGCCGCGCGAAGATCGACGCATCGGTCGCCGAGCTCGCCGAGGAGCGCGACGCGGTCAAGGAGCTCGGCCTCATTTAACTCGTCGCCACCCGGCAGGCGATGCGCATCATGCGGTCGACGCCGGCGCGCAGCTCGTCGTCGCTGATGCGCTCGCTCTCGCCGGCGCCCTCCAGCTTGTCGCTGACGGTCATGATCGCCAGCGCCTCCATGCGGTGCACGGCCGCGACCGCGTACATCATCGCGGCTTCCATCTCGACGCCGACGTGGCCCATGCGCAGCCACCGGGCGAACGCCGTCGTATCAGGGTCGTAGAAGAGGCTCGAGGTCACCACCGGCCCGACGTGGACGGTGTGGCCCGCCTCGGCGGCGAGGCGCGCGGCCACTTCCACCAGGCGCCAACTCGCCGCCGGCGCATAGCCCTCCATCTGCGCGTAGCGCAGCGGTGTGTGGTCGTCGGCCGACGCGCTCGACGCGATGACGGTGTGGCCCATCTCCGCATCGCCCAGCCCGCCGCACGTGCCGACACGCACCAGCCGGCGCACGCCGAGCTGGGCCAGCTCCTCGAACACGATGCCCGCGCTCGGGCAGCCCATGCCGGTGGTCTGGACGCTGATCGGCTTGCCCTCGAACGTGCCGGTGAAGCCGAGCATGCCGCGCTCCTCGTTCACGCAGCGGAAGTCGGGCTCGAAGAACGTCTCGGCGATGTAGCGGGCTCGGCGTGGATCGCCGGGGCACAGCACGTTCGGCGCGTAGTCGCCGGGTTGCGCACGCAAGTGGATGGGCATGCCGGCAGCGTAGGAGCTGTCCCCCTACCCCCCGTTCCCATGGGCGCGGCCCGCTGCTGCGCCGGCACCCGACCGCGCCCAACACGCTTGCATGGGCGCGGAATGTCGCGGCGACGGCAGCCGGCCGCGCCCAAGCAAACTGGGGCGGACGCCGGGCAGGGACGTGTTACTTGAGGAACTTCGAGGTGGTGTTGTCCGCCAGCACCTTGCCGCCTGTCTGACAGGTAGGGCAGTAGTTGACGGTGTAGCTGCTGTACGACACCTCGCGCACGGTGTCGCCACACACCGGGCAGGGCTCGCCGGTGCGGTGGTGGACGCCGCCGGGCCGATCGGCCGACGAGCTCATGTCCGGGCGAGTCCGCTCGTACGCCAAGCCCTCAGCCGTGGTCTCGGCGATGGCCGTCACCACCGCGGCCGCGGCGTCCGCGCCGAGCTTGCCCGTGTTGGCGAACGGCGACTGCTTCGCGCGATGGCACACCTCGTTGGCGAGCCGCCGGCCGATGCCGGCGACAGCCTTCTGGTCGCGCAAGAACCCGTGGAGGCGCATCGGCATCGCGGCGAACCGCGCGGCCATCTCGTCGGCCGACAGCTCGGTGGCCTCGGGGCCCAGCTTGGCGAGCGGGTCGACGTCGAGAGCGGCGTCCGACGGCACGCACCAGACGCCGGCGCGGCGCTCGGTGCCCTGCTCGGTGAGCAGCAGCGCCGGCCCCTCGCCGAACAGGAACCGGGCCTGGCCCCCTCGGGGCTTGGCGCTCTGCTTCTCGTCGACGAGCAGGCGGCCGCCTTGCATCAGGTGCACGACGAAGGTCACCGGGTCGAAGCGCAACAGCAGGTACTTGCCGCGCCGGCCGACCGACTGGAGTCGGTGGCCGTAGGCCTCGGCCGGCGCCGGCACGGCGGTCTTCAGCGCCGTGAACGTGAGCGGCACGAACTTCGCCAGCACCCGCCCGGCGAACTGCTCGGTGAGGCGCTCGGCGTGGGCCTGCACCTCGGGCATCTCGGGCATGGCGTGGCGCTCCTCGCTGATCGCAGGCGGTTGCAGGCGGTCTCAGGTGTAGTCGGTGCGCTGGCGAACGACGTCGAACACCGCGTCGAGCGCAGCGAACACCGGCGTCGCGCCCATCAGCTTCTCCTGGTCGCCGGTGAGCAGGATCTTGCCGCTGACGAACGCTTCCTGGGCGTTGACGGCGCCCGTGGCGACACCGACTGCCGTCTCCCACGACTGTTCCATGCGCACGTGCTCGGGGTCGGCCGGACCGGCTCCGAAGCTCGCTCGCCCGTCGCCGACCTGCAGGTGGTAGACGACGGTGCCCTCGGGGCCGTCGGTGACCGTCTGGGTGACGCCGATCTCGTGGGTGACGGCGAGCTTGGCGAGTTCGTCGCTGGCAGCGACCGCCTCGGTGAGCGCGTCCATCCAGTCGAGGCTGAGGTACCGAACCACGGTTGCGTAGTCTGCCCGACGATGCTCCCCAGCGGACGATCGACCGGCGGGGCGGCCCCGCCGGGGATGGGGCCGCGCGACGAGCGTGCCCACCCGAGCGCAGCCGTCGAGGAGTGGGTGTTCGCGTTCTGGCGTCCCGACGGTTCTCTCGGTGGCCTGTCCGGGCACCGGCTGCTCGGCCGCACCGCGTGGTACTGGGCGGCGCTCGCGCGCCGAGGCGCTGCGGTGCTGCACGTGGGGGAGTGGGACGTCGGCGTGCGATCCGACCCGATGATCGTGAAAGCACACGCGCTGTGGGCCGAGCACATGTGCGACTCGCCCTTCCAGCAGTGGTCGGTGGGGAACGAGACGTACGCCGTCGCGCTCGACGATCCCGAGGCGGCGCTCGGCGCCGCGTACGGAATCCCGACCCCCATCGCGTTCGACGTCGAGTGGTACGCCACCGCGCCGGCATCGGCCATCCCGGACGGCTACGAGCAGATCGGGGTGGTCCACGGCGTCATCGACGTCGCCGACGACGGCGTCGCGACGCGCATCGACGTGGCCGAGGCGCCGGCCTGGCGGTGCCACCGCTGGTCGGCCACGACGCTCGGCCCGGTGGAGCTCGCGCCCGCGGTGGCCCACACCGGCATGCGGGCGCCGTTCGCCTTTCCCGACGGCTCCGTGCTCGACGCGGTGCTGCTGCCGAGCGGCTGGCATGCGCGAGGCTCGTTCGATGCCCTACGACCGTGACATCCTCGACGAGGTCGCCGAGCAGCGCAGGAAGCCGGCCTACCCGGCCGTGACCGCGACGATCGGGATGGTCGTCGAGGACCGCGCGTCGCACTTTTGCGGCGACATCGTGAAGATGACCTTCGAGGCCGTGACGTTGCGCGACCGCAAGGGGGTGCATCGCCACTTCCGCTGGAAGCCCGGGGGCTTCCTCCTCGAGGGCCGACCGGTGACCTTGGTCCGCGAGCAGCCGGCGTCGACCCCCGCGGCGCCGCGGGTCACGAACAGCGGCTCGGTCGCCGGCCCCATGGCGGCCGCTCGCGTCGCCCGGGCGAGCCGCATCTGGGTCGAGGGCCGTCACGACGCCGAGCTCGTCGAGCACGTGTGGGGTGACGACCTGCGCGAACTCGGCATCGTCGTCGAGCCGATGCACGGCGCGGACGGCCTCGTCGAAGCCGTACGGGAGTTCCAGCCCGGCGCCGGTCGCAGGCTGGGCGTGCTCCTCGACCACCTGGTGCCCGGCTCGAAGGAGTCGCGCCTCGCCGACGCGGTCCGACATCCGGCGGTGCTGGTGGTGGGCCATCCCTTCGTCGACGTGTGGGCCGGTGTCCGCCCGTCGGTGATGCGGCTGGCGGAGTGGCCCGACGTGCCGCGCGGCGTGGAGTGGAAGGCCGGCCTGTGCGCGGCGCTCGGCACCGATCTGGTGACGTTCTGGCCGCGGCTGCGCAACGCGGTCGGCACCTACGCCGATCTGCGCCCCGAGCTCGTCGGCGCGGTCGAGCAGCTGATCGACTTCGTCGCCGCCGAGGGCTGACGCCTACTCGAGCTCGCCGCGCGGCGGCCCGGGCGGCCGGTCGTTCGGCCCGCGCCATCCGTTCGTGCGGTCGTACGTCGCGGTGATCACGCGCCCCCGCCGTGTCGCCGACGCGAAGCGGCGCTGGAACCGGTTGCGCACCAGCGCCCGCACCGGAGGCAGCAGCAACAGCAACCCCAGGGCGGCCGTGACGAAGCCGGGCACGAACAGCAGCACACCGGCGAGGAAGACCAGCGCGCTGTTGGCGGCCTCGCGGCCGATCGGTTCACCGGCGATGCCCGCCCGCGTCATCCGCCGCCAGGCCCGGAAGCCGGCGTAGCGCATCACCCAGACGCCCGCGAGCGACGCCAGCACGAGCGCGGCGAGCATCTCCCAGAAGCCGAAGGCGTGCGCCACCTGCACCATGACGTACAGCTCGACGACCGGTACGACGATCAGCAGCAGGATGACGAGGCCCAACGTGCCCTCCTTCAGGGACCTTCGTAGACGCTCGGTTCGATCTTCTCGCGACGGTTGCCGACGACGAAGCGCCGCCACACGAACCAGCCGATCGCGCCGACGATCGCGGCGATCACGAGCCACTGCATCACACCGATCACCGGTTCGACGTCTTCCCAGTTGTCACGCAGCGCATAGCCGGCGCTGATCAGCGCGGCGTTCCACACCACGCTGCCGACAACCGTGTAGATGCTGAAGCGCGCGAACGGCATGCGGCGGAAGCCGGCCGGGATCGAGATCAGCGACCGCACCAGCGGCACGCACCGGCAGATCAGCACGGCGGCGCCGGCACGGCGATCGAACCACCGCTCGGACTTGGCGATGTCGGCGGGGGTCAGCCGGAACCACTTGCCCCGCTTGACGAGGAAGCGTTCCAAGCGCTCGGGTCCGATCCAGGCCGCGACGCCGTACAGCACCCACGCGCCGACCAGCGAACCGACCGTGGCCGCGAGGATCATCCCGACGATGGCCGCGTCGCCGTCGCGTGCCACGAAGCCGGCGAACGGGAGGATGATCTCCGACGGAATGGGAGGGAACAGGTTTTCCAGCGCGACCAGCAACGCCACACCGACGTAGCCGAGGCGGTCGACGACGTCGGTGACCCAGTCAGTGAGGTTCGAGAACATGAGAACAGCCAGCCTCGCACGTCGGGACCGCCGACGCGCGACGCGCCGCCGCGGCGCCGGCGGGTTCTGCCGGCATCACGGCGGCGCGACGGCCGTGCGTGGTCGTCAGCGCAGCGCGGGCTCGGCCGGCTGCACCGTGGCGGTGATGGTGGACGACTTGCGGCTGCTGAAGACGATCGCTCCGATGAGCACGACCAGGGCCGCAGCGGCGATGAGGTAGCGCGGGCCGTCGTCGTCCTGGAGTTCGATGATCGCCGGCAGCACCAGCAGCGACACCAGGTTCATGACCTTGATCAGCGGGTTCAGCGCCGGGCCGGCGGTGTCCTTGAACGGGTCGCCGACGGTGTCACCGATGACGGCGGCCTTGTGAGCTTCGCTTCCCTTGCCGCCGTGGTGGCCGTCTTCGATGTACTTCTTGGCGTTGTCCCAGGCGCCGCCGGAGTTGCTGAGGTAGTTCGCCATCAGCTGGCCGCAGAGGATCACGGCGGCGAGGAACGCGCCGAGCGCCTTCCAGTCGATGCCGAACCCGATGATCACCGGCGTCAGCACGGCGAGCAGCGCCGGGGTGGCGAGCTCACGCAGCGATGCCGCGGTGCAGATATCGATGACCGGCGCGTAGTCGGGCTCCTTCTCGCCTGACATGATCTTGCCGTCGGCGAACTGGCTGCGGACTTCCTGCACCACGACGCCCGCCGTGCGGCCCACGGCGCGGATCGCCAGCGCGGAGAAGAGGAACGGCACCGCACCGCCGATCAACAAGCCGATGAAGATCTTCGGCTCGGCCACGTTGATCTGGAGTTCGGCCGCCTTGAAGACGCCGTCCTTGAGGTTCTCGGCGACGACGCCGAGCTCGGTGCCGGCGGTCTCGATGAAGCTGGCGAACAAGGCCACCGCGGCGATGACCGCCGACCCGATGGCGAAGCCCTTGGTGACGGCCTTGGTGGTGTTGCCCACGGCGTCGAGGCTGACCATGATCCGCTCGGGTTCACCGTGGAACTCGCCGCTCATCTCGGCAATGCCGGCGGCGTTGTCGCTCACCGGACCGAACGTGTCTTCGCTGACGATGACACCCGTGGTGGCGAGCATGCCCATGCCGCACAGAGCGACGAGGTACAGCGAGAACGTCAGGTTGCCGTCGCCCAGGACCAGCGCCACGCCGATCGCGATGGCGATCGCGACCACGGCGTACACCGAGCTCTCCAGACCGCTCGACGTGCCCGACAGCACGACGGTGGCGGGACCGGTCTCGGCGCTCTCGGCGATCTCCTTCACCGGGGTGAAGTGCGTGCCGGTGTAGTACTCGGTGAGGCGGCTGACCAGCTGGGCGAGCACGAGACCGATGCCCACCGCGCCGAAGCACTTCCACCCGGCGTTCGTGCTGGCGCCGTCGGGCGCGTCGTTGCCCACGTAGGCGAGCGCCACGATGAGCGTGCCGATGAGGGTCAGCGAGCCGGCGACGAAGAATCCGCGGTTGATCGGCTTCAGGGCGTTGGTCTCGCCCTCCTTGGCCTTCACGGCGAACACGCCGGCGATCGACGCCACCACACCGATCGCGCGGGCGGCGAGCGGGAACACCAGGCCGAGGGCCGGGTTCATGCCGATCGAGTTGAACGCCGCCACGCCGAGGATGATCGAGGCCACCAGCGTGACCTCGTAGCTCTCGAACAGGTCGGCGGCCATGCCCGCGCAGTCGCCCACGTTGTCGCCGACGTTGTCGGCGATCGTGGCCGGGTTGCGGGGGTCGTCCTCGGGGATGCCGGCTTCCACCTTGCCGACGAGGTCGGCGCCGACGTCGGCCGCCTTGGTGAAGATGCCACCACCGACGCGCAGGAACAGCGCCAGCAGCGAGCCGCCGAAGCCGAACCCGACCAGGATCACCGAGCTGGTGTTCTGGAAGATCATGATGATCAACGTCGCGCCGAGCAGGCCGAGGCCGACGGTGAACATGCCGGCGACGCCGCCGGTGCGGAACGCCACCGTGAGGGCCCGCGGCATGCTGTTCGTCAGCGCCGCGGCGGCGGTGCGGACGTTGCCGCGGGTGGCCAGCGTCATGCCGATGTACCCGGTGAGGCCGGAGGCGAGGCAGCCCAGCAGGAACGCCACGGTGCGCCACAAGCCGGCCTCGCCGAAGCTGAGCGCCTCGCTGCCGTCGGGCTTCTTGATCGCCGTGGAGGTGACGAAGACGATGATCGCCAGCGGGACGAGGATCATGGCGATCGTCTTGAACTGGCGCCGCAGGTAGGCCCAGGCGCCCTCCTGGATGGCCCGGGCGATGTCGCGCATCTTCGGGGAGCCCTCGTCCTCGGACATCACCTTCCGGACGAGGAAGAAGCCGACACCGACGGCGAGAAGGGCGGCGAGCGCGGACAGCAAGAGCACTGCCCACTCACCGCCCTTGAGTACGAATTCCTGGTATCCGCCTTCGCTGGCGAGAAGTGATGACACGGGCGCGATCTCCGTGGTGGTCTCGGGTGGGGGCCGTCGCCGGCCGCCATCGATCGATGAAAGAGCCCGACAAGGGGCTCGGCGCAGTGTAGGGAACGGCGCTGTGACACATGAAACTTCGGCGCATGTAGCGGGAGATCACTCTGTGCGCTATGGGGAGTTGGGTGAGACATCTCCTTGGCCGCCCGGTCGCCGGCTCGCTGGTGAACTAGGGCGACGCGGCGGGTTGGGAGTACCGTCTTTCCGGCCGTACGCAGGACAACCGAGGGGAACGACGTCGGATGGCACAGGCAGTCCAAGAAAGGCGAGGACCGGTCTCCGGCACCGCCGCGGCGTGGTCGAAGAGGAAGCGCAAGCCGTTCCTGCTCGATCTCTATGCCACGGCGGTCGGCAAGAAGTACGTGATGGCCGTGACCGGCATCATCGGCATGGGCTTCGTCCTCGTCCACATGATCGGCAACCTGAAGATGTACCTGGGGGCCGAGGACATCAACCACTATGGCGAGTTCCTCCGTGAGCTCCTCGTGCCGCTGCTGCCGCGCACCTACACGCTGTGGATCCTGCGCATCACCCTGATCGGCGCCGTGATCCTGCACCTCCACGCGGCCTACGGCCTGACGGTGATGAACCATCACGCCCGGTCGGTGAAGTACCAGAGCGAGCGCGACTATCAGATCGCCAACTTCGCCAGCCGCACGATGCGGTGGACCGGCATCATCGTGGCCCTGTTCATCGTCTGGCACCTGGCCGACCTCACCTGGGGCCCGGCCAACAACATCGGCGCCGACGGCGAGTTCGTGCGCGGCGACGCGTACGGCAACGTGGTCCGCAGCTTCGAGCGCATCCCGGTGTCGATCTTCTACGTCCTGGCCAACATCGCCCTCGGCATCCACCTCTTCCACGGCGCGTGGAGCATCTTCCAGTCGTTGGGCCTCAACAACCCGCGCTTCAACAAGTGGCGCCGGGCGTTCGCCACCGGTTTCGCCACGATCATCGTCGTGGGCAACGTGTCGTTCCCGATCGCCGTCCTCGCCGGCATCGTCGGAGACTGAGCGAGAGAGTGAGCACCTCAGCGATGAGCACCACAACGGTCGACAACAGCATGCTGGTGTCCAAGATCCCCGCCGGCCCCGTGGCCGAGGCCTGGACCTCCTACAAGGACAACGCGAAGCTCGTCAACCCCAACAACAAGCGCAAGTTCAAGATCCTGGTGGTCGGCACCGGCCTCGCCGGCGCGTCGGCGGCCGCCACGCTCGCCGAGTTGGGGTACGACGTCGAGGCGTTCACGTTCCACGACTCGCCGCGGCGGGCGCACTCGATCGCCGCCCAGGGCGGCATCAACGCGGCGAAGAACTACCGCGGTGACGGTGACAGCATCCACCGGCTGTTCTACGACACCGTCAAGGGCGGCGACTTCCGCGCTCGCGAGGGCAACGTCCACCGCCTCGCGGAGGTGTCGGTCGACATCATCGACCAGATGGTCGCCCAGGGGGTCCCGTTCGCTCGCGAGTACGGCGGCCTGCTCGACAACCGCAGCTTCGGCGGCGCCCAGGTGAGCCGCACGTTCTACGCCCGCGGCCAGACCGGCCAGCAGCTGCTCCTCGGCGCGTACCAGCAGCTCGCCCGCCAGGTGGGTCTCGGCGCCGTCAAGTTGTGGAACCGGATCGAGCTGGTCGACGTCGTGGTCATCGACGGCCGCGCGGCCGGCATCGTCACCCGCGACCTGCTCACCGGCGAGGTGCGCTCGCACGCCGGCCACGCCGTGGTGCTGGCGACCGGTGGCTACGGCAACGTGTTCTTCCTCTCGACGAACGCCATGGCCTGCAACGTCACGGCCGCATGGCGCGCGCACCGCAAGGGCGCGTTCTTCGCCAACCCGTGCTACACGCAGATCCATCCCACGTGCATCCCGCAGAGCGACGAGTTCCAGTCGAAGCTCACGCTGATGTCGGAGTCGTTGCGCAACGACGGCCGGGTGTGGGCGCCGAAGAACGTCGGCGACAACCGCCCGCCTGCGCAGATCCCCGAGGACGAGCGCGACTACTACCTCGAGCGGCTCTACCCGAGCTTCGGCAACCTCGCCCCGCGTGACATCTCGTCGCGTGCGGCCAAGCGCGCGGTCGACAGCGGGCGCGGCGTCGGACCGCTGCGCAACGGCGTCTACCTCGACTTCTCCGACGCCATCAACCGCCTCGGCAAGGCGGTCGTCGAGGAGCGGTACGGCAACCTGTTCGAGATGTACGAGCGCATCGCCGGCGAGAACCCGTACGAAGTTCCGATGCGCATCTACCCGGCCAGCCATTACACGATGGGCGGGCTCTGGGTCGACTACGAGCTGATGACCACCGTGCCGGGGCTCTACGCCGCCGGCGAGGCGAACTTCTCCGACCATGGCGCGAACCGCCTCGGCGCCTCGGCGCTGATGCAGGGCCTGGCGGACGGCTACTTCGTGCTGCCGTACACGATCAGCAACTACCTCGCGCCGATGCTCAACAAGCCGATCCCGGGTGTCGACCACCCCGAGTTCCGCAAGGCCGAGGACGAGGCCCGCGACCGCTTCGCCCAGTTCCTCTCCATCGGCGGCACGCGCTCGCCCGACTGGTTCCACCGCGAGCTCGGCAAGATCGTGTGGGAGTACTGCGGCATGGAGCGCACGGAAGAGGGCCTCAACAAGGCGCTCTCGGAGATCCCGCCGCTCTACGACGAGTTCCAGAAGGACCTGCGGGTCACCGGCGACGGCACGAGCGTCAACCAGACGCTGGAGAAGGCCGGCCGCGTCGACGACTTCTTCCAGCTGGCCACGCTGATGTGCCGCGACGCCCTCGAGCGTCGCGAGAGCTGCGGTGGCCACTTCCGTGCCGAGTACCAAACAGAAGAGGGTGAGGCGCTGCGCGACGACGAGAACTTCTGCCACGTCGCCGCGTGGGAATGGGGTGGCACGCCGACGTCGGCCGTGCGCCACGAAGAGCAGCTCGCGTTCGAGACCGTTCACCTGGCAACCCGGAGCTACAAGTGAGCCACGACCTGCACAACATCATCCTCAAGATCTGGCGCCAGAGCGGGCCGTCCGATCCGGGCCACTTCGAGACGTACCGCGTCGACCGCATCAGCGACGAGGCGTCGTTCCTCGAGATGCTCGACGTCCTCAACGAGAAGCTGATCTCCGAGGGCCGCGAGCCGGTCACGTTCGACCACGACTGCCGTGAGGGCATCTGCGGCACGTGCTCGCTGATGATCAACGGCCAGGCGCACGGCCCGCAGCGCGGCACGGCGACGTGCCAGTTGCACATGCGGAAGTTCCAGAGCGGCGCCGAGATCGTCATCGAGCCGTGGCGGGCGACGGCGTTCCCGATCATCAAGGATCTGATGGTCGATCGCTCGGCGTTCGATCGCATCATCGAGGCGGGCGGCTTCATCACCGCTCCCACCGGCGGCGCTCCCGACGCGAACCTCACGCCGATCCCCAAGCCCGTCGCCGACGCGGCCATGGACGCCGCGGAGTGCATCGGATGCGGGGCCTGCGTGGCGGCGTGCCCGAACGGCGCGGCGAACCTGTTCACCGGGGCCAAGGTGGCGCACCTCAACCTGCTCCCGCAGGGTCAGGCCGAGCGCTACAGCCGCGTCGAGGCGATGGTCGAGACCATGGACGAGCACTTCGGTTCGTGCACCAACCACGGTGAGTGCGAGGCGGCGTGCCCGAAGGAGATCTCGATCGACGTCATCGCCTTGATGCACCGGGACTACCTCAAGGCCAAGTTCGCCAACCGCAAGTCGCTCAGCCGCGCCTGACGGCGCGCTGTTCCCGTTCAGCTCGAGCGGGGGACGATGGTGGTCGTCGACCGGTTGGTGCTGACGA